>NZ_JBALDK010000267.1:0-6691 GCF_036917455.1 Nostoc sp. | reverse complement strand
TGAGCCTTGGAAAATAAATCAAGCCAGAAATACTGATTTTTCGTTGGGTCTTAATCTTGGTCGTGATCAAGAGTACTTTAGATGCGTTTGCCCTGGCGTAGAAACCGCCAAAACCATCCTGACTCAACGGAGCAAAAATATTTTAGCTATATAACTGTATTTTTGGCGCTTACGGTATAGGAGGCTTTCATCAACGGCAGGGCATTTTATCACTGGTCAGTAGTAACAAATAACATACATTTTTTCCATGCTACTACTACTAAAGCTGCATTGTAACCCGCTAATATACTATTATTCTTAGGTCTGTTTAACTGGCAAGTATGTAATTGCCGCAATAACTATTTTAGTGAACTCTTTCGGCAATTATTGATGTATTCAGCTAAGGATATAATTTGACAGGTGTAGCGAGTTTTTGATTTATCTCTACAACTGTATTAGCTATCGCTACAAATGCTATTCTGATTGGATATTCACTTAGTTATCAAAACAGAATTAAGGAATCAGAAGTCAGAATTCAGTATGAATTCTGTACGAGTGGCGGATGAATAAATGGGTTTAAAACCCCCACAAAATTGAAACAGTTGGTGATCTTCAATCAGTCGCGGGTCTAAGTGATTTATTGAATTACCTAGCGACTATCTCCCTGACTCAATCGAATCAGGAAGAAGAAACGATCGCCATTACTAAGCACTTCTCAAAGCCACAATGGGGTCGAGTTTAGCAGCACGACGTGCAGGAACAACGCCAAAGAATAAGCCAATCCCCCCAGAAACACCAACTGCCATAGTAATTGCTACAGGAGAAAGACTCGCTTCTAAAGGAGTCAAAGCTCCCACTAATAGGATGCCACTGATACCAACCGCAGTACCAACTAATCCGCCAGCTGCCGAAACTATCACTGCCTCAATGATGAACTGTAGCAAAATATCTTGCTCAGTTGCGCCGATGGCTTTTCGCAATCCGATTTCTTGGGTGCGTTCGGTGACGGAGACTAGCATAATATTCATAATGCCAATGCCGCCGACAAACAGGGATATCCCGGCGATCGCTGCTAGCATAATTGTCAATGCACCTGTAATTTGACCAACAGTTTGCAAGGCATCCTTTTGAGAGCGAAGAGTAAAATCATCTTCACCATTAATTTTGTGCCGTAGGCGCAGCAAATTAGTAATTTGAAACTCTGCTGCATCCACGCTCTCAGAATCACGAGCGGCTGCAACGAGGTAATCTAAAGAAATACCATAAGGAGAATTCTTTCCTACAAGTCGGTTTGCTGAGGTTGTGATTGGTATTAAAGCAGCATTATCATAATCTGCTCCGACGCTGGAACCTTTGGCTATTAACGTCCCAATCACTTGAAAGCTGGTATTTCCAACTCGTAATTGCTGACCGATCGCGTTACTATTACCGAATAGTTTTTCTGCCAAGTCTCCACCCAGCACAACAACTTGGTTGTTTCGCTTGATATCTACTTCAGAGAAAAACCTGCCTTTAGCAGTTTCAAAATCCCGCACCGATAGAAAGCTGGGAGTTGTGCCAATGATGTTGACATCGGTGTTTCTATTGCGGAATACAACTACCTGTCTGGTATTTAACTCTGGTGCAACTCCTACTACTGTTGGTACTTGAGAGGCGATCGCTTCCGCATCTTGTAACACCAGAGTTTTTGGCACTTCAAAGGAGATACGCTGAGTTTCTCGATTGCCTGGTAGCACGAATAGCACATTTGGCCCTAATGATTCCAGCTGTTTATTAACGTACTTCTGCCCACCTTCACCAATACCAATCATGGCAATCACTGAGGCGTTACCAATAACTATACCCAACATAGTGAGGGCGCTACGCAACTTATTTGATAACAGGGTTTTCCCCGCCATTTGGACACTTTCTAAAAAATTCATGTCTTAATAATTACGAATTACTCTTTTCTTTTGCCTTGTCAATTTTGTAGTCTTTGGGTGGATTAACAAAAATGCGATCGCCTTGTTTAACTCCCTCTAAAATCTGAGTTTGGTCTTGAATTTGTGCCCCAACTGTAATTTCGCGGAACTGGGGTTTATTCTTTGCATCTGGTACGAGTACGCCAGTTTTGCCCTTTTCAGTGACGATTGACACCGTTGGCAACACTAAGGCATTATTAACGCGATCGCCTAAAAAAGTCAGATCCACATTTAAGCCAGAACGCAGTTTATCTATGCCAGTATCAAGAGCAACCCGCACCTGGAAGGATGTCACACCTTGTTCCACCACTGCTTCTGGAGCAATCAGGCGCACATGACCTTTAAAAATTTGATCGGGATAAGCATCAGCAACAATTTCCACCTGCTGCCTTTGTTTAATTCTGCCAATATCGGCTTCGGGAACTTGGGCTAATACTTCTAAACCGCGTGCTACAGCGACAATTGAACTAGAAGTTGCCGACGCACTCGTAGAAGCAGAAGTTGTGGGTGTCACAAAGGCCCCAGGTTCGGCATACTTTTGCGTCACAATCCCCGAAAGGGGAGCGCGAATAATTGTATCTTCCAACTGCACTTGCACACCCTTCAATTGAGCTTCAGCGCTGGCAACAGCCGCTTGGCGCTGGGCAATTTCTTCAGTTCGAGTGCCATCTTGCAAGAGTACCAATGCAGCCCGTGCTTCATTCACAGCAGCTTGGCGTTGGTCGATTTCTTCAGTCCGAGTGCCACTTTGGACTAACGACAATCGTTTTTTAATTTCTTCTAAACTGGCTTTAGCACTTTTGTCTTCGCTGATAGCTTGATCGAGTAATTGTTTGTTTTCTGCTCCCTCTTTATATAGATATTGGTAACGCTTTACCTGTTCACTGGTATAAATCACCTTTGCTTGAGCCGCATCCACTTGGGATTGAGATTGAGCAATCTCTTGGGGACGATTACCGGCTCTCGCTGCGGCTAGCTGGGCTTGAGCCTGTGCTAACCGTGCCTTTGCTTGAGCTATTTCTTGAGGACGACTACCAGCAAGGGCTTGGGCTAATTGTGCTTGACTTTGGGCTAAGTTAGCACGGTACTGACTCCTTTGAGCCTCAATACTCGCACTATCCATACGGGCGAGAATTTGCCCTTGTTGAATGCGATCGCCTTGTTCGACATATAATTGCGATAAAACTCCAGGGTTCTTCGGACTAATATTTACGCTTTGAACTGGCACGACTTTGCCACTAGCTGTAATCCGCAAAGTAACGTTTTGCGCTGCCACTGGCACTGTTAACTGGGCAATGTCTTCTTTATTTGTCCCTTGATTCACCAGAGTGTAAGTTGTCACAGTACCCACAAGCAAAGCACCGCCTGCTATCACCCCAATTAGCCAGCGTAATGGATACTTAACTTTGCCAATAACTGGAATTTCTATGTGAGTAGCCATATTATATAGAAGCCTGTAAATATTGTTGGGTAGCAGTACCTTTTAGTTAAAGGGTAAGTGCAGAATACGGAGTTGGTACTTTGAGATTAAATTTTTATTACTAAACTAATAACTAGACGCATAATTAAGCTTCATAGTTACTTAATATTCCTTTATCCTATGTATTAATATTTGTGTATGTCTTCACCTGAATGGGTGACTTTAGCGACTAGTGAGTAACATATAAGATTACTATTTGATTTTTGAACGAAATTAGGTGTTGTAGAGGAGCCAGTGCGTTGCGGTGAATCCAGCGCTGTAGGTGGGTTTCCCGCCGTACTCTCCGTGCTAACACATCCTACGGATATTTTCTCCAAATAAAACCGGATTCCTATAGTTTAGACCTCTTGCATAAGTCGAATAGACCCCCCTTAATCCCCCCGATATATTGGGGGGAAACTTGAAATATTGCGCCCTCCCTGATGTGTTGGGGAGGGGTGATTCAAGGATTTTTGCAAGAGGTATTTTAATTTCCTTTCCAGCGATCATCCCAGACCCTCAACTTCTTCAAGAAGTCGGGTATCTTTTTATTTGTAGGTTTTGCGTAGTTAAATTAAAGAGATATTTAGATTAAGTCATTTCAGTTTTTCAAAACTACATTGAAGGAATTTAAATACCCAGTAATAGTTTTAGCTAATGTCTTTTGCTGTTTTTTTGTAGTTATTGCCATTACTTGATATAGTCTTCCTTGGGCAATATACATTCTATTTATAGTGATTTTCCCTCCAGTATTGATGTACTTAATTTCTTTACCAGGATGATTATTATAACTACGAATATTTCGTTGACTAATTAAATTGCTTTTGGTAGTCTTTAAAGCCATATCCCTGGCATTATTAAGTACAGCTTGGGGGTCAGTTATTTGACCATAACTATAAGGAAAATCATTGTAAGCAACTATGTATGCTACTTCCTGTTTTGGCGGTTGTGCGGCAAATATTTCTAAGGTAATTTCCCCCATGTAAGTTTTTTGGTATTCGGTATTTCTGTTGGGTCTTCCCGGCATCAAAATAGTAAAGCGCCCATCTGGAGCCGTGTATACTTTCCATTGTGGCTGCACGGTTTTAGAGATGGTTGGTTTAACAACAGCCGGAGGTTTAGGTTGACGCGCTTCCACGAGAACAGAACCACCACAGATAAGGGTGGCGGCGATTAATGGTAACAGACTTTTAACTGTCATAAGTTTTACCTTTTGAGATACCAATCTCAGTGATGATGCTAGCTGTTATAACCTAGCAGCACATAAAGCAGCACCTATTAGCCCCACTTGCGGGTTGAGGATAATGTACACGGGGATCTCTTCGAGGAGGCGGCGCATCCTGCCTTTTTGGGTGAAGTTTAATAAGAAACCGTTATTTTGGATTAAAGGCAGAATTTTGGGCGCAATCCCACCAGCGATGTATAAGCCACCATAAGGTAGGAGTTTAAGGGCAAGATTGCCGGCTTCTGCACCATAAGCCTCTATAAATAATTGCAAGGTTTGTTCGGAAAGGCGATCGCGTCCTTCTAATGCGGCTGTACCAATGACAGCACCGGGATCGACACTTTTCTCTTCTTGTCCGGCTTCTTGTTCCCAAGTTCTGACGACTTGGGCAATATCTGGTGATTCTGTGGCAAATTTGCGATCGCGCAAAAATTGATAAATTGCCACAATCCCCATTCCAGAAACTACCCGTTCCACAGAAAGGCGCTGGATATCATGTTTACCCAGCAGGTATTTCAACAGTTGAAACTCGATTTCGTTCCGAGGGGCGAAGTCGGCGTGTCCACCTTCTGAGGGAAAAACTTGATAGTCGCTTCCCTGTTTAATTAAAAATCCTTGTCCTAAGCCAGTACCAGCACCAATAATCCCAATGGGGGCTTCAGGTTGAGATTTGCCAACTTGCAATATCAGCAAGTCTTGTTCTTGTAAACCTGAAATGCCATAGCCAATGGCGGCGAAGTCGTTAATCAAAGAAATATGCGGGATACCCAATTCTTCTTGTAGACGTTCGGTATCCAAAAACCAGGCTAAATTGGTCAGCTTGGCAGTATTTTTGACAATGGGGCCGGCGATCGCAAAACAAGCCTTTTCTGGTATTGGTGTATTAGCTTTCACCAAAAACTTCTGCACTATGGGTACTAAATCGGGAAAATCAGCACTGTGGTAACTTTCCTGATAGATAGGATGCAAAGCTGGTGAATCTGATGTTTCAACCAATCGCAGAATAGTTTTCGTACCGCCGATGTCTCCTGCTAGTAACAATGTCATAGAACTTATTCGGGGATTAATTACTTAATTTGTGGGATATACCCAAAGTAGCAGAAGCCATGAACACAAATATCTATCAGAGGTTTAAGCAAATCGAATCACTTCCTCTATGTGGGTTAAATGGGAAGTATCTCCCTTTAGTTCCAATAACCATTCTGGATCTTCGCGTACCACTTTTACCAACGAACATAAAGAAGCTTTAACTTCTGTTTTGGCAATTTCCCCTACTAGCCCCATTGCTCCCCCCAACACAGATGCACCATGCGCCACTAGCAGAATATGTTCTGGTAAGAACTCAGTAGCTAAACATCTTGCAGTTTGCCCAGAACGTTCTCGCACTTTTTCGCGAGTTTCAGGATATTTAGCGGCGATGCGCGAAGTGTAGCTGGTGTCAATTCTAGGGAATAACTTTGCTAATGCTGGAGTTGAGAGTCTTTCGGGTTCTTCCGTCATCCAAGCTGGATTTAGCCATTCACTCAAACCTGTTTCCAATTTAATTGGCAAGTTAAGCACTTCTGCAACTGCGTTTGCTGTTTGTACGGTTCGCAGAAAAGGCGAAGCAAAAATATGGGAAATCTTTTCTTTTTTCAATCGTTTCGCTAAATGTTGTGCCTGCACCATGCCATCATCAGATAAGGGCGGATCGTAGCGTCGTTCGGCTGTGAGAAACCAATCAGGGTTTACGAAATCGAGGCGGTTGGCGTGTCTTGCGATCCAGACTATCTGACTCATGGGTTGAATTATTCCGGTGAATAGAATTCCCCGCTAAACAAATATATAGATATCTGCAAGGAGGGCTGCAAATATTAATATAAGACATTATTTGTAATAATTTGTAATAATATAAGTTATGTAGAAAACTTATCAATCGCGTCAGTGTAGTTTTACTTAAAGCTTTTTGAGCCAAGTTTCTAAAGCAATATCGACTAATACCAATTTAATATGAAGCTGCATAGAAAAGGGCTTCTAAAATAAAGTTATAAGAGGAAACAGAAATTACCTGCTCAAATGTAAGTTGCT
>NZ_JBALDK010000266.1:0-24856 GCF_036917455.1 Nostoc sp. | reverse complement strand
GTTAAATAATTACATAGCAACCCAAAAAATTATATTACAGCAAGATACAAATAAACCACCCATTTAAAATATCTAAAATCGTACTTCCGATAATTACGAATTACGAATTACGAATTACGAATTATCCTAGTCAAACTCTAAAGGCCACAAATCGGCAATTGGTACTTCCCATCCTGGTAGCAAATCGGGAACTGTTAAAATATCGCCATCACGAAGTATTATTGCTTCTTGTCCAAGGTTGTAAACTTCAACAATCCGTTCATCTGGATTGAGCAAAATTCCTACTTTAGTTCCCAAACTCAGAAATTCTTGAATCTTGGCTCTCAAATCCTCTAAATTATCAGTAGGGGATTTCACCTCTACAGTCAAATCGGGAGCCAACTGAGCAAAAGACTTAGGACTGCGACGCAAGCGTTCGGCTAAAACAAATGAAGCATCTGGTGCGCGTAAATCTGAATTTGGCAATCTGAAACCAGCGCTAGAAGCTGCTGTTCGTCCCAGTTTGCGCGGTCTAACCCAGCTATGTAACTGGGAAATCATCGCTGCTGCGACTTCATCTGATTCGTATCCTGATGGACTCATGACAATAATATTACCCTTAACTAGTTCCATGCGATAGTCAGGGTGCTGTTGCTGCATTTTTTCAAAGTCTTCAAGCGTTAGGGACATAAAAACCTCTAATTATCACACGCCCTGTATCTATATTATGGAGACAAAAGACCTCTCCAGGTGCGATCGCCCAATAGCTTTTACTTACGATCAATTTTAGACTTTAGACTTTTTTTCAAAATCTAAAATTGATAGACTTCTTTATTTGCCATAGTAAACCCTGGCATTCCGGTAGCCTATATTTCGCAGATATTTATTCCATTCCTCAGCTTGGAATCGATCGGAGAAAGGCCCGACTGCTACGTGTGGGCCTCGGGGTTGCGTCCTTTCGAGGACTGCACCAGATCGTCCTAAATCTTGACTAAATCGGGCTAGATTCTGCCTAATTTGTGCTGCGATCGCAGGTAACTGTTCTTGAGTGGTGGGAATGACGACATAATATCTAGAGACTTGCTTGGGAGGATTTATATTACTGCGATCGCCTACAAAGTTTCTATTACCTGCCTCTATTTCCTGTCCATTAGCAAAGCTGATAATCCGGGCGCTATATATCCCTCGTGACTGTAACTCACTCACCCGTTGTTGAGCGTTAGATACTCTGTTAAAAACACCTGACTGAATTACATTCCTTCCTTGGTACTGGCGAATGTAAGCACTTGGTTCAATCTGACGGATTGCTTGTAGCGTCTGGAAATCACTACCATCTACGTAAACTAAGTAGCGCTCAAAATTCTGATTATATTGACTAAACTGTGTAGGTTGGGGGGGCTGAAAATTTTGTTCAAGCTGATTGTTTGGTAATGGTTGGGGTGGCTGAAAATTTTGTTCAAGCTGATTGTTTGGTAATGGTTGGGGTGACTGAAAATTCTGCTCAAATTGATTGTTTGGTAATGGTTGTAACTGTGGTGATGGCTGTTGACCAAGGGGAATTGGCGGTGCCGGTAAGGCTTCACCTGATTGAGCCAGTAGCACGTTGTTGTAGATTTGTGCTTGTGCTGGGGTAGAGTCAGTAATCAGCACTAACCATCCTCCTACTAATAAAGGGATAAGTCTGATAGTGAGCTTCCAACCATCAGAACTTCGGCGTAGCATCTTAAATGGGATAAATTGACTTGGTATTCCTCTCGACATAGTAGTTAGATAGTCAAAGTATTTTTAGGTAATTTCCA
Source organism: Nostoc sp. (assembly GCF_036917455.1). Classification (GTDB taxonomy): domain Bacteria; phylum Cyanobacteriota; class Cyanobacteriia; order Cyanobacteriales; family Nostocaceae; genus Nostoc. Next base: position 23,078 of record NZ_JBALDK010000266.1, on the reverse strand, counting down.
TCAGAAACTATTTAGTTTACCGTTGTAGCAACTATATAGCGTTAACGTAAAGTTAGCTCATCTGCGTGGCAAAAAATACATCTGCAACTAATCTTAGATAAGGGTTACAGGGGAATGGGACGCTTGTAAAGGGAAAATCGTTGAGGCTCTTGGGTGCAGAGGAGCAGGGGAGCAGGGGACAGGGGAGCAGGGGAGCAGAGGAGCAGAGGAGCAGAGGAGCAGGGGAGCAGAGGAGCAGGGGAGCAGGGGAGCAGGGGAGCAGGGGAGAAGTTTTAGGTATTGCGTTCGGATATTTAGAAATTTCCCTCTGCACCCTTGCCCCCTGCCCCTCTGCAATCTTTACGCTGCATACTCTTCAGCTTAACTTAGTGCCATTCGGTTATAGGGGAGTAAACAGCGATGTCTACGACGGGCTACTCCTCACCTACTTCAGTCGCTTAAAAACTGAAGTGCTTTGGTAGCAAGGCTTTGAAGAGTGTGTGCTACAATTGGACAACCACGCAGCTATCGTGTCGTGTTTTGTATGAAAAAAGTCGTCGTTGGTCTTTCTGGTGGCGTTGACAGTTCCACCGCCGCAGCTATCCTGCACCATCAGGGCTATGAAGTGATTGGTTTGACTCTTTGGCTAATGAAAGGCAAAGGTCAATGTTGCTCTGAAGGTATGATCGACGCGGCTGATCTGTGTGAACAATTGGGCGTTCCCCATGAAGTTGTGGATATTCGGGATGTCTTTCAAACCCATATTGTCGATTACCTGGTGACTGGTTACAGTGCTGGAATCACGCCTTTGCCTTGCTCCCAGTGTAATAAAACGGTTAAGTTTGGGCCAATGGTGCAGTATGCCCATGAACAATTGGGGTGCGATCGCATTGCCACCGGTCATTATGCGCGAATTAGCTATGACGAAGCAACTGGACGTTACCAGTTATTAAGGGCTGTTGACCGCAATAAAGACCAGTCATACTTCCTCTATGATTTGTCTCAAGATTTACTTGCAGCAACTATATTCCCTCTGGGCGAACTAGAAAAAACTGATACGCGCCGGATTGCAACTGAATACGGACTGAAAACTGCTGATAAGCCAGAAAGTCAAGACTTATGCTTAGTGGAAAGTAACGGTTCCATGCGGGCATTTTTGGATAAATATTTAGCTCCCAAAACAGGCGATATTGTCGATGTCACAGGCAAAGTTTTGGGACAGCATGATGGTGTCCATCACTACACCATTGGCCAGCGCAAAGGCTTGGGGATTGCGGCTGCTGAACCATTGTATGTGATTGAATTAGATGCGGAAAATAATAAAGTAGTAGTAGGCGATCGCACTAAGGTAACTCAACCAGAATGCACAGTCGGAAGGGTAAATTGGGTTTCCATTGCTGAACCATCCACCCCAATTCATGCCGAAGTGCAAATTCGCTATCGTTCAACCCCTACACCAGTAACGGTGATTCCGTTGGAAAACTCCCGTGTGCGTTTGGTGTTTGATGAACCCCAATTCAGCATCACCCCTGGACAAGCGGCGGTGTGGTACGACGGTGAGAAAGTCTTAGGTGGCGGAATTATTGAGCAGTTTAGTTGAATCTCACCCCGGTTTCGGTAGAAGCTAAAATTGCCCCTCCTGTAAACTTCAGATAGGCAAAAGCTGCCCTGAGTTTTGGATAGGTATTTTTGTGTTTAAATTGGATAATAATGCCAGAAAAAGAGCTAATCACTGATCCTTTTCAGGTTTTACTGTTTACAGTTGGCTATACATAGCATTGCTCATACAAGCATTTTATGGGAGTTGAGGGTGTTTGGTGGTTTTTCAAGGTTGAAGAGTCTGATTGGACTGAGATTAAGTCTGAGTTTGATAGAGCAGTAGTGGGAGTAGGCAGTTTGCCTGAAGTTCAACCGTTTCTTTTGCGCCCCGTGGCATTGCCTGTCACGCCAAAATATGCTGAAGCAGTCGCGGGTGTGCTGGCTGGTGCGGAACTAGGTGAGCGGCTTTTTTATCGCCCGTTTCACGAACTGGCATTCAAAATTCTGATAGAGAAACCTGACTGGGAGTCCGATGAGCGCCTAGTTGAATTAGCTTTACAATCACGAGTCTTGCCCACTGTCGTGCTAATGACGGGCATAGATCGCAAACGGTTTGCTCAACTACCCGGTTATTTGGGAAATATGTTGCTCCATCCGCAAGAGGTAGCTAGTGCTTTAGAATTAGTCTCACACACGCTAGATGTTGACTGGCAAAGCTATTCTACTAAAGCGAAGTGTACTTTAGACTACGGTGGTCCCCCTGGCTCAGACTTCGACCGTGATGCTGACGCAGATGTAGCTCAAATCTTACACGTGCTTCCCAATGCTTTGCAGCAAGTTAAGAACGATGGAGCGGGTCTGCTGGTCTTAAGTTCGTGGGGTTTTCCAGATACAGATACTCCTCAAAACTGCGATCCGGTAGCAGAGTCGGATGACATTGAATTTTTTTAATTAGGTTAAGTTGCTGCTGCTGCCATCGCCCTCTAACTTTAGTCTTATTTCCAATAAAGTTATATCTACTGGATATTATATTGAAACCGTATTCAATGGGATAGCGGGTATTTTCCCAAAATTTCTTCATCCTTTTGGAAAGTTAGGACTGTTATCAGATTCGATGTAATGTCCATCCCTGAGTAAATAAATCTTTATCTTTTTACTATCGTAAATCCACAGTTCTGGAACTGCGATCGCAACGTATGCATCAAGAGTTGTTTTTGATGTTACATCTGTTTCAATTGCCAAATCAAGAGGCGGATCGTTTAGTTCGAATTTGCGATGACCAATCATTCATTTGATAATTCGGGATGTAGAAGCAAGCATCTGGTTCTACCCCGGCTATATTTTCTCGCTTAAAGGTGGTTAAACCGAAGGGTTTATAACTTTTCCCGGCGATCTTCAGCAATATTTTGACAATATCCGAAATTAAGTCCTTTGATTTTTCGGGTTCGGGTAAAGGAACCATAATTTATAACGTAGACTTGCTGTAAGCAACTCGTAGCGATCGCTTTTCCCCCAGTTCTTGCAAAATAGACTCAAATTCCTCCCAACTGATATCCTGGATATTTACTGTACTACCAGATGTTAATCGCATTTGGCTAACAGGTTTAACAACGGGGGATACAGCAGTCATAAGCATTTTCCTTATCAAGGAACTATTCTAAAACTTGAGGCTGGATTAGCTTTAGCCTAACCTAATAAGTTAGAGGCTAGGTGCAAAAATTTTTCTCCATTCCTCAAACTCTTTTTTTTCTCAGTACCAGCATTTTGATAAGTTAGTACATAATCTGAAACAATAACAGTTAATACAAAGAGGGGATTACGTTGAGTCACAATCCAGATGCCATAGCCCCCCACGGTGGACAGTTGGTTAACCGTATCGCTACACCAGAACAAAGAGCAGAGTTTCTCTCAAAAGCTGACTTTTTGCCGCGAGTGCAACTTGACGATCGCGCCGTTTCTGATGTAGAAATGATTGCGATCGGTGCTTTTAGTCCACTCACGGGTTTTATGAACCAGGAAGACTACGATCGCACTGTTACAGAAATGCGACTAGCTAACGGTCTTGTATGGTCAATCCCAATTACACTATCGGTCAGCGAAGAAGTAGCTTCGCCGTTGCAAGAAGGTAACTTAATCCGTCTGGATAACTCCAGAGGTGAATTTATTGCGGTTTTGCAACTCACCCAAAAATATAACTACGACAAAACCCGCGAAGCCATAAAAGTCTACCGCACTGATGATGTCAAACATCCAGGCGTACAGGTACTCTATAACCAAGGTATTGTACATCTGGCGGGTGATATTTGGCTGCTACAGCGCGAACCTCATCCCCAGTTTCCCACTTATCAAATCGATCCTGCTGCCTCACGGCAACTATTTAAAGACAAGGGTTGGAAAACCATCGTTGGTTTTCAAACTCGCAACCCTATCCATCGCGCCCACGAATATATTCAAAAGTGCGCTTTAGAAATCGTTGATGGTCTATTTTTGCACCCATTAGTCGGAGCAACAAAAGAAGATGATATCGCCGCCGATGTGCGGATGCGTTGCTATGAAATTTTGCTGGAACACTACTACCCCTTAGACCGGGTAACTTTGGCAATCAATCCCGCCGCAATGCGTTATGCTGGGCCTCGTGAGGCTATATTTCATGCTTTAGTCCGCAAAAACTATGGCTGTACTCACTTTATCGTCGGACGGGATCATGCTGGCGTTGGTGACTATTACGGCACTTACGATGCTCAGTATATCTTTGATGAATTTGCGCCAAGTGAATTGGGCATTGTACCAATGAAATTTGAACACGCTTTCTACTGTATGCGTACTAAGCAGATGGCAACATCTAAAACCAGTCCCAGCAGGCCAGAAGAACGCATCCACCTGTCGGGAACAAAAGTCCGGGAAATGCTGCGGCGCGGTGAGTTACCTCCCCCAGAATTTTCTCGTCCAGAGGTGGCGGCTGAGTTGGCGCGGGCAATGCGGATAGAAGTACCCGCATAATTCGTAATTCGTAATTCGTAATTAAGATCCCACTAGCTACCAAAAATTATGAATTATGAATTAACAATTATTTGATCGACAAACAAACAGTATCTACTGTAACTTTACAATACAGAGTTCAGCCCTGTAAGCTGCTAGCTAATGGGCTTAGGGCTGATAGCTAACTATGAAACGGCGCAGATTTTTACACAGAATTGGCTCAATACTCGCGGTATTAGGGGTAACTGAAGCTGAGTGGTTGACTTTAGGAAATCGCTATTATCAAGCTTTGGCACAACCGAGTCCGCGCAAGTTGGCGTTATTGATAGGTATTAACCAGTACCCAAAAATTCCAGCCCTCAATGGTTGTCTAACGGATGTGGAACTGCAAAAAGAGCTTTTGATTCACCGCTTTGGTTTTCAAGGGTCAGATATTTTAACCTTAACTGAGGAACAAGCTAGTAGGGAATTCATTGAGGCGGCTTTTTTAGATCGCCTGGGCAAACAAGCTAAATCTGGTGATGTGGTCGTTTTTCACTTTAGCGGTTATGGCAGTCGTGTTAAATTAGAAACATCGCCAGATATAATCCAAAATGCTCTGGTGACAGCTAATGTGAATCAGGAATCACAAGACGAGAAAATAGTCAACTATATATTAGAAGAAACTCTACTGCTATTATTGCGATCGCTCTCCACAGACCAAGTAACAGCAGTATTGGATACAAGCTATGATGCTCCTAGCACAGTAATAGGATTAAAAACTCGCACCCTTCAGGATTCGGGAGCAAAGCTAGCAGCAGGGGAACTCGACTTTCTCCAACAACTTAAAACTCAGAAGTTATCCAGCACTCCGATTGTTTTAGCAGCTACCTCAGAACTAAAGCAGCCAGCAAGGGAAGGGCTATTTTCTGGATTTAGTGCGGGATTATTTACCTACGCCTTGACGCAGTATTTGTGGGAATTCACCCCAGCCACCAAAATTCAAGTCGCCTTCTCCCACGTAGAAAATTCTCTATCCAAATTGGGTAGTAAACAGCAACCAGCATTATTAAGTAGTCAGAAAAATTCAGATATAACGTCTCTACTGCCAGAGGGTACGATCGGTGCAGAAGGTGCGGTGAGTGATATTCAAGAAGACGGCAAAACAGTCAATCTGTGGTTAGCCGGTTTACCTCCACAAGTGCTGCTATACTATGGAGTTAATTCTCGATTCACCCTAGAAACAACAGAGCAATTAATATTGCGATCGCGGAATGGGTTAACAGCAAAAGCGCATATTTCCCAAATTAAAGGTGCAAATTCCCTACAAATCGGGCAACTCATCCAAGAAGCAGTTCGAGTTTTACCCCGAAATATTAATTTAGTAATTGCTTTGGATACTGGATTGGAAAGAATTGAGCGGGTAGATGCCACAAGTGCCTTTGCCGCATTTCCCCGGGTTTCCATTGTAGTAGCAGGAGAAAAACCTGCTGATTATATATTTGGTAAGCTACAGGAAATTCCTAGTCGTTATGGTTTATTTTCTCTTGGTGGCGAACTAATTCCCAATACCACAGGAGAAGTCACAGAAGCAGTAAAATTGACAGTGCAAAAGTTAGCGCCAAAATTATCAACCTTGCTAGCAGCCAAATTATGGCGACTCACAGAAAATCAAGGCTCTTCCCGCTTGGCTCTCAAGGCAACTTTAGAAATAATTAGTGGTATATCGCCTCGCGTCGTTATGCAACGCGAAACAGTCCGAGGTTTAAAAACTGAAACTTCGATTAAAAAATCACTCTCCACTCCCATTGTGCCTATCGGTAGTCGAATGCAATATCGAGTGGAAAACCAGAGCGATCGCCCAGTATATTTAATCTTGCTGGGATTAAACAATAATCATACAGCAGTTACCTTCTACTCTTGGGAAACCCCCCAGGAATTAAACACTGCGGACACTAAGCCCATTTTGAAAGAAGTCGTCATTGCCCCAGGTGAAACCCTCACCCTACCCCAAGTTAATGCTGCTTCCCAATGGGTGATTTCAGAGCCAGCTTCTGAGTGCGAACAACAACTGATTTTTAGTCCCGTCTCTTTTAGCGGAACTCTCACCGCCTTGAACACCGCTAAGTATTCCGCATCTGAACAACGGCCGATTGGCCCATTGTTGAATTCCTTAGATGTTACACAAGCCTTGTTGCAAGACTTGCATAACGCCAGCGCCCTTCAAACAGAGATGAGCAGTACAGCAGCCGACTCATACATCTGGGATGTGAATAATTGGGCAAGTCTTAGCTTTAGTTTTCAATTAGTGTAAACAACAAGATAATCCAAAATACCCTTAGTTTAGGGAGAATCAAGGCTTATCCTAAATCATTTGTGACACTTTGCGGTATCTAAAACCCCAATATGGTTCGGTTAAGATCCCCCCGCCTACGGCGACCCCCTCAAAAAGGGGGGTAAAAGATGGTTATAAGCCCCCCTTTTGAAGGGGGGTTGGGGGGATCTTCGAGGAATAAACACCTTAACCGAACCGTATTGTCTAGAACTCCGACTTTTCAAAGAAGTCGGGGTTCTAACATTTCAGGAATGATTTAAGATTGCTATATATGCCAGAAATAAGGAATATCTATAACTTATGATTATTTACCTATTGCAATAATTCATTCGGCAGAAGGAGGTAAGCAAATAAATAAAATTTTATTCTGGTTGTTAGGAAATGAAAAGATTTTTTTTAGAGGTTAAATAATTAATAATGGTACTCTACAAATTAGAAGATTTTGAGCCTAACTATCGGGATACCATTGAAGGTCAAGATATTAATGGGCTTGGGGTTTATACACAAGGGAATGACGAAAAAGTTGGTACTGTTAGCGATATTTTAGTTGATGAAGAAGGTCATTTTCGCTATTTAGTTGTTGACTTAGGCTTCTGGATTTTTGGTAAAAAAGTATTACTTCCAATTGGTCGTGCCCGTATCGACTACAACACCGATCGCGTCTACACAATTGGTTTGACTAGAGAGCAAGCAGAACAATTACCTGAGTTCAACGAACGCCAAACCCTTGATTATGACTATGAAGAACGGGTGCGTGGGGTATATCGCCAACCAACAGACTACACCCTTCCTCTAGATACTTCAGCGCCAGCACCATTAGATCCTTTAGCAGCACCGATAGCAGCACCGTTGGATGCAACACCTGCTTCCGCTCGTGATAATTATAATTACGAAGGTGAGCCTTCTTTATTTGGGTTAAATGAGCAAGACCATCAAACCCTGAGATTGTATGAAGAACGGCTGATCGCTAGCAAACGCCGCCAAAAAACTGGAGAAGTATCCATTGGCAAGCGTGTTGAAACTGATACTGCGCGAGTTGCAGTACCAGTAGAAAGAGAGCGGGTTGTGATTGAACGTATCACTCCAGCAGATGCAGGTACTGCCGTTTCTGGACGCGAAGCAGATTTCCGTGAAGGCGAAGTTGCTCGAATAGAAATTCACGAAGAAACCGCGGATGTTCGTAAAGAAGCGTTTTTGCGTGAAGAAGTCAGAGTTAGAAAAGTAGTGGATCAAGAAACAGTTGAAACTCAAGAAACTGTACGTCGTGAAGAGTTAGATGTGAATTCTTCTAATCTTCCCATTGAAGAACGCTAACTAAAGATAGTCATTAGGTAGTAGAGTAACTAATGACTAATAATTAATTTAATACAGTACAGGTGAGGCTGTTAAATTAGCTTTACCTGTGCTTGTAATCGCTGAGAATGAGCAATACATTTAATTTAGTTAATACAAATTACTTGTGAGGTTGTATAGAACAAGGGGATTTTTACTTCTTATTTTATCAAGCCTGATATTTGTGCAGCCTCTCAGATACTTAGTATAAGTAGATAACAGTTGATCCACTTTGCATCTTATGAATAGCCAACCGATGAAAAAAAACATTGGACAGGCAAACGCTAATGATACTAACACCTCAATAGCGGATTTGAAGAAGAAAGTTAATAACTTTGCTGTATTTGATAGGCAAGGTCAGCTAGTAGGAGTAGTTCATGATTTAATTGTGGATGCTAATCGCCGACTAAACTTAGTTATATCGAACCGAACGAATCAGCAAACTCTAGAATATGACCGACAGTTAACTGATAAAAATCCTTCTTTATTTCGATTGCAGAGCCAGAGAATAAAAAAAATCGACAAGCCGACTAAATCTGTTTTCATAGACTTCAACAAATCAGAAATCGAATATATGCCTGAATATTCAGAAACAGGAAAACCAGGCGATGTCTCCGACGGGCTACGCCTAAGCAACTCAACTGAGCAATTGGCCAATAATCAAACTATAAATAGCCCAGTTGAGCCAGTAAATTTAGCAGAGGTCAGCGAAGAACAGATTATTCGTCTACTAGAAGAACGACTAGTTGTTGAAAATAGCAAGCGGAAAGTTGGTGAGGTAATTGTTCGGAAAGTAATCGAAACCCGGATGATCGAAGTTCCTGTCCGGCGTGAAAAGTTGATTGTGGAACAAATTAGCCCAGAACACAAACAACTAGCAGAAATCGATTTGGGTCAAGGGGAAATTACCGGCGTTGACTTGGCCGGAGTAGAAAGACTTGAAGTTACACATTTTGATAGTGGTTTAACGGTAAGTGGCGAATTTAGCTCACCTAAAACGGCTAGTTTGTTGTTGAATGCGATCGCACTAGAGCGAAATCACGGCTGCAATCAGGTACGAGTGACTATTGCAGTTGAAGATGAATCACACCAGAAAAAATACCAGGAGTGGTTTGACCGTTGTTCTCAAGGTCAAGCACCAAAGTCTGATAAATAAGTTTCTAGCAGATAAATTAGTAGGGTAGGCATTGCCTACCCTATTTTTTTGCTGATTTAATAACTTCAGCCCGGAGAATGTCAAAATACTAAGCAGTTGCCGTCCTTTTGGCTACTTGCAATGAAATTTCGACTGAAGAGACTTTCACTGAAGAAACGACAGCATCTGATCCCACCTATTCAGATTCATGTTCGAGATGGAAAATTTGAGATTATGGGTATGGGTGTATGGCATTCCTACTGGCGCGATCCTTACCATTTGCTGTTAACAATTCCCTGGATTGGCTTTCTGCTCCTGATTTGTACTTTCTATATAACTATTAATGCTCTATTTGCCCTAGCTTATTTGATCGGGGGAGATTGTATTGCCAATGCCCGGCCTGGCTCTTTTTTAGATGTCTTTTTCTTTAGCGTGCAAACCTTAGCATCCATCGGCTATGGGGCAATGTATCCTAAAACAACTTACGCCAACATTATTGTCACCATTGAAGCAATGATCGGTTTAGTGGGAATCGCTGTGATGACGGGACTAGCCTTTGCTCGATTCTCTCGACCTACAGCTCGTGTGCTTTTTAGCCGTGTTGCTGTAATTACACCTCATGATGCAATGCCGACTCTCATATTTCGCACTGCTAATCAGCGTCGCAATACAATTTTAGAGGCGCAGATGCGAGTCTACTTAATGCGCGACGAAGTAACTGTAGAAGGGCGCTTTATGCGTCGGTTTTACGATCTCAAACTTCTGAGAAACCAAACACCTAGCTTTACATTAAGCTGGTCAGTGATGCATGTCATTGATGAGTTTAGTCCTTTATATGGGATGACATCAGAATCGTTAACCCAGACAAATACTACGGTGATTATCTCTTTAAGTGGCATTGATGAAACGGTTGCACAGGTAGTCAATGCCCGTCATAGCTATGGTGCTAATGAAATTTTGTGGAACAATCAATTTGTCGATATTTTTTACCACACACCCAATGGACATCGCTACATTGATTACAACCGCTTCCACGATGTTTTACCTTTAGATGAAATGCAATGAAAGCCTAAAAGTTACTCAGAAGTCTGATTGTGTGGAGGTTGTAAAGCTTTAATGACAACTCGACCATTTTCAACTACAGTACAATTTTTAACCATACTTTTGGTGCGGTTAACTGCTACATCCTGGCACTGGTTCTGGTGGGAGATATTTTGCTCCTGTTGTTGGTTGAGGACGACAACACAACAGGCGCAGGAGGAAAGAGGCATATAAAGTATTTTGATCTCTATGATCTCTATATCTATTATCGCGCTACTGATGCTATTTGGCTGAAAAATTTGCTACCGATATGTTTTGATAATTTAGGACAATAAGCAAAGTAGAGGAGCGCGTCTGTGTGCCCCTAGATCCCGAAATTTAGTTCAGTGCCGGTTATTGGACAGTGGGTTTTTCTAATGAAAAAGTTTTTGAGATACCTGGGTTTAAGTTTGCTATCTACGTTTTTGACTGCTACTCCCGGATTGGGAGCTGAACGCATTAGTTTTTATTACCCTCCCTTCGGCGAATTCTCCTTGTCTGTGGACTCGCTGGAAACTTTTGCCAAAGTTGGCAAAATTGATCAAGATTTTTCATTTTATGCTAGCCGTGCTACCCCCGAACAACTCGCTCAACTGCGGGATCTACTCCAGCAACGGTTCAATGTCTCTCCTACTTTGGTGTCTCAGGTGACTTACTCACCTACAGGCGAGCAGCTGGTGCAGCAACTAGGAAAATTACTCCTCACTGAGTCTCGAAAAAATGGCTTCTATGCCATCCGTGCCTCTTTGATTTTGGCTGCTGCTGATGATAAAGAGGGTTTAACGGTTGTGAATTTGCTGCGGAAATTTCCCAGCAATACTATCCGAGTGAATTTTACAGAGGGGTTAAGGATAGTTGATGACTTGTCACAATTAATCAAGAAAAAGGATGAAGTTTTTGCCTTTCTTCAAAAAGAAGCGATCGCCGAAGCAGCCAATTCAACCGTTGACTTCTCAAAACAAGCAGATTTGCGATCGCCAGGAAAATTCCGTTGGCAGAAAAAAACCTTTGAGCTAAATGACATTTCTCGCAATCGCCGTCTACCGACGGATCTCTATTTACCTACAACTCAAAACTCAGAACTAACAGAGCAGAATTCTCCGTCATCTGCCTTTCCCGTGATTGTCATTTCTCATGGCATCGCTTCAGACCGTTCTTCCTTTGTTTACCTGGCTGAACATTTAGCATCCTATGGTTTTGCCGTTGCTGTACTAGAACATCCTGGTAGTAATGCCCAACGCATTCAAGAATATTTTGCGGGTTTGGCAGGGCCACCAGATGGAACAGAATTTATCAACCGACCTTTAGATATCAAATATCTCCTCAATGAACTCGAACGACTAGAAAAATCTGATCCCACCCTCCAAGGAAAACTCAATTTTCAGCAAGTTGGGGCGATTGGTCAGTCCTTTGGCGGTTATACTGTTTTGGCTCTGGCAGGGGCAAAGATTAACTTTGAGCAACTACGCCAAGATTGTAATCCCAATAATTCATCTTTTAATTTGTCGTTGATTTTGCAGTGTCAAGCAACTGAGGTAACTCCGAGAAATTACGAACTCAAAGACGATCGCATCAAGGCCATTATGGCGATTAACCCAATTGATAGCTCAATTTTGAGCGAGAGCGGAGTCAGTCAAATTAAAATGCCTGTAATGCTGGTAGCAGGTAGTCAAGATATTTTCGCCCCGCCTGTATTCGAGCAAATTCGCCCCTTCACCTGGCTTTCTGATCCCAATAAGTACTTGGCTTTGATCGAAAACGCCACCCACTTTTCTGCGATCGCCGAACCTACTCCTCAAAATGATGTTTTACCTGTGCCACCTGCTTTGCTGGGCCCCGATCGCGCTCCTGTTTATTCCTATCTCAACGCCCTCAGCGTCGCTTTTATGGAAACCCATCTTCTCAACCGCTCGGAATACCGTTCTTATTTGCAGCCATCTTATGCCAAATTTATCAGCAAGGAGCCGCTTAATCTCAGTCTTTTAAAGTCGTTATCGGTAGCTCAATTCAATCAAATCTGGAGTGAATCAATTCCCCAGTCAGTCAAACTAACAAATCCTCAACTTACCCCTACTCCACGTTAAGCTGTTGTGTTTTTATATTTGCACATTGAGACAGCAGGGGAGCAGGGGAGCAGAGGAGCAGAGGAGCAGAGGGGTAGAGGAGAGGGTTTACAGGTTTTACCTCAAAGATTATGAGGCAACTTGTAGGCGCGACAGCTTAGTTATCAGCCCAGCATTAAAAGACCTCTCCCTGGCTTTACTACGCAAAACCTTCCCGCTTCGAGTCGGAGAGAAGTTTGAACTTTAGTTCAAGTCGTAGAGAGATTCATCCAACTCATGTTAACTGTGGAGCGATCGTTATAAATTGCGTAAATATACGCAGTGCGGCAGAAGGCAGAATATTAGAAATTATTAGAACTTACAACAAGATCCCCAATTTCTCTAAGAAGTTGGGGATCTTGCTATTCAGGAATGATTTAATTTTGCGATGGACAAGTCTCAAACATTCCTTTGATAAACTCAAAGCTAAACCCAAACAAATTACTATTTACACTAAAGTTTAAGCAGATAAAACGTTGTTGTAATTTGCATTAAAGATGATCCGATAGCCCTCTTTTATTCTTTAAAAAAATCAGAGGTCAGAAATCTCTATTTTAAATCAATCAGTAAATATGCTGACAGGAATTTGCCAGTTATTTAGTAACGCTAGCTATTGCAACCATAAACTAAAAGGCTATATGTCTTTTTTGTTCCTAATAGATGAATTAGATATAACAATTGCCCAAAACATGGCTATTTGTCAGGAAAGTGAGATATTTGTACTGAGGGATTTATAAAAACTTATTTAATAAAATCTTTTGTATATATATACTTGTCGTTAAGAAGTATTAAGAAATTCTTATTAAAGAATATTGCAATACCTTGATTTAATTGCTAACGTGTGTATGAAAACGATGCTGATGAACGCTCTGACCTAGGAGAAATAAAATCTATGAGCTATACCGATTCAGCCAAGTGTGTTAGGCTTTGACGGATTAAAAACGAGAAATTTCTGCCTCGTATAGACAATTATGAGGGATTGCAGATTAACCAAGAATATATCTCGTTGCTATTAGTTTCAGTTTGATTTTAATTGCAATTGATTATTTGTCTTACTTTGTGCCGACAAGCGAGTAGCTCTCGATTGTGTGTATCGGCAATAACGAAGAGGTTAGTAAGGCTTAGATTTTGGAGAATAAAACCAATGAAGATTCAAGGTAAAGTTGCTCTAATTACAGGGGCTTCGCGTGGGATTGGACGAGCGATCGCACTCGAACTAGCGCAACAAGGCATCAAGCGGCTGATATTGGTAGCACGCGATCGCAAAAAGTTAGTTGAGGTAGCCAACGAAATCGAGGCTATGGGTACAGAAACTGCGATTGTAGCCTTAGATTTGACGCAGACAATAGAAGTGAATATTGCTGTTGCCCAACTGTGGCGCAATTACGGACAGATTCACCTGCTAGTTAATTGTGCGGGAGTCGCATACCAAAGCTCATTTTTGCAATCCAAAATGCCCCAAGTTCAAGAAGAAATCTCTGTGAACTTGTTAGGAATGTACAACCTCACTAGTCTGATTGCTCGACGCATGGCCAGCCAAAGACAAGGGATAATTGTCAATGTATCGAGCCTGATGGGCAAAGTTGCAGCACCAACAATGGCGACTTACTCAGCAACCAAGTTTGCCATCTTAGGATTTACCCAAGCTTTGCGCCAGGAACTAGCTGAACACAATATCCGAGTCATTGCATTACTGCCTTCCCTCACAGACACAGACATGGTGCGTGACTTAAAATTATTTCGCTGGGCGATCCCCATGACTCCCCAGCAAGTGGCTAAAGCACTTGTGACTGGAATGCAAAATGATTCGCCAGAAATTTTAGTCGGATGGCAAAGTCATTTAGCAGTGTTGTGTCAACGCCTCGCCCCTTGGTTATTAGAGCTAATTTTGCGAATAGCAACACCGCCAGCACCAAGCAGACAACGGCTTATTGAAAAACTTATCCCTTCGCGTAGCGTCTCGTAGAGAAGAGGAAAGACCGAGAGCGATCGCACAGTTTGCATCAATACATAAAGTTGCAGATCAGAAATTGCTGTGCGATCGCATAATTAGACATACCTTGTTTCGGAGCAATCAGAAATGCTTTCCTTCCCCACAACCTTGGCTCCTTTGCCCGAAATCATTGATGGCTTACCGAATATTTCTGGTTGGGAAACAGAGGTTCTCTCTGTAGTTAACCACGATAGACCAGTATTTTTACCAACAACGAATATCCGCTTAGAAGATGTAAATGCTGTATTTGCGATCGCCTTACACATGCACCAGCCAACTATACCTGCTGGGAATGGCGGTACACTCATCAGCAATCTGCAATACATGTTTGAACATCCCAACGAGGGGGATAACCACAATGCGAATCCGTTTGCATATTGTTACAGCCGCATGGGAGACTTGATCCCCGAACTTGTCAATCAAGGTTGCAATCCGCGTGTGATGTTGGATTACTCAGGTAATCTGTTGTGGGGACTGCGGCAAATGGGACGCGGTGATGTTCTCGATAGTCTCAAACGAATTACCTGCGACTCAACCTATCAACCTTATGTAGAATGGCTGGGTACAATGTGGGGTCATGCAGTTATTCCTTCCACACCCATAGCAGATATTAAATTGCATATCGTTGCATGGCAACATCACTTTGCGGCAATTTTTGGCTGGGAAGCACTAGCGCGAGTCAAAGGATTTTCACCTCCAGAAATGCACCTCCCAAATCACCCCGACGCTCTCTTTGAATTTGTAAAAGCGCTGAAAGAATGCGGATATCGCTGGTTACTCGTTCAAGAACATTCTGTAGAAACAATTAGCGGTCAATCTCTTACCCACAAACATTTACCACATCGGTTGATTGCCCGCAATTCTCAAGGCGAAACAATTAGTATTACAGCCTTAATTAAAACCCAAGGTTCGGATACTAAATTAGTTGCACAAATGCAGCCTTATTATGAAGCTAAAACATTGTCTAAACAACAAATTGGCAGTGTATTTATACCCCCAATAGTTAGTCAAATCGGAGATGGTGAAAATGGCGGTGTGATGATGAATGAATTCCCAGGTGCTTTTAAACAAGCTTGGTGGGATATGCTAAATAACGGCGGAGGAAAATCTGGTGTTGTTGGGATGTGTGGTACAGAATATTTAGAATTCATCGAAGCTGCGGGATGTAAACCTGAAGACTATCCAACTTGTCAGCCAGTGGGACAACATCAGATTTGGGAGAGAGTTTCACCAGACAATAATCAACCGGAAGCTGTAGAGAATGCGATTCAAGAATTGAAGCAAATCAACTCTAATTTTCATCTGGATGGAGCCTCGTGGACAAATCATATCAGTTGGGTAAAAGGATATGAAAATGTTTTATCTCCTATGTATCAATTAAGCAGTTTATTCCATCAAAAATTTGACCCATTACAGCAAATTGAATCAGCAGAACCTATCACCAGACAATCACACTACCGCAACGTTCTTCTACATAATCTTTTGCTGCAAACCAGTTGTTTTCGTTATTGGGGACAAGGTTCTTGGACTGATTACGCACGGGAAATTTACCAACGTTGCGAAAGTTTATTGCAGATGAATTGAACTAAATAATGAGGCTGGGGAGTTAATTTTTGAGAAAATGCTCCCCAAGTTTTTTATGCAGTTTTTGTATCTTCAGATGAATCAGAAAATAAAAACTCAGGTGAATTGAAATTTAGTTCAAGTAAGTGGGAAATCTAAGTGTAGGTTTATGAGTGCTGCCATCTGAATGGCTAGCATTTTGGTATAAAAACTTACATTTAGGTGGTTGTGTTTCGAGTTATTGTTGGTCATAGCGACGATCCTGATTCTCAAAATGCGATCGCTGAAGTTCTTCAAGAATGTAGCCGTTCACTTAGCGGGTCAATTTCTCAAGCTGGAATTCTATTTACTGCTATAGACTTTGACCATGTGTTAATTTTGCAACGCATCCAGGATGCTTTCCCTGGACTTGAGTTGATTGGTGGAACTACAAATGGAGAAATCTCTTCAATTCTGGAGTTTCAGCAAGATTCTCTGGTCTTAATGCTGTTTGCTAGCGATGAAGTGGAAATTCGAGCAGGGATTGGAAGAGGAGCCTCAAAAAATCCAGCCCTTGCAGCCCAAGAAGCGATCGCGCAAGCAAGGGCAAAGAGTGCATCCTTGCCACAATTGTGCCTTACTTTTCCCGATAGCCTTACGAGTAATGGGGTCTTGATTTTAGAGGGTTTAAAACAAAGTCTGGGTGAGCATATTCCTATCATTGGGGGCATGGCTGCCGATGACTATACCTTTGAAAAAACCTACCAATTCTTCCAGGGTGAAGTCTTAAGTGATTCAATTCCAGTGCTGCTATTCTCTGGACAACTATTATTTTCCCACGGAATTGCCAGTGGTTGGACTCCTATAAGTCAACGTAGGCGTGTAACTAAAGTAGATGGCAACATAGTCTATGAAATTGATGGACAGCGTGCCTTAGATTTCTATCAGTACTATCTTGGTGAAGAAAGATTTGCGTCCAACTATGCCATCCACGCCCTAGCAGTTTTTGAGGATCGAGATTATTTCTATTTGCGGGCACCCAATGGTTACGACCAACAATCTGGTAGCGTTACATTCTTCTCTGATATTCCTGAAAATGCAGTTGTACAAATCACCGATGCAACTCGTGACAATATTCTGTTAGCTTCGGAAATATCCTTGAAGAATGCTCTAGCTGATTATCCTGGTGTGGAGCCAACAGCAGCATTACTTATTTCCTGTGCAGCCCGTCGGCGAATTCTAGGAACTTTGACAAGAGAGGAGTATCAGTTTGTCAAAACTCATTTACCTGAAGGATTGCCTTGCTGTGGTTTCTACAGTTACGGTGAAATTACTCCTTTGGTGAAGGGAGGCCAGACGCAATTTCATAACAAAACCTTTGTCACATTACTAATGGGGACAAAATAAGTAGTGCATGGATAAGCAAGACAATTCCATACAAATCCAAGAATTGGAAAAGACAACCCGTATCTTGCGGAAAAAGCTAGAACGCTGCGAATCTGAACGCCGCCAGCTAGAAACTGACATTTGCACAAAGGAATTTTTATTGAAGAAAGTCATTTGTGAGTTAGAAGATTCTCAAACAGATTTGCAGCACAGAGGCCAAGAGTTAGAAAATACCTTAGATAGTTTGCATCAAATGCAAGCTCAAATGATTCACAGTGAAAAGATGTCTGCCCTCGGTCAAATGGTGGCAGGTATTGCTCATGAAATCAACAATCCCGTTAGCTTTATTTACGGAAATGTTAACTATATTACCCAATACACCCATGACTTACTACGATTGGTAGAGCTTTATCACCGTCATTTCCCCAACCCACCTGCTGAAATTCAAACCGAACGCAAAATCATCGATTTAGAGTTTCTAGAAAAAGACGCAATTATGGTATTGAACTCAATAAATATCGGGACTGAGCGGATTCGGGATATTGTACTGTCACTACGTAACTTCTCGCGTCGAGATGAAAGCGAGTTTAAAGTGGTGGATATTCATGAAGGCATCGACAATACTTTGATGATTTTGCAGCACCGCCTCAAAGCTACTGATAAAAGCCCAGCAATTCAGATAATTAGAGACTACGGTAATTTATCTTATGTAGAATGCTGCGCTGGACAAATCAACCAGGTGTTTATGAATATTTTAGTAAATGCGCTTGATGCCCTGGAAGAATTTAATACCAAACGAACTTATCAAGAAATCCGGGATAATCCTAGTTTTATAACGATTCGTACCTCTGTAGTTGATTCACAATGGGTAAAAATTGCGATCGCTGATAATGGCTCTGGAATTCCTGAATCGATTCAAAAACAAATTTTCAATCCCTTCTTTACAACAAAACCTGTCGGTAAAGGGACAGGAATGGGAATGGCTATCAGCTATCAAATTATTACCGAAAAACATGGCGGCAAGTTAGAATTTTTTTCGACACCGGAAAAAGGAACGGAGTTTGTAGTTCAAATTCCTATCCACCACCAAGGTTGGGAAGTCATCTAACGCAACTCGATCAAACCAAAGGTAATAATATTTCAAATTTTGTACCTATACCAGTCTGGGAATGGAAATTTAATTTTCCGCCATGTCTCACGGTGATGATTCGATAACTTACAGCTAAACTAGTATTTTTACTATTCTTTGTTTCCAAAGAAAAAGACTCCATAATTTGCTGTTGCAATTCTTGAGACATTCCAGGGCCATTATCAGCAATGCGAACTAAGATCCAACGAGAATCTGGTGCATTTGGGTTGCTTGTTTCTTGTGAAATAACTTCTGTAGTAATCTCAATTCGAGGTTTTTGAACAGTTTTTGTCTCTTCTAGATACAACTGCTGTCGCACTGCTTCATTAAGTAAAGTATCTACAATTTCACTGAAAATATTCATAAAAACCTGGTTTAATTGCCCTATAAAGCAATAAACTGGAGGTAATTGACCATAGTATTTGACTATTTCAATTTCTCCTTGAAGACGGCTATTAATCAATAAAATAATATTATCTATGCTAGCGTGTAAATCTACTGGTTTGGGATAAAGCTCATCAATATGACAGAAGTTTTGTAAACTAGTGACAAGCTTTTTTAATCTTTCTGCTCCAGTGCGGATACTAGCAAGCGATCGCGACAAATCTTGTTCTAAAAAATCAAATTCAATCTCTTCTTTAATCTGATTAATTGTTTGGGAAACTGATGGTAACTCTTGCTCGTAAGCAGCTATCAGCTTGAGTAAATCTTGGCTGTAGTTTGAAACATAAGTGAGATTACCCCAAATAAAACCTACTGGGTCTAGAATTTCGTGCGCTACGCCGTCTACTAAACGTCCCAGATTTGCCATTTTATCATTTTGGATCATTTGGGCTTGGCTGCGTTCATACCGCACCAAATTGTCCATTCCTCGAATTTGCCAAGAAATAATATTCAATTCTTGGACATCTAACAATCTATAAGCACCAGATTCTGTTTCTACTACAATTGGTTCGGCTAATAATTCAGGCGATCGCTTTAGGCTAAGTTGCATCGCAGTTGAAATCGCTGTTGTATCAGCAAGCAGCAACATCGGTATCCGCGCATAGCTGTAGAGAACGCCTAATGGTTGCTGGACAAATAACTCTTGTCCGAATGGGCGAATCAAAAATTCCAGCAGTCGCCGCCGCGAAATCATCCCAATGAACTTTCCCTGTTCTACCAAAATTATTCCTGGTAGTAGGGGGTATTTTTCTAAAAAACTAGCCACTTCCATCCCAGTGTGATTGATTTCCACTGGGAAGTTATACATTGGTAGTTCTTGGAGGGTTGAATCTAAATCGAGTTCGCGATCGCTACCAAGAGATAAAAATGGCGGTGAGATTTGGCTACTGAATTCTTCTGACACTAGACACCCTGATTTTTTCAAAGCTTGGGTAAACAATAAGTTAATATTTTACATTCTGCCACCCGATAAATTCGGTTTCGGTTTAGGTATCTAATAAAACTAGTGGTCTGTCAGGGTGAAAATCGTCTACAAGTAATTGGCGTGCGATTTATAAACTGGGTGGAAAATATTTAGAGAGCGATCGCTCGGCATTGAACCAGAAGTCTGATATCTTACTACGAATTACGAATTAAAAAGGGCTGGTGTAAAAGAGTCATCTATGGCTTAATTTGTTTAGATACAAATTTTACAGCTATCAGGGTAATCACGATGACAAATAGACCTCCTTCCGAACCGGAGTCATCCCAAAGAACTGCTCTTGGCTTTGATGAGTTTATAGCCATTCTGGTTGCCTTCACCACCATCGGAGCGATTCTTTTTTGGTCATTGTCCCGCAGGGATTCTAGCTGGAACTTCAACGGGCTGCTGTCTTCTTCCACTCCATCGCCTAGTGTTCAACCAAATCAACTATTGCCCTCTACTCCCAAAGTAGAACCAAATGTAGTCCCCAATAACATTTTGCCCTATTCTGCACCGGAGGCTGTTGTTGAACCCACTACACTACCAACGAACAGCCCCGCCCCTTACCCCGCAGTGTTACCACCTGTTCTGGTAATCCCGGCTCAACCCACACAACTAGATACACCTGTATCCCCTTCAGCAGGACTTGAGCCATCAATTACATCATCAGCATTGCCTTTAGTAACTCCGGCAAAACAAAAATCTATTATTCCACCGCCAATTGCATTTAACGATGTGCCGACTAACTTTTGGGGTCGGCGTTTTATAGATGTTCTTTCTTCCCGTAGTATTCTCAAGGGGTTTCCTGATTATTCATTTAGACCAAATCAGCCCGTGAACCGTGCCGAATTTGCTGCTATAGTGCAAAAAGCTTTTGACCAAGAACCGTCTAAGACTGCGATCGCATTTCAAGATGTACCAACAAAATTCTGGGCAACTCCAGCAATTGACCGAGCCATCAGTGGCGGATTTCTTACAGGCTACCCGAAAAAAACCTTCAAACCACAAGAAAATATTTCACGAGTGCAAGTTTTAGTTGCCCTTGTTAGTGGGTTAAATTTGAAAGCACCCACTTCCCCAAATCAGGTTTTAAGTGTCTATAAAGATGCTAAAGATATTCCACCTTATGCTATTGGCAAAATAGCTGCTGCTACAACCAATGGTTTGGTAGTTAACTATCCAAATCCACAAATTCTTGCTCCCAACAAAGTAGCTAGTCGGGCTGAAGTAGCCGCGATGATTCATCAAGCTTTAGTAAAACGGGGCAAACTAGAGCCAATTTCATCTCCAAGTATAGTGCGTAGGGATAGCCTACCGCAGGCATCACCCAGCGCGTCTCCAGAAATTTCGCCCACTCCAAAGGTTAAATTATCTCCAGGAGGCTCGCCTCAATGATAATTCGTAATTCGTAGCTCACTACGAGAGGCTCTTGCTAGCTTGCTTCTTTGTAGAAGTATGCGGACTCTCTTTCTCGTGTCGCTAACGTAATTCGTAATTCAACTAAGAATCACAGTAAGCTACCTCTAGGGATAGTAGCGTTATGGGTCAGGCTAAAATCCCCATCCACCCCATCCATAAATTGCGAATTACGAATTGTTAATCAACTTTGTACGGAATTTTAACAGAAACAGGACTTACGCACTGAAAACCTGAAACCTAGATCCCCCCTAACCCCCCTAAAAAAGGGGGGAACCCTAAAAGCCCCCTTTTTAAGGGGGTTGGGGGATCTCTTGTGCGTAAGATCCTAAGAAAAATGAACGCCGATTTCCGGCGTTCATCTTTCTGTGATTTGGAATTAGAGCCTACTCTTACACAGGAGTATGTCTCATAGAGAAGCGATAATTTAGATATTAGGCTTCTGGAATTTCTTTACCAACCACTTGTGATTTAAGAGTGGTGATTTCACTATTTAACTCTTTCCTGGTTGAGGCTTTGAGTAAATAGCGGTAAACAAACCAGGCAGAGTAACCAATACCAATCAACTCAAAAGTAGGCGCTACTAAGGGAATATCATTCAAAGCATCTAATATTGCCAAGAGTACTTTAACTCCAACAATCGATCCCACAATTAAACCAACTGTTACCAGGGGTTGCTTATATTGATTAAAGAAGCTTCCGAGATAGTCTGGCAATGTTGCTAAAAAGGTAGAAATTTGCTCCCCGTATTTTAGCCATTCATCTTGAGACTGTGCGGGAGGCTGAAGTTTGGTGATGGTTCCCGTTTGGGTGTTGATCTCTGCCACTGTAGTCTCTTTGGATGCGGTTTCAGTAAATTCTGGTTCTGGCATTTTCACTCCCATTAATTTGACAGTTGAGTTTTTTTAATCTGGATAATTACAACCAAAAGGCTGTTGATTAGGTAATGCACAAGTGCATCAGTACAATTGGGTAAAGGGCACAAAAGGGTTTTAGTGTCCTATAACTATAATTGCCGCCGAATATCTACTGCATCAACTACAAGGTAGACAGTCAGTAGGAGGATAGAATTCAGAAGGCAGCAGGATGTATTATAATCGGACTTCTGAGTTCTTTTCTGAATCAACTAGAATCCTCTGGTTGTGATTATCCCATTCCGTGTCATTTGCTCATAATCAGACTAAATCTAAGTACAAATCAGGCAAAAATCAGCCCACCTCTCATTTATATAAGCCTAAAAGCCGATTTTAGCCAATATTAAAGCTATTTTAAGCCGCGTTCGTCAATTAAAGCATTTGTATTGATATTAATCCTTAATAAAATTTTTGTGTGTTCGCATAGACTAGACTTTAAACCTATTTTGTGATATGCGTACCTGGGGATTAGAGATGAGGGAGAAATAACCAATGCCCCATGCCCCATTATCAAACCTTTTGTTTTTTTCCTGATTGTATTAATTTTATTAGGAAGTAGTAAGGTAGACTAGTGGCGTAGCTGATGGCAAAAACTCATTGCTATCAACTGTATATCAAGGAAAGTATTGTGGTAAATAGAAGACAGTCTGAGGCAGGTCTTTAGTGTAGGAAATTATTCGTTGCTTCTGAAACAAGTGAATTCTGCTTGTAGACAGTAATTATACTTACACCAATGCTATCAAAACAACTCATAGTATATGAGGTGATGCTAATTATCTAATAAGCAATAATTTTCTATTGCTCAAAAGGAAGATAATGTAAATGTTAAT
>NZ_JBALDK010000265.1:0-60797 GCF_036917455.1 Nostoc sp. | reverse complement strand
TAGGTAACTAAATTTCTTTTTAGGTAGAAAATTAAGAAGATATAAAGTTTTTTAATTCAATGATCAAAACCAAAATTTTATCATTGAATTAAAAATGTTATTTCTCATAGGAGACTTCCGCCTTTTTATTAATAAACTAGGCTTTCATTAGGTATTAAGGTAAGAGTGGATGGCAAAAAGAATACAGAACTAAATAGACAGCGAAACTCACTGCTGATATGGATATGGAGCTTTCTGGCACTAATAAACTCTACAATTGCAGAGCGAATTTATAGGGTAAAAATTCCCCATTGGAAGTGGGTGTAAAGCTTGGTTTAACAATGTATTGGTAGGAGAAATAAAAGGTCTCTGCCTACTCGCTTTATCTGGGTTTGTTTACTTAACTCGCATTTTTTGTTTAATTGGTTGCAACATCATAAATCTAGAAAAAAAAGCTAAATAAAAAGTTTGATGTTAAAACCTGCCCCTAATGTGGGTAAATTAGTTTGATTCAGTCTATAGAAAGGGCGGAATCAATATATAAAAAATTTTGTTAGCCTAGCCTGAGATTTTAAAATCTCAATTTCTACGAAAAGCTAAAATCGCCTCAGTAACCTTCAACTGTGTAACCAGCAGCAACAATTACCTGTTTGATTGACTCGTCAGAAGCTGCGGATTCCACCGTGACAGTTTTAGCTTTAACATCGACATCCACCTTGGACTCAGGTTCCATAACGTGGATGGATTCAGTAATTGTTTCTGCACATCCCTCACAAGCAATATTTGATACTTTCAGTTTTAGTGCCATTTGTTACTGTGGTACGGGGTTTTTAAAGTATTTCTTAAGAATTAATGCTAACTATCGAAAGGCGGTTACACATCCTGCCAGAGGCAGATAATGGTCTAAAAGCATCCTCATCACTGCATATAGCTCACAGACTTGCACAATTTACTGGCGGTAATATGAAACAAAATGCAAGAATATATAAAGCTATTGATGAAAATACACCTACTTAGTGCCGCTACGCCCAAGTCTAAAGTTAACAAATACCTATGTCTTCAAATCCCCAGTACCTAAGCGGTAACGAAATTCGCAACATATTCCTCAACTTCTTTGCCCAACGGAGTCACCAAATCCTCCCAAGTGCCTCTCTCGTGCCAGAAGACCCAACTGTGCTGCTAACGATCGCGGGGATGCTACCATTTAAGCCGATATTCTTGGGGCAGCGCACACCAGAATTTAAGCGGGCTACGACTTCGCAAAAGTGTATCCGTACTAATGACATCGAAAATGTTGGACGTACCAAACGGCATCACACCTTTTTTGAGATGCTGGGTAATTTCAGCTTTGGTGATTATTTTAAAGAACAAGCGATCGCTTGGGGTTGGGAAATCTCCACACAAGTCTTTGGCTTTTCCCCCCAAAATCTGGTTGTCAGTGTTTTTAAAGATGATGATGAAGCTTTTGGTATTTGGCGCGATCAAATTGGTGTGCCGATAGCAAGAATTAAACGCTTGGGTGAAGACGATAACTTTTGGGTATCTGGCCCGACTGGCCCTTGTGGCCCTTGTTCCGAAATATATTACGACTTCCACCCAGAACGCGGTGACGAAAATATAGATTTAGAAGACGATTCCCGATTTATCGAGTTTTACAACCTCGTGTTCATGCAATATAACCGGGATGCTTCAGGCAATTTAACGCCTCTGCAAAACAAAAACATTGACACCGGTATGGGTTTGGAGAGAATGGCGCAAATCCTCCAAAAAGTGCCGAATAACTATGAAACTGACCTGATTTTGCCAATTATTCAAACAGCTGCTCAAATTGCTGGCATTGACTACCACAGCAGCGATGAAAAAATCAAAGTCTCTCTGAAAGTCATTGGCGATCACGTTCGTTCTGTCGTCCACATGATTGCTGATGAAATTCGCGCTTCCAACGTGGGAAGGGGTTATGTGCTGCGGCGGTTAATTCGGCGCGTGGTGCGTCATGGGCGATTAATTGGAATTTCTGGCGAATTTACTACCCAAGTTGCTGAAACTGCGATCGCTCTTTCGGAATCAGCTTACCCCAATGTGCGCCAACGAGAAGCAGCAATTAAAGCTGAGTTGCAACGGGAGGAATCCAACTTCCTCAGAACGCTAGATAGAGGCGAAAAACTTCTAGAAGAAATTATCCAAGAGGTGAAACAGCGAGGAAACACTCAAATTAGTGGTGAAAGTGCATTTACCCTTTATGACACCTACGGATTTCCCCTCGAACTTACTCAAGAAGTTGCTGAGGAAAATAATCTTACAGTTGATGAAGCGGGATTCAACGCCGAAATGCAAAAGCAGGTGGAACGTGCCAAAGCAGCACATGAAACCATCGATTTAACTGTGCAAGGTTCCCTCGATAAATTAGCAGAACATATCCAAGTCACCGAATTCTTAGGCTACACTCTACCGACGGCGACGGCGAAAGTTGAAGCGATTTTGGTAGAAGGTGTTTCTCAAGAGGAAGCAGAAGCAGGGACACAGGTACAAATTGTTCTTGATAAAACGTCATTTTATGCTGAATCTGGGGGACAAATCGGCGATCGCGGTTATATCTCTGGTGATGGTATAGTAGTTCGCGTTGAAGATGTTAAAAAAGAATCTGATTTCTTTGTTCACTTTGGACGTATCGAACGCGGTACACTGCGCGTAGGCGATCGCGTCACCGCCCAAATCGATCCGGCTTGTCGCCGTCGCGCCCAAGCAAACCATACAGCAACGCACCTGTTACAAGCGGCGTTGAAAAAAATTGTTGATGATGGCATATCTCAAGCAGGTTCTTTGGTTTCCTTTGACAGGTTGCGCTTTGACTTCAACTGTCCCCGCGCGTTAACAGCAGAGGAAGTGCAACAAATTGAAGAACAGGTAAACACTTGGATTGCTGAAGCCCACGCTGCAAAGGTGGAAGTATTACCTTTAGCAGAGGCGAAAGCTAAGGGTGCTGTTGCCATGTTCGGCGAAAAATACGGCGATGAAGTGCGGGTAATTGACTTCCCCAGCGTATCAATGGAACTGTGCGGTGGAACTCATGTGAGCAACACGGCTGAAATTGGCGTTTTCAAAATTATCTCGGAAGCTGGTGTGGCTTCTGGGGTGCGGCGCATTGAAGCTGTTTCGGGGCCAGCAATCTTAGATTATCTCGATCTTCGGGATAAAGTAGTTAAAGATTTGAGCGATCGCTTTAAAGTTAAACCCGAAGAATTACCAGACAGAATTACAAGTCTGCAAAGCGAACTCAGAACTAGCCAAAAGGAATTGGAAACCTTGAAGGTACAATTAGCGATCGCTAAATCTGACAGCTTGCTGCAAACAGCCGAAACTGTAGGCGATCATAAAATTATCGTCGCCCAATTAGAAGATGTCGATCCAGAATCATTGAAAACCGCAGCCGAACGCCTACTTCAAAAAATCGGTAACGGTGCAGTAGTACTGGGTTCTGTTCCCGAAGCCGACAAAGTAAGCATAGTTGCAGCTTTTAGTCAAGAAGTTAACAAAAAAGGTTTGCAAGCTGGTAAATTTGTTGGTGCGATCGCTAAAATCTGCGGTGGTGGTGGCGGCGGAAGACCAAACTTAGCCCAAGCTGGCGGACGCGATGCGAGTAAATTACCAGATGCGTTGGCACAAGCGGAAAGTGATTTAAAATCGGCATTGGGTTAAAACTCTTTGTTACAGCATCTGTCCTAGTAGTCTATCAATAAATAATTGATGGATTAAATTCCCTATAGAGACGGCGATTTATCGCGTCTCTCTAACCGTCAAAATCAATTTGACAGACTATTAGGGGCAATTCATGAATTGCCCCTACGAAAAATCAAGGCTTTCACTGCCTTTCTGCGTAAGTCCTGAACATTCCAAAACGACGTAAAAATTCTCTCTATTTCTCTTCTCTCTGTGTTGCGCCAGGTGCTACAACGGGGGGAACCCCCGCAACGCACTGGCTTCTCTGCGCCTCTGTGGTTCATTGATTTCCTTAAACCATCTCAAACTCTAATTGATGACTTTTAAAAAAATCATGAGTAAAATGATCCACCACATTCGTATCAGCTAATTCCAAATTATAAAAATCCACAGCTTCATAGTCAAAATGGGGACCAGCGTGCCAAGTCCCCTCATGCAGCTTGATAAAACAATTCCCCGGAATCCGAAAAGCAGCAATCTCTTCTAATGCTGGTTCATTCACATCATTACAAGGAGGACAAACAGCAATTAACCAATCCTTCCCTTCCAAAGAACCTAAACATTGAGTGCATTGCTGATGGCGAGTAATTTTATGAAACTTTCGCCCTCTTTTCTCCAACCGCATAATATAAAATCGTGGAATCCCATTTTGCAGGTTTAACTGGGCATCTTCCACATCGTAACCTTTGCCATCAACACTTGTAAAAATTACCTGTCCAAAACGCTGAAAATTTTCAGAATTTACCCATTGCGCTTGCAATTGTTGCACTATCTTTGATGTGCCCATATCAAATCTTTGATAGAGATTACTTAGGTTTATTTTCCCCCAAAATGACCGAATTTTATACATACAGCCATTATGGTGAATTGGGAAAAAATAACCTTAACTAGCTAGATAACTCCTTACTTGTTCCTTTTGTCGTCGCAGGAGACTAAGAGCTTTTTGCTCAATCTGACGTACCCGTTCTCGACTAATACCCATGCGATCGCCAATTTGTGCTAGAGAAAGTTCGTAGCCATCAGTCAGACCAAAACGCAGAGTTAATATTTCTCGCTGTTGCGGAGACAACTTTGCCAACAAGTCATGTAAATCTTGGTGGAGAGATTCTTCAACAGCATAGTCTTCAGGAGAAGGGCCATCATCTTCCAGTATGTCCTGTAATTCTGTATCTTGTTGTTCGCCAACTCGCGCTTCTAGCGAGAAAGGTTGACGAGCCAAGTACAAACACTCTCTAACTTGGCTAGGTGTCAAAGATAATGCATTCGCAATTTCAGCAGTTGTGGGAACGCGACCTAGCTGTTGAGATAATTCTCGCTGTACCCGTTTAATTTTGTTTAGTTTCTCAAAAACGTGGATCGGTAAGCGAATTGTCCGTCCTTGTTGAGCGATCGCTCGTGTGATTCCTTGACGAATCCACCAGTAAGCGTAGGTAGAAAACTTATAGCCAAGAGCAGGATCAAATTTATCCACTCCTCTTTCTAAACCCAAAGTCCCTTCTTGAATTAGATCCATAAATTCCAGATTGCGGTGCTGGTATTTCTTCGCCACTGCTACCACCAACCGGAGATTAGCCTGAATCATTTTTTTCTTGGCTTGGTGTCCTTGACTTAACTGTTGCTCTAGTACCTCAATATCTAACTCCACCCGATCTGCCCATTCTTCTAGCGTGGGTTCGTGGTCTAATTTCACAGCCAATTCTTCCTTAGCAGCTAATAAATTCATCATCAGCTGCACTTGTTGGGCAAAAATAACCTCTTGTTCGCGAGTCAACAAATCTACACGCCCGATCTCTTGCAGATAACTACGCACAATATCATCTGTAGCTCGAGGTTTTTTATCTGCTGCTAAACTTTTTTTCTTCGTTTTTTGAACTTCGGTAGGTGGAGATGTTAAGTTACTCATGGTTATTTGCTCCTCTGTAACCTCTTCAATTTATTGGTATCAAGTCTATATATTCAGACCCATAGCCATTCCACACTGCTAATCATATTAATTGGCAATACTGATGAATTTTGGTCTATGATACATTACAAGTTAATTGTTGGAGATAATAAACCCAAAATCAACCCACCTCATAATACTAACATTATCATCAGTCACAAATCAATTACCCTAAAGTATTATCACTATATCTTTTGAAATAATTACACTTGTTTCTTATGGAGAATTGCATATTTTCAAACACAATTATATGTAGTTTAATTCTTCAATGTAGTTGATGGGAAAAATGAAAACTTGATTAAGCAACAATTTCATTCCCAAAAGAGAATTTAATAACAGCAAATCTCAACATAACTCCGAATTATTAAAGAACGGAGCTTTTAATTTTTTAACAGGTTGATTATACTTCTATGTAATTGTAATTAAGTGGAATTAATTACATATAAAATATTCATTTTTTACTTTTATTTGTTGCTAGATAATTAAATCATCTCAAGCTGGATACATAAGAGGCGATCGCTAAATATTAACAAAAGTACTCTCCTGCTCAAGAACAGCTTTCTTGCTAAGTCCAGCTAAATACTTGTAGTTAAGGATTTAGAATGACGAAGACGCAGGTATGTTTGACAATTGCACTTATGTCATACTGAACGCAGATATCTGTATTGAATGCCATACTATCAATCTAATTGCTTTTGGAGACATTTTTAGAAAAAAGTAGTAACAGTGGTCACATTAGCACCAAGGATAGTACTTGGCAAGACATGAAGACCGGCGATCGCTACTAATATCTTATTGAAGCGAAAAGATTTACGTTTAAAGGTGGGTAGTTGATTCTTATGTAGCATACTTAAACAATAAAATTCCCCACTTCTGCAATCAGTCGGAAATTATCTGAGACTCTTAGCTAGAAGACATCTTGAAGCTTCGTCACTTCCTGATTTCCACTCTAGATTGACATAATCATACAATTCTGTATTTACCATTATTGCGGGGTTGTGGATCGACTAGAGATACATATATTTCATATATACGACAATCCTGTGCGATCGCTAAAGCACATGCAGGTGTGCGTCCATAAAAAGAACACGGTTCAAGAGTTACATCCATTTTCAAGAAGTTGAAAGCTTTACCTTGAATCTGTTTAAGTGCGTCAGCCTCAGCATGATGTTTTCCTGGTACTTGCGTGTATCCTTGAGCTACTATCTTTTGGGTATCTACGATTACACAGCCTACTGCTGGATTAGGCAAATATTCCGGCAAAGCTTTTCTGCTTTGAGCTAAAGCAGCCAGCATAAACATTTGCTCCATGTTTTAGCGTAAATTATCTAGATAAATTCCACTACCAAAAATTAGCTATCTTTAGTAAAAAAATCCCTATATCAAAATTTAGTAACTGTTACACTAATACCAGAATCGAGCTTAGGAACCTTAAAATACTCAATTGGCTCAGTACTTTGAGAGCTTTGGATATTTGTTGGTTTTTGACATTCCTTAAAGAAAGCACCAGGGTTATTGATGAATTCAAGGGGGTTAATATTTTGGCATCCTCGTTCCTGCACTAGCGAAATTGATTCAGCAGTTTGTTTCGGATTATTAGTCTGTCCCGTAAAATTACTCCATGTAGTGGTAATCGTCGCTGGTTGTGTCAATAAAACTCCAGCCTGATTGCGATCGTGAAATTGCTCCTTCAGAGCATCGCCTGTTGCGATCGGAACATTATCTTGGTTAGCATAGACACTCTGAGGAAGAACAAGTATACCAATCACAACCACTAAAGAGATAAAAGAGGATTTCATAATTCAATCTCTTAATGTCAGTTTAATAATTACAATTTGCTAAATACAGACACCAAACAATAGCAGTCTAGTTTTAGTACTTCAGACTAACACAGGTACTAAGAAGTATAGCTAAACTTCATTAAAAATCTAGTGAAGTCTAATCAGAGGTAGATTTTTGTGTAGGAGGAGATCGTTGAGGAATCCACCCTCTAACACATCCAAATTTGACACTCCCCTGTTATCTGCCTCCCTTCGTAACTGTGCTAATTCATATTTTGTTACCCGTACTACTAGCCGTTTATCTTTTCTACGTGTTACCATACGGTTACACAGATAACACAACATCAATATTGTTTAGCCAAATCTTGTAAGATGTATTTTGCGTCTATTGCAGAATACATCTTACAAGATGATTGTAAGTTTACAGTTGAACCTAAAATACTGGGATATAAACCCAAGGACGGGAACTGTGTTGTAATTTTCACATCTCAAGGCACACCAACAAACCTTTCACCAGTCTAGGCAAATTAAACTGAGTACGAGTTATTACAATTTAGATACTCGGATTATGTAATTTAAGTATTGTCAGTTCCATATAATTCTCCAAATTTGGCATTATTCAGTATTATTTCAGAGTAAGAATTAGTTGTTGCTGAAAGCTTCTAATAAGCTTACGTAAATATCCATACAATCTTTCCAATTATCTCTTCTCCCTACACAGAGTCTATCTCTGAAGTGCTTACATTACTTGGGGCTGGCAAAATTGCTATATCTCTTACCATTAAGGTATTAATTACTCTTATCTTTTCAAAATTGGCGAATCGGCAGCTAATATACTGGTATATTATATGAATTTTTTGTAAAGTTCTCCAATTAAGTGTTCTTACATAATATGATATTGAATGTTGGATTACTAATCAATAATTACATCAGCATTAACGTAAAACTGAATTAACAAAAAAAGGAGTGCTAATAAAGTACTAAAAATATGAGTTATCCTGTTGTTTCTCTCAGCAAGATATAAAACCCTGTGAAGGTGGGTAATATATACAGAAAATATGTTTGATGCAGTTTAGTCGAATATATTCTGTGAGTTAAGATGTTTGGTAATGCTTTGGGTTTGAAACAATTTAAAATCAGTTAATAAAATCGTCAAGATTCTATATGTAGCTATCAGAGTATGCATTAGCAAACTTTGATAAATTAATACTACAATAGTTTCATTAAAACTAAAAAAAAGGTTGAGTCTCTTTGAGTCTGGCTTTGATAGAATTTTGACTTTTCTAAAATCGCTTTATCTTGCCATTAATGAGGTTTTATTTTAGTTAGCAAGAATAGATTTGGAATGCAAATATTTAAATTACGTACTGTTTATGTTCCATCTATCATTGGAAATCAGTTAGTATGAATTCAAAGTATCTGTTAGGTTACTTCAACTCTTAAGCAAACTAAAGTACAAAGCGTTAACTCATAACCAACGCAAATATTACTAAGAAAATCTACGGCAAATAGTCTTTGAGTTTTAAATTTTTCTTATTATGGCGATGGAATCTTTACCACAGTTTGAAGAAGTAAATATTCAGAAATACTTAGAAGTTATTCAACGGCGTTGGCTACCTCTAGTTGGAATTTTTAGCATAGCTATTACCCTTGGATGCTTGTATGCGTTTTCACTGAAACCCTCATACAAGGCAGAAGGGAGTTTGATGATTAAAACAAATCGTTCTTCCTCACTCACAGGGGTATCAGAAGATATAGGAAGATTGGAAGCTTTGAACTTAAACGACAATCCCTTGGAAACTCAGGTGAGAGTTATTGGCTCAAATCCAGTGATTGGCAAAACAATTAATTCACTTCAACTCAAAGATAGTAAAGGCAAATTACTGTCGATTCCTGACTTGGCAACGCAACTAAAAATAGAAGGGATCAAAGGCACCGATGTTGTACAAGTTTCTTATAAAGGTAACGATCCTGGACTGGCTGCCAAAATTGTAAATGAAGTTATCAAAAGTTATATTGACCTAAATATCAAGGCTAATCAGGAGGAAGCACGAACAGCCAAAGAGGTTCTTGTAACGGAAGTACCCAAAGCTGAGGACATTGTTACAAGAGCTGAATCAAAACTGCGGGTATTTAAAGAACAGAATAAAATTGTTGTTCTGGAACAAGAAGCAACCGCAGCAGTCGATACGATTTCTAAGTTAGGAAACCAACTTTCTGAAGCTCAAGCTCAACTAAATAATGTCACAGGTCGTTTAGAACAGTTAAGCAAGGAAGCTCAGGTAAATCCACAACAGGGTGTAATCGCATCTGAATTGAGTCAAGCACCTGGAGTTCAAACAGTGCTTACCCAACTCCAAGAAACAGAAAGTAAGCTGGCAGTAGAACGTACCCGTTTTTCACCTGAACACCCTACAATTATTGACTTACAAGCAAAAGTTGTAGCTCTTCAGAGCTTGTTAAAACAGCGGACAGGACAAGTCGCTGGTACAGCACAGGTAACACAGGGAAGTTTACAGGTTGGACAACTGCGCCAAAGCTTAATTGCAGATATTACTCGTGCTCAGGCAGATCGTATCGGTCTAAAAAGACAAATTGACACACTTTCCCAACAGCAAGCTGCTTACATCAAACGAGCAAATAATTTGCCAAAGCTAGAACAGAAGCAACGAGAGTTAGAACGAAAACTACAAGCGGCTCAAACAACTTACGAAACACTATTAAAGAAACGCCAAGAAATTGATATTGCAGAGAACCAAAAGATTCCTAATGCTCGTGTAATTTCCTTAGCTTTAGTCCCTGAAAAAGCAGAAGGGCCTCGCAAAACGCTATTTATTGTTGGTGGAGGAGCGGTTGGTCTTTTCTTAGGTGTCATTGTCGCCTTTAGTTTAGACTTGATAGACCGCTCAGTGAAGACAGTTAAAGAAGCTAAAGAAGTCTTGAAATACACTGTTTTAGGAGTAATTCCAGCACAAGGCAAAAATGGTAAAACTCATTCTTCTATAGGAGGAATTGATAGACCTATCCCTAAAATTATTGGTAGAGATATTCCTTATTTCCCTCTTGGTAACGCATATCAAATACTCCAAGTAAACTTGAAGTTTCTCTGTTCTGATAAACCGCTAAAAAGCATTGTAATCACAAGTTCCGTTGCCAAAGAAGGAAAGTCTGACGTGTCTGCAAATTTAGCTGTGACTATGGCTCAAGCAGGCCGTCGAGTATTGTTGGTGGATGCAGATATGCGTCATCCCATACAGCATCATATCTGGGGGCTAAACAATACAGTTGGACTAAGTAATGTCATTGTAGGTCAAGTTTCTTTAGATGCAGTTGTTCAAGAAGTTATGCCTAATCTAGAGGTTCTTACTTCTGGAGTTTTGCCTCCCAATCCGGTAGCGCTGCTAGATTCTCAACGAATGGCAACACTGATAAGTAACTTTGGTAGAGATTACGATCTCGTTATTTTTGATACGCCACCTCTCTCAGGAATAGCAGATGCTGCTGTTTTAAGCACCCTGACTGACGGTATTCTATTAGTCGTTCGTCCTGGGGTAGTTGACTTGAACAGTGCTAATGCAGCTAAAGAGTTTTTAAATCAGTCAGGTCAGAAGGTGTTAGGGATAGTCATTAATGGTGTGAATATAAAAAACGAGTCTAATAATTATTTACCTGAAAGCAAAAAACGACAAATTGAACAAGATTTAGTATCTAGCAGTTTAACCAAATTTACCAAAGAGCGTTAAATTTTCGTATGTAGAGCCTTACTACAAAAATCTAAACCAAAGTTTTTGACTAGAGGATTAAATTAATGACATTAAGCAAAAATCTCAAGCAATTCCTAAAATCAAATACTCCATTAGCTAAATGGAAAGGCTCTGTTTATACAAAGACAATAATTATCAAAAATCATGTAAAAAATTATGATATATATAAGCAAATTTTATCTACTCAAGAAACTAATGAATTACTTACCAATCTAATTACAGATAGTAAACCTTTTATGATTAGTCGCTTTGGTAGCACAGAAGCTTATTGTGTACATGAATACCTAAAAGGAGGTTACAAGGGATCTATATTTGAATCGATGTCTAACGACTCTGGGTTTTTCCCAGTAGATGAAAAACATCTAAATCAATTTAGCCAACTTTTTCTAGAATCGTCGAAATCTATAGATGCTTTGGGAGTATGGTTTCAAATTGGAGAGCCAGAAATCATCAGAAATTCTTGTCCACAAGCTTCTTTTGTTGAATTAAATACACTTGAGCCTTATTATCACAACAACCCTTGGAGCCAGAGTCTTGAAGGTAAAAAAGTTTTAGTCATTCATCCTTTTGCAGAAACTATCCTATCACAATATAAAAATTATAGAAAGTTACTTTTCAAAAATCCAAATATTCTACCTGAATTTGAGTTAATTACCTTCAAAGCAGTTCAGTCTCTGGCTGGAACTCAAACTCAGTTTAATACTTGGTTTGATGCTTATGATTGGATGTGTAACAACATCAAAGATCAAGATTTTGACATAGCTATTATAGGATGCGGTGCTTATGGACTTCCATTAGCTGCTTACGTTAAATCTCTAGGGAAACAGGCTATACATCTTGGAGGAGCAACTCAAATTCTTTTTGGAATTAAAGGCAATCGTTGGGATAAGATTCCATTTTTTCAGTCTCTTTATAATGAATACTGGGTGAGATGTAGACCTGACGATATACCAACAAATCCTTCAAAATATCCAGCCTATTGGTAGTTGTCAATTGGAGAACTACATTTTATTTTTCTATTGGAGATACATTTTTGTATGGGTATAAATAAAATAAAAACATCTTGTTTAATTAATAATTATAATTACGCTGAGTTTCTCTCAGAGGCTATTGATAGCGCTTTAAATCAAACTATCAAATTTGATGAAATTATTATCGTTGATGACGCTTCCACAGATAATTCTGTGGAAGTCATCACTAAATTTACTCAATTAGCTAATGTTAAATCTATTTTAAAAGAAAAAAATCAAGGGCAATTATCATCCTTTAATGAAGGGTTTTTAGCTGCGACTGGGGACATTATATTTTTTCTAGATGCCGATGATCTTTATGAACCTCAATATTTAGAAACCACCCTAAATTTTTATAAGAGACGTAATGAATGTGATTTTATATTTTGTGCTTATAAGAAATTTGGGGCAGTGGAAGAAACATTTCAAGTTAATACCGTTGATTTGGATTTAGGTTATTCAGTCATCAGAACTTTATATAGTGGTGAATGGATCGGCTCCATAACTTCAACATTATCAATACGTAGAGAAATAATTAGAAAGTTTTTACCTATTCCCAATATAGAAGATTGGCGTGTAAGGGCTGATGACTGTCTGATATGGGGGGCTTCTTTGGTAGGGGCTAAAAAGTTTTACATGTCTAAACCTTTAGTGATGTATAGAATACATCAAAATAACCAGTATTATAACAAGAAATTCTTAGATATAGATAATAACTATGAATATAAGAGATTCTGGAAACGTAATTCTCTATTTAATTACATTTTGCAAAAAAATAATTTAAGTTTACCGTTATTATTGGCTTTTACCTCTCTCAATGAGTTAAAAACAATACCATGTCCAAAATATGAAGATTTTATTTCATACATGAAAATAATATTTTTGTTTGAGCATAATTTATTTTGGAAAACGAAGGGCATAATTTTATTATTTAGCTATTTTTTGAAAACTCTAATGGCTGGTAAATTCAAAATGTTGTAATAAATAAAGCCTAGATAAATTAACATAATATTTCACCTTAAAAAACAAAGATAGTACACGAGAAAATGTCACAAAATTAACTCCTCAAGATAATGCTAAGTAAATTAAAAATTCCCAGTTTATCAAAATTTACATCTCGTTCTGGGCTGCGTGCAATTATTGCCAATACAGGTTGGTTGTTTGCTGACCGTATTCTCCGTATGGGTGCAAGCTTGGTTGTAGGAGTATGGGTAGCACGCTACTTAGGAGTACAGCAGTATGGTCTTTTTAACTATTCTTTAGCTTTTGTTAGCTTATTTAGCCCAATTTTCACTCTGGGGTTGGATGATGTAGTAATTCGCCATATTATCCGTCAATCATCAAATAGAGAGGAAATTTTAGGAACAACTTTTTGGCTAAAATTGCTTGGTGGAATTGCTTCTGTCTTATTGGCAGTTAGCACTATGTTTTTCTTGGGTGAACATGAAACACTGAAAATATCGCTAGTTGCAATTTTAGGAATGGCAGGAATTTTCAGGGCGACTGATACCATTGATTTGTGGTTTCAATCACAGGTGCAGTCAAAATACAGTGTGATCGCTAGAAACATAGCATTTCTGCTAAATACTGTTATTAAAATCGTACTAATTTTAACAAAAGCATCATTGTTAGCTTTTGCTTGGGTAACATTAGCAGAATTTGCAATGAGTGCAATTGGCTTACTGATTGTTTACCAAGCTAAAGGGTATTCCTTGTGGTTATGGCGTTGGAGTTTGTCTGCTGCAAAAACCCTTCTGAAAGAGAGTTTACCTCTAATTTTTTCGGGGTTCGCTATCATGATTTTTATGAGAATCGATCAGGTGATGTTAGGTCAAATGATCGGAAATAGCGAGGTTGGAATTTATTCTGCTGCTGTCCGTGTATCTGAAATTTGGTATTTCATTCCGGGGGCTATTGTTTCTTCTGTTGCTCCTTCAATTTATGCAGCTAAGGAAAAATCAGAAAGTCTTTATTATAAGCGAATAGGACAATTACTCAGTCTAATGACATGTATATCTTTAGGAATTGCTCTGCCAATGACATTTCTATCCGAAAAGATAATTATAGTGATGTTTGGAAGTGGATATGCGGAAGCGGGACCAATATTATCAGTTCATATTTGGACTTCTTTGTTTGTATTTATGGGTCTTGCCACATCACCTTGGTTTATTGCTGAGGGTTTGAACCATGTTTCTTTAGGTAAAACTTTATTTGGGGCCATACTAAACATTATTCTCAATTTATTCCTTATTCCTAAATATGGTGGACTTGGGGCTGCGAGTGCAACAATAATTTCACAGGCTGCTGCTACTTTTATATGCAACGCATTTGATTCAAGAACACAAAAGATTTTTAAGATTCAGGTGCGATCGCTTCTTCCTTTTTATAATTATTGATCGTTATTATCTAACTTTTGCAGTATCAAGTCTATTGAGCAAAATTAATCCAAAATGGAAACACCAGTAACTTTTATTATTTTCAAGCGCCCACAAACAACAGAGAAAGTTTTTGAAGCTATTCGCCAAGCCAAACCAACAAAACTTTTTGTAATTGCAGATGGGCCCCGCACCGATCGCGATGATGAGGCAGAAAAGTGTGAAGCAACTCGCGCAATTATTGAAAGAGTTGATTGGGAATGCGAGGTTATTAAGAATTATTCTGATATTAACTTAGGTTGTGCAAAACGAGTATCTAGTGGCTTAGATTGGGTATTTAATAATGTTGAAGAGACAATTATTTTAGAAGATGACTGTATCCCTCATCCGACATTTTTCCGATTTAGCGAAGAACTACTAGAAAAATATAGAGACGATACCAGAATTGCCACAATCTCTGCTCAAAATCTTCAATTTGGACGAAAACGCACCAATTACAGTTACTATTTTTCTCGCTATAACCACTGCTGGGGTTGGGCAAGTTGGAGACGTGCTTGGCAGCATTATGATCTGACTATCAAACTCTGGCAAGAAGTGCAATCAGAAAACCTCTTACATGACATTCTTCTCGATCCGAAAGCAGTAAGTTATTGGCGACGAATATTTCAGTCTGTTTATAACAATCCTACAGGTATAACCTGGGATTACCAATGGACATTTGCCTGCTGGATACAGGGTAGCTTAAGCATTATTCCCAATGTAAATTTGATTTCTAATGTTGGCGTTGGTGCGGACGCGACTCACTTCACTTCCAACCAGGAATTTTCGTTCATCAATATGTCGATGCAAGCAATGGAATTTTCTTTAAAACATCCACCGTATATTGTGAGAAATGTAGAGGCAGATAATTTTACTCAAAAAACAGTATATAAAGCAACTATATTGAACATTTTTAAAGAGGAAGTGAAGAAAAGATTGAATTATTCAACGATAAAAAAATAGTGATATCTTTAGTTAATTAATTAAATGTCAACAATGAACGTAAAGTTAACAGAAAAAATATTAACTATCTTACTACTACTCATCGCAGCAGGGGTATTAACAATACACCCTGCACAAGAAGTTTCTATGTCTACCCTTGGAGGCGATAAGGTAGATACTTTATTCAATATAATTTCATATTTAATATTATTTTATTTTCTAATTTCGTACTGGAAAGGTTTTATTTATGTAATTACAAGAAGTCCATTACAGTTTTTTTTACTAGCAATAGTTATATTTTCGATATTGTGGTCAGAAGACCTAAGTTCTACTCTAAAAGATATAAAAGGTCTAATTCGAATATATTTTCTTGCAATCTATTTAGCAGTACGTTATCCCCTTAGAGAACAAATGAGGCTAATAGCTTGGGCGCTTGGTGCAGCTGCATTATTGTCTATGATATTCTCTGCATTCATACCAGGTTATATTCACAAATCCCCGGAATTAGTAGATATGTGGAGCGGAATTTATGGTCATAAAAATGAATTAGGTTACATGATGAACTGGAGTGCAGGAGTTTTTTTACATCTTGCCCTTAGTAGTTATCGATATCGCTGGTTAATGTGGGCACTATGTGGGTTATCTATATGTTTAATTATCCTCACACGTTCAACAACATCTTTGGCGATCCTATTTACAATGATATTACTTTTGCCTTTTTATCGATCCTTTCAAAAAACTAATTATAAATTACAAGTTATTATGATTACTTCAGCTCTAATGCTACTCATTATTTTTTCAATATTACTGATCAATAATGCCGAAACTGTAGTTGGTACTTCTGGTAAAGACCTTACCTTCAATGGACGCTCTGATCTCTGGGAACTAGTGATATCTAAGGTTTTGGAAAGACCTTGGTTAGGTTATGGATTTTCTGGATTTTGGACTAGTAATGCTGCATCTAATCTGAGAGCCACTTATGATTGGGCAAGTAATGCTCACAATGGTTTTTTAGAACTATTGTTAGAATTAGGATTTTTGGGTTTCTTGACTTTTGCAGCAGGATTTATCCGGTTCTTTGTAATGGCACTGACTCGAATTGTTTCGGTGGCAGAAAAACCTGAAGATTATTGGCCAATGCAGATGCTAGTTATCATCGTCATCGTGAATTTTTCAGAAGCAAGATTATTAACTCCCAGTTGGAATTGGTTAATGTATGTCACAACTTCTTTATCTCTGACTCTTAGTTTTCAGCGTACACCAATATATAAATAAGTCAATAGTTTACATACTTCCATAATTGAAAGGAGAGAAAACATGAAAAAGTTAAATTTTGGATGTGGACACAGATTTTCTTCTGGATGGATAAATATAGATTTTAATTCTGAGCATCCTGAAGTAATTGCTCATAATTTACTGCAACCACTTCCATATCCTAAAGATTATTTCGATGTAATTTATAGCAGTCATGTCCTAGAGCATTTCTCTAAAGGCACAGGAGAAATGCTCGTGAAAGAATGCTATAGAGTTCTCAAACCTCAAGGCATTTTACGCATCGTTGTTCCTGACTTAGAACGAACATGCCGTGAATACTTAAGAATTATCGACAATATTGAAAATGAGGAAGCAAGGAAACAATATGAATGGGCTATTATTGAGTTAATCGATCAATTAGTGAGAACAGAACAAGGCGGATTGATGAAAACTTATTGGCGGGAAGTGCTTGAAAAAAATGATGAGCGATCCATAACCTATGTAGAAGAAAGAACAGGTGTTAAAATCGAAGAAGAGATAGCAAACAATAATACTTCTTCTTTGTTAGAAAAGGTATTTAATATCAATCAAAATAAACTCAGAAACAAATTTAAATATTTCTATATTGACATGGTAAAGAAGTTGATCCCACGCTATGTACGCAAGTCTATGATAGATGAAACATCCCTGGGTGAAAAACATAAGTGGATGTATGATAGCTATAGTATGAAAACGCTCTTTGAAAGAGTTGGCTTTTCAGATATTAAATTTATGGATGCCCATACAAGTGATATTCCAAACTTTAGTAATGAAGTCTTGGATATTAATGCTGATCGGACAGTATATCTACCAGGCTCTCTATATTGTGAGGGCATAAAGCCAAACAAATAATATTGATTCTCTGTGATAGATAATTAGTCTTATCAAGAATATTTTTTCAAGTTCAATAATACTAATATGAAGGTTTTGCTCCTTAGTACCCAGGATGTGGCGGGTGGTGCGGCTCGTGCTGCATATCGGTTGCACAAAGGGTTACAAAATATTAATTTACAATCACAAATGCTGGTGCAAGAAAAATATACTGATGACAAAACAGTAATTGCACCTAAAATCAGATTATTGCAAGGCATCGCTAAGGCAAAGTTGACATTGGAAACTTTACCTTTAAAACTTTATTCTCAAAAGCAAAATACTCCATTTTTTATTCAATGGTTGCCAGATAGAGTTAGTTCTCAAGTTGCTCAGATTAATCCAGATATAATTAATTTGCATTGGATTAGCGCAGCTTTTATGCAAATAGAAACTATTGCTAAACTAAAGCGCCCTTTGGTCTGGACAATTCATGATATGTGGGCATTTACTGGAGGATGTAGCTACACTGGGGATTGCGATCGTTACCAAATCTCCTGTGGAGCCTGTCCTCAACTGAACAGCAAGAAGGATTGCGATTTATCCCATTGGGTATGGCAACGTAAAATCAAAGCTTTGAAAAATTTAAATCTGACCATTGTTTCGCCAGGTTCTTGGTTAGCCGAATGCGCCAAATCTAGTTCTTTGTTTAAAAATTTACGAATTGAAGTAATTCCCAATGGGTTGGATACTCAAAAATATAAACCCGTCGATCAAGGTTTAGCGCGAGAACTACTGAATTTACCTCTGGATAAACAACTCATTTTATTTGGAGCATTAGATGCAACTAATGACTCTAGAAAAGGTTTTCATTACCTGCAACCAGCACTACAAGAATTTAGCAAATCTGGCTGGAAAGATAAGTTGGAGATCGTTGTTTTCGGTGCATCTCAACCTGAAAATCCACCTGATTTGGGCTTCAAAACTCACTATTTGGGACATTTATATGACGATATATCTTTAGCAACTGTTTACTCAGCAGCTGATGTGATGCTTGTGCCGTCTCTGCAAGAATCTTTTGGACAGACAGCTTCTGAATCACTTGCTTGTGGTACTCCAGTTGTTGCATTTAATTCTACTGGCTTAAAAGATATTGTCGATCATCAACAAAACGGCTACTTAGCTAAACCTTATGAAATTGAGGATTTCGCCAAAGGAATTGCCTGGGTACTTGAAAATGAGCAGAGATTAGAAAAGCTGTCATTCTATGCTCGCGAGAAAGCAGAACAAGAATTTACTCTAGAACTTCAAGCGCGTCGTTATTCAGCTTTGTTTCAGGAAATATTAATGATAGCAAAGGAATCTTCATTTAGTAACTAACTTAGTAAATCAATACTTCATAATATGTCAATACCTATAGCTTTTATAATTTGTACAGAACCTGGTCGCTTGGAAACTCAATCATTAATGCTTGCAGAAAGTATTCGTAAGTTTTGTGGAGAATTAAAAGATACGCCTATATTTAGTTTTCATCCTAGAGTGGGTGAACCTATATCAAAGCAAACACAAAAAGCATTTGAAGCATTGCGGGTAAATCATCAACAAATCCCTATTAATCAAGAATTTCATGAATATTATTTAGCAAATAAACCTCTGGCTTGTGCTTATGCAGAACAACATATCGACGCAGAAATATTAGTTTTTCTAGACAGTGACAAATGCTTTTTTTCTGAGCCAAAAAAGTTTTTATTACCCGTGAATTGTAACGCTCGGTTACGTCCTGAGTATGGTCAAGGAATTGGTTCTACAGGTCTGCGAGACTCTCAAGAATGGTATTGGCAAAAGTTATATGAAGTGCTGGGGGTAAAGCGCGAGGTATTTGTGGAAACACCAATTGGTAAGAAAAAAATTAGAGCCTACTGGAATTCTGGTTTGGTCGTTGTCAGAAGGAGTGCAGGTATATTTACAGCTTGGAAAGAGAATTTTGAAAAAGTAATGCGCCTTGATATCACTCCTCCTCAAGGTCTTTATTTTGTTGAGCAGTCTGTTTTATCGGTAACTTTATGTGCCTTAGAAGAAAACGTCGAACATCTTCCTGCTAATTATAGTTATCCTTTGCCTTTACATAACCGTTTATCAACAGAACTACAAATTAAAGACTGGAATGATATTACATCAATTCATTATTTCAACCTATTCTTCTATAACGATTGGAATGCACAAATTAAAAGACTGAAAAGACTTAATCTTGATTCAGAAAAATATCGATGGTTGTGTCAAGAGGTTGTCAAGCTCAAGATGCCTCGCGTATCAGTTTTGCATCGATATATGCTGGTAGTTAGAAGAATGGAACAAAAATTACGAAACTTTAACTTAGATATTAATTTGAGTGGCTGGATAGAAAAAATGGCTAAACTTTAAACGTAATCAAAATAGTTCTGTATAACTTAATTATTTGGATTGAGCATTTTCATAGGAAGACATGAGGTAAATGGGATGAAACAAGCAAATTTAGCTATAGTTATGACCTGTCATAACAGGCGTAATACTACTCTTGCCTGTCTACATACTTTATATGAGCAAAAAAATCATTTTGATGTTTATTTAACTGATGATGGTAGCTTTGATGGAACTGCACAGGCTATCAAAGCAGAATACCCAGAGGTACACATTCTTCAGGGTAATGGGAATTTATTTTGGGTGGGAGGAATGCATCTCGCCTTTGGTGAGGCGATAAAAAATCAATATGACTATTATCTGTGGTTGAATGATGACACATTTCTAGAAGCTAATGCTGTCAGTAAATTATTACAAATTCATCAACACTTGACGGAACAAGGTTATCCAGACTCAATTGTAGTTGGTTCAACTAAAGACCCAATGACAGGAAAAGCAACCTATGGAGGAGCAGTAAAATCTAAAAAGTGGTATTCCAATAAATTTGAATTTTTAGAACCAAGTTCGGTTATTCAAAAATGCGATGCTATGTATGGTAACTGTGTGCTAATTCCTAAAGCTGTTGCTGCAAAAATTGGCAATATTGATACAGCTTTTATTCACAGTTTAGGAGACTTAGATTATGCGCTCAGAGCGCGTAAATTAGGTTGTCAAATATGGGTAGCTCCTGAGTACATTGGTAGTTGTACAAAAAATTCTATCCGCAATAGTTGGGTAGATACTAATTTGAGTATATTACAACGCTTGAAAAAGGCGCTGCAAATTAAAGGATTTCCATTAAAACCCTGGACTGTATTTTGTATCAGACACTCTGGTCCATTATGGATATTTTACTGGTTTTTACCCTATATTAGAGCAATTATTGGTTACAAAGATTTGGCAATTTCTCCTACATTTTCTGATGAGATCAGTCAAACTAACTCGAAAATTTGATTAGACTCTTAGTATAAAATAATATTTAGACAATTAATAAGAATCTAATCTTAGCTGAAAAATTTTTCTTAAAAAATCAATTTAAATAATTCCTTTATGGGTAAACGCTTATTAATTGTCTCAACACTTGATTCTAGCCAACCATTTGGTGCATTTACTAGACCTTTTTATCTTGGACAATATCTTACTAAAGATTTTGATGTTTTTCAGCTAGGATTAGATTGCTCATCTGTTAAATATGCACCTTCGATTTCGATTGGCTCAAGAAGCCTGAAGTCATATATTCAGACCATAGAAAAGTGCATTGATGAGTTTTGCCCAGACATTGTTTATGCTCAAGAAACTTTACCTGGATTAGCTGCTTTAATTTCACTAAAGCTTAGAAAGCACAGCAGTTCCTCTCTTGTTTTAGATTTTCATACATTTTCAGCGTATGAATACTGGATGCGCTTATTTTCAGTTGCCAATCCTTTCAAAGAGTTTGTACAATGTATTAAGACATATATTGCTCAGGGAATTTTGATATTCTCTGGTAGTCCAATTATTGCAGCCGGTGACTCGATTCCTAAACTAATTTCTCAATGGTATGGTAAAACTCCACAGCAGATTTATAGTATTGGGAATGGAGTGACCGAAGACTTGCTAAATACTGAATTGTTTTTGGATAAAGACCCCTATCAAGCATTTAGACCGGCAAAAAT
This sequence comes from Nostoc sp., assembly GCF_036917455.1. Classification (GTDB taxonomy): domain Bacteria; phylum Cyanobacteriota; class Cyanobacteriia; order Cyanobacteriales; family Nostocaceae; genus Nostoc. Next base: position 39,054 of record NZ_JBALDK010000265.1, on the reverse strand, counting down.
AGTGGTTCTTATTGCTCCTAAAACATTTCAATTTCCAAGTAATGATATGTCTGTATCAATGACTATTGAGGTTGCGAAACATCTAGAAAGTTATCAGCAAAAAGTACATTTTGTTATTATAGGTAGAGATAGTAGCGATATTTCAGAACCAATACCCTCTAATATTTCTTTTTTAGGGTTTTTACCTAAAAGAGAGGATTTTGTTGAGCATCTTAAGTATGCAGATATTGCTTTGTTACCATTCTCTAAACAAGCAGTAGCAGGTGGCGCTCGTAATAAAGCATTAGATTATTTCGCTAGTAAAAAACTAGTTGTATCAACACCAGAAGGCTTGCGAGGTTTGGAAGAATTTCGAAATTTAGAACATCTTTTAGTAACAGGATACTCTACTGAAGAAGTTGCTAACGCAGTGCTAGATGCAGCTTCAAACTTTGATAAATATCAATCGCTTGTGGATACAGCATATACCTTAATTACAGATAAATATTCCTGGAATGCAAGAGCGCACAATATAGCGGAAATCCTTATGAAAATCAGTCATTCTTAGTTTAAGCGAAGAATACTTAATATTTAAATATTTTATAATTTAAATATTCTTACAAATTGCTTTTTAAATAATAACCTTGCCTGTGACACTAACTCTCATAATTCTAAAAATAAAAATCTTAAGTCATGAAAAATCGATTTTCTTATAAGCTTCTTGGTGTTAAAGTTGATGCCCTCTCTATCCCCGAGTTAAACTTATTAATTGAAGAATCTATTGATAAAAATGAGAAATGGATTATTGCTAATCATAACTTGCATAGTCTTTATCTCTTTCATAACGATCCAAAAATGCAATCTTTTTATGCCCAGGCTGAATATATCCATATTGATGGTATGCCTCTATTGTTGATTGGAAAATTGTTAGGTTTTCCGATGAAACGAGAACAAAGAGTAACATATGCTGATTGGGTATGGCCTTTGATGGAAGAAGCAGCGAATAAAGGCTGGCGTGTATTCTATTTAGGTTCAAAGCCAGGAGTAGCCGAACAAGGAGCAAGTATTTTACACCAGAGATTTCCTAGTTTACAGATTGCTTGCGCTCATGGCTACATTGATATGGATAAAGATAGTCAAGAAAATCTTGCTACTCTGGCTGCAATTAATGCTTACAAACCTCATGTATTAATGGTGGGGATGGGTATGCCACGCCAAGAGCACTGGATTTCTGAAAATCTTGAATATATTCATGCCAATAGTATTTTGACTAGTGGAGCCTGTATGGATTATGTCGCAGGAGTACTACCCACTCCTCCTCGCTGGATGGGGAAGGTGGGTTTGGAATGGTTGTATCGGTTATTGTCTGAACCGAAAAGACTTTGGAGACGTTACTTACTTGAGCCTTGGTTTGTAGCTACATTATTTTTACGGGAAATTTGGAGTATGCCAAGCCAACAAAAAAAAAATAAAATGCTGTTATTTTTCAGTACAAGATTTCACAAGTTTGTTGCGTGATTGAGTCTTGCAAAGCTTTGTCAGTAAGTAACTCAATTCGTCATGAATTTATGAAATACTGTATTAAGGCTTAGTTAAGAATTACTTAGCACAAGTGAATTTAACCGTTAGCCTTCAAGCTAATGCTGAAGGCTAAACAAGAATTGGTCAATAGCCAGAAAATCTGCCTTTCAGGGGTATGAGTAAAGGTTTTTATCGCAGAGAAATTATCTGCGATTGAGTTTCTAACTTTTCAGTCGCTGTTAAAACTTCTTGTCTTGCCCATTTATCTGCTGCCAAAATGTCATCTAAAGAAGGATTTGTCCGGTTCTCATTTTGATGGCGATCGCACACCATTTCTATACACCGGGGAATATCTAAAAAGTGAATTTTTTCATCTAAAAATAAAGCCACAGCTTGCTCATTTGCAGCGTTTAACACAGCTGGCATCGAACCACCAGCTTTACCCACAGCATAAGCCAACTGCATACAAGGATACTTTTGGTGATCTGGTTCCCGGAAGGTTAAATTTCCAGCTTTGACTAAATTTAGTCGTTCCCAGTTGGTGTAGATGCGATCGGGCCAAGATAGAGCATACAGCAAAGGTAAGCGCATATCCGGCCAACCGAGTTGGGCTAAAACGGAAGTATCTTGCAGTTCAATTAGCGAGTGAATAATGCTCTGGGGATGAATGACAATTTCGATATTGTCATAATCCAACCCAAACAGAAAGTGAGCCTCAATTACTTCCAGTCCTTTATTCATCAAAGTAGCAGAGTCTACTGTGATTTTCCGCCCCATCGACCAATTAGGATGCTTGAGAGCGTCCGCAACGGTTACATCTGCTAACCTTTCTACATCCCAGTCTCGGAAAGCCCCACCAGATGCAGTGAGCAAGATTTTTCGCAAGCCAGATTTTGGCACACCTTGGAGACATTGAAAGATTGCCGAATGTTCGGAATCGGCTGGGAGTAATTTTACACCGTGTTTTTCGACTAGGGGTAGAACCACAGGGGCCCCAGCAATCAGGGTTTCTTTGTTCGCTAAAGCAATATCTTTACCAGCTTCAATAGCTGCGATCGTGGGTAGCAAACCAGCACAACCAACGATCCCAGTCACAACAGTTTGAGCATCGCCGTAGCGAGCAACTTCTATCACTCCGGCATCACCTGCCAGGAGAATCGGTTGGGGATCGAGGTCAATGATAGCTTCTTTGAGCGCTGGTAATTTATCTTCTGAGCAAATTGCTGCTATTTTCGGTCGAAACTGCCGAATTTGAGCAGCCAACATCTCTACATTGTTCCCAGCTGCCAATCCCACAATCCGAAACTGATCTGGGTACTGAGTGACAATATCTAAGGTCTGAGTACCGATAGAACCAGTGGAACCAACAAGAGTAATCGCTTTCACAATTGCTTAAGGATTTACAGACAACTCCCACTATAAATTGCCGGGGACTCTTTCATGACAGCAATCACTATAATCGATACACTGACGCGGACGAGTAGAGACATGGGGAGAGAGATGCAGGGATACAAAGGGAAAATTACCCATGTTTTCCTTGCTGCGCTAGACCAAATCCATTAATTTTAACTCATAGACTGCGAGCCATAAAGTAATAAAGTTGCTTAATTTGCAGAGAACTAGACAAAAATTGTATTTCTAAATACTATGTTTTTAGAGATAAACTCCGAGAGAATTGGCAAAAGTAACCAAATAAGAAATAATTTCAATTAATTGCTAATCTGTCCAGTTTATTAATTAAATTAATGGAGGATTTAATATGCAAAATATTACTCATAAATTGCTGTGTTACAGCCATAAGTAAAAGAATGCAGAAAGGAGTTTGTTGAAGCACTCAACCTTATGGTGAAAGTTCAGATAGTTGTAAAAAAAGTTTTATGGAAAAATGATTTCCTGTTTCCAGCAGCCTTATGGCTTGCCAGTCGAATATTCATTTGGATAGCTATGTTGCTGGTTGCGCCAAAACTACCATCACCAGCAGAAGAATTTTTGCCTCATTTTGGCTGGGGAGTTTTTGATGCCTGGGATAGTATGCACTATCGAGCGATCGCTACTTCTGGATATGAATTTGTAAATGACGGCAAGCAACATAATCTTGCCTTCTTTCCCCTGTTTCCTTTAAGTATCTGGGTTTTGATGAAATTGGGCTTGCCGTTTGAATTAGCAGGAACATTAGTCAACAACCTGGCATTTTTTGCAGCCCTTTACTGTTTATATTTTTGGGTTAAGGATAATTATGGCATCAATGCAGCGCAGTGGACTACTGCTGTAGTTTCTTTATATCCATCTTCCATGTTTACGGGGGTAGTTTACACAGAGGGGCTGTATTTGTTTTTGAGTACGTCAGCTTTGCGGGCTTTCGATCAAAAGCAGTATGGCTGGACTGGGCTTTGGGGGGCGATGGCGACAGCAACACGTCCTACAGGGATGGCACTAATTCCAGCATTAGCGATCGCAGCCTGGAAAGAACGCCGACCACCCATTGCCTATATCGCTGGTTTCGTTACCGCCATTGGCATACTTCTATTCAGTTTTTATTGTGCGATTTATTTTGACAACCCTTTAGCTTTTATCGAAGCACAACGAGGATGGCGACCAACTCTAGGATTTGATTGGCAGGGTTGGTTAAATATGTTCATGCAAATTGCAGTTGGCACAAAAAACTGGCAATATGGCTGGGTTCAAAACTCCTCTGGCGGGATTCAAGACCCCTGGTATCTCTTGTTGTTGAGCGTGATTGTTGCCAGTGGCTATTCTTTATGGCGCTTCCGTCAACATTTTAGTTCTGTAAAATTATTTTATGGCTTTTATGCTTTAGTCTTATTTTTGTTGCTCCTAGCAAGCGCACAGTGGATCAATAACTTGCTCAACTTGTTCATGGTCTTGGGTGGTGGCTATGTGTTGTGGCGCTTACGCACGCAACTGACCCCAGTTACCGTTATGTATGGCTTTTGCGGTATTGGTTTGCTGCTAGCCTCTGGAGGTACTATTTCCTTGAGCCGTCTCGCTTATGGTATTGTGCCTTTGAATATAGCCATTGGTGTGCTGCTATCTCGCCATCCGCGTCAGGGATATTTAATCTTGGGCGTTTTCGTGACATTACTAGCCAAAATAGCTGTAGGATTTGCCCAAGAGCGTTGGGTTGGTTAGAGGTTTGATTCTTTATCAGTGAGAAGTTGAATTTAAATTTCCCAATGAATGTATCCAATCAAAAGAAGATAGCCCTTGCGGCATTATTTGTCGGTGTCGGTGCCATCTCTTTTGGCTCTATTTTCGTGAAATTGAGCGAAACTCAACTTAGCCCCAATGCTACTGTATTTAATCGCTTATGGCTAGCTAGTGTGTTCTTCTTGCTCTGGAATGGATACAAGGCAATACGTCAGCGACTTTCCTTAGACAAACCTTTAGAAAAACGATGCTACACCAGCCAGGATTTCTGGCTATTAGGAAGTGCTGGGATCTTTTGGGCTGGCACTTTAGTCCTTTTGGCTTGGTCGCTAACTGAAACTAGCGTTGCGATTTCTAGTGTGTTGCATAATCTCGCCCCTATCTTTACTAGCTTAGGGGTGTGGCTGTTATATAGTAAGGGTTTTGAGAGCCAATTCCTGATTGGGATGGTCATCGCCCTTGGGGGAGCGATCGCTATAGAATTTGAGGAATTGCAAATCGCTACAGATGAAGTTCAAGGGGGTTTTACTGCGATCGTTTCTGCTATTTTCTTAAGTGTATACCTGCTATTGGTAGAAAAATTACGAACTAAATTTACTCCAACCACAATCCAGTTGTGGATCTGTGCGATTAGTGCCCTAATTATCTTCCCTATACTTTTATTCACTCAAGATCAACTTTTCCCTTCTACAGTCAGTGGGTGGCTTTGGGTAATTTCCCTAGCACTGATCTGCCAAGTTTTAGGTCATGGGCTTTTGACCTATAGCCTTGCCAAGTTTTCCTCTGTGGTTGTCTCATTAGTGCATCTTTTAGAGCCAGTATTTAGTGGCATTTTCGCTCTGATAATATTTTCAGAAAAATTAACTTTCTCAAATTGGGCAGGTTTCGCTGTAGTTTTAATGGGTTTATACTTAGCCGTATCTAGCCAACCTGCCGTTAATTTCCCGTTCCAGGAATCAGTCACAACTATAGTTAACACTTTTGTTAAAAGTATGACGAACAAACTGTCATTACTAAAGCAACAATTCTCCGAAACACCAGCTTTATTAGGAACTGCATCATTATTGTTTGCCCTAATTCCCATATCTTTAGCACCATCTCTGACCAAATTATGTCAACAAGAAATTGGTGCAAATGCTGTAGTATTTCATCGCAGTTGGATCGCTACAATCGTCTTTGCATTATGGAATGGACTTGAGGCTTTTCGCACCAAACAGTCCGATTGTGAACCTATAGAAAAGAAGCCTTTTACGAGTCAAGAAGTTTGGTTATTGTTGGCAATGGGAACTGCTGCTGGAACCTACCTTCTTTTATGGGCTTGGTCGCTGAGTCAAACTAGTGTTGCCAATGTTGCTTTACTATCTAATTTGAACTCTTTGTTTGTGGCTTTGGCTGGGTATCTGTTATTTGGTCGGCGCTTCGATAACAGATTCGTTCTGGGACTGGTCGTAGCCTTGGGGGGAGCGATCGCATTTGAACTCAATAAGGTGCAATTTGCGACCGATCAAATACTGGGTGATGCATTGGCATTGCTAACTGCGGTTTTCATGGCCACGTGTATGCTGCTGATAGAACGACTCCGAACCCGATTTAGCACCGCAACTATCATGCTGTGGCGCTGTGGAGTAACAACAATGTTTCTCCTACCCGTCGTAGCATTCCTCGAAGATAGGCTGTTACCCTATTCCTGGATGGGTTGGTTTTTCATCATTTTCCAAGCCCTCTTTTGCCAAGTGTTAGGTCAGGGACTTTTAGCTTATAGCCTCAGCAGAATCTCTTCAAGCGTCGTCGCCGTCACACTTCTCCTCGAACCAGTTCTAGCCTCGATTTTTGCTTGGTTCATTTTTTCAGAACAGGTAGGTTTGTTTGACTGGGCGACTTTCGCCGTAGTTTTAGTGGGTATTTATCTAGCCCAATCTAGCCAATCTACAGTTCAAGTTACTAACGAAAGCTCGTAGGTAGTATTGGGCGAATATAATTAGCTACTATGCAAACAAAATCTATCTACGCAGAAAGCACGAAAAATCAAGTTTTTAAACCAACCAATGGAGGTGGGTAAAGTCTCATATCGCCGCGACTTATAATAGTTCAGCTGAGTAAAAAATTAGACTTTACAAGAATCCTCTTATATGTACTTGCTTCTATTCCTCTTGATTTAGTGGACACTGCCAATACTGATACAATTTATAACGAAAACTTCTGCTCATACATTATTAAAATTAGTGAAACACCACTTCAATAGGCTGTTAAACTCTTTCCCATCCCTAGCTTCGGGATACTTGGCTATTGGCATTATATTAGCAGTGCTGATTCGATTAGTTTGTGTTCCAAATAAATCGGTAGATTATAAGTTTTTTTTAGCACCTTGGTATGATTTTATAGCATCTCATGGTGGCTTTAGCGCCCTCAAATATAGTTTTGCTGATTACACACCCTCCTACCTATACTGGATTTTAATTTCTGCCACTCTGTTATCTGGGTTGCCGAAAATCTTCACAATCAAGCTTTTTGCGATGACTGTTGATTTTCTTTGTGCCTTTTTAACTTACAAAATTGTCAGACTAAAATACCCAGAGGGCAGGAAACCTATATTTGCCTTTTTGGTAGTTATATTGAGTCCGACTGTTATATATAATAGTGCCCTCTGGGGTCAATGTGATGTTATCTATACAACGGGTTTGATTGCCTGTATTTACTTCTTATCTATTCGAAAAGAAATTCCAGCCTTACTTAGTTTTGGTGTAGCACTTTCCTTTAAATTGCAAGCTATGTTTTTAGCACCTTTGTTATTGATTCTCTTGCTCAAAAAAAGAATCCATTGGTATTATTTACCATTAATTCCAGCAGTATATGTAGTTACAGTTTTACCAACTTGGTTAATGGGAAGACCGATATTAGAATTGCTTTTGGTATACTTTAACCAAGCTAATAAATACAAAGAATTGGCTAAAGGCGCACCTAATCTTTATCAATGGATTCCTAACAATTTTTATAATATTGTTGTCCCTATAGCTTTAACATTAACTATATCTACAATATTTTTATTGGTATATATTGTTTATAAAAGTAGGTTAAAAATCACTCAAGACAGACTGATCCATTTAGCAACCATATCAGTTTTGTTTATGCCATATATCCTACCTAAAATGCACGAAAGATATTTTTATCCTGCTGATATTCTTTCGATTATCTTTGCTTTTTACTTTCCCCGATATTTTTGGGTAGCTATAGTTGTGCAAATGGCATCATTTTTTGGCTATTTAGGAACTCCCATATTTATCCAGTTCTTTTCAATCCCTTTAGGTTTTGCACTCTGGTTTGTTGTGCGAAAGTGTGATGTAATTTATCCGAAATTACAAGCTGAATTTTCCTCGAATATCGATACGAAATTGTAGTAAAGGCAACTAGGATTTAAGTAATAGGACGACTGCCAAAAATGAATAATATCAGAGCAATTATCGGCATTAGTACCTTAATTTTATTTATCTCCAGTAGCTTACGACATGAGTTATTTAATTCATCTGGAGATTTAGCATTTTTTGACCAAGGAATTTACTTAATTAGTCAGGGAAAACCGCCAGTTTCTTCTGTACTTGGTTTTCATGTTTTAGCCGATCATGCTGCTTGGATTTTATATCCTTTGGCTTTACTGTACAAAATTTATCCGAGTATTTATTGGCTATTTGCAGTCCAGTCTGTTGCTTTAGCTTTAGGTGTTTTACCTACATATTTTCTGGCGCTACAAGCAGGTTTAAAAGAAAATTTAGCAATTGCAATGGTAGCTGTATATCTAATGTATCCGGTGATTTACAATAGCAATTTATGCGATTTTCATCCAGATACGATCGCTGTCCCTGCACTTTTGATGGCAGTTTTCGCTGCTAGATCGAGAAAAATAGTTTGGTTTTGCGTCAGTATTCTTTTGATATTGGGTTGTAAAGCTGTATTGTCCCTGACTGTAGTGGCTATGGGGATTTGGTTACTCTTGTTTGAAAAGCGACGTTTATATGGTGCGATCGCCATTATTGGTGGGACAATGTGGTTTTTGATTGCTAATTGGATTATCATCCCTTTCTTGGGTAGCGAAGCAGCGTTACTTACCCGTCATCTTTATCGATATAGCTATTTAGGAAACTCATTTTCCGAAATGGTACAAATATTACTTTACCAACCGCAAATTATTTTAAAAAATATTTTTTCAGCCATAAATTTAGAATATCTATGTTTCTTATTATTACCTATTGTTTGGGCTTTAAAACCACAATATCTTGTCCCTTTGATTAGTATAATTCCTTGTATAGCACTAAATTTGCTTGCAGATCATCCCTCCCAAAAAAATCTAGTTTTGCATTATTCTTTACCAGCAATTCCATTTCTCATTTTAGTTGGAATTACCAGCCTAGCAGCAGGGAAAGGATGGCTAAAACAAAGAAGAGTAATTTTTTTGTGGTCTTTAGTTTGGTTTTTCGCTTTAGGCAAAGTTGGGTTCTTTAGCTCCAAATATCTTCATCATCTGGACAATTGGTCAGCCACAAAAGAGGCGATCGCTCTAGTTAAAACTAAAGATAGCGTTCTGACTACAGATATAATTACTCCACATTTAACCCATAGAGATTTGATTAGTTTTAAATATAATCCTTCTCAAGACATTACTGAATTGAATAAGTTTCATTATGTCTTGCTCAATGTCCGCCATCCCGGTTGGGCTGCAAGTTCAGAATCTCTTTCAAACTTGGCAAATATTTTGAAAAATCAGTCAAAATATAAATTACAATATCAACAACATGATGTATATCTTTTTGAAAAGAAAATTGGCTAAGATCCTATTGATAAATCCAAAGATATTTGACATTTTTTTTGCAAAAAAGCCTATCAGGTATTACTTAATTGATTGTGAAATCAGAGTAAAATTATCAGCAATCCCTAAAATGTGATATTCAGATAAATTTGTCTGTTGTAAAGTCGGATTATCTAATAATAAATAATATTTATTATCAAATTGTTTTTTTAAGACAGCAACAGAAGCAGAAATTACTTTGCAATCGCTATAGAAATCTAAACTAGGACGATTATAAGCAAATGAGCTATATATTGTTGTTCCTGGTAATACATGTTGGCGAATTAATGCTGCAACTGGTTTGACTGGAAAAGCTTCTTTTAATTCCCAAATCCAAGATTGCGAACTTACCAGCAGGATTAAAACTAAATACATCCCTGTAAATAAAACTGGAATGAATTTGCGATCGCGCTGTTTAACTAGCCATGCTGCAATTCCCATACTTATTACCAAAACAATACTCATAACTATTAAAATAGGCTGTTTCTTAATAAAAAAGTAAACACAACCTCCTAAACCAGCAATAGAAATAATCGCCAAAAATATTGTCCAACTTCGCAATTTAAAATGACGATTCTGCCAAACTTCGCTCAAATTAGCACCAATTGCCAAGGCTAAAAATGGATATACAGGCATGACATACCACGGAAGTTTAGTTCTCATAAAAGAAATAGTTCCTAAGTAAATAACTATGCCTAAGAGAACTAGAGAACCCCAAGTATTATGACGTTTTTTCCAAGCTAGATAAAGCCCTCCAGGTAAAAATAACAGCCAGGGAAAGCCATATTTGAGTAATTCTAATAAATAGTACCAAGGAGGCCCGCTATTACCTTCAACAGTTTGTGTAAGGCGGTCAAAGGCTTGTGCTTGAAAATGCACTTCTAAGAAAGTATTACCATAATGTTGCCATTGGGCAGTATACCAAGCGATCGCAGGAGCATTTCCTAACAAAATTCCCACCCAGAGATAGGGATTTTTCAACAAAGCCAATTGTCGATCTGCAAACAGGAATAAAGTTGCGATCGCTACCAATAGCAAAACTATCATCCCCTTAGTCAAAATAATTAACCCCAGACAAAATCCCACACCTAGAGCATATTTTCGGTTCTGACGTGCTTTTAAAAGACAAAACAACAGCAGCAAGAAAAAAGAAATAGTCATCCCATCTAACATTGCTAGTCGTCCATGACGCACCACAGGCAACATTGTCAAGTAAACTAAAGCAGCAAATAAAGCTGGTAAACTTTGCTTAAAAGCTAAACGCCCTACCAAGTAAAGCAAAGGCACTCCCAAGGCAGTTAAAACTGCGCCAGGTAAACGTGTAGTCAACTCTTGCACTCCTCCTAGTTGGTAGCACCAAGCAATTAACCATTGCATCAAAGGCGGTTTTAATAAAAATGGTTCTCCCTGAAGGGTAGGATAAAGCCAGTTACCAGTCCGGTAAATTTCTCTGGCAACTATAGCATAAGTAGCTTCATCCCAATCTCGTAAAGGGGAGTTTCCTAAAAATATCAGCCATAGAATTAGAGATATTACCAGTAAGCTAAATAACCATTGTTTTTCTCGGAATCCGCTCGTTCTTTTTGTAAATAGCTTTACAATATTTGTGCGATACATTTAGGGCTGATTAGGGTAGTGAATAATATTGCTAATTATGTATCTAAAATACTCACAATGGATATTTTTTTGATGGTATGAGAAAAAAGATGAATTAGTTTGGTTATCTTGGTTGGATAATTGGCGTGAGTGCCTTAATTTTGTTTGGGTGCAGCAGCTTACGATATGAGTTGTTTCAATGAAATGCTTTTGACCTAAGAATTTTTGACCAAGCGGTTTATTTAATTAGTCAAGGGCAATCACCTATTAGTTCTTTCATCGGTTTTCATATTCTCGACGATCCTGCTAATTTAAATACTTTTAATTATGTATTACTGAATATCCGTCACCCCAGTTGGTCAAATACTCAGGAGTTTGCTGCTAGTTTGGTCAATCATTTGAAAAAAAATCAACAATTTCAGTTGAAAAAAAGGGAACCCCAACAGAGTAAAATAGTTTAATAAAGATATACTACCGTAGACCAAATGGTACTAAATCTAAATTTTAAGCACTTAATGAATATTTAGTGAAAAAAACGGTAGAGCAATTAATACTCTACCGTTTTCTAATTTTTTATTTGAGACTTAAATCCCAAATCCTAAATTTTACTCAACACCTTGGGGTAATAATTCCCGACGTTGTTGAGAACTAACTTGCACAACGCCATTTTCATCCACATCAACAAGGGCAGTATCGCCATCTTTGATGCGACCAGACAGAATTTCTTCTGCTAGGCTATCTTCTAACAGGCGCATAATTGCCCGACGTAATGGCCTTGCGCCGTAGCTGGGACTGTAACCTTCTTCGATCAAACGATCCTTGAAGCGATCGCTGACTTCTAAGGTGATACCCTTTTCAGTTAGACGACCAAATACTTCCTTGAGCATAATTTCGGCGATTTGGGTCACTTCCGGCTTGTTCAACTGACGGAAGACGATGATTTCATCGAGTCGGTTGAGGAACTCTGGACGGAAGTACTGCTTTAGTTCTTCGTTCACCAAGGAGCGAATTCGGTTGTAAGTTGACTCGCTAGCATCTTCGGAGAATTCAAAGCCGATACCGCTACCGCCTTTTTCAATTACCTTAGAACCAATATTGGAAGTTAGAATCAGCAAGGTGTTCTTGAAGTCCACCGTGCGACCTTTGGCATCAGTTAACCGACCGTCTTCCAAAATTTGCAGCAGCATGTTGAATACATCGGGGTGGGCTTTTTCGATTTCGTCGAATAACACCACGGTGTAAGGTCGCCGCCGCACGGCTTCGGTTAGCTGACCACCTTCGTTATAACCAACATAACCAGGAGGGGAACCAATCAGTTTGCTGACGGTGTGACGCTCCATGTATTCGGACATATCTAAGCGGATCATCGCTTCTTCGGAACCGAAGAAGTAAGCAGCCAATGACTTCGCCAACTCAGTTTTACCTACACCAGTCGGCCCAGAGAAGACAAAGCTAGCTATGGGTCGGTTGGGATTCTTCAAACCAACACGAGCGCGGCGAATTGCCCGTGAAACAGCCTTCACAGCTTCATCTTGACCAATTAAACGCTGATGCAAGGTGTCTTCCATGTGCAGCAGCTTTTCAGATTCAGATTCGGTGAGTTTGTTCACCGGTACTCCAGTCCAAGAAGCGACAATGTGGGCAATGTCTTCTTCTGTAACTACAGGTTCTTCACCTTCTGTACCTGTTGCATTGGTCTTGCTTTGAGCGATCGCCCGGATTTCGGCTTTGATTTCCATTTCCCGATCGCGCAATCCCCCAGCTTTGTCAAAGTCTTGAGAGCGCACCGCGTCATCTTTTTCTTTTAATATCTGACGCAGTTCTTTGTCTAACTCTTTGGCTGCGGGTGGCAGTTGGGAGTTAATCAAGCGCACTCTAGAACCAGCTTCATCAACTAAGTCGATGGCTTTATCTGGGAGGAAGCGATCGCTAATGTAACGATCTGATAACTTCGCCGCCGCCACTAATGCTTCGTCGGAGATTTTCAGTTTATGGTGTTGCTCGTAGCGTTCGCGCAGACCATATAAAATTTCAATTGTTTCATCAACTGTAGGTTCGCCAACCATTACTGGCTGGAAACGCCGCTCTAGTGCTGCATCTCGCTCGATGTGCTTCCGGTATTCATCCAAGGTGGTAGCGCCGATACACTGCAACTCACCTCTAGCCAAAGCTGGCTTGAGGATATTTGCTGCGTCAATAGCACCTTCTGCTGCACCCGCACCAATTAAGGTATGTACCTCATCAATCACGAGAATGACATTACCCGCCGAGCGGATTTCATCCATGATTTTTTTCAAGCGTTCTTCAAATTCACCCCGGTACTTGGTTCCTGCTACGAGCAAACCAATATCCAGCGTGACGACGCGTTTATCTTCCAGGATGTCAGGGATATCTTTAGCGGCAATGCGTGAAGCTAAACCTTCAGCGATCGCAGTCTTACCAACCCCTGGTTCCCCAATCAACACTGGGTTATTTTTAGTCCGGCGACCCAATATCTGAATAACGCGCTCAATTTCCTTGGCGCGTCCCACCACTGGATCGAGCTTATTATCCATCGCCATTTGGGTCAGGTTTGAACCAAATTCATCCAGAGTTGGGGTTTTTGTGCGCCCGGATGATCCGCCTGGTGAAACTTCGGCAGTTTCTCCCAACATGCGGATAACTTGGGTTCTTACCTTAGATAGATCCACACCGAGGTTTTCTAGCACCCTGGCTGCGACACCTTCCCCTTCGCGGATTAGGCCCAACAGCAGATGCTCGGTGCCAATGTAGTTATGCCCTAGTTGGCGTGCTTCTTCTAGGGAGAGTTCTAGAACTCGCTTTGCCCGTGGCGTAAACGGAATTTCCACGGCAACAAAGCCCGATCCCCGTCCTATAATTTTTTCAACTTCAATTCGGGCATCTTTGAGATTGACACCCATTGATTTCAGCACTTTAGCAGCCACACCAGTGCCTTCGCCAATCAGACCCAAGAGGATCTGCTCGGTTCCGACAAAGTTGTGACCTAAACGGCGGGCCTCTTCTTGGGCCAGCATGATTACCTTAATGGCTTTTTCAGTGAAGCGCTCAAACATGGCTTTATCCCATCATCTGCGGTCGTGCCGGTATGCTGATTTTAGCACAGGCAAAGCTTTTGGATGCCTGTATAACAGATTATAGACATCCTGAAGCTATGACTTTAGTTGATGGGCTAATTGTTAACTTTTGACTACTTTTATCTGGCTAGTGTACTGAGGAGCTTTAGTTCACCAGCATTTTTGGGATTTATTATAAATAGCTGACTGCTTAGATTAAGGGTTTATCGATTTAATCCCAAACACTTATATCTAGCATATATATTTTTTAATATCAAGCAAAAATAATTAATATATATTTTACTTATTAATAATTAATATTGTATAAAATATTTAAATACAAATAGGCGCAACAAAGTTACATTTTTTTGCTGAAGGCGATCGCAAGCCCCAATAATTCAAAATTAATCATGCCAACTAAGTAAGGCACAAATAAAATTAACTATATAACAAAATATCAAAATTTTAAAACCCTTCCGATTGCTTCACTTCTCTTAGCTCCGTTTGCAATCACATAGTTATAAATTTTCTCGCCTACGTACTTACTTAAAAAGCAAGTGCCAAGAGGATTTGTCTAAGCGATCGCTGACAATAGAATACCACTGGTCTAAAATTGCTTTAAATTTGGAGTGTTGTAAATCTGGGAGCCAGAGAATTAGTGCGTCCTCATCGTTATCTTGGTAGTAACGCCGTCGCAGTCCGGCTGTTTTGAAGCCGAATTTTTGATATAAAGATATAGCCCCCAAATTTGAAGCTCGCACTTCGAGGGTAGCTCGCTCCATTTTGCGATCGCAAGCTGTCTTGATAAGTGAATATAATAGAGCCTGTCCCAAGCCTTGACGGTGATATTCAGGATGAACCGCCAAAATTGTAATGTGCGCTTCGTCTAAAATTGACCAAAAGCAACCCATTCCTAGCAAACTTATGCTATTGGACGGGGAAAATAAACCGAGTAAATCGCTGTTGGGACTATCCAATTCTCGTTTGTAGCCCTCCATAGTCCAAAGTCCGCCAAAACAGGCTCGATCTAGTTCCAGAATTGCACTGAGATTATCTGTTGTCAGTAATTTAATTTCTAAGTCTGATGAAATCACATTTATTGAATAAGATTACAAACCCTTTGTAAACTGGGAATCGGGAGACGAACTCAAAGCCCGTAATTTGAACAAGGACAACTTTTATATTTATGGTATCGACTCACCCCAGTGGGGTTCAACATTCTGGAAGTCAATATTTACCTCAAAAGCGCGATATAAACGCGAATCCCTCACCTAATCAGGAACTTTTACCCTTAACTGCTAGAGTTCATAATCATGACTCCCTAGAAATTGGTGGATGTGATGTCACAAACCTAGTTGAGCAATTTGGCTCACCTTTATATATTTTAGATGAAGAAACCCTGCGTTCAGCTTGTCAGCAATACCGAGATGCTTTCAAGCAGTACTACAAGGGCGAATCTCAAGTATTGTACGCCTCAAAAGCTTGGAATTGTTTAGCCGTTTGTGCGATCGCCGCGTCTGAGGGACTAGGAATTGATGTAGTCTCCGGGGGCGAACTTTACACCGCCCTACAAGCGGGTGTTAGTCCCAATAAAATCTACCTCCACGGCAATAATAAATCTCGTGAAGAATTAATTTTAGCGATCGAGTCTGGTGTCACCATTGTGGCGGATAATTGGCATGAGTTGCGTACCCTTGTGGAAATAGCAGGGGAGCAGGGGAGCAGGGGAGCAGGCAAAGCAAGGGAAGTAAATTCCCCATCGCCTCTCCCCATTCGTATCATGCTGCGGCTAACTCCCGGTATTGAATGCCACACTCACGAATATATTCGCACGGGACACTTAGATAGTAAATTCGGCTTTGATCCCAACGATTTAGGTGAAGTTTTTACCTTTGTCAGTCAACAGACAACCCTTAATTGCGTAGGGGTACACGCTCATATTGGTTCCCAAATTTTTGAGCGCCAACCGCATCAAGATTTGGCTGCTGTCATGGTGCAATGGCTACGGGATGCCGGGAAGTATGGTTTAAATATTACAGAGTTAAATGTTGGTGGCGGTTTAGGGATTAAGTACACAGAATCAGACGATCCCCCGAGCATTGAAGAGTGGGTGAAGGCGATTTGTGAAGTTGTCCAAGAAGCCTGTGCGGTCGAAAATCTGCCTTTACCGAAATTATTGAGTGAACCAGGGCGATCGCTAATTGCCACAGCTTGCGTCACTGCTTATACTATTGGTTCATCCAAAGTTATTCCAGAAATTCGTACCTATGTAGCGATCGATGGGGGAATGTCCGATAATCCTCGCCCGATTACTTACCAATCAGTTTATCGGGCAGTAATTGCCAATAAAATGTCTGCTCCTTTAACCCAAACAGTCACAATTGCTGGTAAACATTGTGAATCAGGAGATATTCTGATTAAAAATGCTCTCCTCCCAAAGACTGAACCAGGAGATATTTTAGTAGTTATGGGAACTGGTGCGTACAATTACAGTATGGCATCTAACTACAACCGCTTGCCCCGACCGGCAGCAGTTGTTGTGGCGAATGGCGAAGCAAATTTAATTTTGCAACGTGAAACTTATCAAGATTTAATTCGACAAGATAGTCTACCAGAAAGGCTGAAAATTTAGTCATTTGTCCTTGGTCATTGGGAGCCACTGCGTTGGGGTGAGGCAGTCCGGCCTTCTCCCAAAGGGAGAGGCTAGCGCCAAGGGGGTTTCCCCATCAGGAACTGCCGTTAGCGAAGCGGTAGTGACGTAGGAGCTTCACCCGAAGGGGGTTCGCCCCGTTCAAGCAAGTGGCGTTCATTAGCCAGGAAATAATTACAAATGACTAATGACCAATGACTAAGTGTAATTAGAGGCAAAAGTGTAATCCAGATGTCATGAGAGATTGGTGGAAGCAATGGCTGATAAACCTGGGGTGGTCACAGTCCTTGCTACTTGGGACTCTGGATATCGTGTTAGTGCTGGCGCTGACGTACATGATACTAGTCATTATTAGTGAGCGCCGGACACTGTGGATGGTGCGAGGATTCATTATCTTAATGCTAGCCTCAGCACTAAGTGGCAGATTAGGACTACCTCTGCTAAGTTTTGTATTAGAAAAATTGGTGATTGGTTGTGCTGTGGCGATGGCAGTTGCTCTACAGTCGGAGTTTCGGCGGTTTTTAGAGCAATTGGGACGTGGCGAATTCCGCCAGTTGTTTCAACCCGACCGGTTAGCAATCCCCAAATCTGATAGTGTAATTGATGAAATTGTTGAGGCTGTTAAAGAATTGTCAAAAAACCGGATTGGAGCTTTACTAATTGTGGAAACCACAGGGCCAATTGATGAGCGAGATTTTTCTGTGCCAGGAGTAAAGCTAAATGCGGAGGTTTCTAAAGAACTAATTCAGACAATTTTTCAGCCGAAAACTTTGTTACACGATGGAGCGACATTAATTCGTGGCTCACGGATCATATCATCGGGTATAATCTTACCACTTTCGGGACGCACAGCCTCGCGCCAGTTGGGAACACGTCACCGGGCGGCAATGGGAATTACTGAGCGGGTCGAAAATTGCATTTGTGTCGTTGTATCTGAAGAAACGGGTTCCATTTCCTTAGCGGAACGGGGAACCCTAAATAGACCACTGACGATTAAGAAACTAAAAGAGTCATTAGAGGCTCTTTTGTCACCAACCGTAGATAGGGAAGCTGTTGCTCCTGGTCTGTTGAGTTTTGTTCGTCGGATAGGTGGGAAGACACTAGCACTGGTTTCACGTTTACTCGGATTACCACGTCTTCGACGCGCTACGCGAACGACCGCTTCTCGAGATAAAAAATGACAGCACAACAAACTAAACTGCAAGATTTGCCTACTGACTTAAAACGAGAACTATTACCGCAGCATGTTGCGGTGATTATGGATGGCAATGGTCGATGGGCTAAAAGTCAGGGTCTACCTAGATTTATGGGTCATAAGCGAGGGGTAGATGCTCTCAAGGATTTACTTCGCTGTTGTCAGGATTGGGGAATTCAAGCGTTGACAGCGTATGCTTTTTCCACAGAGAACTGGAAAAGACCGCAGGAAGAAGTAGATTTTTTGATGACTCTGTTTCAAAGAGTTTTGCGCCAAGAACTGCGGGAAATGGTCGAAGAGAATGTTCAAATTAAATTTGTAGGAAATTTGCAAGCTCTGCCACGATCGCTCCAGCAAGAAATATCCCGGTCAATGGAAAAAACCAAGGATAATCGCGGTATCCGGTTTTCAGTGGCAACTAATTATGGCGGACGGCAAGAAATTATACAAGCTTGTCAGGCGATCGCAAAACAAGTTCAACAAGGTCTGTTACAACCTGATGAAATTGATGAACAGGTATTTGAAAGCCACTTGTATACTGCCGGAATTACTGACCCAGATTTATTAATTCGCACCAGTGGAGAAATGCGCCTCTCAAATTTCCTTCTCTGGCAAATGGCTTATGGAGAAATTTATATTACCGATGTTCTCTGGCCCGATTTTGACCGGGCTGAGTTTCACCGCGCCTTGTGTGCTTACCAGCAAAGGGAGCGGCGATTTGGGAAAGTTTAAAATAGTGCTGATAATTCAGTCAGGAAGAAGACAAAAGATGTTCTTTTCTGTTAACTCTTCTACTCAGAATTCACAACTGGGCACTCAATTTTGGGAATAAGCTGTTGTGTTTTTAATTTGCACATTGAGACAGCAGGGGAGCAGAGGAGCAGAGGGGCAGAGGAGCAGAGGAGCAGAGGAGCAGAGGGGCAGAGGGGCAGAGGAGAGGGTTTATAGGTTTTACCTAAAAGATTATGAGGCAACTTGTAGGCGCGACAGCTTACCCACTCCTGCGATCGCTATCGATTTTGGTCTCAACTTACGGTGAACTGTATTCAGCACTTGATTTATGGCCCGGAAAATACAGCTTGTTCTACATCATCCCGACTAAGAGAATATTTAAATGAGCGTTGAATATCTTGTCCATTTTCCCCAGATTGGACATATCGCACTACGATTTGCTCAACATCGAGCCATAGTTCAGCTTGCCAATTAGGCCGTTGCACATGCCAGCAATGCCTCTGGGTTTCGTCTTGTTTACAGCCTTGGTCTTTTAGCCACTGTTCAATTTGTGGCAGGGGATGATTATATAGAGGGGTATCTGAGGGAAGAAGAGGCATGGGAATTTGGGATTTTAGATTTTGGATTAGGAAATTTTTTAATTTTTAATTACCATAAGGGTAATTAGTTGTGATATGTGGTTAATTTGCTGTTGTATAGATGGAGTTGACTGTAGTAAGTGGGTTTGAAAAGCAGCATCACCACGAGTTAAGCCAATGGCAACTGCTAATAACAGACAACCTACAAATGTTAACACCAGCATAAATAAAGCAAAAATTTCGCCAGATGATAAAGGGCGATCGCTAGCGTCAAGGTAAGCTGATTTTGACCAATCATGAGAACGCGAGACGGGATGATTTAAGTCAGGGGGTGGTTGAATCACTCCAAATCGGGAATAGCCAATTTTTAAATCGTAGCTTAAGCGCCGTTCTGGATGACTAAGGGTCGCGTAGGCTTCGTTGACTTGCTGAAATTTGGGAGTAGCGATCGCAGTAGGCAAATCTGTAGTATCAGGATGATAGCGTTTGCTCAGTTCTCGATAAGCGCGACGAATATCAATTACTGATGCCGAGGGATGCAGTCCTAGCAGGGAGTAATAAGTTGGTTTACTGCTTTGTGGCATTGCCCCGTTGTGATTCACGGCTGTTTGAGTCACTTTGCTCAAAGATATTTTTTATATTTTAAATCCTTTGGGAATTGGGGAACACAGAAGAAGACACAGCAATTTTGAGTTAGTAATTATTTTGGTCAATAGCTTGATATAATTACCCATCCCTAACCCAGTAAATCAGCGCGGGGTTTAAAGGTTTCAATTTGCCGCAATTTTTCGTACAGTTCCCGTTCTTCTTGACTAATATTTTTCGGTGTAACTATTTGAATTTCTACTAATTGATCGCCACGTTTACCATCATCACTGGGATAGCCTTTATTCCCTAGTCGGAATTTTTGACCAGATCTAACTCCTGGGGGGATGGTCATTTTCACTGGCCCGTCCAAAGTTGGGGCTTCTACCTGTCCTCCTAAAACTGCTTCGCTGGGAGTAACTGGTACTTGGCAAAGGATATTTAAACCATCTAGCTTAAATAATGGATGAGGTTCAACGGTAATTTTTAAATATAGGTCGCCACCACCAACGCCTTGGTTTCGCAAGCGGATAGTTTGACCTGTTACCATCCCTAGTGGCATATTAACTTCTAGCGATCGCCCATCTTCTAAACGAATGCGTTCATTACCCCCTTGATAAGCTTTTTCTAGTGGTAGGGTTAATCTGGCTTCTATATCTCTACGGGTAGTGCGAGGTGGAGTGTTAACTGTGTAGGCAACTTTTGTTCTGGGGGAACGAAACGGATCGCTAGTATTGCCATTACTGGAGTTAGTTGTCCCACTCTTATTTTTGACACCGATAACTTGATTAATAAAGCTTTCAAAGTCAGAGAATTGGCTTGGATCTACGTCTTGATTGCCGTTGCGATCGCCTTGGCCACTCTGCCAAGTTTTAGCCTTTGGCGTTTGTTTATTGCCTGCAAAGCCTTTTTGCTTCCAGTAGCGGCTAAACTGGTCGTATTGCGATCGCTTGGCTGAGTCGGAAAGGACTTCATAAGCCTCGCCGATATCCTTAAATTTTTCCTCAGATTCTTTATTACCCGGATTGAGATCGGGGTGATATTGTCTTGCTAACCGCCGATAAACTTTTTTAATTTCCTCCCCAGAAGCGTCTTTAGATACTCCTAAAATCTCGTAATAATCGCGGAAATTCGGCAAATTTTGCATAGTTATTTAAATTTTAGATTTTAGATTTTGGATTAATTAGGAGTACAGACGCGATTAATCGCGTCTGTACAGGAGTTAGGAATTGAAAGATTTAATTTTTAACTTCTCACTCCTAACTTTTATTAAAAGTACTACAACCAATCATTGTCTTCTTCTTCATCCCAGTTATCTTGATAGCTAGGACGGGCTTTGCGTGGAGGACGGTTTTCATAAGAGGAAGAACGACTGTCTCGGTTATTATCTCGACCATAGTCTCTGTTATAATCTTTACCGTAATCTCTGCCATAGTCCTTACTGTATGAGTCGCGTTCCCGATACGAATCTCTGTATGTATCTTTGGGAAATTCGCGTTCTTTATCCTTATCACCGCCAGTAAAGATGTCACGGATAGTACCTAACAAGTCGTCATCTTCATCTTCAGCATAAGTCTCGCGGACTTCCCGATTTAGCTCGTAGAGAGCATCTTGTAAATCGGCGTAGGCTTGATCGATACCGCGATCGCTATTTTCCTTAAGACTCTCTTTTAAATCTCGACAAATATTATCAATTCTTTGGCGGCGGTTGCGGGCAAATTGCATACCAAATTCGAGTGCTACTTCTCTGAGTTGCCGTTCTGCTTGGAAAATCAGCGCCTCAGAACGAGTCCGCTTTTCTACCCGTTCTTTGCGTTCGCGATCGACATCGGCGTATTTCTGAGCATCCTGAATCATTCGATTCACTTCTGATTCGTTCAAGGTAGAAGCGCCTTGAATGGTGATACTCTGCTCTCGCCCAGTGGTTCTATCTAAGGCTGTAACCTGTAAAATACCATTAGCATCGATATCAAATGACACCTGAACTTGGGGAATTCCTCGTGGTGCTGGCGGGATACCATACAGCTTGAAACGTCCTAAAGATTTGTTATTTGCTGCCATTTCCCGTTCGCCCTGAACTACATGGATTTCCACAGTATTTTGGTTATTTTCAGACGTGGAAAAAATGTCAGAACGACGGACTGGAATGGTGGTATTGCGGGGAATCAGTTTTTTCATCACGCCTCCAATGGTTTCCAATCCCATAGAAAGGGGTGTGACATCCAAAAGCAGCACATCTTTAAGTTCCCCGGCGAGAATTCCGGCTTGAATTGCTGCACCCACTCCCACCACTTCATCGGGGTTAACGTTTTCATTAGGTTCTGTGCCAATTAAGTCCCGCACTAGCTGCTTTACCATTGGCATTCTGGTAGAACCACCAACTAACACCACTTCTTCAATATCTCTAGGCGAAAGTCCAGCATCTTTGAGGGCGCGTTTCACTGGTGTCCGCAATCGCCCCACCAAATCACCACACAAACCTTCAAACTGGGAACGAGTTAAACGAGTTTCTAGATGTTTGGGACCTTCTTGATCAGCAGCAATAAAAGGTAAGTTAATATCGGTAACGCTGACAGAAGAAAGTTCCATTTTTGCCTTTTCGGCCCCTTCCATCAAGCGTTGTAAAGATTGTCTCTCACGTCTTAAATCTATTCCCTCAGTTTCCAGAAATTGCTCTGCTAACCAATCTACTATTTTTTTATCAAAGTCATTCCCACCTAGTTGTGTATCTCCACTAGTAGCTTTGACTTCAAATATTCCATCGCCTACTTCTAAAATCGATACGTCAAAAGTACCGCCACCCAAGTCAAAGACTAAGATAGTTTCTGTCTCACCCCGATCTAATCCGTAAGCCAAAGATGCAGCAGTCGGTTCATTGAGAATCCGCAGCACCTCCAAACCGGCAATTCTGCCAGCATCACGGGTTGCTTGCCGTTGAGAATCGTTAAAATAAGCGGGGACTGTAATTACTGCCCCTGTCACTGGTTCACCCAAATATTGACTAGCATCCTCTGCTAATTTCTTCAGCACCATTGCCGAAATTTCTTCTGGGGCGAAATCTTTATTGAGGCGGGGACAGGCAATTTTAATATTACCTACTTCGTCTTTGCGGATAGTGTAGGGTACACGCTTGGAATCTGGACTAAGTTCGGCATATTTGCGCCCAATGAAGCGTTTCACTGCAAAAAAGGTATTTTGGGGATTGAGGACGGTTTGCCGCCGTGCCATTTGCCCAACGACCCTTTCACCTTCTTTGCTGAAGCCAACTACGGAGGGTGTTGTTCGCATTCCTTCTGCATTGGCAATCACCACCGGCTTGCCACCCTCCATAACGGCGACTACTGAGTTGGTTGTACCCAAGTCGATGCCGACTACCTTGCCCATGCGTTACTCTTCTCCTAAAGTGTCTTATATATTATTTATTATGATTGGGCGAAACTACCTCTAGCTTGAATGCTATGGGATGAAAACACCTTAATGGTATAATGGTCATCCTTAAGGCAGTGAGCTAAGAAGTACAGCTAGAGGAGATAGTTGCAAGACTAGGATAGCATTGACGATGATTGCTGTGTCCAAGCAGCCTCAATTCTTGTTATCCGGTTGTTTCTATGCACTGGATTTGCAAGTTAGAGATTTCTAATAAATAAATTATCTAAAAAACAAACCACTCCAGGCGCAGAGAAGCCAGTGCGTTGCGGGGGTTCCCCCTGTTGTAGCACCTGGCGCAACACAAAAAGAGGAGAAATAGAGAGGATTTTTGCGTCCGTTTTGGGATATTTTTCTATTTGGAAGTCCTTTACTAAATGTACTTCGATCAGAAATTTCTGCTTCTTTGAGTGCCTGAAAACCTTAATATTACCGCTATTTTAAAAATTTGAATTTAACAGAGCGATTACAAACTTCCCTGGGTGCGATCGCGCGAGAACGCGATCCTTACATGGCAACGGCTGGACATTTTTTCGTCCAAGAATATATCCGTCAAGAATTTTCTCAATTGGGGAGTGTGGAAATCCACACCTTTGAAGTCAGGGGTAAAGCTTGTAAGAACTTGATATTAAATTTACCCCCCCAAGCTAGACAACAAAAAAAGGATTTGCCACCGATTTTAATTGGCGCTCATTATGATGGCGTTCCGGGAACATCTGCGGCTGATGATAATGCCACAGGTGTGGCGGTGTTGCTGGAATTAGCCAGAAAGTTTGCTGCCCAAGCTGTCAGATATCCCTTAAGGCTTGTTGCTTTCGATATGGAAGAATACGGCTTACTGGGTAGTGCCGACTATGCAGCCCTGTTGCACCAACAAAAGCAACAGCTACGCTTAATGATCTCCCTAGAAATGCTGGGATATAAGGATTCTACGCCTGGTTCTCAAAGTTATCCTCCTCCTTTGGAACGCTTCTATCCAGATACAGGTGATTTTATTGCTTTAATTGGCAATTTGCGGACATTGCCTGATTTAATTGGGATGAGCCGTAATATTCGCAAAGCTGGCGTGGCTAGTCAATGGCTACCTGTGCCGAATCGAGGTTTAATAGTTCCCCAAACCAGACTTAGCGATCATGCGCCTTTCTGGGATTTGGGTTATCCAGCAATGATGGTGACAGATACGGCATTCTTGCGAAACCCACATTATCACAAACCTAGTGATGCGATCGCTACTTTAGATTTAGATTTTCTGAGTGGTGTCTGTGAAGGCTTAGAAATTGCAATTCGGCGGTTGTGAAAAATATTGGATATGCCCAAAAATTAAATATGCGTTATCCAGAACCCTTGTAGAGATGTAGCAGTGCCACATCTCTAAATTATTTTAGACTTGATGCCCAATGCAGTTGTTACCAATTACCACTTTGTGACTATGAGGATTGTACGAATTGACACGAAACAATGGGGCTAATGAATGCCAAGATCAAAAAAGGATGCCCCAAGGATATTAAAAGTACTATGCCAGAATTACACCAATCAATTGCCCAGCATTACCACGAACGGACTAAATACA
Source organism: Nostoc sp. (assembly GCF_036917455.1). Lineage (GTDB taxonomy): Bacteria > Cyanobacteriota > Cyanobacteriia > Cyanobacteriales > Nostocaceae > Nostoc. The sequence goes on along the minus strand of NZ_JBALDK010000265.1, from coordinate 14,143 downwards.
ACCCTGAGACTCTAGCCTCCAAAAGTCAGCAGTTAGACTGGACTAAACAGCCAGTGCCTTTTAAAGAGTACAAAATTGGCTCTACTTTTGATCTCAAACCCTATATTCAAGAAAAAGCAGAGGGATTTGCTAATAACCCAGATGCTCAATGGTGGCAAAGACTTTCCCGGTTGTTGTTTCGCAGCTATGGATTGACAGCGAGAATGCCTTCTATGGGTAGTGCAGTGTATTTACGTGCTGCTCCCAGTGCCGGTGGATTATACCCTGCTGAAGTCTATGTGGTTTCCCGTGGCACGTCGTTATTGCCACCTGGTTTGTATAACTACCAGTGTCGGACTCATTCGCTGATGCATTATTGGGAAAGTGATGTTTGGCAAACTCTCCAAGCAGCTTGTTTCTGGCATCCTTCCCTAGAAAATACCCAACTGGCAATTATTGTGACTGCGGTATTTTATCGTTCTGCGTGGCGCTATGAAGATCGGGCTTATCGCCGAATTTTTCTAGATACGGGACATCTGTTAGGCAATATCGAATTGGCTGGTGCGATTACTGACTTTCGCCCCCACTTAATCGGCGGCTTTGTGGACGAATCGGTAAACGATCTGCTTTATATCGATCCGCAACAAGAAGGTGCGATCGCTGTCTTACCTCTGGCAGACTTGTTAGATGTCAATCAAAATTTGCCATTGGGATGTACTGCTTTACCTTCCGCCACTGAAACCAGTTATCCTCAAATCCCCGATGGTGAATTGCTGACATATTTCCATCGACACACCCAAATTCAATCAGGTATAACTGGGAATCTCAATCTACCCGTTATCAAACAAGAAAAATCTTTAGAGGATAAATATAACTTTCCTTTTTGTTTGAAAATTCCCACCACAACTGCACCTATAGATTGGGGAAAAAAGCTGTCAGAACTAGAAAGTACTATGTATAAGCGACGCTCTACCCGCGCTTACAATGGTGATGATTTAACTTTCGATGACTTAAAAAGTTTACTCGACTTTACTTACCAACCGCAAAATTATATCGATCAAAGTTTAGATATTTCTCCAGACTACTTTGATTTGAATTTAATCGAAACATTTATTGCTGTTTGTGGAGTTAAAGGACTGGAGGCAGGTTGTTACTATTACGCACCCAAAGCCCAAGAATTACGCCAAATTCGGTTTAAAAATTTCCGGCGAGAGTTACATTTTCTCTGTTTGGGACAAGAATTAGGACGGGATGCAGCAGCAGTGTTGTTTCATACAGCCGATTTGAAAGCTGCGATCGCTCAATATGGCGATCGCGTTTACCGTTACTTACATCTGGATGCCGGTCATTTGGGACAACGCCTGAATTTAGCCGCAATGCACCTAAATATCGGCGTTAGTGGAATCGGTGGATTTTTTGATGACCAAGTAAATGATGTTTTGGGTATTCCTGCTGATGAAGCTGCTCTATATATCACTACATTGGGACGACCAAGATAAAACGGAGATGTGCATAATTTTACCGCAGGCTACCGCAAACAATATCAAGTCCACTTAACTATAGCCTTTTGGAATTTGTCGTAATACCAGACTTTTATAGGGTTAGTTAAGACGATCGGTGCGTTAGCCTACGGCGTAAAACAACGCCAACGCACTGGCTCTCCTATTGGAAATGCAATTTTGTGTAAAAGATATGTTCGCCTTAACAAATTATCGGGAACTATCGCACTTGAATGTGTAGTCAACAGTGTAGATGGAAACTGATTTTATCTTTGTAGAAAACCAAAGAAGAAAGAATCAGTGCATAAAACTATAGAACATAACCGAATGTATCTATATAGGTTCAGATACAACAAACTCAATCTAATTTGAAATTATTAAGGTGAAAAATTATGACAAGCTTTATCCAAATTCAGTCAAAAAATGACCTACTGCATCCAGTCCGCCAGTGGTTGGAAACGATAGAAATTCATAACTCCAAATTGGCTCATTTCCTGTGCAAAGCGATCCCTGCTCAGTGTCCCTTTGAGCGAGATATTACGTTCCTTGGCCGGAAGCTATTTCACATTCCTCCGATGTGTAAATTAAATCCCCTATACGAAGAAGTGGTTGGTTTGCGTTTTAAAGCGCTCTGTTATCTTGCCGATGAGTGCGGTGAAGATATTGCAATCTATTGCTAATAGCCAGTCAAGTCGTTCTTCGCTCGAGCAGCCATCGGTATTTGAAAACTTACGGTTGTTACTTACTCAGGTTTATACTAAGCTAACTTACACCTAATTTTAGATGTTTGGCTATGTAAGTAGCTAGCACCTCACTAAAGTGTTTCCAGACAGTATTTCTGCTTACCGTACCCTGCTGAAATCATTAACATCATCATGACGCACATCTTACTGGTTGAAGATGAAGTCAAACTGGCGCGATTTGTCGAATTGGAATTGAATTATGAAGGCTATCAAGTCAGTATTGCCTACGATGGATTAACTGCACTCACCGCAGCGCGTGAGTTACATCTAGATTTAGTAATTTTAGACTGGATGTTGCCAGGTTTGTCAGGGTTAGAAATTTGCCGCCGCCTGCGAAGTATGGGCGATAAAGTGCCGATAATCTTATTAACCGTCAAAGATGAAGAGAGCGATCGCATTGCAGGCTTAGACGCTGGTGCTGATGATTACCTCGTTAAACCCTTCAGCGTTGATGAATTATTAGCCAGAGTTAGCGCTCATCTGCGAAGAAATCGGCAAGTAGACATTGCAGATGTTTTGGAATTTGAAGGTGTGAGTTTAAATCGTCGCACTCGCCAAGTGTACCGAGAGCAGAGGTTAATTGAGTTAACTGCTAAGGAATTTGATTTATTAGAATATTTTCTGGCCCATCCGCGACAGGTAATTAGTTGCGATCGCATTTTACAAGAAGTCTGGGCTTACGACTTCATGGGCGATGCCAACATCATCGAGCTTCACATGCGCTACCTGCGTCTGAAACTTGAAGCCAATAACGAAAAGTCGCTCATTCAAACAGTGAGTGGTATTGGCTACACATTGCATGATTGAATTGAGGATTGGAAATTGGAAAAATTCCCCCTTGTTTCTTTTCTCTCTCCATTTCCCAATGTTAAATTTCGATGAACGTAGAAGCCCAAAAGCTTTTATCTTATGAAGATTTGGGGTTTTTGGCAATATCAGCAAAAACTCATCTAACTTAGGGTTAATTATACTAGGATGCACAAAGCTGTCATCATCTAATAATCTAAAGTGGCATGACCTATCTAGAAACAGCAGCGCAATTCTACCGCGAAGTTGCCGAAACCCCGCAAGTTGGACTTTGTTGTGTGCAAAGTACACCCCTGCAACTACCAGGATTAAAAATTCCGTTGGCAATGCAGGAAATGAACTATGGCTGTGGCACTACTGTTCACCCTACCGAACTAGGAAAGCAACCTACTGTGCTTTATGTCGGCGTTGGTGGCGGCTTAGAAGCTTTGCAATTCGCTTATTTTTCCCGTTATGCAGGTGCTGTAATTGCCGTTGAACCGGTTGAAGCCATGCGGGAAGCAGCCACACGCAATCTGGAAATTGCTGCTCAAGAAAACCCGTGGTTTGACACCAGTTTTGTGGAAATCCGCGAAGGCGATGCTTTTAACCTACCCGTTGCGGATCTTCGCGTTGATATTGTGGCGCAGAATTGCCTTTTCAATATTTTTGAGCCAGAAGATTTAACCCGTGCTTTAAAAGAAGCCTATCGGGTATTAAAATCAGGCGGACGTTTGCAGATGAGCGATCCCATTGCTATTACTCAAATTCCGGCACATCTTCAAGAAGATGAACGACTAAGAGCCATGTGTTTATCAGGCGCACTCACATATCAAGAGTATACTGAACGGATTACAAATGCTGGCTTTGGTCAAGTTGAAATTCGCGCCCGTCGTCCTTATCGTTTACTAGATTCCCAGACTTATAATTTAGACGAACATCTACTTTTAGAAAGTCTAGATTCTGTCTCCTTCAAAGTTGCTATTCCCGACGATGGCGCTTGTATTTTTACGGGAAAAACTGCAATTTATGCTGGCTCGGAACCCTTTTTTGACGACTCAGCAGGACATATACTCCAGCGAGGTATTCCCGCAGCAGTGTGTGATAAAACTGCTGCTAAACTTGCAGCTATTAAGCCAACAGAAATAATTGTTACTAATTCAACATGGCATTATAGCGGTGGTGGTTGCTGTTAATTTCTTAGGAAAGAATTCAGGTGTCAGTAGTCGGAATAATGCCTCTGGCACGCTCCGCAAACAGATTAACTCTGTGCTACTAGGGAATGAATGCACAATTTTAACATTTCACTAGTTGCATTCTGAATTATAGATTCTGACTTCTTCTTTATAAACCCCAAAATGTTGTTAATTAGTCTATTTATCGCTACGCTTTTTTTAGCCTATTGCAATGGTGCAAATGACAACTGTAAAGGGGTAGCAACGTTGTTTGGTAGCCGAACTACCAGCTATCAAACAGCAATTTTGTGGGCAACTTTTACGACTTTAGGTGGTGCAGTAACTGCAACTTTTTTGGCAGGTACGCTAATTAAAAACTTCTCTGGGAAAGGACTAGTACCTGATGCGATCGCTAATACACCAGAGTTTCATATCGCAGTTGCGATCGCTGCTGGTTTAACTGTACTGATCGCAACCCTCATCGGGTTTCCTGTTTCCACAACTCACAGTTTAACAGGTGCTATTGTTGGTGCTGGATTAGTAGCCTTTGGACTCCAAGTCAATTTTGCAGTTTTGGTAAATTCCTTTATTTTACCTCTATTACTCAGTCCCATCATTGCTATTTTCTTGGGAGCAGGAATTTACAGCTTGTCTGGCTATATCAATTCCAAGTGGAACCTACCAGTCAATCAGAAAAGGATTGATGCTTGCCATTTTATCAGCGCTGGAATTGTCAGTTTTGTGAGAGGATTAAATGATACTCCTAAGATTTTCTCAATCGTTCTAATTATTGAGTATTTTTCGATTCAGGGGGGAATGATCACGATTGCGATCGCAATGGCACTTGGTGGTTTATTAAACTCCCAAAAAGTTGCTATTACTATGAGTGAAAAGATTACTTCATTGAATCATATTCAAGGCTTATCAGCAAATATAGTAACTGCAATTCTGGTCATTCTAGCTAGCCGATTTGGTCTTCCTATTTCTACCACTTATATTTCAGTTGGTTCTATTTTTGGAGTAGGATTAACTGGTAAAAAAGTTAACCTACGTGTTTCTTATCAGATATTATTATCGTGGATTTTAACTTTACCTACTGCTACAATTATTAGTGCAATAACCTACAGATTATTGCAAGGTTAGAAAACTTGAATATATTTTACCCTATTTAAATAGTAGTAACTAATGCAAACTCAATCAAAAAATAAGCTAGATTCAACAGTCACATCATTTAAAAATAACCTCAAGTCTCCTTTAAAAAAAAAGGGAATCACTGTTTTACAAATCAATCTAGGTAAGCGCTGTAATCTTGCCTGTACCCACTGTCATGTTGAAGCTGGGCCAAAACGTACAGAAGAACTTTCTCCTGAAGTTTGCGAACAATTGATTTCGCTAATTCATAAATCTCCCGAAATTAAAATTGTAGATTTAACTGGTGGCGCACCAGAAATGAATTATGGATTTAAGCCATTAGTAGAAGCAGCAAGAGCATCTGGAAAGCAGGTAATTGTCCGGTCTAATTTGACTATTTATTTTGAAGATGGATTTACTGATTTACCAGAATATTTTGCTCAACACCAAATAAGAGTTGTAGCTTCTCTACCCTGCTATTTAGCAGATAATGTTGATAAAATGCGTGGATCTGGTGTTTTTGATAGTTCAGTCAAAGCTTTGCAATGGCTTAACCAACTTGGCTATGGTAAAAAACAAAATTTAATTTTGGACTTGGTATTTAATCCCCAGTTACCCACTAGTGAAAAATTTTCATTAGCTCCCGAACAGGCTAACCTAGAACGAGATTATAAAATGTTCTTACAAGAACATTTTAATATTGTATTTAACAACCTCTTCACCATTACCAACCTTCCAGTTGGGAGAACCAAAATGTATTTAGAACGCAGAAAACTGTACACCAGCTATTTGCAGTTTTTAGAGTTGTATTTTAATCCTGACACAGTTGAACATTTAATGTGCCGCGATGAACTTTCAATTGATTATCTAGGAAATGTGTATGATTGTGACTTTAACCAGATGATGAATTTGCCTGCAAAAACTCGCAATGGTGAAACCTTAACAGTTAGCAAATTGTTAGAAGCTGGCAGTTTAGACCTAATTAGTGAGATCCAAACGGCTGCTTATTGCTATGGTTGTACTGCTGGATGTGGTTCTAGTTGTGGTGGTGCTTTGCTTTAAGGTTGTTAAAAAAAGTCTGTTACCAAAATTGTTACCAGTGCGTTGTTATTGGGCTGTTACTTTATGATGATACTTAATTAAACCCCTCACACCACACTGAAAGCCGTGAAACATTATGTTTCGCGGTTTTTTCCTTTTCAAAAATTAGATGTAGCCGATCCTTGATCAAGCATTACTCATTCCTGTAATAATCTCTGCAACAGTTTATAAATGTCTCCTTTGTCATCCTCTTTCCGTAGTCCTACCCCAACCACTAAAACCACAACTTTCTCTAGTTCTACTTTATAAATAATTCTGTAGCGTTGACCTACAGCCCTGACACTACGATATCCCTTCAGCTTGTCAATTAGAGGTTTTCCCTGCTTTCCTGGATCTGTTTTGAGTTTGTCGATTCTGTCGCTCAAAGATTTCTGATGACGCTGATCCTTAACACTAGTCAACATTTCTAAAGCTAGCGGTGTAAGTTCAATTTCATACTCTGTGTTAATGGGTTGTGGTATATCAGAGTCCAAGTTGGGCTTTTGCTTCCTTCCAGCTAATGGTTTCTTCCCGTTCCCCTTGGCTTATACTTTCCTGTAGCTGATGGGAAAATTGCCGATCAGATAAGATTGCCAGGGTTTCTAACAAAGATTCAAATTGTTCAAAGCTAAGTGCTGCCATTACTGGCTTACCATGCTTGGTGATGATTACTGGTTCGTCTTTCAACTCATCCGGCAAATCTAATAGTTGTCGTCGAGCTTTCGTAATGGTTAAGTACTTTGGCATACAAATAAGTGTACATTTAAGTGTACACTTATTATAACCTCAACGTGATGTCTACGACGGGCTACGCCTACGCAGTTTCCCCTCAGACATAACTTTGTATCCACCCTCTTGCGCTAAAGTTGCAAATAAACGTGCATCTAAAGCCAGGAGGAAAGAGTCGTGAAAGCAGTCTTGATGACAGCAGCTGGCAGTCCCGAAGTTCTGCAAGTACAAGAAGTGGCAAACCCTGCGGTTCCTGTAGGGAATACTGAACTTTTAGTCCGTTTGGTGGCAGCTGGCATTAACCCCATTGATACTAAACTTCGTAGCCGAGGCACTTTCTACCCCGATCGCACGCCGACAATTTTAGGATGTGATGGTGCTGGTATAGTCGAAGCGGTAGGTGCTAGCGTTCAGCGTTTTAGCGCAGGCGATGAAGTATACTTTTGCTACGGCGGATTGGGCGCACACCAAGGTAATTATGCTGAATATACCGTTGTGGATGAGCGGTTTGTGGTACGCAAACCCGCGTCTATCTCCTTTACAGAAGCAGCCGCAGCACCTTTAGTATTAATTACCGCCTGGGAAGCTTTATACGAACGGGGACGATTGTCACCTGGGGAACGAGTTTTCATTCATGCGGGTGCTGGTGGTGTGGGTCATGTAGCAATTCAATTGGCGAAACTCAAAGGTGCTACTGTTGCTACCACAGTCAGTTCTGAAGAAAAGGCTAATTTCGTCAAAGAACTCGGTGCAGACCATGTAATTTTTTACAAACAAACAGACTTTGTGCAAGCGGTATTAGATTGGACTGGCGGCGAAGGTGTAGACTTGGCTTTTGATACCATAGGCGGCGAAACCTTTCACAAAACCTTCCCCGCAGTGCGAGTTTATGGTGATATTGTGACGATTCTCGAACCAGATGCCAATACTGTTTGGAAAACTGCTAGATTACGCAATCTCCGCATTGGTTTAGAATTAATGCTCGCACCAGCGTTGCTAGGATTGGAAGAAAGCCTCCAGCACCAAGCAGAAATTCTTGAACAATGTGCCACTTGGATCGATGAAGGCAAGTTAAAAATCCATGTTAGCCACAAATTTCCTTTGAAAAAAGCGGCTAAGGCTCACCAACTAATTGAAAGCGGTTCTGTGACGGGTAAAATTGTTCTACTGATTAGCGACGAATAATCGAACAATTTGCATAATTTATTTTTTAAACGCCAAGGTACGCAAAGATTAAACGCAAAGGTACGCAAAGGCGTTTCTCTGCGCTACTCTGCGTTTTCCTTGGTGTTCATTTGTGTTTTATCAATTCTCCTCTTCCTCCCCCTCCCTAGTTCAGCAGCACAAACGCAACCAGAACGTATACCCTTAACTCTAGAATTATTACAAGAACGTCTACGCACACCGACACTGCGCGAAGGCAATTTGACGGTAGATTTGCAGAAGATGGTGATTGATTTGCGCCCAGAAAACGCTAGCTTTCGCGATGCTTTTTACCAACTACTGCGAAAAGAATTAGGTGCAAAACCTCTGGGTTTAGACCTCAGCTATGCCCTGATTTTAGGGGATTTTGTGGGCAGCGATTTGGTTTTAAGAACACCGTTGTATGCTAAAGCTATTGCTCCGATTTTCACCCCTACCGAACAACAAGAACTAGAACGTTTGCGCTTTGTTTGTCTGGAATCATTAGTGAATTCTAAAGATTGTCGATCGCTTTTGGGAACAAAATCAACTCCATCCAGTGAAATTGCTGTTTTTCGTGGTGTCTTGAAACTTGTGCAAACTCGCTTCAATGGCGAAATAAAGTTCTCTAATACATTCTTTCTTCAGTCTGTGGATGCCCAAGGTGCAACTTTTCTTCAATCCACTAATTGGACTGAAACCCGATTTGGTCGTCCTGTCAGCTTTAGCGGTGGTAAATTCAAGCAACCAAGCAATTTTCAAGGCAGTATTTTTTTTGAAAAAGCTAATTTCAAACAAAGCCAATTTCAGGAATTCGCTGATTTCCAAGGTAGTATCTTTGAAAATACTGCCAATTTTAACCAAGCAACTTTTAAGGAGTTGGCTAAATTTAATAGTGTGCAGTGGCGAGAAAATGCTGATTTCTCTGATGTCCGCTTTGCCAATCAAGTACAGTTTACTAAAGCAAATTTTAATCAGTTATTTATTTTAATAGAAGCGATTTTTGAGCAAGCTGCCATATTTCGAGAAGTGGAGTTTAATCAATCGGTGAATTTGCAAGGTGCAAGTATTCTCAACCAAGCAGATTTTAGCGATGCTAGATTTTCTCCAGAAGCTTGTTTAAGCGTACCTGGTTTAACTTTTAACTCTAACCAAGCAAAAATGTTAGGTAATCCCGGTCAGATTGGTAAGATGTTCTGTACCCCGGCATTGCAAGGTAATCAAAACATCTTACGGAATTTAGGGCAAAATTTCCGTCAGCAACAACAAGTTACCGATGCTAATGAACTGGAATACACAAAGCAAGAACTGCGATTAGTAGAAATGAGTCGCCGTTTGACGGCTACAAATATTAATAGTGCAAGTGTTGCAAGTTTGATTAAATTAGGTTTTTCTGCAACTCAAGCCGCAGCGATCGCCCAGCGTCGTCTGATAAAATCTTTTCGTAATAGTAATGAGTTACTAACTTTAGCTGACATCGATTTAGAAAAATATACTCAACTTAGCGATCGCTTAATTGTTGGCGAACCCCTTTCTATCGGTGGGTGGTTATTGCAAGCTTGGAGTTGGTTGGGGTTGAGTGTACTACTGCTGTTGAGTGGCTATGGGACAAATTTTTGGTTAGTGTTTGGCGTGGGAGGAGTTGCGATCGCTTATTTCGGCTTACTATTTTGGCTAGTAGATCGCTATCGCCGCCTGCATCCTATACCAATTATTCCCACCTCTTACGAAACCATTTCGATATTAGTCAGTTTTAGCCTTTTAGAATTCTTGAGTTTACTAGCCATATTTCGCAATACTCAACAACCTTGGCTGACATTGGGGTGTCTTTTCATAATTCTTGTCCCCGTACCACTAGCTTTATTGATGCGACTTTATCAACAAGGTCGTTATCACGACTTAATGGACGTTTCTTACTTTACCGAAGATGGTACATTTCGCCAGTTACGATTGTTGATTGGGCGTTTACCAGTTATACCAAGAAATCAGACATTTCGGGAACGATATATGCCTCTACTGAGCGATCGCCGTTGGAACTGGCTCAACTATTATGATTTTAGTCTCAACAACCTGGTTAAATTAGGATTTAATGACATTCGCCTGCGAGACGAACATTTACCAGGTATCATCTCTGCACTTGCTTGGTATCAATGGAGTTTAGGCGTAATTTACATCACATTAGTTTTATGGACACTTTCTCGCACAATTCCAGGATTAAATTTGCTAATTTATCTGAAGTAATCGGTAGTCATTGCAGCTTTGCCCTTAAATAGGCTCCAGATTTTGTTTTAGAGTTAATATTACCAAGCGATCGCTCACTTACCGGATTGTCAATGAGATTAAGCTGTCATTACCATTTATGTTGTTCCTAGCATTGACATGCTGGTGCTTATGGAAACCACCAGTTACTTCTATTGCTATAAAACTGAAACCGTCCAAAACCAAGAAATTGTCCGTGAGATTTTTCACCCACCGGGAACGCTGTCACACCTAGTAAGTAGACACCAGAAAAGCTGGGATTACTCACAGGACGCAAGGCGATTGTCACTGTCTGTCCCGGAGTGACAGGCGGATCAAAGTTCACAGTAACTGTTCGTGTGTCGCGTTCGTCTGTGACTGCGCCTAGTGTTAGGCGAGATTCTTTGCGATCGCGTGTTCCGACAAAGGCGCGGGTATCATTGAGATTGTAGCGGATGTTTTCTGTTCCTTCCCTTTGTGCGATCGTCACTTTCTGGAGAGATTCTCCAGCATTATCCGGCAGGTTGATCGTGAAATAGTAAGTTCCACCCCAAATATTCACATCTTTATAAGTAGTCGTTGCATTCACAAGTTTCGGCGGTTGGACAAAGTAGACTGTACCATCTCTAAGCTGCACCGCTTGAGTCACCGGAAGCGTTAATCCCCCAACACCCATTGCTAACGAGAGTGTTATTCCAAATAAAGTTGCAACACGCATAATTCAAATATAAAAAACGCACTCATTTCAATTTTAATTCTTTGGGAATAAGTGACTTAGGAATGATAGAAGCTTGTTTTTTCCAATCAGAAGATTTAGTGTACCACCAAGCCCAAGCAATTAAAACTCCTTGAAAGGGAAGCCTGATTACGTGTACCCAAGGTGAATTTGGTATATGTTCTAGTTGAATATGATTAACCGCCATATTGATATTGGCTGGGTAAACAGCAATAAAAAGAGCAATAAGTCCCCAAGCCGCAGCTTGACTTACAGGCGGGACTAATAAGCCGATACCACCTAAAATTTCATAAAAGCCACTGAGATAAACTAATCCTAAAGGATAAGGAAGTTGCGGTGGCATAATTTTGACATACGGTTCTGGAATAACAAAGTGTGTCACTCCAACGACAATGATGGATATAGCAAGAACTACACGTAATATTTCCTTATACTTGTTCATGATTGTTGCCTCATTATATACTTGCCCCTATTACTTCAGTTTGACTGACGGATTTTAATCTGCCTTGAGTCAATAGGAGTAAAAATCAACAAAATTCTCCAAAATACTAAGAGATTTATTTCTTTACCAATCACGTTTTACAGCTATATGAGCAGTTCTTTAATGTTCGCTTCACTTAGTATGATATTATTTCAACTTTATCAGTAATTAATTTATTACCTGTTACGAATTATTCATAAAAAATATGAGCGATGCTTTTAGCCGACTTGCACCCTTTATCCAAGAATATATTTATCATCATCAGTGGACTGAATTACGACCAGTCCAAATTGCCGCCTGTGAAGTTATATTTGACACCGATGCTCATTTATTAATTACTGCTGCAACTGCTGCGGGTAAAACAGAAGCAGCCTTCCTACCAATTTTGACTTTATTACATGCCAACCCTGCGACAACTATAGGCGTATTATATATTAGTCCAATCAAAGCTTTAATTAACGATCAATTTGAGCGCCTCAACGACTTACTCAAAGAAGCAGATATTCCAGTATGGCACTGGCACGGTGATGTTTCTCAAAGTCGAAAAAACAAACTTTTAAAGAATCCTCAAGGAATTCTCCAAATTACACCAGAATCTCTGGAAAGTTTATTAATCAACAAAAATAACGACCTCCTCCGCTTATTTGGTGACTTAAAATTTGTCATTATTGATGAAATTCACGCCTTTATGGGTTCCGAACGCGGTTGTCAAATTATTTGCCAATTACAACGTTTAGCAAGGTTGACACAAAAACAACCACGCCGGATTGGTTTATCGGCAACTCTTGGTGATTACTCAATAGCTGAAGACTGGTTGCGTTCAGGAACAGATAAGCCAGTGATTACACCACAAACCGATGGGATAAAACGCCAAATAAAATTAGCTGTAGAACATTTTTATATTACTGACGAAATAGATGAATCAGAGGCGACAGATTATGAACAACATATTTTCAACCTCAGCAAATCTCGGAAATGTTTAATATTTGCTAATAATCGCACGCAGACTGAATCTGTAATAGCATCTTTGCGACAAATTGCCACAGAACAAGGACTACCAGATATATATCATGTGCATCATGGAAGTATATCTGCTAGCTTGCGGCAAGCTGCTGAAAATGCCATGCGTGAACCCAACAATCCAGCAGTTACTGCTGCCACTCTAACTTTAGAATTAGGTATAGATATTGGTCATCTAGAGCGAGTTATTCAGTTAGAATCACCCTTGTCTGTAGCTAGCTTTTTACAGCGTTTAGGACGTAGTGGTAGAAGGGGTGAAGCTGCCGATATGCGCTTTGTCTGTGCTGAAGAGAAACCATTATCAGAAGCTTATCTACCAGAACAAATACCCTGGCAACTATTGCAGTCCATCGCTATTATTCAACTTTATTTAGAGGAGAAATGGATTGAACCAATCAGACCGATTAAATATCCTTTGAGTTTGCTTTATCACCAAACAATGAGTATTTTAACAGCAACAGGAGAACTTTCGCCTAATGCCTTAGCTAAACAAATTTTTAGCTTACCGCCTTTTGCTGCTATTTCCAAAGAAGATTTCCAATTATTGCTCCGTTATTTAATTGATATTGGTCATATTCAGCATACTGAACAAGGTAAATTAATCCTGGGTTTGGCAGGAGAAAGGATTGTGAGGAAGTTTCAGTTTTATGCTGTCTTTGCTGAACAGCAAGAATATATTGTTAAGCAAGGTACAACAGAAATTGGCAGTATAGTTACGCCGCCTGCTGTTGGCAATCAATTTGCTTTAGCTGGCAGAAGTTGGGAAGTTGTAGAAGTTGACTTTAAAAAGAAGGCTATTTTTGTTAAACAAGCCGAGGGGAAAGCTAGTATTTATTGGCGTGGAAGTGGTGGCACTATTCATACCAAAGTTTTACAACGAATGCAACAGGTTCTATTTGAAAATATCGAGTATAGTTATTTGCAAAAAAATGCTTTGCAACGTTTACGTCAAGTTCGCCAATTAGTGCAAAAAGTTGGATTAGATAAACAAAATATCTTAGAGTTTGAAAAAGGTAAATGTTATATTTTTCCCTGGATGGGTACGGTTGCTTATCGCACTTTAGAAAGATTACTCAACTCCTACTGTCGAGAATCGTTAGAAATTATCAGTATTGGCGGATTAAATCCCTATTATTTCACAATTAAATTAGGTATAGGTAAATCTAAATCTCTTTATCATGCAATTGCTTCATTGTGTGAACAAAGAATTACCCCAGAAGATTTACTCAGTACTTCAGAAGCACCAGAAATTCAAAAGTACGATCGATTTATTCCTCATCCACTTTTACGAAAAGCTTTTGCTAGCGATTATTTAGATATAAGAGAACTAAAACAGCAAGTGGCACTGTGGAGAGAATAGACAA
>NZ_JBALDK010000264.1:0-43443 GCF_036917455.1 Nostoc sp. | reverse complement strand
GAGACACTGATAATAGTAGCCTATATCTAATAGTATTAAACTAACTATTTAACTGCGGTTTTCAAATCTAAAATCTGATTATTTACAAGTTTTTATACTAAATTTTTACGGCTGTCAAGCACAACTTTACGTGTGAAATACTCAAATAATTTCCAGGTATATGCCCCATCGTTAACGTTTTTGAGAGAACGTGATTGGACAGCTTTGATAGAACTATTTGATCGAGACGACGGTGATGAGATTGAAGCCGACATTAGCGGTAGTTTGTTTTGGCTGATACCTGAGCCTTGTTGGGAAGACGATCCTTTTGATTTCTTGCGTGAGTACCTTTGAAGAGGGCTGAGTTAGGAAAGTTATTAGTCTATTCGATCGCGCCAGGTAAAACAGATATTGGAAAGAGGACGGAAATGCGATCGCTTTTTTGATTGCAGCGATGAATTGCATTTAACTGAAAACTATTGTCCCATTCCCTATTGACGGGTATAACGATGTTTCACTCCAATGGGAAAATATTCGGAATCACCCATTGGGGCTAATATAACTTGTAGTGTTTGGTATTCTACGGGAACATAATTAGCAAACTCGCTATTTAGGCGTAGCAGTTGTGAAAGAATAGAAAATGCGATCGCTTCTCTTTTATCTTCACTCCCCTCTACTCCTGGCGCTAACTCCACAACTACAGATAAAAATCGGTTCTTGTCTGCATCTTCCTTCACCTGCAACACAAATTTACCCGTTACCCATTCTTTAATTACTGGTTGCTCTAATCCCACCGTCACATTTTCTGGATAGATATTTGCGCCAAAGTAGGAAACTGTAAAGTTAGAACGGCCGAATACATAAACGAAAGGTAGCTGATGAATACCTCTAGGTGATTGTTGAGTGTCAGAACGCAGATTTTCGAGCGGGTTAAATCCCCATTCTGCTAAAAATTGCAGCATGGTATCATAACTAATTATTCCGCCAGTATCCAATATGTCATAACGCACTAAGGGAATACCGTTATCTCCAGAAAATAGCAATCCGTCATTGTGAACTTCAAAAAAGCGAGTGAAGGGATCGTATTGTACTAGCGTGGGTAAACGTGATTCTCCAAACAAAGCTCTAGCTGCATTGGGATTTTGCGCCAAAAAACGGCGAATGCAGATACTTAACGGTGTTTCATTCCCCAAAACTCCCGCATCCGCAGTGCCGTAAAGTGATGCAAAATCAGAGCAAGGATTTTGTGAACCAACTCTTTCACCAACTAAACTCCGCCATTCTTCACTAAATACTTCTCCTGCCATAACTAATTTAATCTGATATTGCTGCCACTCCACACCACGAGCGATACCAGTATCAATCACATCTTTTAAAAATGGTGGGTATCCCAATAATACAACTTGCTCAAATGCTGAACCTAATTCTTGGACAACTCGCAAAATTTCTTCTTTGTTATTACCAGGAGTAATTACAGTGATGAGATAACCTTTGCTAGCAAGATAACGACAGCAATTAGTAGTAAATATTCCACCTACCCAAGTACCCAAAGTGAAACAAATAACTGCTAGGGTACGTCTGGTATCTGAATAAAAACTATCGTGAAAAATCTGTTCAAAGCGTGTGGCTATTTGGAGTTCATCTGTGAAAAAACGAGGCCAAAATGTCGGTTTACCACTAGAACCTGATGAAGCAGCTATCATGTCGCACGCTTCTAATTGCCCGTTGCGGCACAAGTCAGCTAAAGGGTAACGCAGTATATAATTTTGTTTAGCGATCGCTGGGAGTTTTTGAAACTCTTCCAAGGTTTGAATAGTCGCGGGATTAATTTCCCTTTCTGCTAAAAAAGCTTTGTAGGCAGGTACATTAGCCGCCACATCATGAAATAAAGTTAAAGCTGCCGAAGTTTGAGTGTTGAGATGCCGTTTCAGTATCGTTTCTAGGGGGGTAGACAAAAAATCTTCAAATGCTTTAATGACTTGCTGCTGTCGTGGTTTGCGATTCATGACGCTTGTTGTTTATCCTGAAATAGAACCAACACCGTTAAAATAATTCGTAATTCGTAATTCGGAATGACGCTCTAATACTCGCTAACGTAATTCGTAGGATATCCGAAAATGAGGGTATGCGCGTTGTAATTATTCAATAAAACCTTAATTTATCCTTCAGCACCATGCAGCTCTATTGCAGTAAACAACACACAAATAATGGTAGTAACCGCTTTTGTACCCTTTGTGGTGAGCCATTACCTCTTGCTGTGGGGCAGGTGGTGGATAATCGCTATCAAATTATCCGTCATCTAGGGCAGGGTGGCTTTGGACGCACTTATTTGGCGGAGGATATAAGTAAATCTCATCAAACCTGTGTGCTGAAGGAATTTGCACCCCAAGTCCAAGAACATCAAGATTTACAAAAAGCTAAAGAGCTATTTGAGCGAGAAGCAAATGTTCTGAAAAAACTCCAGCATCCACAGATTCCGCGTTTTCACGCCTCGCTACAAGTGAAAATAGGTACTAAAGATTTTTTCTTTCTAGTACAAGATTATGTGGATGGTGATAATTATTACCAACTACTAGAACAACGCGAGAGTCAAGGAAAGACTTTTAGTGAAGAAGAAGTAATCACCCTACTGCAACAAATTTTACCTGTATTAGCCTACATCCACTCACAAGATGTAGTTCACCGTGATATCTCTCCCGACAATTTGATTTGGCGGCGTTCTGATAATCTACCAGTGCTGATTGATTTTGGTGGTGTCAAACAATTACCTGCTTCTCAAGGTTTTTGGCAAACTAAGTTGGTTGGAAATAACACATTATTAGGTAAAAAAGGCTACGCACCAGAAGAACAGCTACGGCAGGGAAAAGCCTTTTTTAGTAGTGATTTATACTCTTTAGCGGTAACAACATTAGTATTGCTGACAGGTCAAGAACCGCAAAAATTATACGACAGCTATCAGGGAATTTGGGGATGGGGAAAACAAATCCGAGTTAGTCCCCAATTGGAAGGGGTGTTAAAAAAGATGCTGGCTTATAAACCGAGCGATCGCTATCAACGAGCCGAACAAATCCTCAAAGATTTACCATCGGCAACTGCGACTAAATCACCTGGAAATTATATTACCACCAAGATTAAGACGATGGTAGTTGCTCCGGGAAGACAACGCGCTAGTGCTGTTATGAGTAAATTCCAGAACAAAACGCAAGCAATCTCTAAACCGAAATCTTGGCCTGTTTGGATTCGCCCTTTTGCGATCAGTTTAGGGGGAACAGCTTTAGTTGTCTTAACAGGCGCAGGTACTTTAGCGGTTGTAAATGCAGTCATTCGGAGCGTAACTTCAATCACCCTCCCATCAATTTCATTACCGCAAATTCCCCAATTTCCAAATCCAAGTGGTAAACCAGTCAGCGACAAAGGGAAAAATAGCAATCTCCAGGAAATTATCAATCGTCGCCAAAAACTAGAAATTACTGAAGGATTTTTTATTCCCTTCGTAGATGATTTATTTTATACAAAAAAACCGGAATTAAAAGGACGTAGCCTGACATCGAAACCGGAAGATACTGGTTTACGAGATGACTGGTCTGGTATCGCTGACGATTTATTGAATAAAATAGAACAGGCTGACCTCAGTACAGAAGCTCGTCGTAAATTGGGTAAATATAGTCAAAAAGATTACGATACATGGAGACGACTTGCGCGATCGGGACAGTTTGGGAACTATACAATCGATCAACTAACCAAAGACACAAATGAAAAATTTGATCGGTTGTTTCCTGGTCAGGAGCGTGGGAAACTGAATCAAAAGACTTTCGGTCAAATTTGGTATGCGATCGCAGCCGATCGAGTCAGTAAAGTACAATCTGGCAATTAAGGGGATTGGGGACTGGGGACTGGCGATTAGGGACTAGGGAAGAATGACAAATGACAAATAACAAATGACAAATGACTAAAATATATTGTTCTAAAGGACATGAAAATTCCCCAGGTAGCCGCTTTTGTCTCCAGTGTGGTGAAAATTTGTTGGATAAGCCCATGAGTTATAGTATCCAGCCGGGAATAACTTTAGGCGATCGCTATGTAATTGTGCGTCAAATTGGCCAAGGTGGTTTTGGACGCACTTATTTAGCTGAAGATGTCAACCGTTTCCGCGAACTTTGTGTTTTAAAAGAATTTTCTCCCCAAGTTCAAACCGCTTACGTTGTCCAAAAAGCAGAAGAACTGTTTGAGAGAGAAGCAAGTGTTCTCTATAAACTGCAACATCCCCAAATCCCGCGCTTTCGGGAACTGCTTCGGTTGAATTTAGGGGGCAAAGAATATCTGTTTTTGGTGCAAGATTATGTAGAAGGGGAAACTTATAATTCTTTGTTAAATGCGCGATTGCAGCAGGGCTTGCGCTTTACAGAGGCGGAAGTCCGCCAATTGTTACAGCAAATTTTGCCAGTACTGGAATATATCCATTCACTAGGAGTAATTCATCGAGATATTTCTCCAGATAACTTAATGCTTCGCACTGTTGACAAACTGCCAGTGTTAATTGATTTTGGCGGTGTCAAACAAGTAGTAGCAGCCGTTGCTTCCCAATATTACCAACCCGGCGTAGTTGCACCTCCCCCATCACCAACCCTATTAGGTAAGATTGGATTTGCTCCCCCAGAACAGATGCAAACTGGGTTAGTATCTCCCCACAGCGACTTGTACGCCTTGGCCGCAACAATGTTGGTTTTACTGACAGGGAAACAACCACAAGAATTAATTGATACCTATAATCTTACCTGGCAGTGGCGACGAGAAGTAAATGTGAGTGCGATATTGGCACAGGTATTAGATAAAATGCTATCTGCTAGACCAAGCGATCGCTATCAATCAGTCCGTCAAGTACTCGAAGCCCTCAACCCGCCCCCAGCTAACTTTCCCCCAACTCAATATCCCACCCCACCACAACCCACATCCGCGACTATCGCCATCTCTCCACCTTCTCCCCCATCCCCATCATTTTCCTCATCTCCCCCATCTCCTCAGTCCACAAGCTGGTGGACACCAACAAAAACCTTCCTAGTGGCGGCGGTGGTAGTTGGTAGTGTTGGATTAATTTGGTGGGGACTGAATAGCCGCCGCAATAATCTTGTAGAAGTCCCACCTACTCCTACAGCCAGCCCAATTCCAACCAGTAACCAACCAACCGATCCTTTAGCGCAATATTCACCAGCAGAACGACAGCGCAAAGAAAGATTAAGCGATCGCCGTCAACAGTTGGGGATTAACTCTAACTTCTACGTGAACTTAGTGAATCAAGTTTTTTGGGACAGAAACCCCAGTTTACGGGGACGCACTCTCAGCGATGGCCCTGAAGATGAAGGTTTACGGGCAGAATGGGATAAAACAGCCTCAGAATTGCTAGAAAAACTCGCGCCACTGAGTTCCAACACCCGCCGACAACTGGGAACTTATACAACTGCGGAACGCGATCGCTGGAAAGTAGAAGTCAACAAAATCAATGTTGGTAGTCGTTCTTTGTATGATTTGGGAGACGCAGCTTTTTTAAGTGTATTTCCTGAACAGCGTGGTAAAGATTTTCGAGATCAGCCCATTGGACAAGTTTGGTACGGTTTTGTAAGCGATAAACTTAGTGCGATCCTCAACGGTAACGCTTTCCAGAAGCTTGTTTTTGATCCGGGTGCAACTGGCAAAACAGTCAACGGTATTCTTCAACCTGGTGATGGTAAAGTATTCATTGCCGGACTGGCGAAAGATCAATCTTTGGAATTGAAACTACAGGCAAATTCCCAAGTTTTGTTATCAATATATTCACCATCTGGCAAAATCCAATTTTTAGAAGATTCTCCCCAGCGCAGTTTATCAAAAAAATTACCAGAAAAAGGTTTTTACGAGTTTGTCGTGGTTTCCACAGCATCGAAACCAGAAGACTATCGACTCACCATCACGGCGGAAAATCCCACGCCTACGCCAACACCTACTCCCACACCTACTCCCACAGAAATACCAACACCAACTTCTACGCCAACTCCCACAGAAACCCCCATACCTGAACCTACACCGACACCTAGTGCTGAGGTGACACCTCAAAGTAATTAAAAATTAAAAATACAGCAGATTGCAAGTTAATGAAGTACAAAAATCCCCCTCCCTAACCCTCCCCGATGGATTGGGGAGGGAACCTGGATTTCTCACCACATCTCGATTAAGCCTGCGCTTGAGCAGGGGAGCAGGGGAGAGTTCAAATACCAAGTTCTTTCCTCTCTGCTCATCCTTACCCTGAAGCTTGTGAGAAATGCGGGGGAACTAGATTGGGAATTTCCCCCTTTACAAGGGGGGTAAGGATGTACTTCATTTAGATGCAAAATGCTGTATAAGTGAAAAGCTATTTAAGATAGGCATTTCACGCCAAATGGCATAATTTTTAATTAATCGTTGTTCTACCCCTTAACGACAATAAATTCTTTGTTAATCAATATTAGTTACAAAAAATTTACAATTAGTAATTATTGTTTAATAACTGTCTTAAATCTTTTGGCTATCTGCTTAAGTGTCTTAACTGTCTTTTATTATTAAGTTTTTGATTTAACTATCTGCTTAAGTGTCTTAACTGTCTTCTAATTATTAAGTTTTTGATTTAACTATCATTTAATTGCTTTAGTCTACGGATTGATTTTTTTTTAAAACTATGAAAAGTTATGGAGGCATCATAAATCACTAAAAATTCATTTACCAGCATCGGAAATAAGTAATGACTTAAACAGCTTTTTCAAATGCCTTATCTTTCGTTATAGACAACTTCAAAAAAACGTAAATCGCTTGTTATTTGGATTAACAACATCTTGTCTTATCGCCTGGATACAAGCCACTACGAGGAAACAAAATGTGGGGACTTAGCCCGTTTGGCGAGAATACTTGTAAACTGCAACGGTGCTTAGATCGGCCACAAAATAAAGACAGCAAAAAGACCCCAGAGGAGGTTACGCGCAGATCATGCAACCCTTTGAACTGCCAGAATTTTACATGCCTTGGCCCGCGCGGCTCAACCCAAATCTAGAAGAGGCACGAGTGCATTCCAAAGCGTGGGCCTACCAAATGGGGATACTTGGCTCACAAGAGGAAGCGGAAAGCTCCCCTATTTGGGACGAGCGGACATTCGATGCCCACGACTACGCCTTGCTTTGTTCCTATACTCATCCAGATGCACCAGGGGCGGAGCTTGACCTAGTGACCGATTGGTATGTTTGGGTGTTTTTCTTTGACGATCACTTCCTGGAAATCTATAAGCGCACCCAAGATATGGCTGGTGCGAAGGAGTATCTTAACCGACTACCAGCATTCATGCCAGTGTACCCCACCGATACCCCCCCAGTTCCCACCAACCCGGTAGAACGTGGTCTAGGCGACCTATGGTCTCGTACCGCATTCACCAAGTCTGCGGACTGGCGGCGCAGGTTTTCCGAGAGTACCAAGAACCTCCTAGAAGAGTCTTTGTGGGAACTCTCCAATATCAGCCAAGATCGGATCGCTAACCCAATCGAATACATCGAGATGCGCCGCAAGGTTGGTGGCGCTCCGTGGTCAGCCGATCTCGTCGAACACGCTGTGTTTGTGGAGATTTCAGCCGAAATCGCCACAACTCGACCGATGCGTGTACTGAAAGACACATTTGCTGATGGAGTGCATCTTCGTAACGACCTGTTCTCCTACCAGAGAGAAGTCGAAGATGAAGGCGAAAATGCCAACTGCGTGTTGGTCTTTGAGCGCTTCCTAAAAGTGAGTACGCAGGAGGCAGCCAACCTCACCAATGAACTTCTGACCTCGCGGTTACAGCAGTTTGACAACACCGCCATTACAGAACTGCCGTCCCTCTTTGAAGAATACGGACTAGACCCGGTGGCTCGTGTAAACGTTCTGTTATACATCAAAGGACTACAGGATTGGCAGTCAGGCGGTCATGAGTGGCACATGCGATCGAGCCGCTACATGAACAAGGGAGGGGACAATTCTTCGGCATCCACCCCACTTCTTGGTGGGCCCACTGGGCTGGGCACATCGGCTGTACGGATTAGATCGTTATACAGCACCTTGGGTTTGGGAAGATTCAAGAACTTCACTCATGTTCCATACCAAGCTGTGGGGCCGGTAACGCTGCCGAAGTTTTACATGCCGTTCGCTACAAGTTTGAATTCCCATTTGGATGCCGCGCGCCAGCATTCCAAAGAATGGGCCCGCCAGATGGGGATGCTGGACTCACTACCTGGCATTCCTGAAGCCGTCATCTGGGATGACCACAAGTTCGATGTTGCCGACGTAGCCTTATGCGGTGCGTTGATCCATCCCAATGCATCCAGTGCTGAGTTGAATCTGACAGCGGGCTGGCTTGTCTGGGGAACTTATGCTGACGATTACTTTCCAGCACTCTACGGACACAGCCGCAATATGGCGGGTGCGAAACTATTTAACGCTCGACTGTTGGCGTTTATGCCTCTTGATTCCAGCCCCATCCCCTTACCGACCAACCCAGTAGAACGTGGCTTGGCCGATCTGTGGTCTCGCACAGCTGGCCCCATGTCCCAAAACGCGCGGGGTCAGTTCCGCCGTGCGATCGCGGATATGACCGAAAGCTGGTTATGGGAACTCGCCAACCAAATCCAAAACCGGATTCCAGACCCGATTGATTATGTTGAGATGCGCCGTAAGACCTTTGGCTCGGATCTGACGATGAGCTTATCTCGACTAGCTCAGGGCGACGAGATCCCGCAGGAAATCTACCGGACGCGATCAATGCGCCAACTAGATAATTCGGCCGCAGACTTTGCCTGTTTGACCAACGACATCTTCTCTTACCAGAAAGAAATAGAATTCGAGGGCGAACTCAATAACGGCGTGCTGGTCGTTCAGCAATTCCTCAACTGCGATCTGCCGCAGGCTGTCGAGGTCGTCAACAACCTAATGACCTCTCGCGCCCGCCAGTTTGAACACATCGTTGCCACCGAACTGCCAGCCCTGTTCGACGATTTCGACTTGGACGCAAGTACCCGCGAGAAACTGTACGGATACGTCGAGAAACTACAGCAGTGGATGTGCGGTGTCCTCAAGTGGCATGTGACGGTAGACCGCTATAAGGAATTTGAATTGCGTAATAGTTCGCCAGAAGGGCGGCTACTCAATGGCCCCACAGGTCTGGGCACTTCGGCTGCGCGGATCAGATCGTTGATTGGTACAGGGGGGAATGGTACTAAGAAAAGGGAAAATCGTTGAGGCTCTTGGGTGCAGAGGAGCAGGGGAGAAAGAAGAAGTTTTAGGTATTGCGTTCGGATACTTAGAAATTCTCCTCTGCACCTTTGCCCCCCTGCCCCTCTGCAATCTTTACGCTGCATACTCTTCAGCTTAACTTAGTGCCATTCGGTACAGGGGGTTTAAGTTCAGTCCTCGGTCAAGTCGGGTCGGGTTCTTTTGTCAGTGAATAGAGTTTGGCGGTGTGAGTCCAAGATCGGTATTTGATCGAGTCAGATCGGTTTTTTTAGTAACTTATAGAATAGAGGGTTAGATTATGACAGAATCTATTGAGTCAAATTTGGATGTTGAGAATGAGCATCCCCGGCTGAGTTTAAGTACATCTGCTGCGCGTAACTTGGCGACGACCACCAAATCTGCACCGCAGATGCAGGGCATTACCTCACGGTGGTTGTTGAAACTGTTACCTTGGGTACAAACCAAGGGTGGTACTTATCGGGTAAACCGTCGGCTAACCTATACCGTAGGTGATGGGCGGTTGAGTTTCTCCAACACTGGAGCCGATGTACAGGTAATACCCCAGGAACTTGGTGAGCTGCCATTGCTGCGAGGGTTTGACAACGTTGAAGTGTTGAATGCGTTGGCGGGTCGGTTTGTTCAGCAAGAGTTTGCCCCCGGTGACACGATCGTGGAGTTAGGCCAACCAGCCAATCAGCTTTTTCTGATCGCTCATGGCAAGGTAGACAAGATTGGTGTTGGCAAGTATGACGAACAGACCGTGCTGGGTGTGTTAGCTGACGGTGACTATTTTGGTGGTCAGGTATTGCTAGAGTCGCAGAGTAATTGGGAATTCACAGCCAAAGCAGTTACCCGAACCACGGTATTAGTCCTACCACAACAGGCATTTCGGGAACTTCTCAACCAGTCTGAGGCGCTACAAGCTCACGTCGATGGCTTCAGAACTCGCCCAGAAGGACAACAGAACGAGTACGGTGAAGCTTCCATTGAGGTGAGTTCAGGACATCTTGGGGAAACTGAATTGCCCGGAACCTTTGTAGATTACGAACTTTCACCCCGTGAATATGAATTGAGTGTTGCCCAAACCGTATTACGAGTGAGTACTCGGGTTGCGGATCTGTACAACGAACCGATGAATCAGACGGAACAACAATTACGGCTGACCATTGAGGCATTGCGGGAACGTCAAGAACATGAATTGATCAACAACCGTCAATTCGGCTTGTTACACAACGCCGACCTCAAACAACGCATCTACACCCGCAATGGCCCACCTACCCCCGACGACCTTGACGAACTGCTGGCCACGGTGTGGAAAGAGCCGGCATTCTTCCTGGCTCACCCTCGCACGATCGCTGCCTTCGGTCGGGAGGCCAACCGCCTCGGTCTCTATCCACAAAACATCGACCTGGGTGGCAACCGAGTACCTGCTTGGCGGGGCGTACCCATCTTTCCCTGCAACAAGATCCCCATTAGCAATGCCCGCACTAGTTCCATCCTGTTGCTCCGCACTGGTGTAGAAAAGCAAGGGGTGATTGGCTTACATCAAACTGGTATCCCTGACGAATACCAACCCAGTCTGTCTGTCCGATTCATGGGCATCAGCGAAAAGGCGATCATCTCTTACCTCGTTACAGCTTACTATTCAGCAGCCGTCCTCGTCCCTGATGCACTCGGTATCTTAGAAGACGTACAAATCGGCCTCTAAACATTCATCAGAGGTTAAGGCCAAATAACCTTTTTCAATAAGAAATTACGCTGAAAAACGGGGATTAAAATCAGTTTTGTACTGACTTTTCAGTTTCTCTGAGGAGATTCGCTCCTTCCTACAAATTTGGGAATATTTTCAGTAACATTATTTTTTGACAAAAGTTTTATAACCTTAACCTCTCACCTATTGGGTCGGGCACTTTTGTTATTAACTAGAGGATGAGGTGATGACGGATTCTATTGAATCGAATATAGATTTTGAAAATGAGCATTCCCGGCTGAGTTTGAGTACGGCTGCTGCCCGTAATTTATCTACGACAACTAAATCTGCACCGCAGATGCAAGGTATTACCTCGCGGTGGTTGTTAAAGATGTTGCCGTGGGTGCAGACCAAGGGTGGCACTTATCGGGTAAACCGTCGATTGACCTATACCGTGGGTGATGGGCGGTTGAGTTTCTCTAACACCGGAGCCGAGGTGCAGGTGATTCCCCAGGAACTTGGTGAGTTGCCGTTGCTGCGAGGATTTGACGACGTTGAAGTGTTGAATGCGTTGGCGGGTCGGTTTGTTCAGCAGGAATTTGCTCCTGGTGACATCATAGTGCAGTCAGGTCAGGCAGCAAATCAGCTTTTTCTGATCGCACATGGCAAGGTGAACAAGATTGGTGTTGGCAAGTATGGTGAGCAGCCCGTGTTGGGTGTGTTAGCCGATGGCGATTATTTTGGTGTTCAGGTGTTGCTAGAGTCCCAGAGCAGTTGGCAGTTTACAATCCAGGCTTTGACTCGAACCACAGTATTAGCGCTACCACAACAGGCATTTCGGGATCTGCTCAACCAGTCCGAGGCGCTACAGGCTCATGTCGATGGCTTCCGAACCCGCCCACAAGCACCACAGAACAAGTATGGAGAAGCCTCCATTGAGGTGACATCGGGGCATCTCGGAGAAACTGAGTTGCCGGGAACCTTCGTAGATTACGAACTCTCACCCCGCGAATATGAGTTGAGCGTCGCCCAAACTGTCTTGCGAGTAAGTACTCGAGTGGCGGATCTGTATAATCAACCGATGAACCAGACCGAACAACAACTGCGGCTGACTATTGAGGCATTGCGGGAACGGCAAGAACATGAATTAATCAACAACCGTCAATTCGGTTTGTTACACAACGCCGACCTCAAACAACGCATCTACACCCGTACCGGGCCACCCACTCCCGACGACCTGGATGAACTGCTGACTCGGCGGAGGAAGTCGAAATTCTTCTTGGCTCACCCCCGGACTATTGCGGCTTTCGGTCGGGAGTGCAATCGCCTCGGCATCTATTCAGAAAACATTGATTTGGACGGCAGTTTGGTGTCCGCTTGGCGGGGCGTACCCATTCTTCCCTGTAATAAAATCCCCATCAGCAATACCCAGACTAGCTCCATCCTTGTACTCCGCACTGGCGCGGAAGACCAGGGCGTTATCGGCTTACATCAAACTGGTATCCCTGACGAATATCAACCCAGCTTGTCTGTCCGATTCATGGGTATCAGCGAAAAGGCGATCATCTCTTACCTTGTTACCGCTTACTATTCAGCAGCCGTCCTCGTCCCCGACGCACTCGGCATTCTCGAAGATGTTGAAATTGGGCGTTGAGGGAAGGGTAAACCTAACTTTTTATAGTTAAGGTGAAGGCTACTTTCAATCAAAATCTGTTGGTAAATCTGGATTGCGGTAATGGTGGAAAAGTCGGGTGATTTGTCTTGGTGTCACCCGTCCGATAGAAAGTTCTGGTAAAGTATCTTCAGCAAAAAAACCTACATCTTCAGTTTCAATACTAGATGATGGAGAACCACCGATAATTTCGCAGTGAAAAAACAGCTTATAGACATAAAACGGAAACGGGGGATGTCCCTGTCTATCTCTGTCATAGACTGCTAGTAATTTGATAGCGCGTGCTTGATATCCAGATTCTTCATATACTTCTTTCACAACTACTTCACTGGGTGACTCGCCAATATCAGCCCATCCACCAGGTAAAGTCCAACAGCCATCGGCTCTTTCTTTAACTAACAATATAGTATTATCCCGAAAAATCGCTGCTCGCACGTCAACCTTGGGAGTTGCATACCCGATTTCACGGCTAAATAAATCGAGGACATAACTGTGTTCTACATTCGAGTAAGTCGCCATGATTTCTGTGGCGATCGCTCGTAATTGTTTGTAACGTTCTATATCAAAAAGCCCTTCAGAATAGGTTAGACCATTTTGAGCGATCGCTTGCAACTTTTGTGCCCATTCCAGCCATTTAGTTTCCATATATATTATTTTCTTATGTAGAGGCTTGGGTCGTAGGTATTGGGGAAAGGTGACAGATGATAGGGAATAATCTGTACCCTATTCCCTTCTTCACCCGCATTTCTCACAAGCTTGAGGGGAAAGATGGGCAGAGGGGCAGAGGGGAAAGAACTTGGTATTTGAACTCTCCCCTGCTCCCCTGCTCAAGCGCAGGCTTAATCGAGATGTGGTGAGAAATCCGGGTTCAGTCCCCAGTCCCCAATCCCTAATTACGCATCATCTAAAGCCGCAATTCCGGGCAACACTTTGCCTTCAAGTAACTCCAAACTAGCGCCGCCACCGGTGGAAATATGGCTCATTTGGTCTGCTAAACCAACCTTTTCCACAGCCGCTACTGAGTCACCACCGCCAATGATGGTGGTTGTGCCAGTTTTACCAATTTCGGCGAGGGTATGAGCGATCGCTTCCGTACCTGCGGCAAACTTATCAAACTCAAACACACCCATTGGCCCGTTCCAAATTACCGTTTTGGTATCTGCTAGGGCTTCTTGGAAAAATTTCACCGAATCTGGCCCAATATCCAAACCCATCCAACCATCGGGGATACTCTCAATACTAACGGTTTGAGAATTGGCATCAGGGGCAAAGTTATCTGCCAATACCACATCTGTGGGCAGCAATAAAGCAACGCCCCGTTCTTTAGCCTTAGCTTCCAAAGACTTTGCTAGTTCTAGCTTGTCTTCTTCTACCAAAGACTTACCAACATTTAAACCACGGGCTTTGTAGAAGGTGAAAATCATCCCACCGCCAATGATTAGCTTGTCGCATTTCTCCAGTAGCGTTTCAATCACACCAATTTTGCTGGAAACCTTGGAACCACCAATAATTGCCGCCAAAGGACGTTGGGGTTTTTCAATGGCATTTTGCAGATATTGCAATTCCTTCTCAACCAAATATCCAGCTACGGAAGGGCTGAGAAATTTAGTCACGCCTTCAGTAGAAGCGTGGGCGCGGTGTGCGGTACCAAAAGCATCATTTACATAAAAATCAGCATTAGCTGCCAATTTTTTGGCAAATTCTGGGTCGTTTTTTTCTTCTTCTGGGTAAAAACGGACGTTTTCTAGTAATAGCACTTGGCCATTTTGCAACGCGCCAACTTTAGCTGCAACTTCATCGCCAATGGAGTCATCAGTTTTAATCACTTCTTGCCCCAGTAACTCAGACAGACGCTTGGCAACGGGAGTTAGGCGTAATTTGTCATCCACACCCTTGGGACGGCCAAAATGACTTGCGAGAATGACTTTAGCACCTTTCTGCGTCAAATCTTGGATAGTGGGTAGAGCGGCGCGAATGCGAGTATCGTCGGTAATTTTGCCTTGATCGTCTACAGGCACATTAAAGTCAACCCGCACTAAGGCACGTTTCCCAGATATATCAGCCGAAGATAAACTTGCTAAACTTTTTTTGGACACACCAAACTCTCCTGATTGCCTTTTTGTTATTGTTTTGAAAGTAGAACCATCAAGATTTTACCGGAGTCAGGGGTACCCAAGTGACAGAGATATTTAAGACAGTGCTATTTCCGATCGATCAAAGCCGGGAAACGCGGGAAGCTGCTGATGTTGTTACCAACGTAGTCAAAAAGTACAGCAGTCGCTTGGTGCTGCTGTCTGTGGTAGAAGAATCACCAAAAGATGCGCCTAGTGCAGATCCGATGGTGTCGCCAGAGGTAGTTGCTAAACTGCTAGAAAATGCCCAATCTTTATTTTCTGGGCAAGGAATTAAATCCGAAATCTTAGAAAGGCAAGGTAAACCAGCTTTTACTATCTGCGATGTCGCTGATGAAATCGGGGCCGATTTAATTATCATGGGCTTCCGGGGGCTAGGCTTGACTGAAGAGGGAGCGGATGATAGTGTGACAACTCGCGTGATTAACCTTTCCCCTTGCCCAGTGCTGATTGTGCCTTAGTAGTAATCAGTGCTGAAGGACAGTGTGTTTCTAAACACTGGTAAACTTGTGGTGCGATCGCTAATTAAAAAAGAGAAAAAACGAATGTCACGAATAAAAGGTAAAACCCTTGCTTCTTCTGGCTATGGGGATGTAGAGGAAGTAGTTGATTTGTAAGTATTATTTAGTTTTTAATTCTTGATTGTGCAACCCCTACACCCTTATACCCAAAAGTCACCCATATTCAGGATTTACGCTTTTCTTAATGCCATTCGTCTGTATACCTAGTGAACTACCCCGCCGTCTTCCGGCGGGGCTTCCCAATTCATCGGGAATAGCCTCTAAAACTCAAACTCCGTAGCTCTATTGGTCTGACATTCCCTCCAAGGGCAGGATTCCTGGTTCCCAGAAAAATGTATATAGAACCCATTTGAGATCTATACAGGATGGCAATCGAATTTGGCTGAACTACGAGCTAAGTTACAAATTTTATAGATTGATCGTCAGGATTTTTTTCTTGCTTTTTTTGTCGCTCAACACGACTGTATTGTAGGGTAATGTATCCGTTCCCAGAGGAATTGGCAGCTTAAAATTGGGGCTTTTATGATCGAGTTCGCCTAAATCAATGCTTTTCGTTATATCGCCATCTGTTGCAAGATTTGCGGTAAGTTCGCCTTTATAATCTTCAATTAAAAAGTCTCTAAAGAAAACGACTGCCCCACCCTCAGGATCTATACCAAGGATGACCGTACCACTGAAAGTTGTGCCTTTTCGTTCTTCATCAACCGTTGCCACTGTGATTTCCGAGGGGTCTTGACCGGACTTATCTGCCATAAACTTTTTTCTCTTGCGAATTCTCAACAATTGAAAATGATTTTACAAGAGCGCTATGGGCGATCGCAAAACTCTCAGGACGTATTTCTGCATCGGTTTTGCATTTTCATCTTACCGTTCGCGCAATAACCCAAGTTGCAGGTTATCAAATTCTGGATGCTTTGTAATTGTTAACTCGTCTCCTAGTATTAAAAAACAGAAAATTCTGAGTGCCGGAAGTCGGCGCTCAGAACTTTGGAGAAAAATCTTGCATGTTTACACGCCTAACAGCTTAAAAGCGATAGTTGCGATCGCGCACCCACATGCTAACTGGAACTGCTTTACCCTGTGGATCGACTTTCGCCTTTACCACAATGGGGGGTACTTGTCCTCTGCGGGCGCGTTGGGTTCGCAAATCGTTGGTAATCTGCTGGCGTTGGTTTTCTGGGATGTAATATGTTTCCAAGCCGTAGTTAACGGAACCATCTTGATAAACACCTTTTAAGGCTACCTGATTGGCTCTTAGAGCATTGGGGCGATCGCTACTGACTCGTAACGGTCTCCAAGCTCTAGGAACACCCGTACCAGAGGATAGTTGCTCTTGCAAAGTCACGTAAATGTTGGTTCCATCCGGCAATCTTCTGCCGCTTCCCCTACCTTTGCTGACTAATGTTTGCCAACCAGGTAATCTACTCAAATTTGCGGTACGGGATATGTTGTAATCTAGCGCTAAGGTGTTACCATCTAATACATTGTTCGGGTCTATAGGTACGGTTTGCAAAATCACCGTCTTACCTGTGACATCTGTATAAACAGCTTGGGCTGGTACTGCCATAATTAACCCTGTTTGCAGCGCTAAGGGAGCTAGTAACCGCCAAAAAGGTAAGGGCTTATTCGATTTTTGTTCGCTAGCAATCAAGTAATCCCGAAAAGTTACCTTATTGGAGAATTCGGCTTCGGGAGACAAGGTTTTATTCTTAGATTCAGAAGAACTATTAGTCATGAGCGTAGTCCTAAAAAGCAGAGGTCTTGAAGAGGTCAAAAGTAAAGAGATTAGGACTGACGCAGAGAAACTTTAAAAACTTTGACGCACAGAGATTTTTAGATTTTAGATTTTTCCTTCAATCCAAAATTAAAGTTGCGCTGGAATCGCACCAAAGGTGCTACCAAAATTTAAAACTGTACTACTTCTTACTAGCAGAGCTAGAGCCACCAGGTAAACGGCGTTCAAACCACAATCCAGCGCTAATTAAAGCGGAACCGCACAAGATAAAGACTAGAGACTTGAAAAGTAAGTCGGTATCGTACTCTTGCACGCGACTGATAATTTGCAGTGTTACTAACAGCATACCGCCCCAAAAGGAACTTCTGTTGCTTAATTTCAATCCTTCTTGAATTAGTCCCCAGGCTAATGTTGCTAGAAGTACATTGAAAATAAAAACACCAAGTTCATCAATCCGGCTGATAGTTTGATGCCAAAAAGGTACAATGGCAATAAAGGCAAGAAAAGTACCAATAACAGCAGTTGTGAAAATCACTTCGCGGCGCGGAGGATTATTTCTTTGACGCAGTAGAAACAACCATTGCAATACCGCCAAGCCACTGAGAATCCCCAAATCAACGATCGGCAGAGACTGGAATAAGTTTGTCACGTTCGTTGGTTGATTATAACCATAATTTGGAGATTCCCAAACCCAACGAAAAGACAGCACATAAAAGACAACGCCGAAGCTTACCAATGCTAAATTACGGGCTAGAGATTGAAACAATCTGTAATTTATGGTTGGAAACAGCAGGTCATCATAACTCCAGAATAATGCAGGTGGGAGTGCAAAAGCAAAAGATGCCACCCAAGGGGCTATATCAGCATAATTCAGCAGTGGCAGAGGATTAAGGTTAGCTTGTAGGGAACTAGCAAAAACAAAGGCTGCTAGAGCAAAAATCCAACGCGATCGGCAGAAGTAGGCTAAAGGGACAAACACTAGCCATGCCAATAAAGGCAGATGTTGTACCACTAACCGCGACCAAGTTAACTCTCCTGTTGCGTACCATAAGTCTTCTAGCCCAGTCCAATAACCGATTTCTACGAGGACAATTGACAGAATTCCTAAAGAATTTATGGATAAACTGAAGGCCATCACCACAACACCCAACCCCCAAGCGAGAAACAGTTGGGAAGTTGAACCGACGATATTGAACATCTGGGCCATCAATAGTAAATTTGCACCGAAAATGAAGGCGCTTAAAATGAGCAACCCCTCTCCCAGTATGCGTTTGCTTCGTTCTGGCTTCTTTCCTTCAGGTGGTCTCCAATTGTAAAAACCAGTAATAGCGATCGCAAAAAACAAACTCATCATCAGAATAATTTTGACTTCTCGCGATCCTCCTTGCCAGTTTCCTGATACAAAGGTAATTATGCCTAAGCATAAAAGGATGCTGCCTATAGTAATTGCGATCGCTTTATTGCGATCGCGTGCAGCAGCTTCCAGGTTTTTAAATTGATAACGTTCTGCTATTTGCTCATACAGCGAAGAACTAATTAATCCTTCATCCCTCCATAATTGTGCTTCTTTGCGTAACTTTTGCGGAAAACTATCTAACAACATGACCTTCTCCGGTGCAGTGGGGTAGCTTGGCCATTGCGTTCTGAATGGCGGTCATTATATTTTGAGTATGAAGCCAAAAGCCTTGATTACATTGTTCTCATGTAACAGTTTGATTTAGATTTTGATACAACCTAATTTTACTAATTCGGAATTCGGAATTAAGGAAGCCAGGTTACAGATGATTGAAAATTGGTATTGGATATATCCAGATGGAAAAACCTTCTAATTTATTACTTAAAGTCTCCCGGCGTTTGTTCGTTAATTTAGATGAACAAGAAAAGTTTATTGAGGCTTTAATGAATCCACAGCCTTTTTTGCCTAGTATTCTTTGGTGTCAAGAAAAGCCTGAAACTTTACCTTTAGCAGTAGAAACACCAACCTATTGGCAACCACAATTTATAGACCGTTTATCTCTGGGAGAAAAACCCGGTCAGCATCCCTTGCATCAACAAGGATATTTCTATTGTTTAGATTTTTCTTCGGTATTTGCAGCTACCACTTTGTTAGCAATTCCTCAGTCAATACGTTTAGTTTTCGATATGTGTGCCGCACCAGGAGGTAAAAGTATCTTCGCTTGGAAAGCTTTACAACCAGAATTACTCATCAGTAATGAAGTAATTGGTAAACGTCTAGGAATGCTAATTTCTAATTTGAAGCGTTGCCAGATTAGCTCTAGTGCAGTAGTTAATAGAGATTCAAGTATATTTGCCGAAATGTTTCCCCTTTGTAGCAATCTAGTAATTGTAGATGCTCCTTGTACCGGACAATCTTTGCTTGCTAAAGGTGAAAAAGCACCCGGATGCTTTCACCCAACTGCTATTAATAAAAGTGCAAATCGGCAAAAGCGCATTATAGCTAACTCTGCTAAAATTGTTTCACCACAAGGCTATTTAGCTTATATGACTTGCACATACTCACCCGAAGAAAATGAGCAAGTTTGTGAGTGGTTTTTAGAACGCTTTCCCCATTTTCAAGCGATGGAAATTAGTAATTTATCTAAATATCAGTCGCATTTAACTACAATGCCTTGTTATCGGATGTTTCCTCAAGATAGGTTAGGGGCTGGTGCGTTTACAGTCCTGTTTAAAAATACTAATGAAGATGAAGATGATGATAAAAAAGTAGATTTAAATACAATATATTCGCTGTACATACACCACAATTTGGAAAAGTCAAGTTAATTAAATTGCTGGCATATCTTCTGGCTATCTGGGAGAAAATAGGATTTTTTGAAGAGTGCTGCATTTGTCAATCAGTCATCAGGAGTACACTTTTTAAGTAAGTTGACTTTATATTAAAACCATACATATTGCAATTCTCATATAAGTGCAAAATGTGGTAAAGACAAAACACTTTTCATCTGCCTGAACTTCAGTTCAACCCTTTAAAAACTTTATAATTTACTTCCCAGTCTCCAATCGGGAATGCAACTGAGAGGTTCAGTCTCTTGTCTAGGCGGCAAAGTTTAAGTAAGTGGGTGTAAATAATCAAAGGTTGATAAGCTGTCGCGCCTACAAGTTGCCTCATAATCTTTTAGGTTAAAACCTGTAAACCCTCTCCTCTGCTCCTCTGCTCCTCTGCTGTCTCAATGTGCAAATTAAAAACACAACAGCTTAGTTAGGGCTAAAGTTGCTTACTACAAGTCAATTTAAATAATTTTTTATTGCTTAATATAGTTTAATTTATTATTGCCCACTTACTTTTTTGGTATTTCTAAGCTATACCTAGACAAATATATAACGAGATTAATAAAAAACGCTCAAAAATTAACTCTTATAGAAATAAAATATCTTTAACCTTCTTATAACCTAAGTTTAACCAAATTTTATCCGGTATCAGCGTTAGACTTTTTGAAATAAACATTATACAAAAAAGCTAGACCGTACAGGATGCAAATTACATGAGTCGCAAAGTCAGCAAAGTGTTTAAACAGTCTGGGGTGATTCCTTATAGGGTGAACAATGGCAAAGTTGAAATCTTGCTAATCACGACCCGTAACTTTCAACACTGGGTGATTCCCAAAGGAGATATTCCTAATGGCATGAGTCCGCCTGCATCAGCAGCCAAAGAGGCGTGGGAAGAAGCAGGGGTGATTGGGCAAGTAGATGTAAATGAACTGGGAAGTTATAAGTACCGCAAAGGAGGCAAAATTTACCGGGTCAAGATGTATTTATTACCAGTCGAGATGCTGAGTGAAGATTATCCAGAAGCAAGTCAAAGAAAACGACAGTGGGTAGAAGTGACTATAGCTATCAGGCGGGTTAAGTTTAATTCACTCAAACGAATTCTTAAAGGTTTTTTCCAAGTAAAATCTCACTTTTGTGCATTTCAAGATACTAGTCATATATAGAGATACATCCAGTCTAAGTATAATTAAAAACGCTTTTAGATACTGATTTACAGTGAGTAATTTATCGTTCATAGCAAGTTTTACTAGGACTAAAGTCTTTATTACAAACTTTAATTTATTTACGCCTTACTACTTATTAAAAAGCCCTCGAAGCAAGGCAAGGGACTTTCAATAAGTAGCTAATATTTAAAACAACTGCGCTTGCTAATCAAATAAAAACATAAGAGGTTGTTTTAAAAGTGTTTTGCTGTAACTTTAGGTATTTTTAGATACCCACTAACGCCCTTAAAAAGGGTGGAACCAGAATCAAAGTCCTGCTTTTTCAAGAGGATTTAGGAGGAACTATAACTTTTGATACTCAAAAGAGGACTTTTCAAACAGCCTCTAAAGCATCACCTATATTTAAACCTATTTGATGGTGAGTGTGGGTCTATTTATTGAGTAGACTTATCCGTTCTAAATCCACAGTAAAGCTACCCAAGTTTTTATACCGACAATTCCATCAGCTTGCAATTTCTTAGATGTTTGGAAACTAACAATTGCATTTTTCACTGAATCAGAAAAATGCCCATCAATAGCATCAGTGTATAATCCAATATCTTTTAATTGCTGTTGTAATTGTTTTACTCTTAGCCCAGAATCGCCTAACTGCAATCCATTAAATCGATTCAAATCGGCTCGACCACTAACACCAGTTACACCAGAAATATCACCTGCATATTGATGGATTAGGTATTGCCCCTGCCAAGCGCTAGGAATACTTGGGTTTTGGGTTCCATAGTGGGCAATCCATAACGGATAATTACCAAAATCAGATGGATTGCCAATTTCTTGCCAAAAACTGGGGAAGGTATAAATAATTGGCTTAATTGGTTTTTTTGTTTGTTGTAAAAGGGCTTTTTCCACCTCTGCTAACCACTGTTTGGCTGCATTAATTACAGTTTGGCTATTTCCTTTATCAGTTACCTCTACATCCAAAACTGGTGGTAAGTCTCCGGGTTCTAATTGCCCCAAAGTTTTTAAGAATTCCTTCGCTTGCTGAACTGGGTCAGATGTATGAGGGTGAAAGAAATGATAAGCACCCCGAATAATACCAACAGTTTTCATAGTCTGCCAGTGATGAGCAAAAGCAGAGTCTTTAATGCTAACTCCTT
This sequence comes from Nostoc sp., assembly GCF_036917455.1. GTDB lineage: Bacteria > Cyanobacteriota > Cyanobacteriia > Cyanobacteriales > Nostocaceae > Nostoc. The sequence goes on along the minus strand of NZ_JBALDK010000264.1, from coordinate 21,352 downwards.
CTGTAGCTTTGACAAACGCAAAGGTTTTACCAGAGTTTTTTACAGCCGTCCAATCTACTCTGCCGTCTTGATCGGCAACATCAATTCCTTGCATAAAATTCTTAACCTTTTTGAACAGTACAATACTGGACTTATCAGAGGCTCTAATTAAATTTATGCTATTTCTGGGTTTTTTAGTAAATTACATAAATTTACTAGGGTTGAGTGGTAAAAGCTTGCACCGAAGTCACTCTAACTTTGCCTGTACAAGGCTTGATTTCTTGCGTGACGGTCAAGTGCTGATAAGCATTAGGAGGTGTGATTTCAATCTTACTAGAGATTGGGCAGTTTTGCTGTGGCGAACTAATGTGGTTGTATGCTAACTGAAATGAGGCTTGTTTTCCAGGAGCTAGAGTTACTTGTTGTCGAGGTTGCTTACTTGAAAAGTAAGTGTCCTTGGAACGGATAACTTTAACCCCTTCCAAAGGTTGGCCTTTTGCATCCAGTAGTGCCAATCCTGGATAACCGTAGAGGGTGCAAGGGGATGAGGCATTATTGGTGAAGGCATAAGTGAGGGCAACATTCCCAACACCAGCATCTTCGGAGACTCGGCGGACTGACAATTGGTTAGTTTCACAGCGCGTCGGATTTGTGGCAGTAGTGGCTTCAGGGGTAAAGTTTTCTGTAGCTTTTCCAGTCGGTGTAGGTGTTGAGGTCAATGCAGCTTCTTTCGTTGGCTGTTCAGTGATTGCTGGTAAGGCTTGCGTCTGTTTGGTAACAGAGGGAGAACCGACACAGCCAGTTGTTATCGCAGTCAGGAGCAACAACATACTGCTTTCCATAATTAGAATTCGCATATCTCTTTTTTTGTAGTGAACTACTTACACTGATGCTTCATATCCAGTATAAGTTTCCAAATTCACAATGGTTAGTATTGCTATGAGTTTGGTATTACATCTGCTCCTTTGGCAAACTCCCCTGTCCCTAAGCTAAGTATTTAATCGAATTCAATTCCGTTTCAAAAAACCGAGTAATCCATTAGCAGACGTGTGTCGTAATAATCTCTGATAGCAGCATTTTGAGCGCCATATTCGTTGACTTTGAGAATATGTGTCACTGTCTTTTTCTCCCATAGGCTTTGAACATTTCTAGATTCCCTTTCTTACATCTTAAATTGTCATGACTTATCCTCAACCACCAATGTAGACTCAGCTGTGCGCCCAAATTCTTCTGGTGCATATTGCAGGTGAACTTCTGCACCAGGCCAAGAAAATGTCCCCGGAGTTACAGAACGAACTAAGTAGTGGAGACTATAAACTCCTGGTTCCAGGTGGTCGGCATAGGCGATAATGCGATCGCGGTACACATTCTTAAACCCAAGTTCCCAGCTATCGGCTTTTGCTTGTAATGCAGCCGTGGAGGTTTGAAAACTTGCATCCACCGCCTCAAAACCTGCTGGTAGTGGATCTTTTATCACCAGATGATCTACAGGATGATCGGCTATGATTTCTAAACCAATATCAAACACCTGTCCAGAAGCTAAAGTCAAGGGTTTATCGAAAGCGTAAATCCCGGTTTTTTGTAAAATTTTCTCTTCATTTACTTGACTAATATTTCGTGTTATGCGTAGTCCGTTAAATTTACCTGGTTGATTTCCTTGCAAGCGATAATTATAAGCAACCAGATAGTGCAAAGTCCCATTACCTGATTTTTGTAGTGTTAAATCATTACGACCACGAGGTAATTTATTCATCGGCACATTTAGCTGTAAGCTAGGATTTTTGTATCCATCAAAGTTATTTTCTCCCAACTTATTACCAGCTAATTGTACAGTAGCAACAAAATTCGGTGGTGTTGATTGTAGTTGACTATAATCTACCAAAGCTGTTAATGCTTGGGCATTATTATAGTTAGTTTGCCATGTGCCATCCCGTCGCAGTGCGAGAAGACTTTGGAATAACTTATCTATAACTTCGGGTTTACTCTGCTTGGCAATAAATAAACGTAAAGCTTGTGCTTGCGTTGTCGTAGATGAACTCATCCATCCCCAACTGCTGGGTAAACTTACAACTGCTGTGCGGCCAGTTTCATAGATATTCTGTTGCAGCTTGTTTACTAATTGTTGAGATTCATTTTGCCATTCTGGGAATTGAGATAAGTATCGCGCTAGTTTAATTTGAGTTACTAAATCAAAATTATTGCGCTGTTCATTAATATCTGCGAGGAAAGTATTGCGTTTATCTCCCAATTCTGCTAGGGCGATTAAAGCGTTAATTTGCAGTTGTCTTTTACAGAGTGGTTGTTTGCAAAAATCGTATTCTCCAGGATTCGCTAGAACTTTTTGCAAATAAGATTTCAGGCGAGACAGCATTCCAGAATCGGCTAAGTTAGGAAATATCTGACTGGCTTTAGCCAAAGATTCACCCGCATAAGAAGAAACCCAAGGGTCGGATTTTTCTTGTCCGGGGAAAGCAGCAAAACCACCATCAGCTACTTGAAGTTTTTGTAATTGTTCAATAGCTTTATTTGCCTGTTGGCTAGGATTAAATTCTACAAATGTTTGGCCAAATTTTTGGGCGATAGTTTGCAAATTAGCCGCAATTAGTAACTGACTTGCCGCTGGTTCTGTAAACGGCAAATCATTATCTGCTAAAACCTGCTTTGCTGGTGCTTGAATCTCCGGTATCAAAGTACTCGCCAACTGAATATCTAAACCTCCCGCATCAGAGAAGGTATTTTTATCAACATTCAGAGGAATTTTTACCTGTTTTTCAGTGACACCAGATTCAACGACTTGTTCTGTAATTTCAATTGGCTTAATTTCCAAAGGTACTTCAAAAGCGTCTGCGGCTGTACCATTTAGCTGAGTGGTAAAGCGGACTTTAGCAACTCCGACGCTATCCGCCAGCATGGGAAAGCGATAAGCATGAGTTGCCGATTCAGCTTTGGTTTGCAAAGAACTAACTGTGGGGTTTTTCTCAGCAAACTTCACATTCCCGCTAAGTTCGCCATTAATTGAGAGATTTCCTGTATTCCCGGTGTTATTAGTTACAGATAAACCAGCGAGGATGCGATCGCCTGGGCGGGCAAATTGTGGCAAGATGGCATTAGTTAGGAGTGGCTTGGTGGTGATAAACGTCGCGTCTCCATTCCCGAAACGCAGATTTCCATCGGTAGCCACAGCCATAACTCGCCATGTAGTTAAATCATCCGGCAATTTAAAAGTTATCTGTGCATTACCATTTGCATCGGTAAGGACAGAACCGTTGTAGTAAGCTAAGGCTTTAAAATCAGTGCGAGTCCGAGTATTTGCTGCACCAGTTGAGAAACCACCACCATAGCCCCAACCTTTGGGTTTAGCTACATCTTGTGGTTGTAATATTACATTTGGGCGATTATCGCTAAAGCGGGTAGATATTGTCTGTTCTGCATAAACTGTATTTACCAAATCTGGCGGACGATAACCAGAAAGTTGTAACACCGCTTCATTTACCACCATAACTGTAAACTGTCCCTTGGTGGGATTACCTTGATTATCCTTCAGTTCCAGTTTTACTGTTTCTTCTGCACCAGGTTCTAATGATGCTTGTACTGGCTTAACTTGCAGTTTTAAATACTTATCTTCTAAGTTGACTTTAAAAGGTGTAAAACCAATCTTCACCAAGTTATCTAAACTTCCTGCTTCTACTTGGCTTATGGGTTTACCTTGCCTTACTAAAATAGCTTCAATGGCTGCATTTGGCAGCATTTCTGGCGTAACTTTAAACTGAATTTGTGGTGCGCTTCCCTGAACTTTGGTAATCTGCTGATAAAGGGGTTTGTCTTTAATCACAGCAAAGTACAATTCTGCATCTGGATAGGGAGATTGAATTAGTACAGTAGCAGTTTCACCAGGTTTAAACTCTTGTTTATCAAGCTTAACTTCTAAAACATCTTTTTCTCTCGAACCCCAAAATACTGGATTTTCTCCGGTTGCCCAAATTTGTAAATCTGTGGCACTTAATTCTGATTTCGCATCACTAAAATTAACTCTAATCCGGTATGAACCCGATTCCGGTGCTGTCAAATTTACCGATTGTGGACTGCTAGCAGATGTAATTTCTGCTTGTCCAACTGTTTTATATTCAACTTGATTTTTTGGCGTTCGGCTACCTTCAACTAATTCGGTGACGCTACTATATTTAATCTCTTGTAATTCTAGGCGCACTTGTTGACCTGTTATCGTTTTTCCTGTAGGGTCGGTAACAACCACATCAATAGGAAAAGCCTTTCGTGCATCAGTAATAAAATTACTTTTTAACCCAATTAGACGATTACTTGGTAAGGCTGTAAAAGTTTTGGAATTCGCTACAGACAAATTAGAAACATCTGCAACTTGTACATCTACTTGGTAAGTCATAGGATATGGTAAATCATTAGCCACGCTGACAGTTTGACTACTTTTACCATTAGCATCTAGCTGGGCATTAGTTTGCAACACATCACTAGATATACTAGGAGATTCTTCCGGCCATAGCCATTGCCGACCAAAAGTAAATTCCTCCCAACCTTTGGGAATAAAATTAGCCTGTTGGCGAGTAATAAAGTATTTTACTTCTCCACCTTCTACAGGCGCACCAAATAAATAATTACTGGTAGCATTAATATCAACTTTATCGTCAATATAAGCAAATTCTTTATCTAAGTTCAGTTCGACTTTAAAGTTCGGTGGCTTAAACTCAGCCACCCGAAATTCACCAGAAACTTCTTGTCCATTTTTACCCTTAGCTTGGATTGTATGGTAGCCTAAGCGCTGAGTAGTTTTAATTGGCAATTCCAGAGAAAACGTGCCAAATTCATTTGTAGTTTGCGTACCTAAGTTGGTCTTTTGTCCATCAGGATTTACCAAAGTTAATTGGTAAACGGCATTTTTATCTTGCTGGATGGTGCCATTTTGCAAAAAGCCAGAAAACCCAGTCAACCAAGCTTTTTCACCTGGTTGATATAACTGTCTGTCTGAGAAAATTACCCCGCGTGATTCTGGCTTACTATCTTGCCAACCTGCATCAATCCCGTAGCCATAAACACCGCTATATTCTTCGGTTCTAGCGAATGCCCAATCTTGATTCTCACGGGCAATTACTAATAATTGTGGTGATTTACTAGAACTTTCATTGCCAGAATAACATTGCTGTAATCCTTCACGAACAATTCTAAAAATTCCATTTTCATCAGTTTTACCAGTTGCACAAGGTACCGGTTCGGGTCGAGATTTTGCTTGTAATTTTGATTGATAAATTTCCACCGTAGCCGCTTGAACTGGCGAACCATCTGTCAGATGATTGACGCGAATTAAGCCTGACTCAGGGAACCATTGAGTAAATACGCCCAAATTCGTCAATTCAACTAAGCCATAAGTGGTAGGTTCTCGCCACAGTTCCTTTCCATTTTCCTGATATTTATTAGTACGGGCTTGCACTCCATAAGCTAACATTCCTGTGGCTGCACTTATTTTTTCCCGCAGAGGAACAGCAATATCAACTGATTGATTTTTTTTACCCGATACCTTAAAGCTTTGCCAATCAGTTGGTTGTGGTAATAAATCATTACTATTATTAAAATAAACTAAATCTGTAGGTTTAACTACTCGATAAGCTGCTTTATATTTAGATTCTGGGAGATTTCCTGTAGTAATATTTAGCTGTAAATTTTTATCGGTAGGGAAAATATTCAAATCTGATGGTACCCAAATATCCCCAGCTAAATCTCCAGTATCATATTTAAGGGTTACAGGTTTACCCAAAGTCTGCCCAAACTTATCTTTGAGATTTCCGCCGATAGTAATTGTATAAGTTTTGGCAGGTTCTAGTGCATAAGGATTGATGCCAACAACTTTATCTTCATCATTTATTTGGATGATTCTCGAAATGTCTTTTGGGGCTGGATTAATAGTAATACTTTCTTTGGCTGAATCTGCCAGTAAAACGTTGTTAAATTCTAGCTGAGGACTGCCTTTAATAAATCGTCCAAAAGTTCCACCTGAATCTGGCTGTCCGTAAAAATTGATTTTCTGGAATGCCAAAGGTGCATAAGTTGCTAACTTACTGGCAAATTCTTTCTCTGTAGCGAGATTGCCATAAGCAGGGAATATTCCAGAAGAAAAGACTAGGCGATAAGGGGTTGCTTTTTCAAGATTTTGCTGTGGGGTAAGGTTATAAATCCAATTGCGGGCTGAAGGGTCAAATTTTTCTAAAGGGTCTTCTTCATTTTTTACTGGTTTTTCTTCTTTGTTTAATTCGACTTTGAAGCCAACACCCTTGTTTTGTCCTTGAGGAATTAACTGTAAATGTTCTTGTACAGAAGCTAAATTTAATTCTACGTTGGAAGTAAATTGGAGCTTTTGTTGTAAATCAATTGGTTCAATATCACCCTTTTCCATGGGATTGACACCGGGTAAATTAGTTAGGCTGATAGATTCGGTATTGAAAGTCCAGGGTAAATCTTTGTCTAGTCGATGATTTTTTAAGTCGGCTAAACCTGCTTTGAGAGTGACTTGAAATCTTGTAGCTATTGGTAATGCTTTCTCAGCTTGAAAACCCACCATGCGCGGTGTCAAAAAGCGAAATTGACCAGGTAAAGGCGGCCAAAGGGCAAATTTTTCTAATAGTTTCTGTTGTTCTGTACTGTCGAGACTTTCAACTGGGATTAAAGCTTCTTTAAAACGGATGCGGATTTGGTTGAGAGGTTTTGCATCGCCGATGGGACTTATTTGTTCAATCCAGTCTGGTAGTTTTGATGGTGTGAGTGGAGATACTGCTGGGAGTTGTTCTTTATTTGAGTTTATACCAAAAAAATTACACCCTGTCATCGCTAGCATGAATGTAAAGAGAAGAAGAAATTGTATTCTTCTCTTCTGGCGTGAGGAATAGCTAATTTTTTTTAACGTAGACGCTTCGGCTTTCCTCAGGCTACTGCGAAGGGCGCTAAGGAAGAGATAGAGAATTTTATGAGGGAAACTGAGTAAAAATCTGATAATCATCTTTTTTAGTAATTCAAAATAAAAAATCATAAATTATAGCAATTAAAATTTGGCATTACCTCATTGAATTGGTAAATGCCAACACTAATAAAGGATGCCAGACGACTATTTTTTACCCAGAATTTAGATTTAACTATGTTTATTTACATAGATAACCAATCCCGTGTGATTGTTCCGAAAAATCACTACAATTCTTAACTATTAATAAGTATTTAACTTCTGCAAATATTAGTTGACATCTGCTAAGTGATTTCAAATAAATTATTAAGGATTTGACATATTTACTGATACAGATGTAATCACTGCGTCAAAATTAAGGTAGGTTTTCTTGGGTAGGAATTCCCTGATGAAACTAATTTTACGATCGCTATTCCAAATTAAGCTCAGTATCAAAGTTATCCTGGCTGTGCTGGTAATTTGCCTTATTATCCGCTTACTACCTTATTTTGCGCCCGTTCGAGCCGCAGATATTGCCCAAAATCAACTGGCAATGCAATTTAGCGATCGCAATGGTTTACCATTAGGAACATTGCTCACCCGTGACCAAGAACATACATCAGTAGTACCCCTAAATCAGGTTTCGCCCCAGTTTACCCATGCCATTTTAGCCGCCGAAGATGGCAGCTTTTACCATCATGGGGCTTTGGATATGAAGGCTGTTATTCGCGCTAGCAAAGAAGCTATTCATGCGAAACGAATTGTTTCCGGCGCTTCCACAATTACTATGCAGTTGGCGCGGATGCTAGATCCTGTGCCTCGTAGCTTCTCTGGTAAACTGAGTGAAATTTGGCTATCTTGGCGGTTAGCAGCAGGGATGAATAAAGATGAAATTCTCTCTGCATATATTAACCGTCTACCAATGGGCGGGAATATATATGGTGTGGAAGCCGCCACGCAGACTTATTTTTCTATACCAGCTAGTGAATTGAATCTTGCTCAAGCTAGTTTGTTGGCTGCTATCCCCAATAATCCCACATACTTTAACCCTTATGAACATTGGGAACGTTTAAAGCAGCGACAAAAATACGTCCTTAATCGAATGGTACAGGAAGGGTATATCAGTGGTGCGATCGCAGCCCGAACATCCGCCGAAAAAGTTGTGTTTCAGTCTCGCCCACGAGGAATTATCGCTGCACCCCACTTTTTATTTTGGTTAGCCAATCAAATCCCCCCAGCCTCCCTTGAAAATCAGGGCTGGGGGGATAAATCTGTTATTCGCACAACTATAAATCGCCCCTTACAGCAGTTTGTTGAAGCACAGTTACAGCAGGTAATTTCTTCTCTCGCCGCTAACAATGTCCACGATGCAGCTGCATTGGTAATTGACAATCAGACTGGTGAAGTTTTGGCTTATGTTGGTTCGCCTGATTACTTTAACGAAGCCAAGTTAGGACGCAATGATGGAGTGCAGGCGCTACGTCAACCAGGTTCTACCCTCAAACCTTTTGTGTATGAATTAGCTTTAGAAAAAGGCTTAATTCGCCCAAATACAATTTTGGCAGATGTCCCCGCCCGTTATGCAATTCCTGGTGCGAGACTTTATAGCCCAACCGATTACACTGAACGCTTTCTTGGCCCTGTGCGGGTGCGAATAGCTTTAGCAAATTCGTTGAATGTACCCGCAGTGAGGGTGTTAGAGAAAGTAGGTGTGGAAACTTTCTTAGAACGACTGCATCAACTCGGATTTGAACACCTCAATCAAAGCCCAGAACATTATGGTTTGGGTTTAACCCTGGGTAGTGGCGAAGTCAGTTTATGGGAATTAGCCCGTGCTTACCTGACCATAGCACGACTTGGAAATGCTACCCCAATAGTCAGCACATTTTCTGATTCCCCAATTCAAAATCCAAGTTGCGCTGAAAACGCACCAAATATAAGATGTAAAATTCAAAATTCAACAACGATATGGCAATTAATTACTAACATTCTCAGTGATAATCATGCTCGTGCAACAGCCTTTGGTGTAGACTCTGTATTAAATTTACCCTTTCCTGTTGCTGTTAAAACTGGCACTTCTTCCAATTTTCGGGATACTTGGACAGTTGGCTTCACTACTGATTACACCGTTGCTACTTGGGTAGGTAATTTCAACGGCGAACCGATGCGACAAGTTTCAGGTGTGACAGGGGCTGCACCTTTGTGGAATCGGATTATGTTACACCTGCACGAACATCAAGAACCAGCAGCTTTTCCATCTCCAGAAGGTTTAGTGCAATTACCTGTTTGTGCAATTTCGGGGTTACGACCGACACCAGATTGTACCTCAGTTGTGCAGGAATATTTCTACCCAGAAGATAAAATTGCCTACGAAGGTGACAATCAATTTAATTTACCACCAGAGTATAACGAGTGGTTGGCAAAACAACAGCAATCAAGTTTTGTTTCTAGCAATTTCAGAATTTTATCTCCCCATCATGGCGATTTATTCTTACTATATCCAGCTGAAGAAGCGAAGCAAAAACTCGAATTTAAGCTAGCGGGAAATAAATCTGTGCCAGTTGAATGGTGGCTAAATGGCGAAAAGTTAGATACAAACTCAGCTAATTCTTTATTTTGGAATTTGCGTTCGGGTAAGTGGACTTTGGAAGCAAGAAGCGGCGAAATGACTGACAAGGTAAGTTTTCAGGTGGAATTAGCTAGTATTAAACCTACGCGTCGAGGTTTTTCTCTTAGTAATTCTCAGGTAAAGAAAAATCGCCCATAATTAAATAGCAAGAGAATGCAGTATTAGAGGACGTTGATTAAAAAAGGCAGGGATTACCTGCCTAGTTCCGTTAAACAGTTTGATGAGCTAACTATTACAGATTTTATTGACAAAGATATTGCAAGATTATGTCAAAGATGTGACCACAAATAATATATCTATTCCAGCAATTAATGTAAGCTTGACTACAGGCGTAGACTTCCTGATATTCCAAAATTATAGGGCAATACAGTTGAGTTAAGGCTAAAACTCTTTGCCAAAGTCAATTTTTTTTAACGTAGATACAAAGCGGCTTACCGCAGACTAAGCTGTTGTGTTTTTAATTTGCACATTGAGACAGCAGGGGAGCAGAGGAGCAGAGGAGCAGAGAAGAGGGTTTACAGGTTTTACCTAAAAGATTATGAGGCAAATTATAGGCGCGACAGCTTACCGCTAAGAACGCATAGACACGGAATGGCTTCCCGCATCACTGTCTATATGTAAGCCTGTGGGAGATATTATTTAGTACACTTAGTTGGGGATGCTGAAAAACTTTTTACCTTTTTTCATCTCGCCACAAAGCAATACCACCTAATAAACCAGTGATATTGGGGATGAGTTTCACATTTAACGGTAGCTGAAAATTAACTCTCACAGCTTCACCGCCGCCAATGTAAAGGTAATCATAATTGAACAGATGTTGCAAGGATGCGATCGCCTTTTCTAAACGCCTATTCCATCTTTTATCACCAATTTTTTCTAACTCTGCACGCCCTAACTGCTGCTCAAAAGTCTCTCCTTTGCGAAACGGATGATGCCCCATTTCCATATTTGGTACTAGCTTTCCGTCTACAAATAAAGCCGAACCAAACCCTGTACCCAGAGTAATCACCAGTTCTACACCTAAACCTTTGATCGCACCCAACCCCTGCATGTCTGCATCATTAATCACCCGTACAGGTTTATTTAAATGTTTTAATAATGCTGTTTCCAAATCAAATCCAATCCAATCTGGATGTAAGTTTACCGCCGTTTCTGTGACTCCACACCGCACCACACCAGGAAAACCGACCGAAACGCGATGAAATTCACCTTGAGCCGCAGCTAAGACAACAATTGCATTAATTACAACCTCCGGTGTAGCCGGTTGAGGTGTATCTAAACGCGCTCTTTCTGTTACAGGAGTCCCCGTAATATCTAAAACCATAGCTTTAACGCCACTACCACCAATATCAACCGATAGGGTACGAATCGATCCATTTTCTTCAACCATTGGCTTACATCCTTGTTAATGCTTGTTCTTTCGTTATTATGCTCTGCTGCATCCCAATAGGATCGGATGTTTGGAGAGTCTTTATATTGAGGGGAGTGGGTGAGAAATAAGCAATGCCCAATATTGGTAAGTTACCTGTAGCTTGGGTGCAAGTTATTCAAGATATTTACACCTATCGACAACCACAGTCTAGTATTGCTGAGTCCTGAGTAGATACGAGCAAAGTTAAAAATCCAATACATTTAGACGCGCGACAACATTCAGATTTGCTAATGTAGAGATAATAGAAAGAGTACTGGCGTAGCTGCTTAAAATCTATCGGGCAGCAAATTTCTATTAAAAGTAATATTAAGAGAAAGAATTATGACGGCGTTTGAACCTAAAAGCATCCGCTCTTATAGCCAAGAAGATGTACACCAAATTCTGCACTTAGCGATCGCTCGTCAAGCTAATGACAAAGATACAGAATTTTCTTACGAGCAGATATTAGAAATTGCTGCCGAGTTAGAAATTTCACCTGATTCTTTAAAATTAGCAGAACGCGATTGGCTAGTACAACAAGGTCAAGTTCAACAACGAAAAGCTTTTGACACTTACCGCATCAGAAGATTTCAGAAACGTTTAGGGAATTACGCAATCCTTAATGGCTTTTTTATACTGCTTGATTTAATTACTGGTGGTGGAATTTCTTGGTCGTTGTACATTCTGCTATTCTGCGGATTACCTGTAGGGCTGGATGTCTGGAATACCTTTCAAGTCAAAGGTGAAGAGTATGAAATGGCATTCCAGAAGTGGAATCGTAAGCATGAGATTAAGAAAACCATTAGCAGCGTTTTGAATAAGTGGTTTAAGGCATTACAGGCTTAGTAGATTTGCTTGCGTATAAGCTCGTTGTAGATATCACTAATTCAAAGAAAAACCCCGCAAGTGGGAGTTTGGACTGCTGAAATTGTTTAATGGTAAGGCTTTTGAAGTTTTAAAATAATCTATACACTAAATCTGCCCGTAGTTCTGCTTGCGAAAAGTTATTCAGGAAGCGAACTTGTTAGGTAAGTCATCAAACGTAATAACCCTGAAAGCCCTTGCATGAATGAGGGTAAACTTACCTCTGTTGACTCAACTGGTTGTCATCTGATTCCGGCTTGGGTGTGGTCAACTTCTGGATGTTGTATGTATACGAATGGCACTCTCCGAGTATTTTGAATAAGAAAATTAAAAGATAAAACTCTGGAAGGTAAGCAGGGCAATGGATGTAGTATTACCAATCTTGAAATATTTGGCAAGAGACACCCACCCAACAGTTGCGATCAAAGATGCGTTTTCCCAATCCCTCTTACTAGATTGGGGATTTTCTGTTGCAAGTGCGTAAATCCCAAGATAAAGTTTTTTCTGAAAACACTTTACAAAACGCAATAAATTCTTTATGATGTGTAACAGGTAGTCAAACCTACCTAATTCATCCACAAATAACCGCATTTATAAAACAATGACAACAACCTTACAACGTCGCGAAAGCGCCAACGTATGGGATAGATTCTGTGAGTGGATCACCAGCACCAACAACCGGATTTACATCGGTTGGTTCGGCGTAGTCATGATCCCCACCTTGCTAGCCGCCACCGCTTGCTTCGTAGTCGCCTTCATCGCCGCTCCTCCAGTAGACATTGATGGAATCCGCGAACCAGTAGCAGGTTCCTTAATTTACGGAAACAACATCATCTCAGGTGCAGTAGTACCTTCCTCCAACGCCATCGGCTTGCACTTCTACCCAATTTGGGAAGCAGCATCTCTAGATGAGTGGCTGTACAACGGCGGTCCTTACCAACTAGTAGTTTTCCACTTCCTGATTGGCATATTCTGCTACATGGGACGTGAATGGGAACTATCCTACCGCTTAGGAATGCGTCCTTGGATTGCTATTGCATATTCAGCTCCAGTAGCAGCAGCAAGTGCAGTATTCTTGGTATACCCCATCGGACAAGGTTCATTCTCTGATGGTATGCCCTTGGGAATCTCAGGAACATTCAACTTCATGATCGTGTTCCAAGCAGAACACAACATCTTGATGCACCCCTTCCACCAATTAGGTGTAGCCGGTGTATTCGGCGGAAGTTTGTTCTCTGCAATGCACGGAAGCCTAGTAACTTCTTCCTTGGTTCGTGAAACAACCGAAACCGAATCTCAAAACTACGGTTACAAATTCGGTCAAGAAGAAGAAACATACAACATCGTTGCAGCTCACGGCTACTTCGGTCGGTTAATCTTCCAATATGCTTCCTTCAACAACAGCCGTTCACTGCACTTCTTCCTCGCAGCATGGCCTGTAATCGGCATCTGGTTCACCGCCTTGGGTGTAAGCACAATGGCGTTCAACTTGAACGGTTTCAACTTCAACCAATCAATCATTGACTCTGAAGGTCGAGTGATTGCAACTTGGGCGGATGTAATCAACCGCGCTAACCTGGGTATGGAAGTAATGCACGAGCGCAATGCTCACAACTTCCCTCTAGATTTGGCTGCTGGCGATTCTGCTCCTGTGGCTCTTTCCGCTCCTGCTATCAACGGTTAAATAGTAAAGTTTAGCTAAATGAGAGAGCGCCCTCTGGTAACGGAGGGCGCTTTCTTATTTGTATAGGTAAAAGATAGGTTAGATAGCAATCAATCCTAAATGAGTTGTGAAAAATAGTTTTCTAATCGAACCACAGAGGCGCAGAGAACACGGAGAGATAAGAAATAGAGGTTTTAACAACTCATTTAGAAATGATATACGTCAAACATTCCCAGTGCCAAAGCATAAAAATTAACTTTTGCACAAACTCTAGGTAAAATACATAAGCCTAATCCTTTTTCTTTAAGATCATGGGCAACACTTTTGGTCATCTATTTCGCATTAGTACTTTTGGCGAGTCTCACGGCGGCGGTGTGGGGGTTGTAATTGATGGTTGTCCTCCACAACTAGAAATTTCGGCAGAAGAAATTCAAGTAGAACTAGATAGAAGGCGGCCAGGACAAAGTAAAATTACAACTCCTCGCAAAGAAGCTGATACCTGTGAGATTTTATCAGGGATATTTGAAGGCAAAACGCTGGGAACGCCCATAACAATTTTGGTACGTAATCAAGATACTCGTCCTCAAGATTACGACGAGATGGCACAGAAGTATCGACCTTCTCACGCCGATGCAACTTATGATGCAAAATATGGTATTCGCAATTGGCAAGGTGGCGGTAGGTCTTCAGCACGTGAGACAATCGGAAGAGTAGCAGCTGGTGCGATCGCTAAAAAAATTCTCCGTCAAATCGCCAATGTGGAAATTATTGCTTACGTTAAGCGCATCAAAGACTTGGAAGGTGTAGTCGATCCCAATACTGTCACCTTAGAACAAGTAGAAAGCAATATCGTTCGCTGTCCTGATGCTGAATGTGGCGATCGCATGATTGAATTAATTGAGCAAATAGGTAGACAAGGCGATTCTATCGGCGGTGTCGTAGAATGCGTGGCGCGAAATGTGCCCAAAGGTTTAGGCGAACCAGTATTTGATAAATTAGAAGCTGATATCGCTAAAGGTGTCATGTCTCTCCCTGCTAGCAAAGGCTTTGAAATTGGTTCCGGTTTTGCGGGAACGCTATTAACGGGAATTGAGCATAACGACGAATTTTATATCGATCCAAATGGTGAAATCCGCACAGTAACAAACCGTTCTGGTGGTATTCAAGGCGGAATTTCCAACGGGGAAAATATCATTTTGCGAGTTGCATTTAAGCCGACAGCAACAATTAGAAAAGAGCAGAAGACTGTAACTAATGAGGGTGAAGAAACTCTATTAGCAGCAAAAGGACGACACGATCCTTGTGTATTACCGCGTGCAGTTCCAATGGTTGAGGCAATGGTGGCGTTGATATTATGTGACCATTTGTTACGGCATCATGGGCAGTGTAAGGTTTTGTAGGTATGTATTATCAGTGGGAATTTTAGGCGCATAGAGACGCGAATTTTCGCGTCTCAACTAAGTTAATTTTGTAATCTAAATGTGTTATTTAATCTAATCAAACTACAGGAATTTAATTACTTCTTGATAAATAATTTCATAACAAAGTCTTCAGAATCAGCGCCGTATCGACTTAAGACTCCACCAAGCTGATGGGTACACTAATTCTGAAGCTTGGAAAATGATGATTGTGGACGATGATGTTGAAGTCCACCAAGCTACCAAATTGGCTTATCGATTTAGAATATCTCCAAGAAGATTTACCTAAACTCATCTCTTCCCGCAAAAAAGGTAGCGATCGCAATTCCAATACTGAGTTAGTCATTGGTCGTTTGTCATGAATAATCAATGCCCCATCCGCTAATTCCAATCCTGTTCGTCTTTTTTACCGCGACTTTTGTAAATACCCCCTAAATCGTGAATTTTGCGAGTTTTCTCAAAAAGCTCGGCCTCAGTCAAACCCCACTGTTGCAAGACTTTATCTAGGTCTTTTTGGATATCTCTCGCCCCTGGAAAGCCTTGATAACGCATTCGGAGTCTAGCCAATTCTGCTAAGTTATAGTCTGTCGCCTCTTGAGAGAGTAAGATATCAATAAGGGGGCGATCGCGGTTATAAAGAGGGTGTTGTTGATCTTTACCGGCCGTTGGTTGAGTCATCGTAAATCCTGAGTGTCGTTAGCGGTGCATTTAACCAGTTCTGAGTCATAAGTTTTAAGTTTAGCTAAGAGCAGGGAGCAGAAAAGGCAAAAGCAAATCATCTTCTCCACTGGAAAACTAATTGTAAAATTGAGAACTCCCGTACAGAGGCGATTAATCCCGTCTCTACTTCTAACTCCTCTTAGACGGCTAGTACACCTGATGTCTTACGGCTCTCACCACTGCCACTTAACTTTAAATAAAGTTACATTAGTCATTAAGAAAATACAAAAAACTTTAGATGAGGGTGAATTTTATCTCACCCAAAGTCCAAGCAGCGAGGGAGCAAGAACCCATTATGTTTGAACACTTCACTTCCGAAGCCATTAGAGTAATTATGTTAGCTCAGGAGGAAGCACGTCGCCTGGGACACAATTTCGTAGGAACTGAACAAATTCTCCTGGGTTTGATGGGAGAAGGAACTGGGGTTGCTGCTAAAGTGCTGGCCGAGTTAGGCGTTACCCTCAAAGACGCACGTCGCGAGGTAGAAAAAATTATTGGTAGGGGTTCTGGCTTTGTACCACCAGAAATTCCTTTTACTCCCAAGGTGAAAAGCCTCTTCGAGCAATCTTTTAAAGAAGCTCATAGTCTGGGACAGAATTACATCAACACTGAACACTTACTATTAGGTTTAACTGAGGCTGGTGAAGGTGTCGCCGCCAAAGTTCTACAAAATCTAGGGGTTGACTTCAAAACTGTTCGCAGTGCTATAGTTCGCCGTTTGGGTGAAAATGCACCAGCTTTCGCTGGTAGTGGTAGTCAAAAGCGCACCCAACCGCTAACGATGGAAGAATATGGCAGAAATTTGACCAAATTAGCGCAAGAAGGCAGACTTGACCCCGTAGTTGGTCGTGAGAAGGAAATTGAGCGGGCAATCCAAATTCTCGGTCGCCGCACCAAGAATAACCCAGTGTTGATTGGTGAACCAGGAGTTGGTAAAACTGCGATCGCAGAAGGTCTAGCTCAACGGATTATTAACCAGGATGTTCCCGAAAGTTTGCAAGACAAGCAAGTTATCAGCCTCGATATGGGGTCATTGGTAGCTGGAACCCGCTTCCGTGGCGATTTTGAAGAACGCATCAAAAAAGTTGTAGAAGAAGTCCGCACTGTTGGCAACATCATTCTGGTAATTGACGAAATTCACACCTTGGTTGGTGCTGGTGGTACAGAAGGTGGTTTGGATGCAGCAAACATCCTCAAACCTGCCTTAGCACGGGGTGAACTCCAGTGCATCGGCGCAACTACCCTTGATGAGTATCGGAAGCACATTGAGCGCGATGCTGCCCTAGAGCGTCGTTTCCAACCGATTATGGTTGGGGAACCCTCGGTAGAGGAAACCGTACAAATTCTTTACGGCTTGCGCGGTGCTTACGAACAGCACCACAAAGTCACAATTTTGGATGCGGCACTTGTCGCCGCAGCAGAATTATCAGACCGCTATATTAGCGATCGCTTTTTACCAGACAAGGCAATAGACTTAATTGATGAAGCTGGTTCTCGCGTTCGTCTGCGGAACTCTCAAAGTTCTCCCAATAAAGAACTCAAGCGTGAACTCGCTGGCGTTACTAAAGAAAAAGAAGCAGCAGTCAGAGTCCAAGATTTTGATAAAGCTACACAACTGCGCGACCAAGAATTAAAACTCGCAGAACAAGTGCAAGCAACATTTGAACAAAACGATCAACCTGTCAACTCGACTGTAGTTGATGAGGAAGACATCGCTCAAATCGTTGCCTCTTGGACAGGCGTACCAGTCAACAAGCTGACTGAATCTGAGTCAGAATTACTTCTGCATCTAGAAGACACTCTGCATCAACGGCTCATCGGTCAAGAGCAAGCAGTCTCAGCTGTATCTCGCGGTATCCGTCGCGCCCGCGTCGGCTTGAAAAATCCCAATCGTCCCATTGCTAGCTTTATCTTCTCTGGCCCTACCGGAGTTGGTAAAACAGAATTGGCGAAGGCACTAGCTGCCTACTTCTTCGGTGCGGAAGATTCAATGATTCGGCTAGATATGTCCGAATACATGGAAAGCCACACCGTCGCCAAGCTAATTGGTTCGCCTCCTGGTTATGTCGGATACGACGAAGGCGGACAACTGACAGAAGCTGTGCGGCGGAAACCCTACACAGTGCTGCTATTCGACGAAATCGAAAAAGCGCACCCCGATGTATTCAATATGCTGCTGCAACTCTTGGATGACGGTCATCTTACCGATGCCAAAGGTCGGAAAGTTGACTTCAAGAACACGCTGATCATTTTGACATCTAACATCGGTTCCAAGGTGATTGAAAAAGGCGGTAGTGGTTTAGGCTTTGACTTCGACACTCAAGCCGACGCTAGTTATAACCGCATTCGCACCTTGGTAAATGAAGAATTGAAAGCTTACTTCCGTCCTGAGTTCCTGAACCGTCTCGATGAAATTATCGTCTTCACCCAGCTTTCTAGGGATGAAGTGAAGCAAATTGCTGAAATTATGCTTCGTGAAGTTTCTAAACGCTTGACAGAAAAAGGAATTATTCTTGAAGTTAGCGATCGCTTCAAAGAACTTGTAGTCCAAGAAGGCTATAACCCCAGCTATGGTGCTAGGCCGTTACGTCGAGCAATTATGCGCCTCTTAGAAGATTCTCTTGCTGAAGCAATGCTGTCTGGTCAAATTGCAGATGGAGACACAGCGTTTATCGATGTTGATGATGACTCTCAAGTGAGAGTACAAAAATCAGAAAAACGAGAATTGCTCTTGGCAAATGTTGGTTAATTTTATACCCGATCACTTTTTGCTGTAATATTTGAGAAATCACTCTAGCCTCTCATCTAAGTAGAGGCACAAGTAGGGGCATCTCCGACAAACATAAAGTGAAATGGTATTATTTCTTACCCCCAGTAAAAATGCTGGGGGCTTTTTTTATGCAATTCTATTTTTAGTGGGCAATATCCACTTACCCACAGGTATTTATAATGAGTTTAGTATATATAGGAATCCGGTTTGATTTGGAGAAAATATGCGTAGGATGTGTTAGCGACAGCATAACGCATTAAAACCGTGATAATAGTGCGTTACGAACTCCGTTTTAACACACTCTACAATACCTAATTTCGTTCAAAAATCAAATAGTAATCCTAAAATAAATTATTTCTATACTGATTCCTCTGGGAACAATTCTGATGACACTTCACTTTCAACTACATTCTCAGAATCACCAGATTTAGAAAACCCATCTGCTGCATCTTTAATAAAACCAGCAACAGGTACCGCGATTATCAAACCTAAGACTCCAGCGACATTAGTTCCTACAAGTAAAGCGATTAACACCCAGATTGGTCTAAGTCCAGTAAATCTGCCTAAAAGCCGTGGTGCGATCGCCTGATCGATTAACTGGTCAATCACAACAGCTACAGCAAAAACCTTTACTGCTAGCCAAAAGTCATGTGTGGCTATTAAAAAAGTGATTACAACAAGACTGACAACATCACCAAAGGGTATTAAGCTCAAAAGCCCAACTCCCAAGCCAAAGAGTAAAGCAAACTGGACTTGAAAACCTAAAAACATTAATGTTATTGAAACTCCCATCAACAAAGCCAATGTTACCTGCCCAATCAAATAATTTTGGAAGTTTTGCTGAATAGACTGGCTTACCTGTTGAGTAAATTTCCCTGGTAACTTCTTAAATATTCCCTCCCAAATTCTTGGGCCATCTAACAAGAGGTAAAAAGTCAGCACTACTATGATTAATGCATCAGAAACACTATCAATCGTGTCTATAATAATGCTTAAAAGTTTATCCGTAACGAACTCTAATTCATTAGGTAATTGATCGGTTACTTGTGCTAATAGCTGACTTAAATTCACATTTAATTTGTGTCTAAAGAACCAATCATTTAAAACTTGAAGTTTTTCTTCACTAGAATCAATCCATTGGGGAAAGACTTTAACCATTTCATTAAATTGCTCTAACACAATGGGTACTAAAGTGATACCCAGAGCAATGATAATTATCAATGCTGATATAAAAACTAATGATACTGCATAGCCACGTTTCACTCCTCGCTTTTGGAGAATGGTAACAGGATAGTTTAAAACGAATGCAAGCAAAGTAGCTAAAACAAGAATGGTGACAACAGGTTGAATATTTTTAATAAGCAAAAATACTAGCCAACCATTGAGAAAGACTAGAGGAAATAGCAGCGTAAAAATTAACCATTTAAGTAGTTGGTTGAGTGAAAAATTCATAATTAATTTAACAGCTAAGATTATTTTATTTACTAGATTTAACCTGGGAATTAAATATACTCAATCACAGGTGAATGAGAAAACTATTCCCAATTCCCAATTATTAACTTTCAGCAAAAGCTAAAAATTGCTCCTCATTTATTCGCCCTGCTTGATACAGAGTATTAGTAATTTCCGAAATAGTTAAAACCGCATGACTACAATAACCATTTTGCTGTAACCTATCTTTCACACCCTGTTCGTGGTCAATAAATACCACAATATCATTAACATTTAATCCTGCTGATTCCAACTTTTCTGCTCCTTCCATGACACTTTTACCACTGATAAGAATATCATCAACCACTACAATTGTTTCACCAGGATGAAAGTTACCCTCAATTACTCTCCGAGTTCCGTGGGCTTTTACCTCTTTACGAGGGAAAATCATCGGACAATTAAGACGCAAAGCTAAACCAGTCGCTGTGGGTAAAGAACCGTAGGGAATACCTGCTAATCTATCAAAATTAAGATTCTTTAAAATATCCTCATAAGCTGTGAGAACTTGATTAAAAACTTGGGGGTTGGAAATAATTTTGCGTAAGTCGATATAATAAGGAAATATCGCCCCTGATGCTTGGACAAAGCTGCCAAACATAATACAGTCAATGTCATAAAGTTGTAAAATCAAATCCTGGTGGGGGTGCTGATTTAGGAAACAAACGTCAGGAAACCACACAGAACATGTGGAATTTTCATAAATAATTTCAGTTTTTATTTGATTAATTTCTGCGCGTAGAGACTTGACTTCCTCAGATAGTTGTGTGTTTGCCAACATATCTTGAGGAACAGGAATTAGCAAACCATCACCGTTAGTATTCAAGCCCGCTTCTAAAATTTGCTTCAGGTTTAGCCCTTCAGCCCAGATGCTACGCGCCATAATAATTCGTTCAGGTGCGATCGCTCGAATAAGTGCTAAGACTTCAGGATTTGTAGTTCCTACTTCCAAACCCAATTGTTCTGGAGTTCCCCAGGTTTTTGATTCTTTTACCACCTGTAAATAAAGGGGTGACTCGTTTGTAGGATATTGCTGTAAAGCTTCTGCACCTGGATTAGAAGTACAGCATAAAATAAACACAGCTTTATCAGGATAGACCAAAAAAGGTGCGACATGATCTTGTCCTGTATAAGGACTAAGAGTGATTGCATCTAAATGCCATTCTGTAAACACAGTTTGGGCAAAAATGGTACTAGTATTTAAGTCACTATGTTTGGCATCTAAAATAACTGGTATGTGCGCTGGAATAGCTGCTAAAGTTTTGTACAGCAATTCTAAACCGGGAATACCTAACGCTTCGTAGAAGCCAAGTGTCGGTTTATAAGCACAAACGTAATCAGCAGTTTCCGCAATAATGAATTGTAACCACTCCTCCAAACCAGCGATTAGTTCTTCAGATTCATAACGCACAGGCATCATCTCTGGATTTGGATCGAGTCCTACAAATAGTAAAC
>NZ_JBALDK010000263.1:0-19157 GCF_036917455.1 Nostoc sp. | reverse complement strand
AACCCTGAACTTCAACGATTTATGGCTAAACGGATTGGTGCTAAGACAACCGAAGTTAACTCCAGTCATGTTCCTTTTATCTCTCATCCAAAAGAGGTTGCCAAAGTGATTGAAGCGGCAAGCACTGCGGTGAAGTAATCCCAATTTTAACAAAAGCAGTTTCTCGGTACATACAAATAGAACAGACCTAATTATTGACTCTAGGAGATTTCCCCATCCAATTGCACCCAACACCCTGTTTGTTTTATCTGATCTGCAAGCTTGAGCGTTCAATCTCTTAGAGAGGTTTTCTGCGATTCATAACACAATTCATTCATTAGAAGGAGTACTTCCATGACAAAATCATTTTGGCTTCTTAATAACTACCTTACTATCGTCGCCGATCACACCACAACAGACGGTAAATATGACTTGATTGAGGGTTATTTCCCTCCTGGTGCACAGACTCCACCCCATCGCCATACACGCTATTCAGAACAACTCTATGTGTTGGAAGGAGAGTTCACTGTCTGGGTTGGTAAGAATAAGGTTGTGCTAGGCGCAGGTGAAAGTGCCTTCATTCCGATGGGTATACCCCATGTTGTTGCTGCACTCAGTGACCAACCAGCTCGCGGGTTAGTCGTTGCTTCGCCCAGTGCCTTTGCTCGCCTCATTGAAGCAACAGGGACGTTAAACCAGGATGAGGCACCTGACATGGAATTGTTCACTCGTATATCTACCGAAATTGGCGACGAAATTCTGGGTGCACCTGGAGATATCCCTTAGAGATTAGAACAATCACCCTTTGCCCGACGAACCATGCTATGTTGCCAGGCTGGATATTAACGAAGGAGGAACTGAAATGGCCACGAACAATGAGCAAGCAATTCGCCACCTCTACCATGTGGCAGAAGCTGAGTACGAGGATCTGAAGGATTTTGTTGCCTGTTTCACAGAGGACGGAGAATTTGTCGATATGTCGTCGGGCATCATCTTTCGCGGCCTGGACGAGTTGTGGAAGCCAGTCGCTGTGATGTCGAAGGCTTTTCCCGATATGCATCGGGAAATCCACCACCTGCACGTCGTGGGTGATGTTGTCATCGTCGAGCTGACATTGCAGGGAACGCACACAGGGCCACTTACCTTGCCTATCGGTACCATCCCCGCCTCAGGCAAGACGATGCACGCGCCGTGCTGCGATATATTTAGGCTCGTAAACGGGAAAGTCAAGTTGTTCGATTGCTACAACGAAATGTCAGTCATCTTGGCTCAGCTCGGCGTGCTATCGAATCTACAGGGCGCGTCGGTGCCTTGATAGACATCGGTTGTGCTTCAGAAAAACGTGGGGTAAGAAACCAAATCATCCCAAGACTAGCAATAAGTGGCTAATCCTGCCCGTTGAGCCTTTGTCGTTTGTTGTTATTTAATTCTCATTCCTAAGTGCAGATATAGCGCGTCTCACTTTTATTCCTTACACCCACACCCTGACCGTACTGCACTCAACAGAAAATCTTCAATGATTCACACAAACCCAAAATTCCCATGAGGTCTAATCCTATGAAAAAACTAGAAGGAAAAGTCGCTCTTGTCACTGGCGGTAACAGCGGCATCGGTCTTGCCACAGCTAAGCGCTTTGTCGCTGAAGGTGCCTATGTCTTCATCACGGGTCGTCGCCAAACTGAATTGGATGCTGCTGTAGAAGCCATTGGTAAAAACGTCACGGCTGTGCAGAGCGATGTTTCTAATCTGGCAGACCTCGATCGCCTGTTCGCTACGATCAAGCAAGAGCAAGGACATCTTGATGTGATATTTGCCAATGCTGGTGGTGGAGAAATTGCCCCACTCGGATCAATCACTGAAGAACATTTTGACAAAACATTCAACATCAACGTCAAAGGGGTGCTGTTCACCGTACAGAAGGCGCTGCCTCTGCTGCCAGAGGGTGCTTCGATCATTCTAAACGCTTCGACCACTTCTACCGTCGCTACACCAGCATTCAGCGTTTATAGCGCAACCAAAGCCGCCGTGCGATCGTTTGCCCGGAATTGGATACTCGACCTCAAAGAGCGCAAGATTCGGGTGAATGCTATCAGCCCTGGTGTCGTGCCTACTGCTGGCTACAATCTCCTGGGACTAAGTGATGAGCAGGTGCAGGAATTCGTGGATAGTCAAGCTGTCAACATTCCATTAGGGCGAGTCGGCACACCCGATGAGATTGCCAAAGCCGTTGTTTTCCTAGCTTCAGACGACAGCAGTTTTGTGAACGGCATTGAGTTGTTTGTCGATGGCGGTATGGCACAGATTTGAAGTACCCTAAAAATATCCATCACCAAATTGACTTTTCACTTTTGATGGTTTCCCAAGCCCTGATTTCTCCGTTAACTATTTTCATTAACTCAGAGTTATTGAGAATGAGCCTGTGGAAAAAGCCACGCTTTTTGGGGGATTGAAGACTTCCCGTGAAAAATCGGCTCTCTCTCCAATGATTTGGTCAAAAACATTGTGGTCATTACACCTTTAATCAATCAAGCACTCCAATAAACATCTCATGTTGGCTGCCCTAATTGAATGCAATCCAAAACTTTGGAGCTAAAAATGAAACTCATCTCTGTCAACGTAGGACTTCCACGTGAAGTAATCTGGAAAGGAAAAACAGTTAGCACTGGAATTTTTAAAGAGCCAGTTAGCGAACGGGTGAGAGTGCGATCGCTCAATTTAGACGGCGATCGGCAAGCGGATCTCACTGTTCATGGTGGAGTTGACAAAGCTGTATATGTCTATCCTTTTGAGCATTATAATTACTGGCGAAACGAATTGCCTGACACAGAGCTAACACTCGGTATCTTTGGTGAAAATTTCACAGTCACAGGATTGAAAGAAGAAGAGCTGAACATTGGCATTCACGAAGTGTGCGCGATCGCGCTCTCGCTTTAAAATCGGTAGTGTGGAACTAATGGTGACTCAACCGCGCTTACCTGTTACAAACTAGGGATTCGCTTTGGGCGATCGGATATGGTGAAACGATTTCTTGCCAGTCGTCGCACCGGATTTTACTTTCGGGTTTTGCAAGAGGGCGAAGTTGGAGTCGGAGACACTTTAGAGTTGGTGAGTCGAGATACTAACAATAGGGAGCAACGCGAAAAAGTGAGATCCTCGTGAAATAGGCTCTTGAGGCAGGGGGAGCAGGGGGAGCAGGGGGAGTAAAGAGGCATTTTTAGTATTTTTTACTACCGAAACCGACTGCTTCTACACTTATTTCTTTCTCTTCCCCTGCCTCCCCTGCCTCCCCTGCTTACCCATCTCACAAAATCGCATTGCTCCCCTAACAATATTACTGTTGTTAATATCATTCAGCTTTATGTTCGTGAGCGAAACAATCCAGAGTTACTGCATCGTGCAGCTTAACTTGAAGCGTTACCCGAAGGCTGGCGGGACTACTTTCAGGAGCAGATTCGTCGTCAGGATGTGAGATAGATTAACCTGTCGTAAAAGCTTATCCCTACCAGGGTGACTTGAAAGACATTAAGTTCCATCTACTCGATACCGGACATTTTGCCCTGGAAAAGGATGGGGAAGCGATCTGCGCTTCGCAGCAGCGCTTCGCTATCGCAGACCATATTCGTCGCTTTCTAACCACTCACGTTGTAGAGAATACCAAGCTAACCACTAGTAACAAATAGTTTTGGCTCTTAAACTATGTCGATAAAAAGTAATTGTCATTATACAATTACTACTTATCAAGCAGCAGCTTTAAATCAATTAACTTAACAGTGCCATCTCAACAGATTGTTTACAATTCATTAAAGGAGAATGTTATGGTTTCTCAAGCAAACTCGCAAGCAGCAAAAATTCTGGAAGTTGCGGATGATCCGCGTCTTTCAAAAGGAACGAAGGAATTTTTGCAAGTGCTGAATTCAGGGGGTGTGGCGCTGGAGAAACTCACAGCGCTCGTTGCACGTCAAGTTCTTGTAGATGCACAGGCTTCGGTTTCAGTAGACCTTTCAGGCATTGAAGAGTCTCAAAAGACGATTACTGCTGAGGGTTATTCAATTACCCTCAATATTGTACGACCTGAAGGGGTCAAAGGCACATTGCCTGTTTTCATCTTTATTCATGGTGGTGGTTGGGTGCTGGGTGATTACCCAACACACAAGCGCATGGTTCGCGATCTGGTTGTGCTTTCAGGGTTTGCAAGTGTCTTTGTCAACTACACTCGCACGCCAGATGCTCAATATCCACAGGCGATCAATGAGATTTATGCTGCGACCAAATGGGTTGCCGAGCATGGTGAGGAGATTGGGGTGGATGGTAAGAATCTGGCAGTCGTTGGCAACAGTGTCGGCGGTAACATGACAACTGTCACTGCTTTGAAGGCGAAAGAAAAAGGAGGGCCACACATCAAGCTGCAAATCCTCATGTGGCCCATTGTAGATGCGGATTTTGAAACGAATTCTTATCACGAATTTGGCGATCAGCGTTTTCTGACTGTACCAACGATGAAGTGGATGTATGACATGTACATCGCTGACCCAGAAAAGCGCAAAGACATTTATGCTTCTCCTCTACAGGCGACGGTTGAGCAACTCAAAGGCTTGCCTCCGGCGTTAATTGTGGTTGCAGAGAGCGATATCTTGCATGATGAGGGCACAGCCTATGGACGCAAGCTCGATGAAGCTGGGGTTGAGGTAACAACTGTGCAGTACAACGGTATGATTCATGACTTCGGACTACTGAATGGTTTAGCCGAGTTGCCAGAAACCCGTTCTCTATTTGTTCAAGCTGCTGCCCAATTGAAAAAATATCTGCAATAGGATGCGATTAATGTTTTTGGAGAAGGGAAAAGACGCTCTTCCATCGCTCCTCTGCTTACCGATTTAGCGTAGGGGAAAAGGGTAAAGCGACTGTGCTTTGTGCAATCGCCTCATTAATCAATCCAAAGAGTCAACCCTATGCTCAAAGCAATTAAACACAACCGCCGCCGCTTTCTCTTAACGGCGGCAGCAAGCATTTTCATAGAAATGGCACTCATGAGTACCGCACACGCAAGCTTCGACAAGCCCAAACGATCTGAATTTAGGTTTACTCATTATCCTGGTCGGACTGGAACCTGGTCTGCACAAGGTGCTGATCGAACTAGCTGACCCCACGCACAAAGTAATCACCAGTGAAACTGTGAAGTTCACGCTGCCCGATCCTAAAAAATCATCATGAAAAAACTAGACGGAAAAACCGCAATTGTGACGGCGGCATCTGGGGAAACGCTGCACATCGCAGATGGTATTTATTGAACTGTATCAAACTGCTTTTGAGGTAATTCGGTCGGCACGCACTTACAGCAGAATTCAGAATCCAGAAGTAAAACAGGATTCATACCTAACTTTACGACTTAGTTTATGTACTTCACCAACTTGAAATCTGCTGTAATTTTAATACAACCATGCTGAGACGTTGGCAAAGCCTCTCGGAACGAGAATCGCGATTCTACTGCTTACATAACTATGAACAACCCTGAAAATCCTCGACTACCCTTGCCGCCTTTCGATAATAAATCCGCTATCCAAAAAGCCCGAATCGCAGAGGATGCTTGGAACACACCTAACCCTGAAAGTCCTGTCTACAGATGAAGTTGTAGCAGCAATGGACTAATGTCAAACTCATCAATTTTACAACACTTATGAAAACATCCGCGTTACTTTTTGCTCTGCCAATAAGTATCTTAGCTAATTTTTCCTTACCTGCTTCTGCTGATTCTACTGCTGGTATCCTCCTAAGTACGAAATGCCGGGGCGGCTACAACGTAAATATTTGGCAGAATTATACTTCAGGTGAACTGCTTTATCGCGCCACTAGTCCCAACGGTAATTTAAGTTTGGGCAAAGGAACTAGCCAAGCGACAGAAGGTGTTCGAGTGTATAAGTTTCGGAGTGGAATTTATCAATATTGGGTGTGGGATGGCACGTTGGATAACCCGCAGTCTGGAACTTTAGAGGTGTATAAAAACAACCGTATCTTGATGAAGCAAACTTGTAGAAAAAGTTGAATCTTCTAGCAGGTGTTATGCACTTTTTGTCAACCCAGCTAGGGCAAGCATCTTGAGTTACGCTCGCCAAATACGTTATCGCTAAAACCCTCTTAGTCAGTTTTTTCTAAAATTCATAACACCTTCTATAAATCGTATTCACCTTATCAAACTCAAAGGATATGGAAGCGAACGCTCAACACTATGACGACATTATTATCGGCTGCGGCAAAGCGGGTAAAACACTTGCACCAGCGTTAGTCGCTGACGGACGTAAAACCGCTCTGGTTGAACGCAGTTTAAATATGATTGGTGGTGGGTGCATTAATATTGCCTGCATTCCTACTAAAACTATGGTGGCGAGTGCCAATGTAGCAAACACAGTGCGAAACAGTGCTGCTTATGGGGTTCAAAGCAACACACCCACCGTTAATTTAGCAGAGGTGATCCAACGCAAACGAGCGGTTGTGCAATCTGCGCGTGAAATGAACTTGCACAATTTAGAAACGGCTCTCCATAACAACTTGATTGTTGGCACAGCAAGGTTTGTTGCTCCCAAAACAATTGAAGTGACAACGGCTGACGGGAACACTCGCGTATTTACCGCCGAACGATTGTTTGTTAATACAGGTACACGACCATTAATTCCATCTGTACCCGGACTCACAGAAGCTGGATTTTTGACAAGTGAGTCAATTATGGAGCTAGAACACCTGCCTGAACACCTGATCGTTCTCGGTAATGGCTATATTGGTTTAGAGTTTGCCCAGATGTTTCGGCGCTTTGGCTCTGCCGTTACTGTCATTGGGCAAAGTGAGCAAATTCTGTCACAGCAAGATTCAGATATAGCGATCGCAGTTCAAACATTGCTGGAACAAGATGGTATTGAATTCTTGCTGAAGGCGAAGGTGTTGAGGGTTGATCGCACTGGTAATCAAACCATCCTGCAAATCCAAGTTGCTGATCGTGAAATCACCCTCCAGGGGTCGCATTTGCTCGTCGCCGTTGGTCGTGCGCCCAATACCGAGAGCTTAAATTTAGCTGCTGCTGGTGTGGCAACCGATACACGCGGATTTATTCAAGTCAACGATCGCTTAGAAACAAACATTCCGGGGATTTGGGCGTTAGGCGACATCAACGGCGGCCCGCAATACACTCATATATCGCTCGATGATTATCGCATTATCAAAGCTAATTTAATTGATGGAGGCGATCGCAGTACACGGGATCGATTGGTTCCATCGTGTTTATTCATCGATCCAGAACTGGCTCATGTGGGTTTGACTGAAACTGAAGCACAGCAACAAGGATATGCTATCCGCGTGGCGAAAGTGGATGCATCAACCGTTCCTAGAGCGAGAACACTCGGTCAAACTGATGGACTTCTAAAGGCGATCGTGGATGCAGATACGGGTCGTATTCTAGGGTGTTCCTTGTTGTGTCATGAAGCAGGTGAAGTGATTTCAACGGTGCAGATGGTGATGCAAGCTCAGATGCCTTACACCGTTCTGCGCGATGGTATTTTGACTCATCCCACGATGACCGAAGGGTTAAATATATTGTTTTCCAAGTTGTAAGGAGACAGCAATTGCAGACCCAAGGACTTACCAAATAAACGACATTTCACTCTTGAAGATAAAGTAGATATAGCATGATTAGTAAAACATCTAAAGTCGGTATTATTGGTGCAGGTAATGTAGGTGCAAACGTTGCAAATGCTTTAGTTTTACTCGGTAGATGTGTAAGAGTTGTCCTTTTTGACCGAACCTTATCAAAAGCTGAAGGACAAGTATGGGATATTGAAGACAGCATTCCTCTACTTAAAGAGATGGAGATTATACCATCAAATCAGTATGAAGATTTAGCTGATTCAGATATCATTATTGTGACTGTTGGGGTGCAGCCAAAACAAGGACAGACCCGATTAGATACATTGAGCGACAATGCAGAGATTATACGTTCGACAATCAAAGAATTGGATCGAGTTGCACCAAATTCAATCGTACTTATCGTTAGCAATCCAGTGGATGTACTCACGCGGATTGCAATCGCTACTTCCACCAGAGCAGAAAACCTAATTTTCGGTTCGGGAACCGTTCTTGATACTGCTAGACTGAGATATCAACTTGGAAAGCGACTGAATGTTGCAAAACAAGACGTTCATGCTTATGTGATTGGAGAGCATGGAGACAGTGAATTTGTCGTTTGGTCTAGTGCATTTATTGGGGGAATTCTGTTAACTGAATTTCCCATACCACAAGGAGCAACGCTAGAACAAATTCAGCAAGAGTACACACAGTTAACTCGTAAACGAGGCTATAACATTTTTGAACGCAAAGGAAATACAAGCTATGGTATATCAACAGTAGTTTGTCAGTTAGTTGATACCATCCTGCGAGATGAAAAGCAGATATTTCCAATATCGACCAGAGCAGATTCTAACTATGGAGTTGGCAGTGAAGTTGTTCTTGGACTTCCATGTATCATTGGCTCAACAGGTATTGAGCGCCAACTGCTGTTATCAAGAAATGCTCATGAACAACGCTTATTAAAAGAATCAGCAACTAAACTCAATGAAGCCTATAATTCTTTGCATAATTAAAATCAATTGGGTGCGGCTCTTTTAAAAATACAGTATCCTGAATAATGGTAATTTAGGAGATGCTTGTCGAACAAAGGTATTGAACAAATTACTAGTTCTCAAACAAGCTCCAAAAACTACCAAAGTTAGGGGATAGACAAGAGGATATACAAGCAATAGTCGGTGATTGTTTTGGTACTGGAGTTTAGACTATGGCAGCAAGAAAAGACTCAGCTAGGCTGAGTTGAAAAGAAACAGACTTCAGATATGAAAATCTACAGTATTAAGTAGATTCTGATTGCTCTTTGCGGGGCTTGGTTGTTGCCCAATATGGTGCAATCGCTGGCTCTTTTGAAGCTGCACGTAGAATCCTAATTGATTGGGGAATAAATCCACCGCTTAAAACGAATAGAACGACTAACATATTATTTTGGTCAACTGGGGATAGATTTACGTAATAACAAGTTAAATGATTTAAAATCTGGTAATTTATCTAACTTAAATACTCTTCAAAATCAACGTGTTGTAATTGCTGTGGATGGTGGGCGTACACGTATTCGCATACCTAAAAAAGGCAGACGTAGGGTTAAAACTAATCGTAGAGGCTTTACAGGAGAATGGATTGAGCCTAAGCTATTAACTATTTACGTAGTGAATGAGCAAGGTAAAATTCCTTATTTAAGTGATTTTATAGTGTAATTGATACTAAATATCAAAACTGATTGCAGATATTTTTGGAAATAATCGTCAAATGACCTGCTAGTAATCTTTTTGAGATATCTCATCAAGATGAATTCTCCTGTGAGACAGGATTTTTGGATGTAAATAAAATTACTCTGTACTTAAATATCATTTTTAGCGTAGGCGCAGCCCGCCGAAGGCATCGCACCTTTTTGCCTGACCTCACCAAATCGCGTTGCTCCCTAAGCATGGTTAAATATTTCCGAAAGCCAGTCTCCAGACTGGATTTGTCCGCTTTTCCTGCACCCTCACAGACATTAGTGCAATTACCTTAACCTTTCACAGATGCTTATTCCCAGGCTCATCCGCACTGTTGAGCAATGCTTTACAGTATTTTTTTTAATTAACCACACCAGGCACTCAGTATCAATTACTGCGGCTTAACCATCAGAAAACATCTGTAACTGCTCATCTTTCCACCCACTCTTGCAATTTCTACTGAGACTACTAATAGCACCCTAGAAAAATTACTGAGTTCGAGATGGGTAAGTTCAGTAAAAGCGTAGAGCTACAGATGACACCTTTTTTGAGGTCATTGATTGCTAAAAGGATTACTGAGTTCAGGATGAGCGAGTTCATTAAACGCGTAGAGCTACGAATTACAAAGTAACTTGGTGTCATTAAATTAGAGAAACGGGCATGACTGAAAAGCAAAAAGTTTGAGAGCATTGCACTAAATTCATCTCGTGCATCAGCCATTTCTGGAACACCATTAAACACGCATTCTATTATACTCAAAACGGCTAAACTGAACTGAAAAAATATGCTTTAAGCTTTGATAAATAACGTTTTTAAGTTATTCAAAAGGAAAGCTAAAAAACGTTTTGAAAATAAAAATCAACTTTTATAAGTCATAAATTTATGTTGGACAAAATACCTAACACGATTGCATTGAACTGATACCATGCTTGAGTCGATTGATATGAATTGTGCCATTAGAAAAGTTTTTTAAAATAAAATTCAGGAGTTAGGAGCCAGAATTCAGAATGAATTTTGAACGAAAAAGGTGGATAAATAAAGAGCTTCAAGACACTCGCTAAACAAAGGCTTAGCGATCTGTAATCAGTAGCGGATCTGAATCTATCACTAATTGATTCTAAATTGTTCTTCAATAAATATAGCTAAAACACATTTAATTTAGATGCTGAAAACACTAAACTACCGGATAGTTCATTTGTCTAAATATTATCCTCCAGACCGAGGAGGTATTGAAACACACGTTCAAACTCTGGCTCGATCTCAAGCAGCTTTGGGTGCAGAAGTCCATGTAGTTTGTGTAAATGAGTTTGACAAGCAAAGACCTTTATTTACTAAAACTAAGACAGTTAATGAGATGGATTGCGGTGTACACGTTACACGACTTGGTCGCCTTTTATCATTTGCGCGATTTGATTTCTGTCCAGAAGTTCTCAGCCAACTTTCCCAATTGCTTAACGAACCAAATACCTTACTTCATCTTCATACCCCTAATCCAACAATGCTCTTGGCTTTAACTATGCTACGCAGGCACGTACCTTTAGTAATTACACACCATAGTGATGTTATTAAGCAAAAAATTTTAAAGTATGTATTACGTCCTTTTGAATATCTAATTTATAGTGAAAGTTCCCGAATCTTAACAACTAGCTTGCAATATATTCAAGGCTCAAGGTTTTTGCAGTTGTATCGCCATAAGTTGAATAATCTACCTCTTGGAATAGACTTTAAAAATTATAGTAAACCCAACAAGAAAGCAGTGAATTTTACTTCTTATTTGAAGGAAAAGTATGGAGAATTAATCTGGCTAACAGTTGGTAGACTAGTCTATTACAAAGGATTGCATATAGCAATTGAAGCCTTAACTCTGGTACCAGGGATACTGATTATAATTGGTGTTGGTCCTCTAGAACAAGAACTGAAGACTCTAGCGGAAAAACTGGGAGTAAGCGATCGCATTGTCTGGTTAGGTCATGTGAGTGAAGATGAGCTTATAGGTGCTTATCATGCTGCGACAGCTCTTTGGTTTCCTTCTAACGTACGCAGTGAAGGATTTGGGTTAGTTCAAGTCGAATCTATGGCGAGTAGTTGTCCTGTCATCAATGCCAATATTCCTGGTAGTGGTGTCCCTTGGGTCAGCCGACATGAACAGGAAGGACTGACTATACCAATTAATAACCCAGTTGCTTTAGCTAAAGCAGCGAAACGTCTGCTCTACGAGCCTGGTCTACGTAACCGATTGGCAACGGCTTCCCGCAAACGGTCTGAGTATTTTAACCATCTAACTATGGCTCAACGAAGTTTTAAATTCTATGAAGAAGTTTTGAGCGAACAGTGGAACTATACAGGTATACAAAAACCAGTAAATTTGCTATGAAACTTTTGCATATTTATGCAGGAAACCTATTTGGCGGGATAGAAACGCTATTGGTAACACTGGCAAAAGAGCGAAGTTTATGTGTCCAGATGCAGCCCCACTTCGCTTTGTGTTTTGAGGGTAGATTAGCAAATGAACTGCGAAGCTTGAATGTAAACGTTCATCTGCTGGGCAACGTGCGAGTTAGTCGTCCTTGGACGGTATGGAGAGCTAGGTTGCAACTCGAGCAACTATTGAGGCAAGAGCAATTCGACGTTGTGATTTGTCATTCTTGCTGGCCGCAAGTGATTTTTGGTTCAGTTGTCAGAGCTAACCGTCTACCACTCATCTTTTGGTGTCACGATCTGCCTAATAGCAAGCATCCTTTAGAGGAATGGGCTAAACAGGTTCCACCAGACTTGGTAATTGCCAATAGCCGTTACACTCAAGCTGGCATACCAAAACTCTATCCTAAAATTGACAGCGAAACTCTTTATCTACCAGTAACCTGTGCAAATATTGGCAATAATACCTCGATTCGCCACGTTGTGAGATCCGAACTCAATACACCTGATGATGCGATAGTTATTGTCCAGGCATCTCGCCTAGAGCGGTGGAAGGGACAAAGTATGTTACTCTCTGCTTTGGCACAGTTGCGCCACATACCAGGTTGGATATATTGGTTAGCTGGGGGAGTGCAACGCTCTCATGAAGCTCTATATCTGCAAGAGCTGGAGATGCAAGTGCAACAACTCGGTATTACCGAACAAGTGCGCTTTTTAGGACAACGGGCTGATGTGCCGCGTCTGTTTGCTGCTGCTGATATTCACTGTCAACCTAATACTGGCGCAGAACCATTTGGGATTGCTTTTATAGAAGCCCTTTATGCTGGCTTACCAATAGTGACGACAGCTATGGGCGGAGTAGTGGAAATCATTGATGATTCTTGCGGGCGCTTGGTTGCACCAAATGATATCGATGCCTTGAGTAAAATTTTAGGGTCGCTAATCAGCAATCCTAGTGAAAGAGTAACTCTGGCGGCTGGGGGAAAATTACGTGCAGAGCATTTCTGCAATCCTCTAAACCAACTAACTCGGCTTTACAATATTCTCTCTAAAGTTGTTGAAAATAAGGCTGTGGCATGATTTTATCTACTGACAATAAAAAAATAGCACAAGTTGATGTTGAAAACCGAGCGCGACAAAGCCTCGGTACTAGTAGCGAGTTTGTTTACCAAATGGTATCTCGAACGTTAGTACAACCACATCTTGGTGGGGTACTCGTAGATGTTGGTTGTGGTAATGGTAAGCTCTGGTCATTTGTGGGCGATCGCTTCGACTACTATGTTGGTGTGGATGCTGTGCATTATACTGATTTACCAATACAGACAAAATTTATTCCCTTTAATTTAGATATTGCTAAAGTACCTTTGCCAGAAGGATATGCTGATGTGGTGTGTGCGGTTGAAATTATTGAACACTTAGAAAACCCACGGGCTTTTATACGAGAACTAGTCAAGTTAACCAAGCCCGGAGGATTAGTGATTGTCACCACGCCTAATCAGTTGAGTTTACTCAGTAAGTTAACTTTAATACTAAAAAATCAGTTCAACGCCTTTCAGGAAGCAGCAGGTCTTTATCCCACACATATAACTGCATTGTTGGAAGTTGATTTAATCCGAATATTTACGGAGTGCGGTTTAACTGAAGTTCAAATAGAATACAGCCATTGTGGTCGTATACCCTTTACATCGTGGCACTGGCCCAAAAGTCCAGGTTTTCATGGACGGGCATTTAGCGACAATATCCTCTGCATAGGGCAAAAACTGAAGATGTAACCATATATTGTCTAGATAAAGGTTAATATTATGGAACTTTTTAAAAGTTTGAAGCCGGAATCCTTTTATTAATAAAAGTTGCCTATCTAGGATAAAAACAACCAGAATACACACATTTATTAATTACAATATTGCACTTTATGAATGAGTACTTTAAATCATTTTAGGTTAATTCATGGCTTGCTACTATTCTTACAGATAGTACCTTTCAAGAAACTAAATTATAAGCTTTGATTTAAAAAAATAATTTAGTTTATTTATGATTTTCAATTATATAGATAGATTCATGATTATAAAAAAAAGCCAGACATTATCAAATTCTTCTATATGGACAAAACTCAACTGGACATGGGCGCACACTTTTATCCTGCTACAGTTTACTATTCAGATATTGCAGTTATTCCCACAAATCAATGTTATCCGAGTGCCGATGCGAATTACCTCCTTTGCCTTCGGAATATTTTTGTTAATGTGGTTGGGTTCAAAAGGTTCCAAACATCCCGCTACTAATCCAGCAATTGTAGTACTGGCAATCATGCTGTTACAGCTTTGCTTGCATCCCTACATGAATTCCATAACGGCAGGAATAGCTCAATGCGCTATGTATCTTGCTATTCTTAGTCCTCTCTTTTGGGCAAGAAGTTTAAAAATTACCCCTATTGGTTTTCAGAGCTTAATGTTTCTCATTTGGGGTATTCACACCCTGAGTGCCAGTTTTGGAGTCTTACAAGTATATTATCCAGGGAAATTTCAACCATTTCTGTCCACATTTATTCAGAACAGTATTTACGAGGGAGACAACTTATTGATCACTTTAGCTAATGGTGAACAGATTTATAGACCGATGGGGTTAACTGATACACCCGGAGGGGCAGCAACTGCTGGGTTTTATGCTCTTTTGTTTGGTATTGTGATTGCACTCAAACACAAAAGCCCAATTTTACGGATTGTTAGTATCGGTAGCGCTGCCCTTGGTCTGTTTTGCATTTATCTGACTCAAATCCGTTCTGTTTTAGTATTAGCTGCTGTTTCTATAGTTTTTTTAGCAATAGTGTTGATGAGGACGGGTCAAATTGCGCGTTTGACAGTGATGGTATCGGGTGTGACATCCTTATTTGCAGCTACATTTTTTTGGGCAATTGCGATTGGTGGAAAGTCGACACAGCAAAGATTATCTAGCTTGTTTACTGCTTCTCCTCAAGAGATTTACCAACAAAACCGGGGTGCTTTTTTGCAGACTACTATTGAGACCCTTCTGCCTCAGTATCCCTTGGGAGCAGGTTTGGGGCGTTGGGGAATGATAAATAATTATTTTGGCGATAATACTGACATGATGTCCCAGCCTATTTGGGTAGAAATCCAGTGGACAGGATGGCTGCTTGATGGGGGAGTACCATTGATACTTGCTTATATTGCTGCACTTTACTTAGCGTGTCAAACTGCTTGGAATATTGCAGCCAATCGCCAATTGGGTGACTTTGCACTCTGGGGTGGGTTGATTTTTGCCTACAACATCGGTGCTGTGGCGATTACTTTCAACTACCCTCTATTTATGAGTCAGGGCGGGATGGAGTTTTGGTTATTGAATGCCTTATTGTTTGTGACTGCTCGCAACAGCGAAATTGTGAATAACAAACTCTTAAAAACTATTCAAGTATGAAGTCTTATCTGTTGGTAACAGGTGATTTCGTCAGAACAGGTGGGATGGACAGAGCTAATTTTGCTTTAGCTGACTACTTAGCAAGGCAAGGGCAAGAGGTACATCTAGTAGCTCATCACGTAGCGAATGAGTTGTTAGCTTATCCCAATGTTAAATTTCATCAAGTACCCAAGATAGCCAAATCTTATTTATTTAGCAGTCCCTTAGTGAATAGAATGGGGTGTATTTTAGCGCAACGTCTGGCAAATGTAGAAGGAAGAGTGCTAGTAAATGGAGGTAACTGCCAATGGAAAGATATCAACTGGGTGCATTATGTTCATGCAGCTTACCGACCTCACAATTCAACTGGCTGGCTACATTGGTTGAAAGGTTCAGTCTCTCATCGACTCTTTTTGAAAACTGAACGACAAGCTTTAGAATCCGCGCGGATAATTATCGTTAATTCAGATAGGACAAAAAGAGATTTGATGGAGAGATTGGGGATTCCTGGGCAACGCCTCCACAAAGTTTACTATGGAATCGATCCACAAGTCTTTTATCCAGCTACACAAAAAGAGCGTCTAGCACTGCGTCAGCAACTAGGATGGCCTACTGACAAAGCAATCGTAGTATTTATTGGTGCTTTAGGCGATCGCCGTAAAGGATTCGATACGCTTTTTGGAGCTTGGCAACAGTTGTGTGCTTCACCAGATTGGAATGCTGAGTTGGTAGTAATTGGGGTTGGCGCAGAACTTACACTATGGCAACACCGTGCTACTGTTGCAGGCATCAGTTCCAGCATTCATTTCCTGGGCTTTCGTACTGATGTTCCGAATTTATTACAGGCAGCTGATTGCTTGGTTGCTCCTAGTCGTTATGAAGCTTATGGCTTGGGAGTACATGAAGCTCTCTGTTGTGGTTTACCAAGCATAATCAGCATCATGGCTGGAGTTGCAGAACGCTATCCCTTGCAGTTGAGAGAGTTGTTAATTCCTAATCCTGAGAACGCTGTTGATTTGGCAATGCGACTTCAAAATTGGCGGTGGAATAAAGAACATTACAGCCAATTAGTATCTTACCTTTCACAAGAATTACGAAGCTATAGTTGGGACGATATGGCAAAGTCTATTTTACAAAAAATTGAAATAATATACTAGGTTACTAAAATTTTATGAAATTAGAAGAAACATTAATTAAAATTTTTCCCAGACGATTTAGGCTCCCAATTAAATATCAATATCATAAAACTAGAAACCGATTAGAAAAAGAAATTTTTTACCTTGAACAGCTAGGAGGTACTCATAAACGGGCAATTGATATAGGGGCAAATGTAGGTATATATAGTTATGCACTTGCTCAAATATATGACCATGTCGAAGTTTTTGAACCTCAATCTTGGTGTACTGAAAATATACTATTTTATAGTCAAACATCTGCTTGTAATATTAGTGTCCACAACGTTGGTTTAGCTAATTTTAATGGTTCATTAAATTTACACGTTCCTACCAGTCTGGGTGATTACTCACAGTTAGTTAGGGGATTAGGTAGCTTAACTACTGGATTAGGTAGCTTCAGAGAGATAAAAGGTGAACAGATAAGTATTGATGTTCCAGTTCGCAAGCTTGATGACTATAAGTTTAAAGATGTTTCTTTTATGAAAATTGATGTTGAAGGTTATGAAACTAAAGTAATTGAAGGCGCTCGTAATACCATTCTTACAGAAAAACCTATAATTCTCATGGAAGTTGAACAAAAACATCTGAATGGTAAATCTATAGAAGATGTCTTTGAACAAATGTTTGATTTGGGATATGAATGCAGCTTTATATACAAAGCTTCTTTGACAGCAATAGTTGATTTTTATCAGAGTATAAAAGCTAAACAAAATAACTTTTTGGAAGTAGATTCTCAAGAAAGTTACATAAATAATTTTATTTTTAAGCCAACTTCCTAAATATAAAATACCCATGCCCTAGTTATTTATATGACCTAAATAATTTCACTAATAACTAGCGTGAATTACGACAAAAAAAACTTAACTTATATACTAAATAGGTAAGAAATGAAATTATTACGGATTCTGCTAGTTATGCCTGTACCACCGTTACCATTTGGTAGCGCGGTAGCTCGATGGTTTTATGTCTTATTTAAAGGTTTAGTTGAACATGGACATAGCGTGACTGCATTTGTTGCTTGTAAAAAATTAGAAGAGATTGCTGAAGTCAATACTCTCTTTCCGAAAACTGATTATGATTTACGCTGCTATCTCATCCTAAATAGGCAAGGAATAATAGCAAAGGCTGAAACTTTACAGCGTCCTTATTCCTATGTATTCAGTTCGGAATTACAACAAGATTTAGCTGTAGAACTTACTAAACCTTACGACATTCTTCATTTAGAAGATATTTGGAGTGGTTGGCTAGGAATTAAACATTTGAAACGAGCAGTAATTAATATTCATTATTTATTTTCATTAGACTGCGCCTTTGAATATAACAACTCTCTAGAAACTCGCTTTAGACGGTTTATCACCTATCGGGCGGAACAGAAATTGCTGAAGGCGTTTCCCAGAATAATTACATTATCAGAACGTTTAGCAAAGCATATTGTACAAATTAACTCTAAAGCTCAGATTCATACAGTTCCATTAGGAATTGAGTTGTCGTTCTATCCATTTGTTGAACAAAAGCAGATAAACCAGCAACCCGTAGTCGGGTTGATTGGTGGATTTAACTGGGCACCATCTTATTCTGCTGCTGAGAGACTTCTAACTCAGTTATGGCCAGAAATTAAACGCCGCGTTCCTAATGCCAGACTGCAAATTGTTGGGCGGTTTGCTAAAGATGCCCTTTCAGGATTTGCCCAGATAAAAGACTTAGAAATTTACCAGGATGTACCAGATACTTTACCCTACTTTGCTAATACAGATGTGATGTTATATGCACCTGTTGCAGGAAGCGGAATGAAAGTTAAAGTGATGGAAGCTTTTGCATTAGGTACACCAGTTGTAACTACATCTAATGGTATAGAAGGTATCCCAGCTTATGATGGGGTTCACGCTGGTATTTGCGAGGATAACCAAGGTCTGATTGAACGGACCGTAGAGTTACTGAATAACCCATCTTTGCAGCAGGAACGGCGATTAAAATCTAGAAAGTTGCTTGAAAGTTATTGTAGTCCACAAATAACAGTCGCGCAAATTGAACAAGTTTATCAGGCAATGGAAAAGTAACTTATATGGAAAACTCTTCAATATTTCAAGCATTAGGAAAACAAAGGATTGAACAGCTAGATGGATTAAGAGCTATTTGTGCTTTAGTAGTTCTAGTGACTCATTTAATTAATGGAGCCTATTGGTTTACAAGTAATATTGATTTTTCTCCATCATTATTTTTTAAGTCCATTGCTTCATTTGGGCATATTGCAGTGTTGATATTTTTTGTTCTATCTGGTTTTGTAATTGGTTATACTACTCCCCATAAATTTACATGGAAAGAAGCAAAAAACTATGTTATTAGAAGGTTAATTCGTCTCTATCCGATTTATTTATTTGCTTTGATTTTAACATTTATTTTTACAGAAAATACCTATAAACTATTAGATATTGTAGGTCATTTATTCTTCCTGCAAGGATGGTTAGTACCTGTGATTAAGAACAATCTTGCTTTGTGGTCACTTCACTATGAATTTATATTTTATTTATTATTTTTAATAATTTGGAATTTAAATATAAAAATTGATATAGCAATAGTTGTATGTATTATATCAGGCATATTTTCAGCTATTTTTAGATTTCATCCATTTGAAATATTAGGATATTTTACACTTTGGCTCAGTGGTCTTTGGTTAGCTCAAAACATAGAAAATTTAAAATTAATATCTAAACGTTTTATATCATATAGTTTTTTTTCTTCATGCCTTCTTCTGGGTGCTTTTTCCTCTCAAAATATATTTAAAATGGCTATTGATAAATATGGAACATCATCTTCTGTTCTTCCTGATATTCTTTTGACCACGCTGGTTACTTCA
>NZ_JBALDK010000262.1:0-9943 GCF_036917455.1 Nostoc sp. | reverse complement strand
GTTAAGGAGTAAATAAGAATTAGTAAAGAACAAATTAATAAAATTCATAGCTGTGGGTAGTGAGAAGTTAGGAGTGAGGGGTTATAACAATTCTTTCCCCAATTCCCAATTCCCCATGCCCCTTTCTACCTAACGTTTCTCACTAAGAAATCTGGTTGACCACAACTTTTTTGCGATCGCTTCAAAATCTCGGCGCTACAAATACCAGGTTCACCGTTTTTGGAATAACAAAAGAAGACTTCTTGCAAAAATCTTCCCGAACCAGAACAAAAAGGTGCTATTCCATCAGCACTAATTTTATTGTTCGCACTCACAAAGGAATTTTTAAAATTCGTAATTGTGGTACGCAATGGTTTCGCAGGACGATTATAAGCTGCGGGAATAGCGATCGCATCTTTTAACTTTTTACTCAATCCCAAGTATTCCACTGGAGTTTTCCCCGAACAAGTACCATGTTTTTCCCATTCATGATCGCGAAGCTGATCGCTG
This sequence comes from Nostoc sp., assembly GCF_036917455.1. Classification (GTDB taxonomy): domain Bacteria; phylum Cyanobacteriota; class Cyanobacteriia; order Cyanobacteriales; family Nostocaceae; genus Nostoc. The sequence goes on along the minus strand of NZ_JBALDK010000262.1, from coordinate 9,454 downwards.
GGAAACAAGTTCGGAAACTGCCGCTTTACTTCCGATGGTAATTTTTGTGGGGAACAATTAGCAGGATAACCAGTTTGGTATTGTGGCCACAAACCATGTAATACAAAACCAAGTTTCTTGCCAGAACGACACTGCTGTGGATCGCGAGTGCCATTTGTCGCACAATAATCAGGCGACCACGAGAGTGTCAGTACATAAAAATCAAATTTACCCGGAGTACCGCGATTTTGAGCAATGGCAGCATTAGGTATAAAAAGAGCAGTAATTAACAAAAAAGAGGCGATGAAAAGTTTCTTTAATTGCATATAAATAGTTAGTTTATTCTCAAAATAAAGTTATATCCAATACATTGTTCCGAGTCAAGGATTAAAAATTCATCCAGTTCCGAATCCCCAATGAATTCAGAAAAAGCAAATCTTGGTAGGGATTCTGGGATATCCTTAGATAAGTGAAGATTTGCCGAAAATAGTAAGAATGAAGCTGGCAGCAAGAGTAAGTCAGGTAACACCTTCATTAACCTTAGCGATCGCAGCCAAGGCTAAGGCACTGAAGGCAGAAGGAATAGATGTTTGTAGTTTTAGCGCTGGAGAACCAGATTTTGATACCCCAGCGCACATTAAAGCCGCAGCAGTCAAAGCTTTGGAAGAAGGCAAAACCAAGTATGGTGCAGCAGCCGGAGAACCAAAGTTAAGGGAAGCGATCGCCCACAAGCTTAAAATTGATAACGGTCTTGATTACAAGTCTGAGAATGTCATCGTCACCAATGGCGGTAAACATTCTTTGTACAACTTAATAGTGGCGCTAATTGACCCAGGTGATGAAGTAATTATCCCTGCACCCTACTGGCTAAGTTATCCCGAAATGGTGACTTTGGTTGGTGGAGTCTCGGTAATTGTCCATACAGATGCCACAACTGGCTATAAAATTACTCCCGAACAACTCCGTAAAGCAATCACGCCGAAGACGAAGTTATTTATCCTCAACTCTCCATCTAATCCGACAGGGATGGTTTACACGCCAGACGAAATCAAAGCATTGGCGCAGGTAGTAGTTGATGCAGATATCTTTGTCGTCTCTGATGAGATTTACGAAAAGATTCTCTACGACGGTGCAGAACATATCAGCATCGGTTCTCTAGGGAAGGAAATTTTTGACCGGACTTTGATTAGTAATGGGTTTGCGAAGGCTTATTCCATGACTGGTTGGAGACTTGGTTATTTAGCGGGGCCAGTGGAAATTATTAAAGCAGCGAGTACCATTCAAGGACATAGTACATCTAACGTGTGTACCTTTGCCCAATATGGTGCGATCGCAGCGCTGCAAAGTTCTCAAGATTGTGTCGAAGAAATGCGTCAAGCCTTCGCCAAACGCCGACAGGTAATGCTAGACAGACTCAACGCCATTCCCGGATTGAGTACTGCAAAACCAGATGGCGCGTTTTATCTATTCCCTGATATCAGCAAAACCGGTCTAAAATCTCTAGAATTTTGTGACGCTTTGCTGGGAGAACATCAAGTTGCAGTCATTCCCGGAATTGCTTTTGGTGCTGATGACAATATTCGCCTTTCTTACGCCACAGATATGGCAACTATTGAAAAGGGGATGGATAGATTGGAGAAATTTGTCAAGTCGCGTATTTAGTTCTTTGTCATTCGTCATTTGTGAAGAGAATTTATTAACTCTTCAACTTCTTCACTCCACCTTTTCGACTCAGAACGGGTGGAGTTTATATTAAAACCTGAAGTTTCGAGTTGTGAGCCTCAAGTTACGTTATCGTATTCTTGATACTTTCCAATAAAACGAATAAAAATAATTCCAATATCATAACGAACATGAACAATTAAACGATAATCGTTGCCTTTGATATTAAAAACAACACGGTTATTAGCAATAATACTGGCATTACGATAGGTACTTTTGATATTTGCCGGACTATCTCATTCTGCACGAGATACTTCATCAAACCAAGCCTTTAATGGCTGTTCGACATCAGGATATGTTTACCAAAATTTTCGTAACGTGCTGCGGACAAGAATTCGCATCATAATATTCTATTATTGATAATAATGTCATTTGCCAATTCCCAATTCCCCTACATTAACTGCATTTCCTGCAACCCCTGGCGTAGTCTCTTCGCTTCTTCGGGATTATATCTTTCGTGAAGGGCGATCGCTTTTTTAAAAGCTGTTAAACTATCTTGATGATTGCCAGCTTTTAGCAACACTACTCCTAAATTTTGATACGCTTCGGCATAGTTGGGATTTAGGGCGATCGCATTTTGATAATATCCGATCGCATCTGTCAATAAACCCAAAGCTTTAAATGTCATTGCCAAATTATAATGACCAAAAACAAAAGTCGGGTCAATTTTTAAAGTTGTGGCGTAAGCGGTTTTCGCACCGTTGAAATCTCCTGCTGCTTTGAGTAAGTTACCCAGGTTGTTGTATGCTCCTAGTTTGAGGATGGGGTAAATTGGCAATTTAATGGCAGCTTGATAGTGAGAAATCGCCTGCGGGGATTTTTGCAATCGACTGTAGGCAATGCCTAAATGATAGTGGAGTTCATATAAAATATCGTAGTTGTCTTCAGCCGAGCTAATTCCATGTCTGAGCAATTCCATACCTTGGGTAATTTTCCCAGTTTCCACATACAATGCCCCTAATTTACTGCAAACATAGGGGTCATCAGGATGAGTAGCAAAAAACCCTTCCATTGCTGTGGTTGCTTTGGCATATTTGTTATTTTGAGCGATCGCACTTTTTTGATATCCTGTGTGTACAAGTGCCACTCCTGGTAAATAACCTACTTGCCAATGGGGTTCTTTGGTTAAAATTGCTGAGACGCTGTCATCTACTAAGGCATGGTAAGGACGGTCAAAACGAATATCTGGATGATTGCGGAATAACCTCGAAACCAGAGAATAGGGAGATTGTTCTGCACCAACTTCTTGACGGACGAGGTTGATAAGCAGATATTCATCTGTTGCGATCGCCTCTCGCAATTGCGGTACAATTGCTGGTGTCAGAGTTTCATCAGCATCTAATACCAGAATCCAATCTCCAGTGACATATTTGAGAGCTGCATTGCGGGCAGCACTGAAGTCATTGCACCATTTAAAATGATGGACTTTGGCACCGAGTTGTTGGGCAATGTCGGGAGTCCGATCGATTGAGCCTGTATCCAAGACTACCATTTCATCTACTACTTTTCTAACACTGCTCAGACATTTCGGTAGTATTGCTGCTTCGTTTTTTACAATCATGCACAGACTGAGTTTCATATTGCCGATAAATTCTGGTTACAATTATTTGCTTACTATTATTACCAACTTTTCTGTTGTGTCTATATATAGCAATCCGATTTGATTTCTGAATCACTCGTAGAGATAAGGGATTGGGGACTGGGAACTGGGGACTGGGGACTGGGAAGAAGGAATAAAAGTGTACTGAGTTTTTTTCAAAAATCAAATATGAGTCCTATATATCGCATCCGAACTCGATGCAGGTCAATTTACTATCAGAGAAAATCGACTCGTCTCTGTAGCTAATTTTTTAATAGATGTACCCTCGAAATAATATGTTTATCTAGTAATTAGTGAGGATAGTTAATAATAAATTTAAATCAACCATTACCCATCTTTTCATGATTATGTAATTATAATATACATTATATAAATATTCATATATTGTGATGAAAAAAACATTCGCCCAAATAGCAAATAGACTTCGCCGCAATCTCCCAGAATACTGGCGCTCGCTTAACAATTGGTTTTTCGATACACCAGAAAGGGCACTCTTAGAAGCTCAACAAGCCGCTCAGAGAATTAGAAATATCGAGATAGAACATTTTGAGGGTAAAAAAATCTCTTCAGAATCCGTAAGTTATACTGAAACGGTGATGTCTTATTGGCAAGTCTATGTTGATAAAAATTTAACTATTATCAAGATTAGACTTGCAGAATTCCAACTTAGTCGGGGAATTGTCAAGATTTCTAATTCTACTTTGTTAGAAAAGTTGAAGATTATTGATGAAGTTGTAGATAAGTATGCTGTTAAAGATGAGCTAATTAGTAACAGCGCGTTATTGTCAAATTATCAACCCCTAACAATCGATCGGAGTGAAATCAATAAACAACCAGACTCATCGAATATTCAACGTCTGCCTTCAAATCAAAACACTGCATTTTTACCTGGGTCTATTGGCAGAACTCTTAATAAAATCAAAGGAGATTTCTCACCACAACGAGAAGAAGAATTCGTCAGAAATTACCGAATTTCTAAAAATAGAACAAGAGTTGCCCTCAGATTTTTGCTTACCCTAATGATTGTCCCCCTTTTAACTCAGATTTTATCTAAACAATTCTTAGTAACTCCCATATTAGAAAAGACTAGAGGAGAGAACACAACTCAAATATTCCTTAATTCCGATCTGGAGAAAGAAGCACTCCATGAATTATCTAGTTTCCAAAAAACTTTGAGGTTTGAATCTTTATTAAATCATGCACCAGCACTTTCCTCAGAGGTAGTAAGAGATAAAATAAAGGATAAAGCAATGGAGATAGCCGATGAATTTCAGATAAAAACTAATAGTGCTGTTAGTAATGTTTTTGCTGATTTAATATCATTAGTTTCTTTTAGTATAATTATCGTTTTTAGCAAAAAAGAAATTGCGATTGTTAAGTCTTTTATAGATAATATCGTCTATGGACTGAGCGATAGTGCTAAAGCTTTTATAATTATTCTTTTTACAGATATATTTGTAGGATTTCACTCACCAGATGGGTGGGAGGTTCTTCTTGAAGGATTCACAGAACATTTAGGTTTTCCAGCTAGTAGAAATGCAATATTTTTGTTTATTGCGACATTTCCGGTAATTTTAAATACCATATTTAAATACTGGATATTCCGCTATTTGAGTCGCTTATCTCCGTCAGCATTAGCTACATTAAAAGAAATGGATGAGTAATTCATAATTATTTTGGTGCATTTTTCTGATGATTCGTTAGGCTATGTATATCCTGGTTCTTTTAAAGCGCACTATGGATTTTGAAAGCAAAACTAATGCCCCAATTCCCACAGACAACATAGAGTTTGCTCAATCAACTACTACGCGTAAGCCATTGCAATTGCTACGAGATACTGAAGCTTTACTACGCCGTCCAACCGTAGCAACACTGTCGCTAATTTTGCCACCAAAACTGTCCAATAAATTCCAACTAACCTCATTTTTAGCAGATGACTCCTTTAATGAGTTGGCAGAAATTGACCTAGATACTATTAGTGATTTTGAACTGCGACCTGTACGAATTAGTGTTGGCTTAAGCTTTATTGGTTTTGGGGCACTGATGATATTAGTGCTGCTATTGTATTTAAACACATTGCATCCAGAACTCAGGGCGGGCGAGCAGATTCGGCAATACTGGTATCAGTATATTTGGTTTGTCAGTTTCGGTGTTGCAGGGATGTTTATGTTGGGGCGTGAAGCCATGCGCCCGATGCCAAAGCGACGAAAGTAATTCGTAGTTACATCGCTAAGGTTACATTCGTGTACCGTCTTTCAGAGAAGATAGTAATTCTTAATTAAATTTTATCCCGCTAAAGTTGGTTAAAAGGTATGAATTTTGAATCAAAGTGAAATTTGGGATTTCCAAGGAATAAATTATCCCAAAAAACGAACCACAGAGACGCAGAGAACACAGAGAGGAGAGATTAAGAGGATTTTTGCATCAGCTTTGGAATATTTTTTTATTTGGAAATCCCTTATTTAATTAAGAATTTATAAATTTCAGAAATTAGCACTTCACAATATGGTTCGGTATAAGCAGCAGTTAGGAACTTTTATATATGAACTACGATGCTTTCATTGTTCCACCAGGTTCAAAGATTTCTCTGAAAAAAAACTACGATCCAGCTTATAAAACTGATTTTGCTCAAAAAGCTGATGCTGCAAGCAAATTGCAGACAGATGTTGAACGATTAGCAAATTACCAAAATATTCTCTATGCTCAAAACACCTATGCCTTGCTGATTATTTTTCAGGCAATGGATGCTGCTGGCAAAGATAGCACAATTAAACATGTGACCTCTGGCGTGAACCCGCAAGGATTTCAGGTGTTCAGTTTCAAGAGTCCCAGTGCGGAAGAATTAGACCATGACTACCTGTGGCGAACAACTAAGGCTTTACCCGAAAGAGGTCGAATTGGGATATTCAACCGCTCATATTATGAAGAAACTTTAGTGGTTCGTGTCCATCCAGAAATACTGAAAAATCAACAACTTCCTCACTTACCTAATGGAAATAAGATATGGAAACAACGTTTTGAAGAGATTAACAACTTTGAAAAATATTTAGTAGACAATGGTGTAATCGTTTTGAAGTTCTTTCTCAATGTCTCGAAATCGGAGCAGAAAAAACGCTTTTTAGAACGAATTGAATTTCCTGAAAAAAATTGGAAGTTTTCAGATAGTGATGTCAAAGAAAGAGCTTTTTGGGATGATTATATGAAAGCTTATGAAGAAGTTTTCAATTCCACGAGTACAAAATGGGCCCCGTGGTATATTATTCCTGCCGATCGCAAATGGTTTACACGCCTGGTAGTCGCTAATATTATCTGCACAAAATTAGAAGAACTAAATCTGCAATACCCAACGGTTAGCGAGGAACATAAACAGCAACTTTTAGAGGCGAAACGGATTTTAGAGCAGGAAGATGAAGAGATAAATTTAAAAGATAAAGGCAAAAACAAGGAAAGTTAGTTCATAAATGTTGTATTATTCATATATAAAGATGAACAATTATCAATTTATTAATGCTCTGTGTAACTAATAAGTTTGGTTAATATAGACAGCCAAAAAATCATGATTCAGATGGCGGCAGATGCCAACAATCATCCACCTCAGTTTCCTAATGCTGCCTTTGATATTGTAGCGATCGCAGCCTCAGCAGGCGGGCTGACTGCTCTATTGAAAGTACTATCGACTCTACCCGCAAAATTTCCAGCCGCCATCGCTATTGTTCAACACCTTGCTCCAGAACATCGGTCGTTCATGGCAGAAATTCTCAGTCGGCGCACGGATATTACCGTCAAGCACGCGGAGGAGGGAGATTGCCTCACTCCTGGAACGGCTTACGTTGCGCCGCCTAATCGTCACTTATTAGTTAATCATGACGGCACGCTTTCGTTATCACAGTCCAAATTAGTACATTTGTTACGTCCTTCGGCTGACTTGTTATTTAAATCGGTTGCAGCCACTTACAAAGAAAGAGCGATCGCTATTGTGCTAACTGGAACGGGTAGCGACGGGACAATGGGAGTACAAGCAATAAAAAAAATGGGCGGTACTGTTATTGTCCAAGATGTCAAAACCGCCGAGTTTTCTGGAATGCCTTCAGCTGCGATTGAAACTGGTAACGTAGATTTTATTCTCCCCTTAGATGAAATCTCTAGCACCCTGGTGAATTTAGTTATGGGAGAATGTAACTAAGTTAATACATAGGGAGTAGAGGAAATTTATTTCGGAATCCAACAATGAGTCTTTGATACTAATTAATGAGGCTTAGAACTTCTTTAATGAGTCTTTTATACTCGTGAACAAGTATAAAAACTTTACTCTTTTGTATTCTCCTCTCTACCTTCTACCTTAGAGGATGTTTGAAAAGCCCTCTCGTTGGTAGCAAAACATTTCAGATCCCCCTAAATCCACGCCACTTGCTTCACTTGGGGAGACCCCAAGACCGCAGTGGCTCCCCGATAAATTGGGGGACTTTGATTCCGGTTCCCCCCTTTTTAAGGGGAGCCAGCGCGGTCTTGGGGGTTTCCCCCATGAGCGACTGGCGTGGGCTAGGGGGGATCTCTAAGTGCCTAAAATCACAGCCAAATACTTGTTCATTCAACCTCTTATGACTTTCGCAGAAAAAGACCCCGAATTTGAAAATCTACTGATTTATCTCAGACAAAACCGGGGATTTGATTTCACAGGCTATAAGCGCTCGACTTTGATGCGTCGGGTATGTAAGCGGATGCAGTCATTGACTGTAGAAAACTTTGAAGAGTATTTAGACTACCTAGAAGTCGATCCAGAAGAATTTAATTATCTTTTTAACACCATCCTAATTAACGTCACCGCTTTTTTTCGAGATTCATCAGCTTGGCAATACCTAGCCGAGGAAATACTGCCTAATCTGATTAAAAATAAAAAAACTTCTGACCAAATACGCATCTGGAGCGCTGGCTGTGCTTCTGGAGAAGAAGCTTATACCTTGGCAATGTTGATGGCGGAAATGTTAGGAGCAGAAAATTTTCGCCAACGAGTGAAAATCTACGCTACAGATGTAGATGAAGATGCTCTCAACCAGGCTCGTCAAGCTGTTTATTCAGCAAAAGATATCCAAGCCGTGCCAGAAGAATTGCGGCATAAATACTTTGAAATTATCGGGAATCATTATGTCTTTCGCCCAGACTTGCGCCGCTCAGTGATTTTTGGTCGCCACGATCTGCTTCAGGATGCGCCGATTTCGCGCTTAGATTTGCTGGTCAATCGCAATACCATGATGTATTTTAATTCTGAGACTCAAGGGCGAATTCTAGCTCGATTTCATTTTGCACTTAATGATAATAGCTATCTATTTTTAGGTAAAGCAGAAATGCTATTGATGCATTCTAGTTTGTTTACCCCAATAGACTTAAAAAATCGGATATTTACGAAAATATCGTCGGTGAATATCCGCGATCGCCTCTTAGTTATGACAAATTCAGTAGATGACGAATCTAGCAGCCGTTTATCTCGACACTTGCGGTTGCGAGACATGGGTTTCGACACATCGCCAATTGCCCAAATAGTCATTGATCTCAATGGCACTCTGATACTGGTGAACGAGCAGGCACGGACTTTATTCGCCCTTTCTCCCAAAGATTTAACTCGTCCCTTCCAGGATCTAGAAATTTCCTATCGACCAGTTGAATTGCGATCGCTAATTGAACGAGCTTATACCGAACGTCGCCCTGTCAGCCTGACAAATGTAGAGCGCTATTTGTCTAACACAGAAACCCAATATCTGGATGTGCGAATTACGCCTTTGCAAGAAACAGATACCAGTTTTTTAGGTGTTAGCATCGCCTTTCATGATGTCACCCGTTACATTAAACTCCAAGATGCCCTGCAACGCTCCCAACAGGAATTAGAAACCACCAACGAAGAACTCCAATCTACTAATGAAGAATTAGAAACCACCAACGAAGAGCTTCAATCTACCAATGAAGAATTAGAAACTACCAACGAAGAACTCCAATCTACTAATGAAGAATTAGAGACAATGAACGAAGAACTCCAATCTACTAATGAAGAATTACAGACAATTAATAATAGACATCTCCAAAATAGTAATATTCTGTGGTAAAAGAAGATTGCGATAAGTTTTTGACACAAAAATATGAGTGACATACTGAAGCACATTG
>NZ_JBALDK010000261.1:0-35742 GCF_036917455.1 Nostoc sp. | reverse complement strand
GTAGTTTGTTGAACGGTGGAAGAGCCAATACCGCCATTAGGACCAAGAACGGTTCCACCAGCTTGTTGATCCAATGCGTTATAGTTGTCAGCAATTACAAAGCTAAAAGCGCCACCAGCAACGTTGTCTAATTCTTCAGCAGATAATTCTACGGGCTTAATGTTGTCAGACATGATGTTTTTTCCTTAATTTATGATGTGTGTTGTATCAAGCAGAATGCAATATTTGAGTTTCTAGTCTATTACTAACTTTCAAGAGTAGGAGGAAAGAAGCCAGTTGCTTTGATTTCTTGCAAACTTTGATGAGATACAGTAGTTTGTTGAACGGTGGAAGAGCCAATACCGCCATTAGGACCAAGAACGGTTCCACCAGCTTGTTGATCCAATGCGTTATAGTTGTCAGCAATTACAAAGCTAAAAGCGCCACCAGCAACGTTGTCTAATTCTTCAGCAGATAATTCTACGGGCTTAATGTTGTCAGACATGATGTTTTTTCCTTAATTTATGATGTGTGTTGTATCAAGCAGAGAGAGTGATTTGCTGGTTAGTTGCTTACCGCTTCCCTCGCTTCATGTCTCTAGAATACGAATTCAACTCTCTCATCCGCATCTGAAAAACGTCTAGGATTTCACCTAAGCTAAGTAAGTAGATGTCGTCTAACTTTCGCTATATAGTATTGAGCAATACGTAAGACTTTCGTCATAGGCTAACCCAGCTAGTTACTACAAAAGTCATGGATTTGCTTTCAGGTGTGGTATTTCACTGCAATATCGTAGTATGACTAAACATGGAAGGATGAATGCAACAATCAAATAAATGAGAGCATTATACATCCATCGTTAAATTAACTAAATTAATAAATTATCGTTATTAATCTCTAGCAATGTTGTAAACCAAAACAGTAGCAACAATGTTTAATAGATTCAAATTAGCAACTAAATTTACTTTACTTCTATTACTGGTGTTCATCGGCGCGATCGCAGTTAGTGGTTTTGCTTTATCTCATGCGCTTGAGCAAAAAGCAGAAGCCGAAATCGGTTATCGTAGCCAAATTATTGCAGAAACTATGAACTCAGTGAGGAACTATACTAATACGCATATCAATCCTCTTCTGACACCGATGATGGACACTCAAGCCACGTTTATCCCTGAAAGGATTCCCAGCTTTGCAGTCAGAGAAGTGTTTGAAAATCTTCGGAAAAACGAAGATTATAAAGATTTTTTATATAAGGATGCCAATCTAAATCCAACTAACTTACGAGATAAAGCAGATGTATTTGAAACGGAACTTATCGAACGGTTTCGCAAGGAGCCAGGGTTGAAAAATATATCCGGGTTTCGTGACTCTTATGACGAGAAAATGTTTTATAACGCTCGTCCATTTTCTATCAATAATCCGACATGTTTACACTGTCATAGCACTCCTGAAGTTGCTCCAAAAAGCCAGATTGCTAGTTATGGTTCAGAAAATGGCTTTGGGTGGAAACTCAATGAAATTTTAGGCACACAAATTATTTATCTTCCTGCTAAGCAAGTATTTGATGATGCTCATCGGGCATTTGTTCTATTCATTAGCTTATTTATTATTATCTTTGCCATCATGATTTTGCTCATTAATTATTTGTTAAAGCGAAATGTACTGCAACCGCTAAAACCAATGGCACAACTGGCTCAGAAACTTAGTATGAATGAAATTAGTGTTGAAGAAGCAAAAGAGTTCGAGCGTGAAAAGCTAACATCGATTGTGCAGCGCCATGATGAGTTAGGACAATTAGGACGAGTTTTTCAACGTATGGTACATGAAATTTCTGTCCGCGAACAACAATTTAAGCAAGAGTTGCATACACTGCGGATTGAAGTTGATGAAGCCAAACGTGCGCGTGAAGTTTCAGAAATCGCTGAATCAAAAACGTTCCAAAAGTTGCAGGAGGAGGCAAAAGTAATCAGAAGCAAACGAAATAATCCAAATTAATAATTATCAACTATGTTATGACGCATAAGTGTCATGAAAATTTACGAATTAAAAATTAGTATTAAGGATTTATTATGTCTGAAATTATTTCAATTCACTCATTCCGTGGCGGAACTGGTAAGTCAAACGTCACGAGTAATCTTGCTGCCCTAATCGCTCGTTCTGGAAAGCGAGTTGGGATAGTTGATACAGATATTCAATCTCCAGGAATCCACGTTCTATTTGGTCTTGAGCAAGAGCGAATCCGCTATACCTTGAACGATTACTTATGGGGTCGCTGTCAGATTGAAGAAGCAGTTTATGATGTTAGCGCCATTCTCAAACAAAAACAAACATTTTTTGGTCGCCAGGGGAGTGTTCATCTAATTCCTTCCAGCATTAAGATGAGTGACATTTCTCGAATCTTGCGCGAAGGCTATGACGCACGTCGACTTAATGATGGTTTACATAATCTAGTTAGTCGTTTAAAACTGGACTATCTGTTGATTGATACTCATCCTGGCATTAACGAAGAAACGTTGCTATCGATTATTCTTTCTGATGTCCTGCTGGTGATTCTCCGTCCAGATAAACAGGATTATCAAGGTACAGCAGTAGCGATAGATGTTGCTCGGAAGTTAGAAGTGCCTAAAATGCTAATAGTGATTAATAAAGCTCTACCATCTTTGGATTTTAAAGAGTTAGGAAAACGAGTGGAGAATACCTACAAAACCCCTGTGGCTGGAATACTACCTGTTTGTGAAGAGATGTTTGAATTAGGGAGTGGTGGAATCTTCTGTTTGCGGTATCCAGATCATTCATGGACTCAAAAAATCAGTGCGATCGCTAAACAAATCACTGGTTCTGGAGCTAAATTGTTTGCCAGATAAGCGTTGCAGATCGAGGGTGGACACCAGAGTAAAAGCATCTAATAAAATCAGTGGGAATATCTTGGTAATTAATTAAATTGTATCTGGGGCGATCGTCATAGAATTGATAGGGCATCAAATCCTCAATACTAATGTACTATGGGGATGCGGCGAGCGATCGCAGTATTCATTCCCCTAATAATTCTCCTCTGCTTTATGAACTGACTCGCAAAATTCAAAATCTATTTCACCCAAATCATTTGCAAAGTTTGGTGATTCCAAAATACTTTCTTTCTCAACAAACCTTGCCAAAGGTGGTAGTTGTGCCAAGATGAATTTGAGGACTTAGGCAAGTGACACAATGCTAGGACAATTATTAGATGGACGTTACCAAGTCCTCCAGGTCTTAGGTGGAGGTGGATTCGGTCAAACTTACATAGCCCAAGATACCCATCGGCCAGGTTTCCCGAAATGTGTTGTCAAACATCTTAAACCCGTCACTCGTACCCCTGAATTTCTCGAAACTGCTAGACGGCTATTTAGTAGTGAGGCAGAAACACTAGAACAACTGGGCAACCATGACCAAATCCCTCGGCTTTTAGCCTATTTTGAAGACAATCAAGAGTTCTTCTTGGTGCAAGAATTCATCGAAGGGCATACTCTCAAAGCAGAACTTTTACCCAATCAACCTTGGACAGAAGAGAAAGTAATTCAACTTCTCCAACAGGTGTTGGGTATTCTGCAATTTATTCACAGCCACAACGTTATCCATCGAGATATCAAACCAGACAATATAATCAGGCGGCAACAAGACGGTAAGCTAGTGCTGATTGACTTTGGCGCAGTTAAACAAGTCCAAACTCAATTGCTTATAGTTCCAGGGCGCACGGGGGCTACTATTATCATTGGCACTCCAGGATATATGTCTACAGAACAGGGGCAAGGTAAGCCCCGCCCTAACAGCGATATTTATTCTTTGGGTATTATTGGCATCCAGTCACTGACGGGGTTACATCCTATAAACTTTGAGGAAGATTCAGATACGGGTGAAATTTCTTGGCAGCATCACGCTAATGTCAGTTCTGAGTTGGCATCTGTGCTATCTAAGATGGTGCTACACCACTTTAAACAGCGCTATCAGTCTGCGGCTGAAGTTCTACAGGTGCTTAAGTATCTTGAGACTAAAGTAGAAACACCATTACTTAAATCATCATTTTTTACACAACCGCCTCAAGCTTCACTTTCTCCACAAAACTCAATTGGGCATCTGCCTGTTTCTATCCTGTCTGCGGAAAATTACAGTCGGTTGGAAACAATTCTTTTGGAATTTGTCGGCCCCGTTGCCTCAACATTACTACGACAAGTTGCGGCATCAGCGCCCAACTGTGAAGAATTAATTAGTCAACTAGCCCTTCATCTTCGAGGAAATCAGCAAATTGATTTTCAGAAGAAAACTCTGTTTCTACTAGAAAAACCTACTCTATTTCAGGAACTTACTGTTAAATCGGAAACTAAGTCAAATAATTTGCCAAGCCAAGAATCTCAAGCAATCAGCGATAGCTTTGTGCATCAGTGTGAGCGGGAATTGGCTGATTTAATTGGGCCCATAGCTAAGTTTCTAGTTCAAAAAGCTGTTAAGTCTTCTGGACAAATTTCTCGTGCAGAATTTGTGAAAGTTTTAGCATCACAAATTCCCGAACCTCAAAAAGCTTTGCAATTTCAGCAGCGCTTACTTTCCTGATTTATCGAAGAAAGGCAGAGGGCAGGAGGCAGAAGGGAATACTGCTTCCTGTTCTCTGCCTATGACCAAAGGGAACAAGGGTCTAAAACCCCGCCGTCATACGGCGCTTACAATTGGGCGGGGTCTGAATCCCCGCCCAATTGTTCCTTCTGCCTTCTGCCCTCTGCCTCCTGCCTTCTTCAATAAATCTTGCGCTTTTATAGGGTTTTGCAGTTGAGTCTAATACCTTACCCCAATCCCTTCCCCGCTAGTGTTGGAGAGAGGTCAAAACTGTACTGCATCCAAACCATAAACGCTATATTTCCGTAAATTACGAATTACGAATTATTAGCTCTGATTATTCAGCATCTCCAGAGCTATTTTTAAGCTAGCTTTCATCCGATTAAATGCTTCAGCTAACCCGCCAATTTCATCATTAGAGCTTTCTTCAAAATCAGCGCTCATATCACCAATACTAACTTTTTGGGCTATTTTCTCTATTTTTCTGATGCGCTGAATTACATATTTTTTGATTAAGAAGTTAATTAAGAAAACTACGAGCGCAAAGATGGCAATTAAAAGTCCCATTATCAATGTCCAAGTCCGTTTGGCATTGGCAAAAATCTCTTGGGAAGGAACAGAGATTATTTGAGCAGAAACAATCTGATTGAGTTGCCAGCCAAAACCATTTTCTGAGCCATAATTTACCAACTGACTTTTAGGAGCTTGATCTGGTGTAGAATGACATCGCAGACATTTCTGTTGTACGATCTTCAGTGGTCGCGCAATATAAAATACTTCGCCTTCTGACAAGTTACGAAAGCCTGTAATTTCTTGAATTTTGGAGTCGCTGCGAAACCGTTCTACAAGTTGAGTTTCAAAATTATCAGCTTTATCCGCTAAATTAGTCGGATTAAGTGTCGCATCTTTATGAAAAAAGTTTTTAAATTTAGGCTTTTTACGAAAATTCTCAAACACCTCCTTAGAGGAAAAAGTTGGTACTACTTCCGGCATGAACGTTGGGTTGGTGTCTAGTCTAGGTTCTAACAAGGGATCTATACGATTTTGTGTATAATTTCTAACCGCGTTCACCATTTGGATGAGAATCTGTGCTTGAGAAGTTACTTCATTTTGCGCTCTCCCTTGAAGTACACTAGATAAGGCAACGCCACTTCCCACAATACTGACTATGAAAACTAATATTAAAAGTAAGTTAAATTTAGCACCTATTTTTAATTTTTTTAATGTGATGTTATTTAACATAACCTAACCAACGAAGATGGTATCTGAGTTTGTCTAACATTTATTTATACCTGTTAGAAAGCATCTCAACAATATTTAAATAAATATTAACTTTTGACTGCAATGCAACTAAGTTAGGCAGTAGTCAAACTTATCGAAAATTAGTCCTGAAAACCAAGTTACTTACTTAACCATAATTAGTGATGTTTTTGAGATTTTCTCGGCGTTTATTTCTGTTTAATCTGCTAGGTTTTACATTTGCTGCCTGTAAATCACGCGGCTTTGAGGGCACGTTAACTGTTGGTGCAATCAACTATGGTGGAGGCGAACAGATAATTAATCAATATGCTAAATTTAACAGTTATTTGGGTGAAAAAACAAACTCCTATATTCAGCTAGAACCGGTTTTTAATGAGAATAGAGCGGTTGAGCGTCTTCAGGCTCGTGCTTGGTCATTAGTATTTGCTCCACCGGGTTTAGCGGCTATTGCGATCGCACGTCACCAATATGTTCCTCTGTTTCCTTTAATAGGGATCAGTAATTTGCGCTCAATTTTCGTTGTTCGCAAAGACAATCCCATAACCGACTTGAAACAACTGCAAGGAAAAACACTGGCTTTAGGTCAGTTAGGTTCCGCAACAGGATATTATTTCCCTCTTTACAATCTTTATGGCACAACACTAGCTGAGATCCTATTTGCACCCACACCCAAAGCCGCACTGGAATTTGTGGCTCAAGGAAAAGCGATCGCTTGTGCTGTCTCAGAAGCAGAATTGTCTCTCTACGCTTCACAGTTGGCCCCCACAGAATTCCGCATCCTATTTAAAGACCCTCATTATGTACCATTAGGTGTGGTATTGATTGGACCGAATGTAGAACGTAACCGTCAAGAGTTTATCCGTAAAGTGATGAGCGATTCGCCTTCAGGTTTAGCTCAAGAAGTGGGGTATGTACCGAATGGACAAGTACCAGATTACAAATACATGATTTCTGTGGTCGATCGGGTGAGTTCTATTACTTCTAAGCTGCAAACTAAACCGGTTCGTTTATTTTGATTGACATTACTGATTTCTCAAAAAAACAATTTGAATCGTGCTAGCTGGTTTTGAATTGTTTCTGTGAGGATTTTATTTAGTTCTGTAGTGTCTTGGAATTGCAAAATTTGCTGTGTGGGTAAGTCGAAGGGAAATTGTCCTTCAAAGTCTGGACGTTGCATTTGCGCTAGGAGAATCTGTTCAGATCGCTTACTTTGGATGGCATAGCCAATCTCAATACAGACATTGGGACTAGGAATTAGTTGCGGGGTTTCTTTACCGTCAATACTAGCGATGGGCGTGGTGTCAGCGATAAATAACAAACTCTTCCGAATTTTTCGCATAATCGTGCGGTTAATCCGAACAGTAGCACCACTGGGGCGAGAGGATTCTACTAATGTTAGCGGAAGGCGCGATCGCAAATTTAAACTAGACAAACTTTTTTGCAGTTCTTCTCTGAGAGCATTTGTCGCTGCGACATACTCAGTTTGATAGGATAAAAAAATCGTTGGTTCTAACTGAGCCAACAGTGCTTGTTTGGTAAAATAAATTTCATGACTAATTAAGTCAATGTTGGCGACGCAATAGCCACCGCTACCTTCAATATAAAATTCAATATTTTCCCCTTCTAGATAGCGCCCAAACCAAGTTGATTTCTTCACTTCGTCGCTTTCTTCTAAAAAGTCTGCTCGCAATGCCGATCTCAGCAGGCTTTTTTTGCTTAAGCGAATGTCTGGCGGACGTTTTTCTAGTTCTGGAATCGGCTCGTAATCTTGTATATACCACGCTCTGAGCGCAATAATTGACATAAGGCGCTATTTAAAATATTTAACTCTAGTATAATCTTACACTAAGAGCAGTCCATATATTAGACTTATCTTTAAACACAACAAAACCCAAACTTATACTCGCTGAACTATCTTTAGCGATCTATTTTGGCTGGAGGCTTGACAGGGATTTCAATCCAGAACTCTGTACCTTTGCCAGGTTCTGAAATGCACTCCATTATTCCACCATGTTTTTCGACAATAATTTGATAGCTGATCGCCAATCCCAGTCCTGTACCCCTACCCACAGGTTTGGTAGTATAAAACGGGTCAAAAATCCGCTTTTTGACCTCTAGAGCCATTCCAGGCCCATTGTCACTAATACGAATCAATAGCCGAGAGTTATCTGCTGAAACTCTAGTGGAAATGTGGATAGTAGGCATTGGGGATGGCTTATTCTCTTTGTTCCCCATCGCTCTTAATCCCCATTCCTTATTGCCCCTAATCTCCAGAGGAGACCTCGAATTACCCATTTCTAAAGCATCTATAGCATTGGTGAAAATATTCATAAATACCTGATTCATTTGTCCGGCATAACATTCTACTTTTGGGATGTTGCCATAGTCTTTGATTATCTGAATGCCTGGAAATTCACCACTTGCTTTTAGCTGATATTGTAAAATTAGTAAGGTGTTGTCAATGCCTTCATGCAAGTCAACGCGCTTGTTTTCAGCCTCATCCAAGCGAGAAAAATTGCGTAACGACAGTACTATTGAACGGATGCGATCGCTTCCTACTTGCATTGAGGTAATGATTTTTGGCAGGTCTTCTACCAAAAACTCAAAATCGATTGAAACGATAGCAGCATTAATTTCACTATGAGGATCGGGATAGTGTAGCTGGTAGAGGCGTAAAATTTCTAGTAGTTGTTCGATGTAGTCACTGGCGTGGCACAGATTACCGTAGATAAAGTTAACAGGGTTGTTGATTTCGTGGGCGATACCCGCCACCAACTGTCCTAAGCTGGACATTTTTTCGGTTTGAATCAATCTTGTCTGTGTTTCTTGGAGTTTATGTAGAGTATGTCCTAACTGTACAGCTTGATTTCTGGCTTCCGTTTCGGCAGTATGGGTTTGTTCGTAGAGTTGTGCTTGTTGAATAGCGATCGCAGCCTGATCTCCTAACTGTTGCAATAAATCAATTTCTGCATCCTGCCAAATTCTGGGAGCATTACATTCATGGGCAATTAGTAAGCCCCATAGTTCCATCCCTATATTAATCGGAACAATTAAGTTTGCTTGAATTTGCAGACTTTGCAAAAACTCTCGATGACAATCAGTTAAGGAATCTGTTGAAACGTTGTTAATTGCCCGGACTCTACCTTGAGAGTATAAATACGTATGCTCATCAGGAAAGCATTCTAATGGTGCATTCACTCCCAAAACTGACTGCCAATTACCATTAATTTCTTCCACAGTTACCGATTTACTGTTCAGTTGAAAAATCACTACCCGGTCTGAATTTAGCAGTGAGCGAACTTCGCAGACGATAGTTTGCAGGGTTGTTTGCAAGTCCAACGTGCGGCGAATCTGCTCTGTGACTTGCTTGATTACCTTGGTAAGTATTAATGATTTTTCTAGTTCAGCAGTTTGTTCTTGCACCCGCAGTTCTAGGTTGGCATTCAGTACTTGTACCTCTTTATACATTTCCTGTTGTTGAATTGCCATAGAAAAATGATCGTACAAGGCTTGTGCCAATATCATGTCTTCCAACTTCCACTCGGCCGCTTGCCCCTTTTTTTGCTCTCGCCAAACCTCAAAAGAAAGCTGGGGTAACAGTTGTCGCCGATTTGCGTCACATCGTCCCGCCCACAATATCTCGGTTTCAAATTCAGCGCGAAAAATGGTTAATACACCGATAAATTGTTCCCGATAATGTAGAGGAATCACCATCAGTCCGCGAATTTGAGTAGAACGGAACGCTAAAGCCAAAACTCGCAAATTCGGTTCTTTATAGAGGTCAGCAGTTGCCCAAATATTACCTGGTTTACACTCAGCCATCCAGTTTTGCCATGTAGGATGCTGTTCAATAATGCTGTTATCTAATTCGTAGGGTAGTGTGGGTTGATCGCCCCAAGTGTATAGTTTCCGACTATTCTCAATGTAAAGCCTGCCACCTACTCCACTCAATGCAGTAATAACTTCTTCAAGCGCCCCCTGTAGCTGGACTGTTGGTAGTTTATGCAAGAGTGTGGTCACTTGGTTAATAGTAGCTTCTTGCTTTTGCTGAGTAAGGGCTGTGGTGAGTAAATTACTTTGAGCGATCGCGATCGCCACCTGGTCAGCAACTTGCTCTAATACTTCTAGTTCCCGCTTCAAAATGTTTTGCGGTTCACTGTGGTGAGATACTAACAATCCCCACAATTTCGGCTTTACCGATTGTTCTTGGGGATCGCAATCTAAAATTGGGATGACTAAAGAAGATTGCACACCCATTGCTTTTAAGTATTGAATATGACATGGGTCTACTTGTCGATAGAAAATATTAGTTTGTAGGCGTTCGCCAGTTTCTTTTGATTGTAGAGGCGATAGCCCAATCTTCCCATTTGCGACATCGACAATCGAACGTTGCCCCGTTAACAAAAACATCTCTCTGGACGCTTCGGGGATATCATGAACTGGGAAGCGCAACCCTAATAACGATGGTAGACGTTCGTTATAAATAGATTCAGCAATGACTTCACCACTACCATCGGCATCAAACCGATACATCTTGACTCGATCTGCATGTAAAAGTAACCGCACTTCCGTAACGGTAGTTTTTAATATTTCTTGAAGATCGAGCGATCGCCTAATCTGTTTGATCATCCGGTGCAGCAAGCTTTCTTGGTCTAAGCTTTGCTGTAACCCGTTTGGTTTATCAGTAGATGTCATTCTTTGTATACACCATGACTTAAGTATAGTTTTTCTTATAATTTGTCCCTAACGATAAATTTCAACTTCCAATGCCTTGAGTTTGGTTCCATTTTCAAGAAATTCCTGCTAGAAATGTTTTGCCAGAAGCATACATCTGTTACAAATATTTTTTGAAATGGATCGGAGGATATTTGAAAAGTATTAGATATTTTGCTTAATATCCGTAGTCCTTAAAAATCTGATTTAGGGAGATATTAAACCACCTGATACATCATTAGTCACTTTTCAAACATCCTCTCAAGGAGACAATAAAGAAAAATTTAATCATTGACACTTTATTGATTTTATATTCTCAGCTATTAAAATATTTCAGTATTATTACTTAAATAATATCTTCATCATTGCCTCAAACTAAAAATATTTTTTCCGATTGTTGTCCCGGAAGCTTCTCCAAAAATGCATTATTTCACCTTAAAAGCTATATATTAGCCGGAAGTTTGTTAAGATTTGCAATAGCGATCGCTATTGCAAATTACAAAGCCTTAAATATTCGTTCTTTATTCTCAATACTGTGAATTTTTATCGATAGAATAATGGCTGATTTGTCAAGTGAGCTAGAAAAAAAGCCTTATAAGCCTTGTGTAACAATAATTTTGATAGTTGCAATCCAAGATATTATTAATAACAACAAGGTTATTTATCTCCTTTTTAAGTAGGGTTGTTTGGGTTGAATTTTGAACAGAACCAGATTAAAGTATTGGTTATTTCCCTCCAAAATTTTGAATGGAAATGTCTTATTACCCTTCTAATTGCTGATTTTATGTTGAATGTAACTATTTTGATTAAATTATTCGTAAATTACCTTTGAAGATAGTAAATTACGGATTTCTTCACGAACACTCATGAGAGTTTTACCCAGATGGTTAAGACCTGCTTTATTAGCACCGCAGCCCCAAAAAGAATCGGTTGGGGAATTTTCAACCAAAAGCTCATCACCAGTCTTCAGCAGAACTTCTCTAATATCAGCATGAGTGAGAAACTTTTTGAGTAAAGCTTCTCGCATAATTTGAGTTTTGACCAAATCCCAGTCTCGACGGAGTTGGCGAGTGGTACATCTTCCTAAGGCGGCAGCTTCTTCTGGCGTGGCAGAGGTATGGATGAGGGGTATAATTGCTGCATCTTTGCTGCCAACAAACTTTTGCGCTTGATAATAATGCTCAACCGTTGCCCAGTAAGTGCCCTGGATGTGGATTTCGTGGGGAGAAAAGTTAGAAAAACAGCCGTAAGGCTGCCAAACCTTATAAAAGTAAATGGTCATTTGAAAATTGCTCTTTCATATATAGCAATCCTATTTGATTTGTGAGAATTGCAACCTAAAACCGAGCTTATAAGGATTCCAAATTCTGTCACTTCATCGGTAAGGTGAGGGTGAAAGCTGTTTGACCAAAAGCTGTTGAGTCAAGGGTGAGGTCGCCATGATGTGCCCTGGCAATTTCACGGGCTAGGCTGAGTCCCAGTCCAATGCCTTCTATCTTGCGGGTTCGAGCCGGATCGCCGCGATAGAAGCGCTCAAAAATGCGATCGCGATCGCGTGCGCTGTAGGCATCGCTCACTGGAATATCTTTGGATGCATTGGCAATGGTAACATGGAGAGTTGTTTGAGTTTGATGAGCGCGGATCTTTATCCAACCGTTGGCGAGATTGTATTTTATAGCATTACTGAACAGGTTTTGCAAAACTTGAATCAGAAGATCGCGATCGCCCTGTAGGCGCAGTCCATCACTAAAGTCAGTTTGCACATTCAACTGAGGAGCCAGCATTTCTACATCTTCTAGCATCTCCATTAGCAACTCAGACATATCCACTTCAACCAGATACAAGCTCATTTTTCCTGCATCAGCTAGAGATAGCAGCAAGAGTTTTCGCATAATTCCACTCAGGCGGCGCACCTCATCCAATAGGTTACTTAAGCGCTGTTGTACTTCACTTCCCGGATCGACCTGTTGCAGGGTTCGTTCCAATTCGCCTTGCAAAATAGTCAGTGGGGTTTTCAGTTCATGAGCCGCGTCACCACTAAAGCGGGAAGCTTGGGTAAAACTGCGTTCCAAGCGTTCTAGCATCAGGTTAAATACTTGAATCAACTCGACAAATTCAACATCAGTTGTCCCAATGGGAATTCGTTGATCTAGCCCCTTGACAGTCACTTGTTGAATAGCACCCGTTAATTGATGGACGGGACGCAAAGCACCACCAGAAACCAACCATGCACCGACTGCAACCAGCAGTAGCGATCCCGGAATTGAAACCAGAAAAATATTCCGAATGATAGCCATCTCTCGATCGATAGCTTCTAGATTAACAGCAATGGCAACTTGAGTATTAGGAAACTTCGTTGCCCCAATCCGCCAAGCTGCTTTTGCTGTATGCTCAGTGACAAATTGAGGTGGGCGTGGACGAAGAAAGGGTGGCGGGCCAACGGACAGATTTCTATTAGAGGGTGGTTCTCCCTGTGGGGGTGGTGGTAAAGGTATCAACTGAAGACGCTTAAGCAGTAGGTGATTCACCTCAACGTCAGCAGGTAGAGAGTTAGATTGATAAAGGATGTTGCCGTTTGCATCAAGCACCAGTAGGGCGATGGGGGTTTTTGTATTGGTTCCGAAGCCATCAGATAATGAATCTTTGTAAAATTGCCATCGGGAAGGTCGGCTTTCTTTACTCTGAATTTTGGGAGGTTCCCCCCGTGGTGGCAAGTTTGGAGTTGCCCGCATCAAGTGATTTAACAGTTCTGCATCAAGACGGCTGATTTTAGCATTGTAAATTTGAAACCAGGAGACTGCGCCAAACCCTACTAATGTGGTTCCAGCTAGAGCCGTAGATAACAGGGCAATTCGGAGGCGAAACGAAGGGAGCTTTATCATAATTACTAATTCGTAATGGGCTACGCTAACGTAATTCGTAATTAAATTAAGGATTGATATCAAATCTGTTTGTATTGGAATTATTCTTCATACCATTTCTTTGTGAAGCTGCGCCAAATTTCCTTTGCTTCTTATTTCTTTCTTTGTGCCCTACCCTGCGGGAAGCCGCTTTGCGTCTATGCGTCCTTTGCGGTTTGTTCCTCATATAGTTCGGCGCACCTTCATACAGAACTGGTATCAGCATCTCTGCGGTTTTTTAATCATTCAAATGCTACTGGATTTGATATGATACTCCCATTTATATAAACGGCTTGAATCTTAGTCGAGGTTTAAATCCTCCTCACAAAACACAATTACGAATTACGTTAGCGTAGCGGGGCGTAGCCCATTACGAATTACGAATTGTTTGCAGAGCCAAACTCTGGTTTACGAAACCGATATCCAACCCCTCGAATGCTTTCAATCCAGACTGCTTCATCAATGGGGTCAATTTTTTTACGAATTCGCTGGATACAAACATCTACAACGTTGGTGTTGGGGTTAAAGTCATAGCCCCAAACATGCTCCAAAATTTGGGTACGGGTGAAAACCCGTCCAGGAGAGCGCATTAGATACTCTAGAAGATTAAACTCGCGGCTAGTGAGTTCTATCGCCTGGCGATCGCAAGTGACTTCTCTGGTGATGCGGTCGAGTTTGATCGACCCAACGCTAAGGAGATTTTGGCGATCGCTCACACTCCGGCGAACAACGGCATGAATTCTAGCCGCTAACTCTTCGACAAAAAACGGTTTAGCGATATAGTCATCCGCTCCTAAATTTAGCCCTTCTAAGCGATCGTCTAGTTCATTCCGAGCCGTCAACAAAATTACCGGAGCATTCCGACCTTGCCGCCGCAACAGTTTTAGAATTGATAATCCATCCTTTCCTGGCACCATAATGTCGAGGATAAGAACATCATATTCATTTTCTAATGCCCGCAGATATCCTTCATCACCGTTGTCGCAATAGTCTACAACAAATCCCTGCTCCTTCAGTCCAGCCCGGACGAAATTAGCAATTTTCGCTTCATCTTCAACAAATAAAACGTTCACAAGCATTTATTAGTTCATATATTGTTCCATTCTAGATTCATTACCTTTGTGCTTAAATTACAAAACTGTAATTTAGAAAGCAAGTGGACTGTAATTTTGAGGTGGCTTAATCATAAATATGAACACCCTACCTTTTGCAGATTGATTTTTATGAATATTCGTCGAGTCTTAGCCGTAGCAGCAATTCCTTTTTTGATTGGTACATTTGCTTTTGTTACACCCAATCAGGCAAATGCCGCTAATCCATCCAATCGGAATGCCCAGATTTCTCAACAGTCTCCAAGACCACAAATATCTGATAAAAAACCACAGGTTAGACATTCTAAACCCCGTCCAAATCAGAAAAAGCGTCCTCTCCAACATCCTCAAAATCAGAATCAGGGCGCGGATCAAAATCGTGTAGAACGCAATAACCGTTAATTGCAGCACCCTTTCTTCCTCAAAATTACAAAACTGTAATTTACAAGCAGGGCAAACTGTAATTTTGGTTCAGTTAAATCAGAAATGTAAACAATCTATCTTTAGGAGAACAATAATGAATATTCGTAGAATACTAGTTGCAACAGCAATTCCAGTTCTAGTTGGCACATTTGGTTTTATTTCACTAAATCAGGCAAATGCTGCTAATCAATTCCCTCAAATTGCACAGGCCCAACAACCACCCAACCAACCACCAGACGGAGAACGGCGACCTCCCCGGCCTGATTTTAAGGCTGCGGCGGCGAAACTAGGAGTTAGCGAACAACAGTTAAAAGATGCGTTGGGTGTTCCTGCTAATCCTCCAAATCCAGGCGTTGGCGCTTCGCCCACCGGAGGCGATCGCAATCAGCGCCCACCCCGTCCTGATTTGAAGGCAGCTGCAACCAAGTTAGGAGTTAGCGAACAACAGTTAAAGGATGCGTTGGGTGTTCCTGCTAATCCTCCAGGTGGCGATCGCAATCAGCGCCCACCCCGTCCTGACTTGAAGGCAGCTGCAACCAAGTTAGGAGTTAGCGAACAACAGTTAAAAGATGCGTTGGGTGTCCCTGCTAATCCTCCAAATCCAGGCGTTGGCGCTTCGCCCGCCGGAGGCGATCGCAATCAGCAGCGCCCACCTCGACCTGACTTGAAAGCAGCTGCGGCAAAACTGGGTGTCACTGAACAACAGTTGATAGATGCGTTGGGTATTCCGCCTCATCCTCCTGGCGGCGATCGCCCTAACCCAGCAAAATAGCTGAAAATTAAGGACTTCCAAATAAAAAAATCTCCAACTATTTCTTGTGGAGTGGGCAGGATGCCATTGGTGTCAAGTTAAAGCCTCAGCCTAGATGTCAAGCGAAGTTGAGGCATTGCACCGATGTCGAAAGTCTGGATTTCTTTGTTTTTTCCGTGGCTTACTCGTGGCTATTCTCAACACCCTTGTGTTGAGTTTAACTACTGAGCTTTAGTCACTTGACAAGTTTCTATTTTTCTTAACTTGACACCAATTGCAAGATGCCCGCCCTAATTATGCAATTTAAATGTGGAACAGCTTAGGGACTTTTGCAAAAGGTCTATTTTGAATTCTTTGCGATCGGATTAAGAGCAAGGGTTAAAGGGATTAAATCATCCCACGGCTACGAAAACATCGTTTGTCTGACTACATGCTGCCGCGATCGCGATCGCGACGCTATGGTTTTCTTGAATTGCTGTAGGAAAATCGAAGTCATTAGTCATTGGATACTAATGACCAATGACTAATGACCAATGACCAGTGACCATTACCTGTACTTTAAATCACAGCTTCTTCGCGTTGACAATCAAAAACAACCATGTAGGAAGCATTTGGTATTTCCTGGGGGAGATGCCGCATATAGCCATCGGCATCAGAACGGCTACGGAAGCGAGCAACAATTTCCCTTTGCGTATTAGGAACTAGACGAGCGATCGCCCAAGAATTGAGACGTTCTTTATAAGCAATAGCCTGATTGTCTGATTTAGAAGCTTGGTTATCCGTATTTTCTGGCATAATGATGTTATCCGTATGAAGTTTAATGAAAGGCGTTAATTAGTTTCTAAGTAGGAATGCACCAACGCTTTTTTTATGCTGCTGCCACCTTGTTATTCGATTATTAATAAGTTGTCAACACTTAGCGCCATATTTTAGACCAACTAAGTTGTTATTTTCAGATAGCTATGAATCTCAAAGCCTTAATTTGCAATTGTTTTCAGCACACAATAATGCTCAAGCAGAAAGTTCGGCAAATATTGGGTTTACATGATTTGTATCTATACACGCAGGTAAAATCAGTATCAGTGCTAAAACTAACAATAATGTCTTAAAAAAGACTATCAAAGACTAATCTGAGGATGAACATTAACGTGCATATAGATCAATGGGTGTGGGCACACTTCTAATTTTCGATGAGTACGATGCCTAGGTTGAGCTACACACCTACGGTAAAGCTATATTGCGAGCATTTACGTTTTTTATTTTGTAGTTATTTGAGAGTACTTAAAACTTAATAATTTATTTAGACAGTAAAAAAGGAATTTTTCTTCAGGTTTACAGTATAGCTTTTTGAACA
Source organism: Nostoc sp. (assembly GCF_036917455.1). GTDB lineage: Bacteria > Cyanobacteriota > Cyanobacteriia > Cyanobacteriales > Nostocaceae > Nostoc. Next base: position 18,690 of record NZ_JBALDK010000261.1, on the reverse strand, counting down.
ATATATAGTGTAATTTTTTAATTAAAAATATCTTGACTAATTGCTATAAACAAAGTTAAAATTCCTCCGGTAAAATTATAGTTATAATAATGGAAATACCATTTGTAACATCAATCATTCAAAAAGTAGCAAAGGAAATAGGAGCAGTAGTTTTAATAGATCCAGAATGCACCTTTATGGGACTGATTACCTTTAAAAACGGCAATAAAACTTTTTTTCGGACTACCAGATTTAGTATTAATTCATCTGGTTCAGTAGCAATAGCTAAAGACAAAAGTGTTTCTAGCTTTTTTTTAAATAGCTTCGGCTACAAAGTGACTGAAGGAAAAACATTTTTCAGTGAAGAACTATGTGAAGAAATAGCTAACATTAGGAATATAGATGCAGGATTCTATTATGCTAAAGAGTTAGGTTTTCCCGTAATCATAAAGCCAATTAATCTCAGTCAAGGATTATTCGTTACAAAGGTTCATAATAAGCAAGAATACTATCAAGTAGCCAAGAAAATCTTGCAAAAAGTATCTGGATTTATTGTTGAACGATTTTATAGTGGCAATGACTATAGAATTGTGGTACTTGATGATGAAGTCGTTTCGGCATATCAAAGGATTCCTTTATTTATAACGGGAGATGGTCAATCTAATATTTTAGAACTCATGCAGCAAAAACAGGAAAGTTTTATCAAAAAGGGTAGGAAAGAAATTATAGATTTTGAAGATTACAGAATTAAAAAAAACTTGCGAAGACGGAAGCTAAATTTTAGTAGCGCCATCCCTAAGAATAATATTGTCTATCTTTTAGATAATGCAAACTTATCGACTGGGGGCGAGGCAATAGACTTTACAGAAACTATCCATCCTGATTTTAAAAAACTAGCAGTAAGTATTACAAAAGATATGGAACTGAGATTAGCAGGTGTGGACATTCTTACTAGTGATATAACCTCACCAATCGTAGATTATACAATTATTGAAGTAAATGGCGCTCCTAGCTTAACTCACTACGCCTCATTTGGTGAAGTTCAGACGCAGAGGGTAGAAAATCTATATCTCAGAATTCTCAAAATACTTGAAAACGAAAATAAGAGAGGAAAGTAATAATTTTGACTGATCCGGAGCAATTCCTACTCCTATTTAGTTATCTTTTGATCACTCCTTATCTAATAGGGATTCAAATTCAGCTTGTAAGGCTTTTATATCCGCTAATCTGGCGACTAGTAAATTATCTTTACCAGCGTCACTTAAACGTACTTTCCAATAATGAATACTATCTGAGTTGTTCAACCAAAACTGAATCACGGTATCTACTACTCGATCTAGATTCCAACCCCGTTTGGCTGGTACTGATTCTACCGATTCCAGAAACGTATCAAGTGTACAGGTATGCATTCCCAAATATTGCACTCCTTGGTATGGTAGTTTTTGCCCATTTTGCTGCTGGTGATTAAAAAATTGCAAAAGTGGAGATACTCCTACAATATCAAAAGTGTATTTCATTTTAGTACTCCCAGTTTTAACTTCCTTGCAGGAAAGATTTATTTTTTTAATATAATGCATGATAAGTAACTAAAGCATCTAGAAAAAGTATAGTTTTGGTCTATATCATAGGCATTAAACCTCAGTCAAAAATTAGCACTAACAAGCCGAGAGTGCTAATATCTTTTTGATATAGCAATCCGATTTGATTTATGAATCACTCGTAGAGGTAAGGGACTGGGGATTGGGGACTGGGGACTGGGAAGAAGGAATAAAGGTGTATTGAGTTTTGTTCAAAAATCAAATATGAGTCCTATAGTTTGATTTATTATTAAAGAGTTTGAGGCATTAATATAAGAGATTTCAAAGGAATAAATTATCCCAAAAAACGAACCACTCCAGATGCAGAAAAGCCAGTGCGTTGCGGGGGTTCCCCCCGTTGTAGCACCTGGCGCAACACAGAGAGAAGAGAGATTAAGAGGATTTTTGCGTCAGTTTTGGAATATTTTTTTATTTGGAAGTCCCTAAGATAGTTCCCAGTTTGCGGGCTAAGAGGTTGAATGAAGAAATATTTGACTGTGATTTTAGGCACTTATTGATCCCCTCTAACCCGCATTTCTCACAAGCTTGAGGCGAAGGATGGGCAGAGGGGCAGAGGGGCAGGGGAGGCAGAGGAAGCAGGGGAGGCAGGGGGGGCAGGGGAGGCAGGGGAGGCAGGGGAGGCAGGGGAGGCAGGGGAGGCAGGGGAGGCAGGGGAGGCAAAGGAAGATAAAAACTAATACTCGCATTTCTCACAAGCTTGAGGCGAAGGATGGGCAGAGGGGAAAGAACTTGGTATTTGAACTCTCCTCTGCTCCCCTGCTCCTCTGCTCCTCTGCTCCCCCTGCTCCCCCTGCCTCCCCTGCTTCCCCTGCTCCTCTGCTCCCCCTGCTCCCCTGCTCAAGCGCAGGCTTAATCGACATGTGGTGAGAAATCTGGGTCTAACTCCCTTAAAAAGGGGGAAGAATCAAAGTCACCCTTTTTAAGGGGAGCCACTGCGGTCTTGGGGTCTCCCCAAGTGGAGTTACGTGGCGTGGATTTAGGGGGATCTAAAACGTTTTGATACCTATAATTAAGAATTTTCAAACAGCCTCTAAGGTAGATTTACCAGCACCCCCAGAACCAATAAATTAAAATTTTCTTCACCTTATGTTTGCATCTCCCTTTTCAAGTTCAAGAGGGTAAGCATTGCTCACCCAAATAACCGTCTTCAGGGCAACTCAATCCGCCGTTACAATAGTACCACTAGAAGGATTATGCCGAAATAGTGATATCATGACGACTGCTACAACTGTAAAAACTGAATATGAAGCGATTATTGGTCTAGAAACCCATTGTCAGCTGAGTACCAACACCAAGATTTTCTCTAATAGCTCTACGGCCTTTGGTGCTGATCCAAATACTAACATTGACCCGGTTTGTATGGGTTTACCTGGGGTCTTACCTGTACTCAATGAAAAAGTATTAGAATACGCTGTCAAAGCTGGTTTGGCACTGAATTGTCAAATCGCTAGATATAGCAAATTTGACCGGAAACAGTATTTTTATCCTGACTTACCTAAAAATTACCAAATTTCTCAATACGATCTACCGATCGCAGAACATGGTTGGTTAGAAATAGAATTGGTAGATGCTGAGGGGAATCCCAGCCGCAAACGTATTGGCATTACACGTCTGCACATGGAAGAAGATGCAGGAAAATTGGTACATGCAGGTAGCGTTGGCGAAGCCTCTCGGACCGAGACTCGCCTTTCTGGTTCTTCCTATTCTCTGGTAGACTACAATCGCGCAGGTATACCGTTAGTCGAAATTGTCTCGGAACCTGATTTGCGTTCTGGACTAGAAGCTGCTGAATATGCTGAAGAGTTGCGTCGGATTGTCCGGTATCTCGGCGTGAGTGATGGGAATATGCAAGAAGGATCTCTGCGCTGCGATGTCAACATTTCTGTACGTCCAGTGGGACGAAAGGAATTTGGTACCAAGGTAGAAATAAAAAACATGAACTCCTTCAGTGCCATCCAACGGGCAATTGACTACGAAATTGAGCGCCAAATCGCCGCCATTGAAGCAGGCGATCGCATCATCCAAGAAACTCGGCTGTGGGAAGAAGGCGCTCAACGTACAAGTAGTATGCGGATAAAGGAAGGTTCTAGCGATTATCGCTACTTCCCCGAACCAGATTTAGCACCAATTGAGGTGACGGATGCTCAATTAGAGCAATGGCGTAGCGAACTACCAGAATTACCAGCCCAAAAACGCCATCATTATGAAAATGAGTTGGGGCTTTCGGCTTATGACGCGCGAGTTTTGACAGAAGATCGTCCAGTAACGGAATATTTTGAAACTGCGATCGCATCTGGAGCAAATCCCAAAGCTGCTGCAAACTGGATTACTCAAGATATCGCCGCTCACCTTAATAAGCAAAAACTCAGTATTACTGAAATTGGACTGACTCCCACCAATTTAGCTGATATCATCACTCGCATTGAAACAGGCAAAATTAGCAATGCTCAAGCTAAAGAAAAGTTACCAGATTTGCTCAGTGGGATTTCTCCTGAAAAAGCCTTTGCAGGTCAAGAGTTAATCAGCGATCCTAGTGTATTAGAACCCATTGTCGATGAAGTCATAGCTGCTAATCCCAAAGAACTAGAAAAGTATCGCAACGGTAACACCAACCTTAAAGGTTTCTTTGTCGGACAAGTTCTGAAAAAGACAGCTAAACGTGCCGATCCTAAGCTGACTAATGAATTGGTGGAAAAGAAACTGAACGCATTGTAATTCGTAATTACTGTTCAGCAAGAGTTTTAGACATTTTACAAGTCATCTCTCAAGTCAACTTTATTGGGTGAAGGGCAAAGGAGCAAAGGGGAGTTACAGTAAGTCTTTTCCGGGAGCAACGCGAAAAAGTGAGATCCTCGTGAAATAGGCTCTTGAGGCAGGGGGAGCAGGGGGAGTAAAGAGGCATTTTTAGTATTTTTTACTACCGAAACAGACTGCTTCTACACTTATTTCTTTCTCTTCCCCTGCCTCCCCTGCCTCCCCTACCTCCCCTGCTTACCCATCTCACAAAATGCATTGCTCCCGTTTTTTCCAATGCCCAATGCCCAATTCCCAAGTAAGTATTTTACTGGTGTTTCTTCATCGAATCTTCATATAAAAACTGGTGACAACCCGCATACCTAAAATGATATAGTGTGGTAAGTAGATGCACCCTGATGATCTGGAGAGCTGCCTAAGTAGCTCTCTTTTTTATTTTATTTCACAGTTTTTACGGAGAAGCTTCATCGATTCTTATAAAAAATCTTAATAAATAAGTATTAACCCTTAAATAATAAAACATATACTGTGATAAAAAGATGCACCATAACGATCTGGAGAGTTGCCTAAATAGCTCTCTTTTTTCATATAGGATTACTATTTGATTTTTGAACGAAATTAGGTATGGTAGAAGAGCCAGTGCGTTGCGGTGAATCCAGTGCTGTAGGCGGGTTTCCCATAGGCGACTGGTTTTCCCGAAGGGATGTTCCCTCCGTTGTAGCAACTGACGTTGTGTTAAAACGAAGTTCGTAACGCACTATATATCAAGGGTTTGATACCGTCCTCTCCGTGCTAACACATCCTACAGATATTTTCTCCAAATCAAATCGGAAGGCTATATTTGTCTTTCGTCATAAGAAAGGTAAAAACAATTATGCTAATCGCCAACTGGTGCATTATTATTGCCATCAGCAAATAAACTCACAATGAAGATTAAGGATTGAGGGAAATTCCTAACTCCTGTACAGACGCGATTAATTGCGTCTCTCCTAACTCAACACTTTGCTAAAGCACAAATTGACCGATCCAAACTGATAGTTGTAAGGACGAATAATGGCAGATTGGCAAAAAATAACAGGTGGTGTCACAGCACCAAGGGGGTATCAGGCGGCAGGAATTACCGCAGGGTTGAAACCTTCGGGGTTGCCGGATTTAGCTTTGATATTCTCAGAGGTGGAAGCGATCGCAGCTGGTGTCTTCACCACTAGTCAAGTTAAAGCTGCCTGTGTAGAATATTGTCGTCAACGCTTGCAAGCCAAACATAGCGCTCGTGCTATCCTTTGCAACGCTGGACAAGCAAATGCCGCTACAGGTAATCAAGGCTACCTTGATACCTTAGAGTCTGCTCTGGCAATAGCCCAAGCACTTAACATCTCATCTGAATCTGTCTTATTGGCTTCTACTGGGGTGATTGGTCAAAGAATTAAGATGGATGCTTTGCGAAGCGGAATTCCTAAAGTAGTAGCAGCACTATCAGAAACAGGCTCAGATGCCGCAGCCGGAGCGATTATCACTACAGACTTGGTAACAAAATCCATTGCCCTAGAGACAACCTTTGGCGATGCCTCCGGCGGGCTGCGTCAACGCCCAGTCCGAATTGGCGGCATTGCCAAAGGTTCTGGCATGATTCACCCCAACATGGCAACCATGCTAGCATTTGTAACTTGTGATGCTGTGGTTTCGCCAGCTCTTTGGCAACAAATGTTAGCAAGGGCGGCTGATAGAAGCTTTAATTCCATCACAGTGGATGGTGATACCAGTACCAATGACAGCTTAATCGCCTTAGCAAACGGTCAATCTCGCACCCCAGCAATTACAGAATGGGGTGCAGAAGCAGAGAAATTAGAGGCCATGTTAACAGCAGTTTGTCAGCATTTAGCCAAAGCGATCGCTCGTGATGGTGAAGGTGCAACCTGTCTAATAGAAGTAGAAGTAACTGGGGTCCATGATGAACTCTCAGCCCGACAAATAGCCAAAACCATCGCTGGTTCATCCCTAGTTAAATCTGCAATCTTTGGACGAGATCCTAACTGGGGACGTATCGCCGCCGCCGCCGGACGTGCAGGTATACCTTTTGAACAAGAAAACCTGCAAATTAAGTTAGGGGATTGTTTAATGTTGGAAAACGGACAACCCTTAACTTTTGATCGTGCAGCAGCGAGTGCTTATTTGAAAAAAGCGGCGATAGGTGCTTATCTCCAAGAGGATACGGTGTTAATTTCCGTTAATGTTGGCAATGGTTATGGTGTCGGTAAAGCTTGGGGTTGTGATTTGAGTTACGACTACGTGAGGATTAACGCCGAATATACTACGTGAACTACTCAGACTTGCCTGCGGCTGAAGTCTAAGCTTCTGTAATCAAGGGGGAGTGCCTAAACTTAGACTTTCGCCCAAGATTAGGACTTACCTCCCCTCCTACAGCAGAGACGGCTGAACCTTTCCAGATGTAATCCTCATTCCCCGCTCCCTATCCCCACAGAGATGAGTACATTCAAGGTGGGGACTTCCGCGATGCGTTAAAAATCGAAGGTTGTACGAAGTACACCTACATACTGCGTATCATTTCTACTGTCGTTTTCCGGGTTGAGAATCACCCAAAAACCAGGAGTTACAGAGATATTATCGTTTAGGCGGTAGCGATAGAAGGCTTCGATATGGTAAGCGGTGTCTCGGTCTTGACGGACATCACTGTTAGAGACACGTGGTGGTATACCAAAGAGAATTCCTGGCAAGTTACCCTTACCCCCCACATCAGGAAAGGACATACCAATCGCCCCAAACCAGACATTGGCATTGTCACCACTGTTCACAAATAGAGAATCTGTTCCACCTCTGCCATTGGAAATATTACTCAAACTAGAACTCTTGGCATTTGCCCAAATATATCCACCCCAACCGTGGATTTGGAAATTTGGAGAGAAGCGATAGAATCCCTGTGCGCCGACAATATCGTTGGAAGTAGCAATGTTGTTGCCAAAGGGAGCGTTTGACAGGGTGCTACCTGTCCCGGCGGCGAGATCGACCACTCCACTAGGACTATAGCCATGAGAGTAGGCAACACCAATAGCTCCTTCCTTACCGTAATAAGCTAAGTGCGCCAGGGCGTTGTAGCCGCCATCAAACAAGCCGTTGCTCCCCGATGGCGTATTGGGACTGTTTGCTAAATAGCCCAAGGTGAGAACCAAGTCTTTGGTAATGTTCAAATTAGCGGCTGCACCCCCACCACCTCGCCGGAATAAGGGACTGTATGACCCAAATAGTGAGGGAACCCCATTGCCGTCGTCAGCGATTGTGGGGGGAGTGACAGTAGTTGAAATATCGGTGTAACCAATGCCTGTGGGCCCAACAACGAAGTTAAGAGAATCACTGACTGGGAAGTAGTATCGAATGTGGGGAACAAAAAGCGTGTCGTTGCTGTCATAATCGAAGTTAAGGCGTGTCATGCCTGTGCCTGTGGCTGCGGCAATTTGGCTTGCACCATTGGTAGAATTTCCAAAGTTACCAAATTCTAGCCGGACTCGCAATAAATCTTTGCCTGTGAAACTGCTCTCAAAGTTGAGACGACCTCGGTTTGCAAAGTAGATACGGGATTCATCGCGATCGCCACCTACTCTATTACCAAAGGTATCACTAATGGCGGTAATAATTTGAGCATTCAGTCTGGTAGTGGTGGAAAATTGCTGCGCCTCTAATGTTGCTGTATGTGCCTCTACGGTATCTACTCGTCCTCGCAGAGTAGTCAATTCTGCGGCAAAGTCTGTCTGCAACTTTTGCAGCACTGCCAAATCTTGCTTATTAACTAAATCGTTAGTAGCTGTGGCAATTAACTCATTAATCCGATCCAAGCAAGCATTTAAACCTGCGGCAAACTCATAACGGCTTAAGGCGCGGTTTCCGCGATAGGTGGAATTGGGATAACCTGCAATACAGCCGTAGCGTTCGACTAGCGATTGCAATGCACCAAACGCCCAATCGGTTGGTTGTACATCAGAAAACTGGGAAACAGAATTTACTTGTCCCTGCAAATTCCGATTAGCATCTGCTGCATTAGAATCATCTTCTGGAGGTGTTGCCCAAACTGCTGGAACTGCCAAAAATAGGATAAAAAAGCTATAAAAAACAATTTTGATCATTGACTTATTTACTTGAAAGTGGTTAAGTTCTGACTTTGTAACTCAAGAGATTACACTCAAACCAAAGCTTGCAGGTTGTGAGTTAATCAGCATTAAAGTTACATATTTTGAGTTTCAGTTTTTGGTTACTTAAAGCAACCCTATGACTCTTTGCTCATTGCTGCTTTTAATAGCCGCTTCTATAATCCACATGACATTAATTCCGTCTTCGGCAGTAACAGCAATTGGCTGATTATCAATAATAGATTTATATACCGCGTCGTAATAGCCTAAATAACTGCCCTGTGAGCTTTTTACTTTTTCCCGAATTACTTTTGTGTCTTTTTCTGTATGAAGCAAGCCGTATTCACTTTCCGGCTCTGTATACCAATCAAGTGTATTAGGCTTGATGCCTGCTACTAAATACTCTTCTTGAGCATCGGCTCTGCTTTTGAGAAAAGAACCCTTTGTACCATGTATGATATAGGCAGGTGCAGGCTCACGCACAAGGAAACCTGCTTTTAGTTTTACGCGCAGTTTGTCGTAGTAGAGGATTAACTCGAAATAATCATCTACCTGCGATCGCTGCCTTGTGATTCGGATGTCTGCAAAAATAGCATCAGGCATCCTAAATAAATGCAAAGCTTGGTCTATTAAGTGCGGGCCTAAATTATTTAATATTCCTGCACCTGGACTTGGAACTTCTACGTGTTGTTTATGGCTGAGTGCTGGTTTATATTTTTGAAATTGAAATTCTGCTTCAATAATATCACCCAGCAAGCCTTCTTGGATCACTTTTTTTACTGTTTTAAAATCACTATCCCACCTGCGGTTTTGATACACAGATAACTTCTTTCCCTGTTTTAATGCCAATTCATTCAGTTGTTCTGCTTCTTTAACTGTAGTGGTAAATGCTTTTTCGACAACTACATGTTTGTCTGCCAACAAAGCCTGTTTAGTATAGTCGTAATGTGTATAAGTTGGTGTATTTACCACCACCAACATTACTCGATCGTCGGCTAGCAATGCTTCCAAAGAAGGATAACTTTTTACTCCTGGATAATCTTCTTGTATCAGCTTTTTGCTTCTTTCCCAGGAGCCTGCTAATTGAAAACCGGGATGCAAATCAATGAACGGCGTATGAAATACCTTACCGGACAAACCATAAGAACAAAGAGCCGTATTGAGAGTTTCCATCTTTTTACTGATTTACTGAAGCGAAAGCTTGTATTTAGTTGTTATTAGATGTTCCAGATAAAGCTTGTAGGATCGGGGCAGGCAAGATGCCCACCCCACAAGATTTATAAGCTGTTGTGTTTTTAATTTGCACATTGAGACAGCAGGGGAGCAGAGGAAAGGGTTTACAGGTTTTACCTAAAAGATTATGAGGCGAATGGCACTAAGTTAAGCTGAAGGGTATACAGCGTAAGGATTGCAGAGGAGCAGGGGCGCAGAGGGGAATTTCTAAATATCCGAACGCAATACCTAAAACTTCTTCTTTCTCCCCTGCTCCTTTGCTCCTCTGCACCCCTGCTGCCTCAACGATTTTCCCTTTACAAGCGTGCCATTCGATTATGAGGCAACTTGTAGGCGCGACAGCTTACCAATCTTGTCTAATTTGAAATCACATCCGTTTATATCGGAATTATTCTTCTTTCCTCTTCCTCTGCGCCACGCCTGTTGCTTCAACGGGGGGAACCCCCCTTCGGGTTCACCAGTCGCCTAGGTTGAGAAACCCGCCTACAGCGCTGGATTCACCGCGTCTCTGCGGTTTTTTAATCATTTAGATGCCACTAGATTTAATTTGAGAAGTCAGGGATGCAGATTTTTATGTAGATAGATACAAATTACATATCTTCTAACTCAATTCCTTTGGTTTCTTTAATAAAAAAGAGAATGAAAAAGAATGAGGTAGCAGCCGCAATTGTATAAAGTCCATAGGCAGAACCTAGACCGAAATATTGGAGTATGGGAGGGAATGTTGTGGAAATAAGGAAATTCGCAACCCATTGGATTGCAGCAGCAATTGAAAGTGCAGCCGCTCGAATTTTGTTATTAAACATTTCTCCTAACAATACCCAAACCACTGGCCCCCAGGAGAAACCGAAGCAAAATACATAGAGATTGGCTGCAATCAGAGCCATAGTTCCGGCGCTTCCGGCGAGGGTGGGGTTTCCAGCAGCATCTAGAGGAGCATTGCCAAAAATATAAGCCATCGTTCCCAAAGTCAAGGTCATACCAATTGACCCTATTATGAGCAAAGGCTTGCGACCAAATTTATCCACGAAGGCGATCGCAATTAATGTTGTAATAATGTTGACGGCTCCTGTAATCACCGTGATTGTTAAAGAACTTTGTTCTGAAAATCCGACAGCCCGCCACAAAACGCTGCTGTAGTAAAAGATTACATTAATGCCAACAAATTGCTGTAATACAGATAAGCCTATTCCTATCCAAACAATGGGCAAGAGTCCGCCACTTCTGCTTAAGAGGTCAGAAAATTTAGGCTGGCGTTCGCGAAGTACTGTCTGCCGAATTTCTTCAATTTTTGTCCGCACATCACCCCCCAAAATCTTGGTCAGAACGTTAGCGGCTTCTGGCTCCCGTCCTTTAGCAACTAAGTAACGGGGAGATTCAGGAATTGTTAAAGCCACCATCCCGTAGAATATAGCTGGCGGAACTGCTGTCCAAAACATCCAACGCCAGGCTGCAACCCCAAACAAAAACGGCAAGTCTGCTGAACCTGCTGACACAGCAATAAAGTAGTCGCTTAACAAGGCGACAAAAATTCCCACTACGATCGCTAATTGTTGCAGAGATCCCAATCTTCCTCGCAAATTGGTGGGAGAACATTCTGCAATGTAAGCTGGTGCGATAACACTAGCAACACCGATTCCAATGCCACCCAATACTCGCCAAAAGATAAAATCCCAGATAGTGAAGGCAAACCCAGAGCCAATGGCACTGATAGTAAACAGCGCTGAAGCCACCACCATTGCCTTGACTCGACCATAACGGTCTGCAATCTGTCCGGCAAAGAAGGCTCCTACAGCAGATCCCAGTAATGCTAGGGACACTGCCAGCCCTGTCACCCAACTACTGGTGTTAAAAGCTTTTGATAGAGATAAAACTGCACCGTTGATTACTGCGGTGTCAAAACCGAACAGAAAGCCGCCGAGGGCAGCAGCACCAGCAATCAAAATGACATAAAATGTGTTGGATTTACGACGAGTAGTAGTAGTCATAATATATTGGGAATTGGGAATTGGGAATTGGGCATTGGGCATTGGGAATTGGGAATTGGGCATTGGGAATTGGGAATTGAGCATTGGGTATTAATTTAGTTATTCTTTCTCCCTCATCTCCCCAGTCCCCAGTCCCCTTTACCGTCTAGAACGTCTGCGGAGTCGGTCAATCATTACTGCCAAAATAATTACTAGTCCTTTAACGACTAGTTGCCAGAAGTAAGATAGGTTCAACAGAGTTAAACCGTTGTTGAGAATAGCGATGATTAATGCACCTAGAAGAGTGCCGCCAATAGTGCCAATACCACCTGTAAAGCTGGTTCCACCAAGAATAACAGCTGCGATCGCATCTAATTCATAACCTTGACCCAATATGCCACTGGCACTATATAGACGGCTGGCGCTCATGATGCCTCCTAAACCCGCCAGTAATCCGCTAATACCATAGACAAATAGCAACACGCGATTAACTTTAATCCCAGTTAATCTGGCTGCCCGTTCGTTACCACCTACGGCATATATCTGCACTCCTAAAACAGTTTGCCGCAATACAAACCAGCTAGCGATTACAGTCAATAGCGCAATGATTACTAGCCACGGTAGAGGGCCGACATAACTATTACCCACCCAAGCAAAGTTGATGTCCCGGTTAATCAGCGTTGTCCCTTTGGCAATCAAAAAGGCCACACCCCGCAAGGCTGTAAGTGAACCCAATGTGACAATAAAAGGTGGCACATCCAAAAAGGTGATGAGAGCGCCGTTAACTAAGCCTAAAAGCAATCCTGCTAGCAATGCAGCAGGTACAGCCGCCCAACTTAAAGCCGGCAGTAGCGATACCAGCAGTCCAACGACGGCAGAAACAGCCAATATTGACCCAACTGATAGGTCAATACCGCCGGTGAGAATTACAAAGGTCATTCCTGTCGCCAGCACAATATTGATTGATGCCTGACGCAGGATATTAACAATGTTACCGCCCGTGAGGAAGTTGGGAGAAAGGAATGCAAATAAAATGCAGATAATTACTAAGATTGGCAGAATACCTGCAACTTCCAGCAGAGTGCTGATTGATTTCCGGTTGCGGGCTGCGGGATTATTGGCTAATTTATTGGCCGGCGGTTTGACTGTCTGACTCATAATGCTGATACCTCCGATGCTCCAGTTGCATAATGCATAATCTTTTCTTGGGTGATTTCTTTGCCAAGACTGCCGTCCAGTTCGCCTACTAGTTGTCCCTCTCGCATCACTAAGACGCGATCGCTCATACCAACAATCTCCGATAGTTCGCTGGAAACCATTAAAATAGCAACACCTTGCGCTGCCAATTCGCTCATAATTCGGTAAATTTCGCTTTTGGCACCGATATCTACGCCGCGTGTCGGCTCATCTAACATTAAGACTCTGGGTTTAATGGCTAACCAACGCGCTAATAGTAGCTTCTGTTGATTCCCACCAGAAAGATCCAGCGCTCTAATTTCCAAATTGGCTAGGCGGATATTGAAGTTTTCTACCGCATCTGTTGACAGCCGATTAACTGAACCCCAGTTAACAATTCCAGCTTTGGCATCCTGCTTAAGTGTATTGATGGCAATATTCTTCCGGGCGCTCATTTCCAGAAATAAACCTTGGTCTTTGCGGTCTTCTGGGACGTAGCCAATTCCCGCAGCAATGGCATCGCTGGGTGTATTAATTTCCAGTTTTTTGCCATTTAAAAATACTTCACCACTGGCTTTCCGGTCAGCACCAAAAATCAGCCGCGATAGTTCTGTACGTCCTGCACCAACCAGCCCCGCTAAACCGAGAATTTCGCCAGCATGAAGTTCAAAACTAGCCGGCTCAATCTTTTTGCGGGCATCGCTCATATTCCTGACTGACAGCACCACGGGGCCAGGATTCATTTGCCGTTGATGTTCGTAAAAGTCTTGCATGGAGCGACCAACCATCATCTGCACCAATCGCTGTGGAGAAATTTCACTGCGTGTCAAACTGCCAATATATTGACCATCGCGCAGGACGCTAATGCGGTCAGCTAAGGCGTAGATTTCTTCCATCCGATGGCTGATGTAAATAATCGCAATGCCATCACTCCGTAGTTTGCGAATTACCTCAAATAAATTGTCGCTCTCACGGTCAGAAAGGGCTGCTGTTGGCTCATCCATCACCAAAACGCGGCTTTTATCTTTTAGCGCTCGGGCAATTTCAACTTGTTGCTGTTCTGCGATCGATAAAGTACCAACTATAGTCTGCGCTGTAAAATTGGCTCCCAGGCTTTCTAAGACTTGCTCTGCTTCCAGTTGCATCGCTTTGCGGTCTAAAAATTGACCTCGCCGCAACTCGCTACCCATAAACATATTTTCGGTAACGGTTAAATTAGGTGCAACGTTCAGTTCTTGATAAATAAGATTAATACCCGCCTTACGTGCTGTCGCCGGATCGGTAATTTTCAGGGGTTCACCATTGATGCGAATTTCTCCAACATCTGCAATGTAAGCGCCTGCCAGGATTTTCATCAATGTGCTTTTACCTGCTCCGTTTTCACCCATGAGGGCGTGAACTTCTCCGGGATAAATTGTGAGATTAACATTTTGGAGCGCAGATACACCATGAAATCGTTTGGTAATCCCTTGCATTTCTAATACAGGGGTGGTGGTTGGTGCATCAGGAAATGAGGTTTCAATACTTGCTGTCATGAACATCTCCTGTAAAAATAATTTAAAAGTCGCAATTGAAAGTTATAAATTCCTAATTGATGTGAAATTAAATCATCACCAAATCATCTTTTAAAAACCGATTGCTATCTTGGAAAGTTCTGAATATTGCCTTCCCATATTCAGAACTTTCTGCAAATGCACATAATATATATCATGGGTATGTGCAAAAACTATGTCAATGTATCAAAAGACTCAATTCGGATTAGACACAACTCTTCATTGTGAATTTAGAATTATTATTGCCAGCCTTTTTCTGTGCCTACATTATCTTTTGTAATCAGCTTAACTGGAATTAAAATGGTAGGATTACTAGGTTTCTTACCATTTAAAATGTCGTTTCCAACCTGAACCGCTTTTTCAGCCATCCCTCGGGGATTTTGAGTAGCGGTGGCAGCATATATACTATCTTTCGCTGCGATCGCAGTGATTGCTTCTGGCGCACCATCAACCCCGACAATAAAGAAATCTTTACGTTGTGCTTGGTTTGCTGCTAGTTCTGCGCCAACTCCACTCGGATCGTTGATAGCAAAAACCGCATCAATTTTCGGGAAGGTTGTGAGCAAATCAGTCATAACTCTTAGTCCTCCATCTCGACTACCCTCTGCATTTTGGTTTTTGGAGAGGATTTTGATATCGGGATATTTGGACAACACATTCTCGCAGCCACTAACTCGTTGAATCACCGAGTCAACTGGCGGCCCGTTAACTATTACAACATTGCCTTTACCTTTGAGGCGATCGGCAATATATTTACAACTAACTTCTCCAGCTTGAACATTATTAGTAGTGATGGTGGCATCCACACCTCCTTCAGCACCTGTATCTACTGCAATGACGATTCTACCTGCTTGTTTTGCTTTTTCAATTGCTGGTTTAATGCCGCTTTTATCAGCAGCATTGACGATAATAATGTCAGTATTGGAAGCAGTAAAATTTTCAATTTGATTGGCTTGTTGATTCAGGTCATAGGCACTGGAAACTACGGTAACATTGACATTATTACCGCCAATTTTCTTTGCTTCTGCCTCAGTTGCTTGTCCCATGAGGACGAAGAAAGGATTACTTAAATCGCCAACGGTGAAGGCAACAGATCGCAATTTTGAATTTCCAGTGGCAGTTTTTGTCTCAGCACTAGTATTTGTAACGGGTTTTGTCTCAGTGTTAGTAGCAGTGTTGCCATCGGGAGAAGCATTAGTACAGCCGACAAGACTACCACTGATGATACCTAGTATGCTAGCTGCGATCGCAATCTTTTTCATAGTTATCTATTCCCTAAAGTTAAGTTTTTCTTACTTACCAGCCTTTGTAGCTGCTGAGGTTATCTTTAGTAACCAATTTGACTGGAATCAGAATGTCAGGTGACTCAGATTTTTTACCCTGGATGATATCGTTGCCAATCTGAACTGCTTTTTCGGCCATACCTGCGGGATTTTGCGCCGCAGTTGCAGCAAATACACCATCTTTGTCTTCCATTGCTTTGGTTGCATCTGGCGAACCGTCAACCCCAACAATAAAAAATTCTTTGCGTTTTGCTTGTCTAGCGGCTAAGTCTGCACCCACACCGCTTTGATCGTTGGTGGCAAAAACGGCATCTATTTTGGGAAAGGTTGTGAGCAAATCACTCATAACTCTCAATCCTCCATCCCTTGTCCCTTCAGCGTTTTGGTCTTTAGAGATGAGTTTGATATTAGGATATTTAGATAATGACTTCTCACAACCACTGACTCGCTGATTGATTGAGTCCATCGGTGTACCGTTGAGGATAACTACACTACCTTGACCTTTGATGCGATCGGCAATATATTGACAAGCAACCTCTCCAGCTTGGGTATTGTTGGAGCTAATCATTGCATCTACATCTGCATCAACGGCTGAATCTACAGCAATTACAACCTTACCTGCAAGCCTTGCTTGGTCAATTACTGGTTTAACCCCTTTTTTGTCAACAGCACTGAGGATAATTAAATCAGTATTCGCAGCAGTAAAATTTTCAATTTGGTTGCTTTGTTGGTTCAAATCAAAGCCACTGGAAACCGCATTAACTCTAATATTACCACCAATTCTCTTGGCTTCTGTCTCTGCACCCTTTTGTACTGCATTATAGAAAGGGTTTCCCAAGTCACCCAAGGCGACACCGATTGTTTGTAATTTTCTATTTGGACTATTAACTGTAGTTTCTAAACTAGTGTTGGTAGCAGTATTAATAGTAGAGCTATTATTTTGAGCGCTATTTGTGCAACTAACAACAGTGAAACTTAATATGCCAACTAAGAGAAAAATCGTCTTCATCTTTGCCTATTTTTAACAATGAATTTAAATTTGATAAAGGTCAACAGAATATTAAATATGTCTAAAAATATCGGACACGATCTAATATTCCTATAAAATTTGGCATTTTCAATTTTTATTTAACATCTTGTAACTGATGTTATTTGCTGCTATTAATTCCACTGCATCAGATAAATGTTTTATTTCCAAAACAAAGCTAGGACGGCTACGCTACGTCATAAAATTTGTTTTTTAGTGAAAATATTTTTTAATGTGCCTGGAATAAAACTATCTTTTCAGCAAAGTTTCTAGAAAATGATATTATTCAACTTGAGAATTTATGCTTGTCTTTGCCTTAGTTTATCCTTCTTTAGTACAAAAATAATTTTTCTTTATTGAATTTTACAGAATGGAAAAAGATTTTTTAATCTATCTTTAGTTAAAACTCGTGGAATTCTGTATTTAAAAATATTAATTTTTTTGAAGTTTAAATGTACTTAAAAAAACTTAATGTCGTTAGCTCCAAATATCATAATTTAGCTTGGAGATTGCCAGTAATAGTTAGTTAGCTAGTGTTAGCAGTTTAAAACTTTAACGTCGCGGGTAAATATTTAGCCACTAAATCTTCGTAGTATGGTTTTAGCTTTTGCCAATCAGGAGGAGTAGGGTTTTTTGAATACAGATCGTAAGGATTAAATAATTTAACCCATTTAAACATTTCGCGATCGCGATTATCCATCAAATGGTTATATGCGTTTTCCCGGTGTTGAGGATAAAATGAGTGGTAGCGAAGCATGTACAATGCAGGTTCGGGTAAATAGTTTTTCATCATCTGATAGAAATACTCATCATGACCCCATGACATGTGTACATTACTCAATCCACAATTCGGTTCGTAAATACCATACTTGGTGTTGTAATTGGAATTACTGTAATCGGGGTTTTCTTTGAAAAATTCCGAGAAAACAATTTTATCAGAGAATGCACAACCCACAGGATAAGTATCACCAACAGTAGCCCATTGAGGCTCACCAAATAGGCAAAGCACCTTCCCCATATCGTGAAAGAAGCCAGTAAGTACCATCCAGTCAGGATGACCATCGGCACGAATGGCTTCTGATGTTTGCAATAAGTGCTGTAACTGATCCATATCTGTATCAGGATCTGAATCATCTACTAATTGATTCAAAAATTCAACCGCATCCCAAACGGACATTTCTTTTTTATCAAAATTGAGAAAATTCTTTTCTTTTTCAAGTACAAAATTATATGTTTGATTAATATGATTTAACCGATAAAACTCTTTCACCGTGTCTCTGGTCAGTGTTTCGTAATTTCTGTACGCTTCAGTGGTTTTACCTTCTTTAACTATGCTGTCTGGATCGGGATAGCGATTGAGTAAATCTTTTTCCCATTCTTCTAGCGAATGCAAGGGATTGTATTGAGTTTGTTCGATGGAATTCCTCGCAGTTTGAGACATAGGTTTTTACCCGTCGATATTAATTTTTTAAATCGGACTTTGGGATTTTATGCACAGGTGTGCAAAATTTACTTATGGATTTATTTTTGCACACGTGTGCAAAAGCGTGTGTTAAGTTTCTTTTCTATTTGCATAACTATGTACAACATACTTCGTTAAGTATTTTTTACAATAGACCTCTTGCAAAAATCCTTGAATCACCCCTCCCCAACCCTCCCCTTCACAAGGCTACCGTGTATACACAAGTTTAGTTGGCAATCAAATGGACAGAAAAGAACGGAAAATTATTTTTAAAATCCTTGATTTTTCGTTATGCCTCTATCAATAATCTGACACTATTGATAATCAACTCGATTAAATCAAAACCTTGCCCATTAAAGCTTGTATCTTACCAGGCAAGGATTTTAGGACTTGTGTATACACCGTAGCCTTCACAAGGGGGGCAAGTTTCCCCCCTTTATAAGCTATCCATTATAAACATCTTTCTTAACAAAAGCTTTGACAAAAACCAGAAATTGTGTATGTTGTAAACGAAAATCCTAA
>NZ_JBALDK010000260.1:0-18769 GCF_036917455.1 Nostoc sp. | reverse complement strand
AGAGGAACGGGAGACCCTACAAGATTTGGTATCCACAGGGAAAGCCGCAGCTTACAAAATTAAGCACGCCAATATTCTGCTAAACATTGATGTCAATGGACAGGGATGGACGGACTCAGAAGCTGCCACCGCCTTTAGTTGCTACCGTAACACAGTTGCAAATATAAGGGAGCGATTGGTAAACGGTGGTCTAGAGTCAGCCTTAAACCGCAAGCCTAGAAAAATGCCGCCTCGTCAACGGATCATAGATGGAGAGATGGAGGCAAAACTAATCGCCTTGCGTTGTGGGGAACCTCCTGCTGGTCAGGCGCGTTGGACATTGCGGTTACTCGCCAACCAGGCGGTCGAGTTAGAAATTTTGCCAGCAGTTAGTCACGAAACCGTGCGCCAAGTGCTAAAAAAAACAAACTCAAACCTCATCTGCGACAGATGTATGTGATTCCACCAGAACAGAATGCCGAATTTGTATCTCACATGGAAGATGTTTTAGAGATTTATCACCTGCCCTATAACCCCAATCAGCCAGTGATTTGCATGGATGAGCAACCTATACAATTGGTCAAAGAAACCCGCATTCCTCTGCCTGCCAAACCTGGACAACCAGAGTCGGTTGATTACGAATACGAACGCAATGGAACAGCCAATATCTTTATGTTTACAGAACCGTTGTCTGGGTGGCGCAAGACAGTTGTCAGTGAACGCAGAACGGCAGTTGATTGGGCAACACAAATTAAGCACTTACTCGATAACGACTATGCCCAGAGCGACAAAATCATTTTAGTCTGTGACCAGCTAAATACTCACAAACTTTCTTCACTTTATGTTGCATTTGAGCCATCCACTGCCCGTCTAGGGTCGAACGTTTGGAAATTCATCACACTCCCAAACATGGAATCGGTGCTCAATATCGCTGAAAACGAACTGTCCGCAATGACTCGACAATGCCTAGATCGTCGAATTCCCGATTGTGAAACTTTAGAACAAGAAACAACTGCTTGGTACACTCAGCGCAATCATTTGCACTCATTCGGTAGATTGGCAGTTCACAACCACAGATGCTCGTATCCGTCTCAAGCGTCTTTACCCACAAATAGAAAATTGACAGACCACTAGTTTTTGTGGATGAAATGGGAGTATTACTCGGATTAATGAGGGGAATGGGCAGAAGTCAAAAGGGAGCCAGTGCGGTGGACGGGTTCCCCGGCATAAAGCAACTGGCGAACCCCGAAGGGGTCAAAAGAATTGTATTTCCGGCTTTTGCGCCATTTGAAATGGTCTATTTATTTCCACGCCCACTTTACGTTGTGGGTGTTCAGATCCCCAACTTCTTTAAGAAGTCGTGGATCTATTTTTTCTTATTTCTTTCTTTTGCCTTTTAACTTTTTACTTTTCCCTTGTTCACTATTTCTTGTTTAACAGGGCATTGGTAGATGCAAACGATCGCACCAGTTCAAGGTTTATCGGGGACTGACTGATAGACTTGGCGTAAGAAGCACTCAGGTAAAAACGGTAATCTGGTTGATTGGCAATGTGGGTTTCAAAGAACGCAACACTCAGAGCTTTTGCATAAGAGTGAGCGATCGCAGGATTGGGGCCAATAAACTCTGGTGGCACGGGCAGCACTCCGCGTCCTGAATCCGTTTTAAGCAGCGAAAAGTGAGTTGCTTTGTCCATTAACACCATATATTTATCGGATGCCGTTAGCCAGCTAAAGGGGCGAATTTGTTCGGGGACTGCCGGAGCAAAGATATCATCACTTCCTGAAACCAACATCACCGGAATTTTAATTTGCTCTAATCCCGACTGTCCGAATACGGTACTATCGAGGGGATTCATGGCAATCACTGCTTTGATGCGATCGTCTTTGAGTGAATAGTCTTTGGGGGCTAACTCGTCAACTCTGCACTGAATCAACAGCGATAAGTTCAGGGAGTTATTTGGACTACAATCCTTGTGTACTTGCTGAAAATTAATGGCAGCACCCGCCAATGCCAGTACTGTATATCCGCCAAGAGATTGACCGATTGCGCCCACTTGATCGAGATTCAACCGTCCTCGAAACCTGGAGTCTGATTGAGAAAGACGTTGTAGTTCATCCAATAAAAATTTCACATCCAACGGGCGATCGATTGCTGCCATTGCGCTAGGCGGACTTGCTAATCCCGAAAAGTAATCCTGATACTTTTTCGCATTGGTGTCGGGGTGTTCGATGGCAGCAACCGCAAATCCATAGGATGCAAGATGCTCTGCCAGATAGGCAAAGCTATGGCGATCGGATGCTATCCCGTGGGAAATCACAATGACTGGAATCGGGGTTGGATTAACATCTCCATTTTTTGGTTGGGGTAGGTAAAGATCCACTAGCAGTTGACGATTCCGGGATTGATCGTTCAGGTTCAGCGTTTCTTTTTGCCAAGTAAAAGATCCACCTTTTCGCAAATCAGAGCGTTGAGAAAAATCAATGGATCTTTGAAATGCCTCAGCGATTGCATCTTGCTGAATGGCAGCAATCAGAGAATTTCGCTGTTTCAAAATTCCTGACAGACTGCTAACGATTCCACGGACACGGGGCAAGTTAAACCAAATCGTATGGCTGGGAAATTTCCGCAACACATTCACAAGCGTTAAGCCATCAGAGTCTGCTGCTGCCAAGATGAATGCCGATCGCAGTGCATAAAACCCATTTTGTCGAGAACCTGTTTGAAAATCATTTCCCAACCGCTTCATTACCGTTTCTCCTACCGGAGAGTAGGTAAATTGGGAGACTAAAGTTGGGGTGACATCAAAACGCCGTTGCAATAAGTCTCGCAAACTTGCTAATTCCTCTGGATTTGCAAACTTGGCATAATAGGCAAAATCACTGTCGATTTTTCCCTTCTTAGCAAACGTTTCTAATGAATCGATAGGCAGATCAAACTGCCCAAACGGTGCATAGTAAAACGAAATTCGTTCGGATCCGCAAGCAGGAATTGCAGATGCGATCGCAGAAACAATTCCCCCCAGAACTACTCCAAACTTTACCAGCAGCTTTCTATCAGGATTGGCTATGATTTTTCGCTGCTTATGAATACATTTAGCTTGGGTAAGTAATTTCATATTCACCTTCAATCAGATTCAGAATAGAAGCGCTCGCTACTTTAAAGCGCAATTTAGGATTACACCAATTTGAAAAAAGAATGCGACAGATACACACTTCAAAACCCTTCTTATGTTTAGCTTTCTTATTTTGAATTTTGAATTTTAAATTGGTATTACTAGTTCATCTTTTCTAAAATTGCAACTGATGCTGGAGAGCTTCCAGTTAGATAGCTGAAGATCCAGAATTTGAGGCAAGAGTCAATCGCTACTGGAACTGTGGCGATAAATAAACCGATCGCTGCGTGATTTTCCGGCATCCCAAAGTGTTGAGATGCACCTTGCAAAATCACATCCCAGCCTTCAGCAGAATGAAAACCTACAAACATATCAGTAATCAAGATAAAAATAAACACCTTAATGGGATCGCTGAAACTCTGAAAAGTTCGGTTAAATAGACTTTTAATCAGAAGTAACTGACTACGGTGGGTATAAGCAAGAATAGCGAACACTACCAGAGCAATCACATCTGCCAATAAATTAGCCAAACCATTCTGTTGTTCATATCCCGCTTCCTGATACAGATCTTCTACCATTTCCTTCCGAGCTTGCTGTTCCTGTATCGGCGACATCTTTGGAGCTAAACCCAATAGTTGCTTGGCTTCTAGTAACTCTTTGGCAAAACTATATTTCTTTAATGCTTCTTCCTGTAATTCATCACGAACCAAGACATGAGATGGATTTTTATCAAATGTGTGGTTGAGAATTGGGGTAAAGATCAGATTTTTGCTACAGATCTGAACAATTAAAGGAATGACAAACAACAGCAGCAACCAACGAATGGCAGTTTTATTCTGTCTGCGGCGAACCCGTAGTTCTGTTACAACCCGCTGTTCATATTCTGGACTCAACTCTCTGCGGAGTTCTCTTAGATTTTGAAACAAGGAGCTGAGTCGAGGCTTCTGACGATAATTACTTTCATCTAATGTTTCAGCAGGTAATTCACTGGTTGCAACGACCTCATTTACAGGCTTGAGCGTCATTGAAGATGAGTTGGAATCAGGCACAACCTTTGTCTGAACCACTTCAGCCAATTCATCTGGTTGACGGCGATACTTAGATACGATTGATTCAATGAAGGCTAATTTCTCCAAAACTACGGTTTCTGGCTGTGGATCAGTTTCTCTAGACTGAATTGAGGTACTAGCGTTAGCTGTAATGAGCGTTTGATGATTTGTCAAGAAACTACCTATTCTGAATTCAGCCAAACCCTTTTTAACTTTTAGCAATTGTTGCTGAAGCTGAGTCTGAAAATAGTCTGAAATGGTTTTGCCTTTAGTTGAATCGAATGTAATACGATCGCCATCAAAGTGTTTGTCTTCTATTACCTTAATCGCTGTCGCAGCTTGATAGGCAGCTTCTAATCCGTGAGTGGATACTCGATTGATCCAATGGTTTACCCCATTGAAGAATGAAGGTTTCATCGCTCTCCTTTCTACTGGGCATAGGTTGGCAATGTCTGGCTGATTCGGTTGAGATTATCGGCGATCGCTTTCATCGTCATAAAAGCTGAACTGAAAGCGATTAATTGTTCAAGCGGATAGCTTCGGCTTTCAACCCTTAGGTTCAAAAGCTGTTGTTCAATTGACTCAATTTCTTGTACTAAGGAAAATAACTGAGGAGATTGCAGGATCGTTGGAGCTGGAATAATTTCCGATATTTGGTTAAACGCATTTACTGTTTGCTGCGCGATCGCCTGTAGTTCTGATAAATACTGCTGCCGGATTGCATCGGGCATGGGTTGTTGCAATTCATCTTCCAACGTTCCCAGTTGGGCAAAGAGCTTTTGTTCGTAACTCAGCAAGAAGTTCCAAAGATTTTCATGCTTTGTTGCCAACCCACCGGAACCCTGCTCAAGACCAGCAATCTTTAAACCCATTGGATGTTGAGCAATGGTCTTTGAAATCACTGCTTTGAGTCGAGTGATTTCTGGCGATGGCGTAGCACCCTGAAGATAGGTCGTTAAAAGGGATTGATACAACTGTCCGAGTTGCTTAAAGGTTTGAGAAAAACTCTTTTCTAATTCATTTGAAGCAGAGCCGCCCATGAACACCGTTGTAATCAAGAATGCGATCGCCACACCACAGGGAATGGCAATTACCGCCGCCGCCAGCCCTTGATAAAAGAAAGGAAAGATATCTTTGGTGATCGCATTTGCTGCAACAATGGCACCCACACGAGCAACTGGGGTAAATCCCAGCACAGCACAGCAGACATAAATGAAAAAATAAACCAAACTGCTGGTGATGGGATTATAGCCAAAGGAAATAGCCAGGAGATAGATAAAGAAGAGGGTCAACCAGAGAGGAATGACAGCAGCCAAACTGAGAGCGATCGCCCGTCCCCGCGTTGGCTGAACCAGCATTGTAATTGTGCCAACAATAATAGTGGAAGCCGTATTCTGATAGGCAGAAGGATAGGGGAAATCGATATGGTGAATTATTGCGAGCACCATCCCAATTGCCATGCCCATGCCAACAATTTCGATTACGCGCTTCATGGGTATAGAAGTACGCTTGGGAAAGGTCAGGAGTCTCCTTCGCTGATGGCTTGCAGCAACCTCCACTTTATCGAACAGTCGATTTTGGAGCGATCGCAACTCCTGTGTGAACTGGATGAGAAGCTGGAGCAATTGAAAGAATCGCAAGCTTTCTGAGGTGCTGTATTGATTAATTTCTCCGGTAGAACGCAGGTGATTGAGTTTATCTTTAATAATGGCTAAGTCTTGCTCTAGTTCTGAGAGATCGTAATTAAACTTATCGGATATATTGGCGATCACACTTAAGCGATCGCAAGTTTCTGTTAGATGCCGAGCAAACTGACTTAATTCAACTCTGAACTGGGACGCTAACGCCTGCTCATCCTGGTTAGCAAGAATCAGCATATCTGTTAACTGTCGAGAAAGTTGACTTTGACTTGTCAAAATTGCACTCCAATTCTCCTCAGTTAGTGTCTGACTCTGAAATTCAGACGCTGCTTTTGTCAAAGTCGTCAGGCTGGCTTGTGTGGTTTTTGTTAGCTGGTTAAGCAGAGAGGACGGCGGTATGAAGGCAGGGAGAACTGGATAATGATTATTTCCTGTATTCTCCAACTGGGAAGGCATGGCATACTGACTGACGATGCCTTGAAATAACCGGGGTACAGCTTGCAAAAACTGTTTTAAGTGCTTGTTTAATTCAGTGCGAGTATCCTGTCGCCAAAAGAGCAGGGCTACGGCAATTCCTACAGAAACGCCAATCGAGTTATCAATCAAACGCGATTTTAGATAGAGCCATATATCTTGCTGGTTTGATGTCCCAACCATTCTCATGGCAATTAGCGTTCCCAGCAATGTCGCTTGAGAATATGCTGCCTGCCACTTATAGGTTTCACAGATTAAGGCGGATAAGATAAAAGTAATCGGCGGAATAATAAACAAACCTGAGCCATAGATCCCAAATGAATTTAGCAGGACAGCGGCGATGAATCCGCCCAAGGCGCTGCCACCGACCCGTCCCAAACCCGCAATAATTGCACCTCCGGCTGCGGGTTCAATCAGGACAGATACATAACCGAAAATGGGATAAACATAATTATCCAATAAATCTGCCCGATGCCAGAAGAAGCTACCTAATAGGGCGGCACCCAGAGAAAATTTCAATCCCTGTTTGATGATCAATGAGTGTTGAGTGTCCAAGGAAGTTGCGTCTCCTCTAAACGCTAAGGTTAATTAAAAAAACAATTTACCCATTGATTGCACGTTCCACAGAGTATAGAAGCAGAGCAAAAAATGTAACCAACCAGAACCAAAGCTGGGGCGGTTCGCTAAAGACCATCAAGGTAAACACGATCGCGGCTGCAATTACCCACCACTTCAGCCACCAAACCCACCATTTTGCTCGTCTTTTAGAATTTTGCATAGCATCTGCTCCAAAAAACTAGTCTCAGTACACTCCTGTAATCCAACGAAAAGCGGGAGTTAAGTAGCTGAATAATGATCGTTCCTCAATCACAGCCTTCACATCGGCGGTTGTCCCGTCTGTAACAGCTCTGGGCGCTCCCTTGCCTTCAGTCCACTTGAAACCACTAGGAGTATGAGGATCGATTTGTAGTTCCAGGATGACCTTTGTCACACTGGTGTTTATAGGTTGGGGCTTATCGCGATCGTCCTTATCGCGTCCCAATAATAGCTTCTCCGCCAAATCTTGACTGCCCACCAAATTGGACAATTCAGACGCGATGACTGGCTTTTGAGCCACTTCGACGACTTTTGCAACGATGCCACCATAGCGTTCGCGATCGTACAGATCGGGAATCACTTCTACTTCCATTCCTGGTGCTAACCGCTTTGCATCACCCACTTTGAACAGCGCCACCACATTCACTTTGGCATTGGGGTTATTGACTGTCAACCTACCGATGCGACTACCAGGAGGTACTACTTCACCTGAATTGACAGAAATTTCCTCCACTTTACCGTTGTAAAAACTGACTACCTGGCTATTGGCACGAATTTTGGCTCGTAAGGTGTTGATGTCTCGTTGTTGGTCGGCGATCCCATTATACCGAACGACATCAGTGACGGTATCCTGAAGATCTATGCTGCGCTTCTCGGTTGTCAGTCCCTCATTCATCGCCATCAATGCTTGCATTTGTGCCCTCAAGCTCTCATCTTCTCCCTTGAGGCGATCAAGTGCCACTTGCCTCTGGTTTACTGAGTTGGCAACTTCTTGTTGACTGAATTGAAAGAAATAGGGCTGAAAGCCAATTCGAGGCACAGCGCCCTCTAATGCCAGTTTGTTGTAAGCGGACAGTCTCTCATCAGTAGACGCTTTAAAGCCATGCAGGTATTTGAGGTGGTCGAGGTACGCTTCTCGCTGGCTCTGATTGCTTGCCAATTGCACCCGCAGCGATTCAATCTGACCCAAATTTGCCTGACGCTTCTGTGCTACAGCGCTTGAATTGAGTTGACTACGATTCGTTTGAACCGAACCAATTTGGTGGTCTTGTGCCTTGAGATCTGCAAGGCGATCGCGTTTGTCTTGCAATTCTGTCTCCAGTTCAGGAAACTCCATCGTTGCTAATACTTGCCCTTTCTTCACAGAATCACCCGGTTGAATATTCAACGCTAATACACGACCCCCTTCACGCGGTTGAATAGCAACGCTAGAGCGAGGAATCAAAATACCTGCCCGCCCTTCAGCCCGATTGGGAATTTTACCGAAAACTCCCCATAGGGTAAAGGCGATTAACAACACTTCAATCGGAAGTAACCGCAGCCAAATTTCTCGGTTCTTTTCAACTGTGTTTAGTTCTTGAAGTCCCGTTTCGGGATGATTAGGCTGAGTTTTAGGTTTGTCTTTATCTAGAAGTACTGCTGGTGCTTCTGGGTTCTGTCCATCCTGTTGAGCAAGTATTTGTACCTTGCTTGATGTATTAGGCGATTCCATATCTTAGCCTCCTTTGCGGGAAACTGGTTCCTATCTAAAGCAAACGCACATTATTTTTATAATTCTTACCGGACAAAGATTTGAGCGATTATTTAGTTTTGTTGCTAAAATGTAAAATCCTTGCTGGATAAAGTTTACAGAATTTAGATGCGTTTGCCCTGGGTTCCTATCGAATTACACTAGAGTTGATTGTTTCTAATCTTATCTGTCATTCAAGTTTGGGGTAGGAGCGATCAAACTGTTAAGCCGCAACTTAAGCAGGGCAAACGCATCAAAATTTCCAAAAAGCTGCAATATGGGGGGTAGGGTCGAGGAGAGCATTACCAGTAAACCAAAAAGTTTTTAAGAGGAGAGCGATCAGGGCGGCCGCATCATGTCAATAAGACTAGTTTATTCTCAATAGACTCAAAAATAATCTCATTAACCCCTACTTATTGACAAAAATTTTAGCGATCGCTTTGAGCCTTGGAAAATAAATCAAGCCAGAAATACTGATTTTTCGTTGGGTCTTAATCTTGGTCGTGATCAAGAGTACTTTAGATGCGTTTGCCCTGAGTAATTACTCCCACTAATACAGCAGTAATAGTCAAAATTTTCAGCGCATTACTGCTCGTCATGAAAGAATTTATTAGTAGTGGGGATTCATTTGAAGAATTTTTAATCAGTAGATCACAAACTTTCAAAAAATAACGTAATAATGAGTGTTTCAGGCATCGTCCACAGGTCTGAAAAGTGGGTCGGATAAATGTCTAGACAGCAGTACTCAAAGATGCTCGCAATTTGTTTTCATCTTCTTTGGAGAGATTCTTTCGGATCAATTTCCCGCCTATTTTTGGCAAAGCTGCCAAAATCTCATTTAAAACACCATAGTCAACTAGCAAAAAAATAGTTGATGAGTTGAATTTCATTGCTTGTTCAATTTTTTGCACAAAATTATCATCAATCACTCCTGTAGAAAGGCTTAATTGTTGATGAAATAGCACAGCACTGAAAAGTCCACCCCAAGGCTCCTGCTTTAAACTTCCTGGTGCAACCAGATTGATCGTCGGCTTGACTTTAATGTTGCCTTTCGCGTCTTTAATAACGACAATGGCATCTTCCAAAGTGAGCAAGTATTCTTGTTCAAGCTTGAGTAAGTTCAAGAGAACTTCATCTGCCTTAAATTTGCCATCAAAACTGACTACAACTAATTCGCTCATAATTTTGTTCTATTTCCTAATGAGAGTGCATTGGGGACTTCCAAATAAAAAAATATCCCAAATTTTCTTGTGGGATGGGCATTTTGCCCGTCCTAATATTGGTGACGGGCAAGATGCCCATCCCACAAATGGATAATTTATTTCTTGGAAAGCCCCATTGGGCACTTGCCTACCAACAAACAAGTCTTGAATTAATGCAAATGGGATGCCTGCTAACAGTATTTGTGCCATTTGAAACCGCTTGTACTCTATTAGAGAAATTGACGGGTGTTAAATTAAGTACTGCGGCACTGTAGAATTGGGTGCAGTCAGCCGGAAAAAAGGCTTGTGACTACTTAGAACAAGAACTGGTTTTACTGAACTCTGGAGTAGAACCAATCCGAGAAGTGTTACCATCCGATACTGAATCAATGCCGTTGATTATTGGTGCAGATGGGGTAATGGTTCCGTTCCGTCAACAACCTCTAACTCCAAAAGGAAAAACTGTGTGGCGTGAAATTAAAGTCGTAATTTTAGATCGCTTGGGCTATCGTCATAGTCGTACAGGGAAACAATATTCTCAATTACATCACCGTCGATTGGTCGCGGTGTTGGGAGATATCAATGCTTTCAAACCTCGTTTGTGGCTTGAAGCATTACGTTGCGGCTCAAGACTTTGCCAAGTTGTTTGGATTAGTGATGGCGGACGGGGGTTATTTCAAGAATGTTTCTCTGGAAAGAGTGTCGCAATTTTAGATTTTTATCATACCGCTCAACATTTATGGCAGGCGGCGGCGACTCTGTTAGATGGTCGTACTACTAAAGCTCGTAGTTGGTCCCGTGCAACTTCGGCATCAACTGCGTCATGGTGAACAGGAAAAAGTTTTAGCAGACTTAGCCGTAGCCACACAGTACCGCTCCAAACCTACCTATTGTGATGAAAACTCTCCGAAATGTTTACGCTTATTTTCAAGCTCATGAACAACACATTAATTATGGTTTATTCAAATCTATGAATTTACCTTTGGGGAGTGGCATGGTCGAAAGTGCTTGCAAATGGAAGATTTACGCAGAGATTTAATCAACAGGTGTTGGGATGTGGTGGAGTGAAGACGGATTTAACCATTTGTTACATCTGCGTTTGGCTTGGGTCAATGGACGCTTTGATCATCTTTTTCTTAATTCCACCTTTTCCTCCCCTAACCGCTAGATACGCCCCTAACTTCTTAGAGATTGTTCAGCATGAAGATGAAAAATTTTTTCTCTGATCCACTCGCGAGTCACAACAATGTTATGGAGCGGTGTAGGAAGCAGTTCCAGATAGGTCAAATGACGAATGCGATGTCCTCTTGCACCGCCAATCTGGTATTTGTCAAACAGATTGGCGACTCCAGTGCCCAAACCCAGTTTCATCAAGGTTCCTCGTAAGGCGACATGACAGGGGTTTAAATGATGGTTTCGCGATCGCGCGATGATATTGTGAGCGATCACTCTTCCTTGCTGATAGGCAACCTGAGCTGTTGCTGGCAGGGTTATACCCGGATTATCAGGATCGATGATCGCCGCACAATCACCAGCTGCAAATACCTGGGGGTAATCCGGAAGTTGCAGTGTTGGCATAACGTGTAATTGTCCCTGTTTGGTGCGATGCTCCTGTGTGATCACCAACTCTTTAATCAATGGATTGACATTGGTTCCGCCAGTCCAAATAATCGTTTCCGCCTCTAGTCGTTCGGCTTGGTTATTTTGCACAAACTCGATCGCATTTGGACAAATCGCGGTAACGGAGGCTCCAATCAAAAGCTCTATAGGAACGGTTCGCTCCTGCATCGATTGTTTTACCACTTCTCCCAGATGGCTGTTAATATCGCCTTTGAGAATATCTCCCCGGCTGACTAATACAATTCGCAATTCACTGACTAAGCCACCCATCGCTTCATACCAGTTTGGCAGTAGATCGCCCAGCGTCATTGCCAGTTCTACTCCTGCGGGACCGCCGCCAACGATCACCACTGTTAGTAAACGGCTTCGTTTTGCTGGCTCATCCGATTCAACCGCTTGCTTTAAACAGGTCTGAAGCTGGTTTTTAAGGGCATCGACATCTGCTTGCAACTGAAACGACAAAGCATTTTCCCTTGCGCCTTCTGCAAAGAAAGCAGGAACACTCCCCAACGCCAACACTAAATTTTCGTATTGATACTCTGTGCCATCAACTAGCTGAACTTGCTGTTGCTGTAAGTCAACAGATTGTATTGTTCCTTGTACAAAACCAACATTACTACCCTTTAGTAAGATATTATAAGCAGGCACTACCTGGTTAGATGACATCTCACCACTGAGATACTCATATAGCAGTGGCTTGAAGCAGAAGCGATCGTTTTTATCAACCAGAACAACTGGAGCGTTGTAACGATGATGGCTGAGATGTAAAGCGGTGAACAGCCCTACGAAACCTGCACCTAAAATTACGGTTGGGAATTTGGGTTCATTCATGATCGCACGAAGTTTGGAGACTGGTGGGGCAGAAGCGATCGCCCAAATATGGGCATATCGATGCC
This sequence comes from Nostoc sp., assembly GCF_036917455.1. Classification (GTDB taxonomy): domain Bacteria; phylum Cyanobacteriota; class Cyanobacteriia; order Cyanobacteriales; family Nostocaceae; genus Nostoc. The sequence continues at coordinate 6,469 of NZ_JBALDK010000260.1, read as the reverse complement.
ATAAAAATCGAATCCTTCTGCGTTGTAGTGCTCGGCTAGCTCTGTGTTGAAAAAGTAATCAACGTAGCCGTGGACGTATAGGACGGTTTTGTGAGTGGGGGCATCTCCGTCCTATTACTATTTAGCCAGTTAAGGAAATGCTCAGAAGTTCAGATCGGCAAGTTAAGCTGCAACTTAACGGGAGCATCCCAAATTGGAACAAGTTCAAGACCAAGAGCATGAGGGGAGCAACGCGATTTGGTGAGGTCAGGCAAAAAGGTGCGATGCCTTCGGTGGGCTGCGCCTACGCTAAAAATGATATCTAGGTACAGAGTGATTTTATTTACATCTAAAAATCCTGTCTCACAGGAGAATTCATCTTGATGAGATATCTCAAAAAGATTACTAGCAGGTCATTTGACGATTATTTCCAAAAATATCTGCAATCAGTCTTTGATACTTGGTATCAATTACACTATAAAATCACTTAAATAAGGAATTTAAGTATAAAATTCATCAAGGATTTTGGGTTTGATAAACGAATTAAAAATAGAATTGCTAAAATTATCCCAACTTCCAGCTATCCATTGCGAGCGTTGATGCAACATAATTTCTGCATTATTTTTTAACCAGAATTTACTATTACCTTTCATACGTAAATTAACGACTTGACGAATTAAACTTTCAACCGCACCACTACCAAGAGGGAGTTTTAAAGATGCAACTTTGTTCTATAGCGGTTATCAGTCTTCTGAAGTACAGTAGCAGCAGTGAGTAAACCAACAAGCGTAAATTCTCTATCGTCACTTCTGCGAATGCCGCATCTAATGCCTTGAGTAAATCAGGATAGGTTCTTGCACCGATGCGACGGAGAATGTTCTTAATCTTAGACCAACGTTTTTCGCCAGTTTTCGTTGGGAAATGTCACCGCAGGCATAAGCATCAACAATTTTCTGACGCAAGTCGAGAGAGTAGGCTTTCATAGCGACCAGTTATCAGTACAATTGCTCTCTTCTAGTGTACTGCACTGGACTGATAACCGCTATAACCCTCTTCTGTCACTCTCCGGGAGGGCGATCGCTAGAAGCCTCATGAGGCAATCAATACAAGCTATACTATTAGAAAAAAATAGGTCTTGTATTTGTTATTAGAAAAGAATCGCGCAATCGGTTGCTATACAAAAGCTCTAGAATTCGGAAATGGCAAATGTTTTCGGAGAGTGACAGAAGAGGGATATTTACGAATTACCCAAAGCCTCCTCCTCCAGGAGTTTCTATCACAAAAACATCCCCAGGTTTCATTTCTACTGTTGCTGTGCTGTCTAAATTCTCTTCAATTCCATTCTGACGTTGTATCCAATTGCGTCCGACAATTCCGGCTTCCCCACCATTTAATCCAAAGGGAGGGATAACCCGATGTCCAGAGAGAATATTAGCTGTCATGGGTTCTAAAAAACGGATGCGGCGAACAACTCCATTACCACCAGAATATTTTCCTTTACCACCGCTGTCGGGACGAAGACTAAAGCTTTCTAAAAGTACAGGATAACGAGTTTCTAAAACTTCAGGATCGGTCAAGCGGGAGTTAGTCATGTGAGAATGAACGCCATCAGTTCCATCAAAATTAATTCCTGCTCCAGAACCGCCGCAGATAGTTTCATAATATTGATATTGCTCATTCCCAAAAGTGAAATTATTCATCGTCCCTTGAGAAGCAGCCATAACACCCAAAGCGCCATATAAAGCATCAACAATGGTTTGAGAAGTTTCGACATTACCCGCTACCACTGCTGCTGGATAAGTTGGATTCAGCATACAGCCAACTGGAATAATAATTTCTAATGGGTTAAGACACCCAGCATTGAGAGGAATATTATCATCAACCAAAGTCCGAAAGACATATAAGACTGCTGCTTGAGTTACAGCTTTAGGAGCATTAAAATTACTATTTAGTTGTTGAGAAGTTCCAGTAAAATCAATAGTTGCACTGCGGCTTTCTTGATGAATTGTAACTTTTACTTTAATTATTGCTCCATTATCCATTTCATAAATAAATGAGCCATCCTTGAGAAGGTTGATAGTTTTTCTGACAGACTCCTCAGCATTAGCTTGTACAAAGTTCATATATGCTTGAACCGTCTCGATACCATATTGCAAAACCATTTTATAAAGTTCTTGTCCTCCCCGTTCATTTGCGGCAATTTGGGCCTTCAAATCAGCAATATTTTGGTCAGGGTTACGCGCAGGATAAGTATGATTTGATAGGTGCTGTCTTACTGCAATTTCTCGGAAAGTTCCCTCTTCAACCAAGAGAAAATTATCAAATAAAATTCCTTCTTCTTCTACTGTGGTACTGTGGGGAGGCATTGAACCGGGGGTACTTCCACCGATATCTGCTTGGTGTCCGCGAGAAGCAACAAAAAATAGGGGAGTGGGGAATGAAGTATTTTCACAATTCTCTAGAAAAACAGGAGTAATTGCAGTGACATCAGGAAGGTGAGTTCCGCCGTTATAGGGGTTATTAGATAGATAAACATTTCCTGGTTTTAGGGTGTCACTTTTATCGTTAATTAAACTGCGAACACTTTCACTCATCGAACCTAAATGTACAGGAATGTGGGGAGCATTTGCTACTAACAATCCTGATGAGTCAAAAATAGCACATGAGAAATCTAGCCTTTCTTTGATATTCACAGATGTAGCTGTATTTTGTAACACAATACCCATTTGTTCGGCGATAAACTGATAGAGATTTTTGAATATTTCTAAACGGACAGGATCGGGTTGAGATGTTGCGGACATTTTTTTATTTTTTTATAAGTTGTAAAATTAAATGATTACGTTCAGTTAATCTCACTTGCCAGTTAGGTTCAACTACGATAGTGCTAATTTTTTCGACAACGATCGCAGGCCCATTAATCCTATCTTCTGGTTGTAAATCTTCCCGTCGATAGACAGGGGTATCATGCCATTTATCAGTACTATACATCCTTACTGTCTCAACAGATATAGGAGCTTCAGCTAAAGGGCGAGTCCGAATAATGAAAGGTTCTTCAGGAGTATCCATTTTCTGAATTACTTCGACTGAGACTGATTCCACAATTAAAATTTTTTCTAATTGAATAAAACCATAACGCGATTGATGTTTAATCTCAAACTCTTGTTGCATTAATACCCAATCACCAGCAAAATTAACGCTTAAACTAGAGTTAGTTCCTTCATATTTCAAGTTAACTTTTCGGACTGTTTCTATTTGACTAGGCAACTCATCTATTTCATTTCTAGCTTTAGTTTCTAAATATTCCATTAAATGCTGTAACTTAGGGATTAATTCTTGAGTTAAAGGCTGTTCTACTCCGCCTTCTCTAATCGCTCTGACATCAGCTAATCCCATTCCATAAGCAGAGAGAACACCAGCATAAGGGTGAAGAAATATCTTTTTCATTCCCAAGGTATCGGCAATTAAACAAGCAACTTGTCCACCTGCGCCGCCAAAACAACAAAGCACATATTGGCTGACATCATAACCTCGTTGCAGACTAATTTTTTTAATTGCGTTCGCCATGTTTTCTACTGCGATCGCAATAAATCCAGCCGCCACCTGTTCGGGAGTACAATGATTTAATGTCGCGCCTTGAATATCTTGGGCTAATTGGGTCAATTGCTCAATGACAGTATCTTTATCTAAAGGTAAATTGCCATCAATTCCAAAAACTGAGGGAAAATATTGTGGGTGAATTTTGCCTAACATTACATTGGCATCAGTAACTGTTAATGGGCCACCACGTCGATAACAAGCAGGCCCAGGATTAGAACCAGCAGATTGAGGGCCGACATGATAACTATAACCATCAAAAAAGAGAACTGAACCGCCTCCAGCAGCAATGGTATTAATTGCTAATACGGGAACCCGCATCCGCGCCCCAGCAATTTCCGAATCTAGTTGTCGTTCATATTCTCCTTTAAAGTGGGCGACATCTGTACTTGTTCCTCCCATATCAAAGGTGATAACTGATTCAAAACCTGCTCTTTTACTAGTCTGAACTGCGCCGACAATACCGCCAGCCGGGCCACTTAAAATACTATCTTTGCCTTGAAATTGTTGGGCTGAGACTAAACCCCCATCAGATTTCATAAACATTAATTTTACTCCAGGTAACTGACTCGCTATCTGGTTTACATAGCGGCGGAGAATCGGAGTTAAATAAGCATCGACTACTGTTGTATCTCCTCGGCTGACTAATTTCATTAAAGGACTAACTTGATGAGATACAGATATTTGTGTAAAACCGATTGCTTGGGCAATTTGGGATATTTGTTGTTCGTGATTAGGATAGCGATCGCTGTGCATAAAAACAATAGCGCAACTCCGAATTCCTATTTTGAAAAATTCTTGTAGTTCCTTTTTTACTTGTTTTATATCTACAGGAATTAATTCATTTCCATGAGCATCATAACGTTCGTTAATCTCAACTACCTGTTCATAAAGCATAGTTGGTAAAATTATCTGACGGTCAAAGATGTTAGGACGGTTTTGGTAGCCAATTCGCAGCGCATCTTTAAACCCTTTGGTGACGATAAGAACAACTCTGTCTCCTTTCCGTTCTAACAGTGCATTTGTTGCTACTGTTGTCCCCATTTTTATAACTTCTATTGCTTCATTAGGAATGGGTTCGTTGTCGGAAATACCTATAATATCTCGGATACCTTGAATAGCTGCATCTTGATATTGTTCGGGATTTTCTGAAAGCAGTTTATAAACTATAATCCATTGCTGATTAGGCAGAGAAACAATTAAAAAACGTTCAGGATATCTTGAGAGTCTGTCTATAATTACCTGATTATTAGTAACGGCAACAATATCTGTGAATGTACCACCTCTATCAGCAAAAACTTTCAACATGATTCTGTTTCCTGTATTGGCTTTGTCGGTCGTATCATCCGGGAGCATCCCAATTTAGCAAAAATATACGGAACTGACGCAAAAACCCTTTTAAATCGTCTTCCCTTTGTGTCCTACCCCTGCGGGAAGCCGCTCCGCGTCTATGTGTCCTTTGCGATTCGTTTTCTATCCTCCGGGGTAAGTCATAATTCCCTATGTAAATTAAACTTGCACATTTGGGATGCTCCCGATCATCCAGTATAAATTTAGTTGTTGAACCTGCTACAGATAAGACTAGACTCAGGGTTCCGGTCAAAATTCTGAGATTGGGGATTGCCTTGGTGAACCACTCACGCGGTAAGTCTAATTCGGGAGCAACGCGAAAAAGTGAGATCATCATCTAATGAGCAGGGGCAGCAGGGGGAGCAGGGGGAGCAAAGAAAAAAATTAGTATGTTTTACTACTAAAAAGCTAAAAAATATACTTAAATTATTTCTCTCCCCCCTGCCTCCCCTGCTTACTCACCTCACAAAATCGCATTGCTCCCGTCTAATTCATAGACTCCCTTTTTCTTATCGTTAGGATTTAAGGCTGGAAGTGGCTGACGTGCATGTTCGCACCAGAGGGTGAGTTGAAACTACTCATCCATTTTGAGAGATGATATTGCTCAATGCGATCGCCAAAAGTATTGCTCAAAAATTGTAATAATATTTAACATGAGTCTAGGTTGTGTAATTTAGATTAACTATTGCAGAGAAATTCTCTCAGAGTTAGTAGAATGACAAATACAACGAGGCAACTATTTTATGGATTAGTTACTCTAGAACTGTAGACTACGTTTTCAGTCCTGAGTTATGTCCGTATTTTGCCTTTGAGGCATACTAATCAAGACTACACCAAATCCTTCATTAAGATCTCCCACAAATCATAATGCCTGTGATTGAGAAGAAAAGAACTCGCGATCTGCCCCAAATTAACGAACGAATTCGCTTCCCGAAAATTCGGGTAATTGATACTGACGGTGCCCAACTGGGAATTATGCCCCCACAAGAAGCACTACAACTAGCAGAAGAAAAAGAGTTAGATTTAGTGCTTATAAGTGACAAAGCTGACCCGCCAGTTTGTCGGATTATGGACTACGGGAAATATAAGTTTGAACAGGAGAAAAAGGCGCGGGAAGCCCGGAAAAAGCAGCACACGGCTGATGTCAAAGAAGTTAAGATGCGCTACAAAATAGAAGAACACGACTACAACGTGCGTGTTAAGCAAGCAGAGCGCTTTTTGAAAGATGGCGATAAAGTCAAAGCGACTGTGATGTTCCGGGGTCGAGAAATTCAACACAGCGATTTAGCAGAAGAATTGCTCAAGCGAATGGCAACGGATTTGGAGCCTTATGGTGAGCTTCAACAAGCGCCTAAAAAAGAAGGGCGAAACATGATGATGCTCATCTCGCCCAAAAAATAATCCTCTAACTGTTGAATAGACCAAGTTTGAAAAACCCCTGGCTATAAGTCCTTGTCATTACCAACATTTTTTCAAAGATTGGGTTGAAAAATCAATAGCCCAGCACATATCCATTAATCGACACCATCCACGCCATAGAGTTTGC
>NZ_JBALDK010000259.1:0-7508 GCF_036917455.1 Nostoc sp. | reverse complement strand
AATAAAAATGAGTAGTGAGGGATAATGTTGACTCTTTACTACTCATTTTTATTGTTAGTAACTTTTAATTAGATAATTTATCAAATAAGTTATATTATATTTGACTACAACTAATTCAGTATTTAATAAATATGGAAGAATTTATCAGTTACGGAAAATGGTGTCCACAGCAAAATTAAATTAGGATTGATTTTCTTCAAGCTCGATATTACTACTGAAATAGCACATAGCTACAAGCCACTGTGCGTCTACGAATCGTGACAAAGCTTATCTTGCAAGATGTTACCCTGTACCGACGCTTGCGGCAACCCCTCAAGCGATCGCACTCCGTAACGCAGAAATTTACTGATAAATAAAAATTAAAATCGAATAAATATCACAATACAAAATTATTACTTTGGGGATCTAATAAGCAGAATAACCTACTAGAGGCTAAACCGATGTGTCTCCCGTAACGAAGTAAAAAAAGCATCATAAAAGCCTCGCAATATCTCTTATAAGAAAAAAGCAGATGCGTGTTAATGTTTTAATCTCATCGTCTTTCCTTCGGGTCTTTCCCTATGCATCTGCACTATTTACACCCCCAACACATTGAGGAATTAGTCAAGAGTAGTGGTATAGACTTACACTTAGTGCAACTCAATTTTAGGTCGCTCCAAGGCGTAACTGCTTATGAGTACCTATTGATTTCTGAGCTACTCCCCCGCACCAATACCGGAATGGTGAAAGCTGGATGGTTGCAGCGTTATGCTCATATTACTGAAGGTGGTTGGTGGTGTTCAGGGCTAGACCCTTTGAATAATTGGCAGATGATGGAATGGGGATGCTTTAAACCAAACCAACCCCGACAGAATCACAATGCTAAATCCATCAAATACGAGCATCCCCCCAGCACGCCAACACGGGTGTTTTGTTTGCGGGTAACGCTGCAAGTGTGGCAGGAAGTTGCTGGACGTTACAATCTGGTCATGCCTGACAATATCATCATTACTGCTGATGGTGAAGCTAGAGGCTTTTGGCAATGGGTGATGCAACATAACATTCCCCTAATTCTTTGCGAGGGGGTAAAGAAAGCAGCAACGCTGTTGACACAAGGATATGCAGCTATTGCTATTCCCGGAATTACTAGTGGTTATCGGGTCGTTAAAGACGAATTTGGAAAAGTTACCCGTCGTCAGTTGATTCCCGACTTAGCAGCTTTTGCAATTACAAAGCGTAACTTTTATATTTGTTTTGATTTTGAAACTCAACCTAAAACAATTGCTGCTGTAAATAATGCTATTTCTCAACTTGGTTGTTTATTCCAGCAAGAAAATTGCTCTGTAAAAGTCATCGAACTTCCAGGAATCGAAAAAGGGGTTGATGAGTTTATCGTTGCCAAAGGTGCAACTAGTTTCGAGAAAGTTTATCGCCAAAGTGTTGATTTAGAAATTTATCTTGCTCAAACCAAACCCCACACTGAGTTAACTATTCCTGCGGCTCTCACTTTGAATCGTCCTTATATAGGTGAAATTCCTTTCCCAACTTCTGGGTTAGTAGGAGTAAAATCTGCAAAAGGAACAGGTAAAACAACAGCACTGCAAGCCGTTGTCCAGCAAGCAAAAATTAGAAATCAACCCGTTTTATTAATTACTCACAGAATTTTACTAGGAAAATTTTTGTGTGAAAAAATTGGTATTCAATGGGGAACACATAAAGAAAATGGAGATAAAAGGATTGATAAAACACTTACCCCCGCTCCTCCCATCCTCCGCTCACTCTCTCCTCAGCAATCTCTTGGATTGTGCGTTGATTCGATTTGGAAGCTTAACCCTGAAAATTGGCACGGGGCGATAGTAATTTTAGATGAAGTAGAACAATCTTTGTGGCATCTCTTAAATAGTAATACTTGTAAACACAAGCGTGTAAAAATATTAAGACTATTCCAGCAACTAATTTCCACAGTTTTAACAACTGGGGGTTTAATAATTGCCCAAGATGCTGATTTGTCAGATGTATCACTTGAATATTTACAGGGATTAGCAGGAACTAAATTAACGCCTTGGGTAGTTCTCAACCAATGGAAGCCTCAACAAGGTTGGGATGTAACTTTTTACGATTCGCCGAACCCAACACCGCTAATTCACCAACTAGAATTAGATTTGTTTGCTGGACGTAAATGTTATGTTACTACCGATAGTCGCGCTGGGCGTTACAGTTGTGAAACAATCGAACGTTATCTGAAAGAACGCTTACAAAAATTACGACGGCAATTTCCTAAAACCTTGGTAGTTAGTAGCCACACTACAAACACACCTGGCCATGCAGCCGTTGATTTTATCGCAGCAATCAATCAAAAAATCTCTGAATATGATGGCGTTTTTGTTACCCCTAGCCTGGGTACGGGAATTAGTATTGATGTCCAACATTTCGACCGAGTTTATGGCATTTTTCAAGGGGTAATTCCTGACTCGGAAGCAAGACAAGCATTAGCAAGAGTGCGAGATGATGTTCCGCGTGTTGTCTGGTGCGCGAAACGAGGTATTGGCTTAATTGGTAGTGGTAGTACAAATTATCGCTTGCTATCTAATTGGTATCAAGAAAATCAAAAAGAAAACTTAGCTTTGCTTAGTCCACTACATAAAATAGATGTGGATTTACCTTTAGTTCACGATCCGATTCATTTGCGAACTTGGGCTAAGTTATCTGCGCGAGTAAATGCTTCTATCCGCCTCTATCGCCAATCGATGCAAGATGGTTTAATTGCTGATGGGCATCAAATTCAGATGCGAAGTAATGCTGTTCACAATAATATTATTCGAGATTTACGTCTGGCATTTTTGGCAACTGACGCTGATGATTTAGCTACCCGTAAAAGATTAATTTTAGAAATTGTCAAAGTTCAAAAAGATTGGGCGCACAGTCGCCAAAAGGCTAAAGAGATTAAGCGGAAAATTAAGGATATTAAGCAGCAAAATCAACTATCAGTAGCAAGTGCTGTAGCTAATGCTAAAGATATTGATTATGTAGAATATGAGCAGCTATTAGGGAAGCATTCTCTGACTGATGGAGAACGTAACCAAATCAATAAATATGCTATCAAACAAAAGTATGGTGGAGAAGTTACTCCTTGGCTAAAATTGCAGGACGATCGCGGATATTATCGTCAACTGTTAATTCATTATTATCTAACTCACGAAAGCGAGTATTTTCATGTCAGAGATCAGCAAGAATGGCATCAGCAATTGTCTTGGGGTGAAGGGAAAGTTTTTCTACCAGATTTAAAAACTTACACGCTCAAAGTTGAGGCGATGAGAGCGTTGGGAATGCTTCAGTTTCTCGAATTAGAACGATTTACCGAGAGTAATCCAGATTTGATATTGCTTAAAAATATTGTTTTTCAGCATAGTAAGCATATTAAAAGAGCGCTTGGTGTTAACTTAATTGTGGAGAAAGAGCAAGTTTCTGCAATAAAAATACTCAGCCGACTCTTAAATTTGTTGGGCTTGAAACTGAAGCGGGTAAATGAGGTTTATCAAATTGACCTGGAAACGCTTTACGATGGCAGGGAGAAAATATTTGCAATTTGGCATCAACGGGATGAGTTGATGCTGGCTCATATTAAGAGTGTTGGCTATGAATTGCCTGATTATTCTTCAGACTGGAAGTTTGAAATTATCCAAATGAAGCCTTATGCCCCAGTAGTCAAGGAAGAGGTAGCTATCTCTGGGTGACAGCTAACATGAAGCGCAATGGCCGTCTTTAGGGACTTCCAAATCTCTACTTTGCCTTCATCCGTGCTTGCTTCACCATCGCAATTAGAGTTTGATGAGCATCTTCTGCATCCGCTAAAACACGATCGAACTGAATACGAACTGGCACAGCTTCCCCATTAACTTGCGCTGTTAGATCCATACCTTGTGCATCAATTGACAGCATTTGTGCTGCAATTGCATTTGTTACACCACCAAAAGCTTTAGCATAAATCATTACGGCATCAGCATGATCGTCATTCATGTGCTGGCAGATGCGCGAACTAATCTCAGCAGAGAAATCGTTAGACATTGTTGAGGTAAAAAGTTAAAAATATAGCAATAGCTTAGATTCTAAGCTAACGCGGGTGAAATTTGCTAATTTTCTTTCTGAGCAGTAAGAACTATGCGTATCACTCTATGTTCATTATCAATAATATTTATTTCTAAAATAATAATTAAATTAAAATAAAACTTAGTTCAGTATTTTTACCTTCTATTACGGAAACCAGACAGTTTAAACTGTAGCAGAAGTATTAGCCAAACTATTGAAGCTAAGAGACAATGAGTGAAACTAGCCCCAGACGAATTGTTATTGGGGATGTACATGGACACTATGAAGGTTTGATGACTTTGTTGGAGGCGATCGCTCCCACGTCAGAGGATCAAATCTATTTTTTGGGAGACTTAATCGATCGCGGGCCTCATAGCTCACAAGTAGTTAATTTTGTCAAACGACATAACTACCCATGTTTGCTGGGAAATCATGAGCAGATGTTATTAAACATTCTGACTAATGAAAGAACTTCCTCCCCGACGATGCAAGCGTGGTTGTACAGTGGGGGGCAAGCTACCGTAGCCAGTTATCACGAGGCTTCAATCCCTGACGATCATCTGGATTGGTTCAAGAGTTTACCTACATATCTCGACTTGGGCGATATTTGGTTAACTCATGCTGGTGTTGACCCTTCTAAGTCGGTTACAGAACAAACTGCCGAGCAACTCTGCTGGATACGAGAGGAATTTCACAGTATTGAAAAACCCTACTTTCCAGATAAGCTTATTATCATCGGTCACACCATTACCTTTACTCTGCCAGGTGTTTCTCCTGGTAAACTAGCACAAGGACAGGGATGGCTAGACATAGATACTGGCGCTTATCATCCTCGGAGTGGCTGGTTGACTGGATTGGATGTGACGAATAACCTGGTTTATCAAGTAAACATTTTTAAAGACTATATCCGTACCCTCCCTTTAGAAGAAGTTGTAATTACCGTTAATCCAGCCAAAATCAAAGTCGATCGCCGCAATCGGAATTGAATAATATTCGAGATGAGGTGGAGGGAAAATGTGGAAGATGAAGGAGACAAGGGAATAAGCAATGCCCAATTCCCAATTCCTAATTCCCTCAAGACCTTGCTAATGGTCGAATATTAGCTTTATAACTAGCATTGTCCAAGCCATAAGTTCCATTACTCGGTTGGGAGTTAATTGCACGTCTGAGGGCATTAATGCGATCGCTAGTTCCGGGGTGGGTACTCAAAAATGTCGGTGCAGAACCACCCTTGTTCAGCAACTTTTTCATAAACGAAACCATTGCAGACTGAGCGTAACCAGTCCGTGTCAAAGTTCGTAGTCCTCTTTGATCGGCTTCAAATTCATTGTTACGACTGCGGGGTAAATCTCGCGCTAACTGGACACCAATTTGCACCGCCGTACTCCGGTCTAAGCCAGCTGCTGTTAATAGACCACTTTCGAGCGCTTTTTGCTGCATCTGTTTGACTACGTGTTTCCCCCCAATATGACCAATTTCGTGGGCGAGTACGCTAGCTAGTTCCGCTTCATTATCTGCGGTTTTCAACAAACCAGTGTGGACATAGACATAGCCACCCAAGGTAGCAAAAGCATTAATGCTGTCATCCTCAACTATTTGGAAAGTATAGGGAAGATTGGGGCGATCGCTATTGACTGCTAAACGCCGGCCAACTTGTTCCACATAGCGATTAACTTCAGCATTGCGGTAAAGTCGGACTTGACTGCCAACTAATTCCTGATTAATCTGCTTACCAAGATCAACTTCTTGGTTAGGGGATATATTAGAAAGCTGAAATGCCTGAAATCCTTGGAGTAGAAGAGGCAAAAAATCTAAAGCTCTTCCAGGGACGGGTGTACTAAGGCACAGACTCAGGGCAACTACCACTGAAATTAAAGGATAAAACCAGCTACGCCGCCACACCCGGTAATTTGCAACAAAAACTTTCCAATTGAACATAATAAGCTCTGAATATTATTTTGGGAGGACATAAAATAATCGGACAAATTATGAGACGGATTTAGAGTATTCTAAGTTGCATTCTTAACTCAAAAGCAAATGAGTTGTGATACAGTCAACATTTACGCAAATTTACCGAATTTTGAGGGGTCAGAGATTCCCTCTAAAGATAGGCTTAAACACTAGATATTGCTTTCTGAGTGCGTCAGTCTAAACGGTAAAAATTTGAGGGTTAGCTGCCACCCCTGTGAACTTACGAAACTCGTGATAAACTGTCGCATAATCGCAACGCGCAGCCGCTTTGAGTTATTACCAGATAGGGAAATTGCCATTCCCATCGAAAGGCTTCTTGCTACAATCAATTACTTCGCTATTACCTCGGAAAACTTTTTATGGCTATTTTAGATTCAAAAGGTCGTTTATTCGGCAAAATTAATCTCCTAGATTTAGGTGCTGCACTAGTAATTTTGCTAGTTATATTCGGCATCTTTATCTTTCCTGGTACTTCTGGTTCTGTTGCCCAAGTTGGTGCGAAAACAGTACCCATAGAAGTAGACTTAGTAGTTCGTGGTTTGAATGTTCGTGACCCCGAACAATTATTCAATAATGGATTAAAAAAAGGCGGGAAAACTAATGTAATTATCCGCAATCAACCCCACGGGGAAATTGAAATTAAATCCATTCAACAGCTACCTAGAACAGTGAATGTCTCCCAACCTGATGGGACTGTGAAAGAATTACCAGATCCAAAAATCAACAATTTTAGTGCAGATTTTATTTTGACTTTAGATGGCAAAGCCCAGCTTACCGACAATGGACCAGTTCTAGGTAACAGTAAAGTTAAAATTGGAATGCCATTTGAGTTAGAAGGTTTTAACTATAACTTCAATGCAACTGTTATTGACATCAGAATAAAAGACAAATAGCATTCTAGTTTTTGTCTTCATAAAAAATACTGATAAACCGAATTTTTCGTCATCTAAAAGGCTTCGGTTTATCAGATGATTCAATGCAGACTATAACTACTTAGCAGCTTTCACTTGAAACATTAAATACGTTCCTCCTAACCCTTCTACAATTGTGCGTGTATTGGCGATCATCATTTTCTGATAAGTTTCAGCTTCGCTTCCTGGTTCACCAAGTCCCTCAGTGTATAACTTTCTAGCAGAAATTTTTACTGAAGCTTCTCTAGCTACAGATTGAAGTGAGTTTGAGTGAATTGCTGCTTCAGTAAAAATTGTTGAGACTTTAGATTGTTGAATATTTGTAACCAAATTTTTCTCTCTTACACCTGTTAGGTTTTCGCCAGTACTAATACCTTGTAATCCCCCTGTTATGGGAATACCGTATGCCTTAGCGTAATAAATCAGTGCATCAGAGGTTGTAACTAACTTGCGTTCTTTGGGAGGAATACTAGCAATTCTTGACTTAATCCAACTATCTAATTGAGTTAGTTCATTTGTGACTTTTTTAGTATTGCTAGTATAAGTATCAGCATCTCTAGA
>NZ_JBALDK010000258.1:0-3559 GCF_036917455.1 Nostoc sp. | reverse complement strand
TCGTCGGAGAGATTTATTTGTTTTACGAGCGTTGTGATGGACAGGTCAGGTAATGTAGATATAAATTTAAAAAACAACCTCAAAAAATCAAGTTTTAAGTTTTGGGCGGTTATTGGGTGAACATTACTCTCTCGTCGGAGAGATTTATTTGTTTTACGAGCGTTGTGATGGACAGGTCAGGTAATGTAGATATAAATTTAAAAAACAACCTCAAAAAATCAAGTTTCAATTTTTGCGCTAGAAGATTTTTATTTTTATATGGATGACTACGATCAGACTGCTAAAAACAATTTTCTCTACGAGCGCTATCGATATCTTGGTAAGTTTACGCCTCAAAGTTTTTTATTCAATGCTAATCTTCAAGAATTTTCTCAACGTGTCTGTTATCTGTGCAATCTACAGACTTTGGGAAAACTTTCTTCACAGGAGTGCTATGAGGAAATTGAGTCACTCTGGCAGAAGTTAACACTGAGTTTTAAGACGCTACAAACTGATGACAAAGACATAACTGAATAATTAGACCTGGGAGCGGCGGCAAGCTTGGCGAGGCTGTCTCCAGTTGGCGAAGATGTCGGGAAAGTGGAATTTAACGACATCAGCAATTAGGAGGCTGGGACAAGCTGAAAGCCAAAAACAGCGTCTTTTAGACCAAATTGCAGGCAGATATTTACAATTCAAAGCGCGTAACTTTCGGAATCACTGCTCACAGAGAAGGCGTGTGTTCCGGGTCTGAAACTGGTAACTCGATCCCTCGGCTTTGAAGTGCTTCAACTATCTGAGATACAGATTTATTTCCCAGATTTTTCAGCGTTCGCAAGCCTGTGACACTATATTTCTTTAAATCTTCTATTGTGTTAACTTGTGCATCGAGACTGTGCGTTCGCTCATTTTTGACCAGAAAATTTAATTAATCCTTACAGGGCTTACAATATAGGCTCCACAGGCAATTCAGACATTTTTAGCTAAAACAAGGTTTTATCCATTTTTATGGTTTATACCCCTCTGCGCCTTAAATAGATGCTTCTAGAAGCCGAATATAAAAGTAACAAATCTTACTTTGTATTGGCTGCTTACTTAAAAATAGCTCTTTCCCCTTTAAATTAAAGCTTTAATTCAATTTCGAGTTTAAAAATAAGCGAACGCACAGTCGAGAAGCGCCGTATAAGTATTTTTTTTCAAATTCAATGACTCAATACTGTTTTCATCAACAACGCCATTCGGTTTATTATCCCCATTTATTTCCTCTACGGGGTGTACATTACTGTTGGCAACCTCTACAAGCTGATTATCCGACGAGATTGAGTCTATGCTTTGAGGGAAGCTGATTTTGTCAACACTGTCTACATTGGCATCAACAACGCCATTTGGCTTATTGTCCTCAAGTATTTCTAGAACTCTATCTATTTTTGCTAGTTGCTCATAAACAGTATTTACACTCACAGTCGGTTCTACACCAGCATCAACAGAGGCTAACCAGTCATTTTTGATTAGGTTGGATAACTCTGACTTTATATGGTTAGGCTTCAATCTGCCATCTGTAATTAACTTTTCGACAACAGAATGTGGCACGCGGAAGCTTACAATAGGCGATTCCTTGGTTTTTTTTCCCATATCTCTCTACCTTGTCAACAATGTACACAGTGAATATATCAATATGTATACAGTGTTGACAACATGGGCAAATCATCAGAGTCATTTTTCATAAGCCAAAGTGAACTTCCCTCTCGGCGGCTGGTATTAGCATATAAAGTTGCGCGAATTCACCCAAGGTCAAAAACCCGTGCAGTTCCGAGTAAGAAAGAATTTTCATTTCGCTCAAAATATCCTTGATTACCTCCCAACTTGGATTAGGGGATTCCAAGATACAAGCTAGGGCTTCTGAGGCTAAAACCTTGGAATCTTCGTCAGATCGCACCGACTCGGATTCACCCGCACCACTTTCTAACTGTGACGCACCACTGACGCATGAGTTTTCCTTATTTTGTAAGGGTTCCGCACCACTTTCTAATTGATCCGCACCAGTGACGCAGGACTCCCCGCAGCAGTTTTCCTTATTTTGCAAGGGTTCCGCACCACCCGCACCAACTTGGGGGGTATATTCTTCTTTTTCCATTGGCTCAGTCAGAAGATTTAATTTCATTTCTGACTCTTCTCCAGTGTTTTCTGTGGAATATGAAAAAGTGGTGCGGGTGGTGCGGAAGTCTTGATTTTGCGAGGTTTCTGGTGCGGGAACTGGTGCGGAAGTGGTGCGGGTAGAGCCGAAAGTGGTGCGGGTAGGGTCAATAATGCCAATGCCTTTAAGTACTGGAATGTTTCTTTTTGAAACTTCACAGTACTTAGTCCCTTTGACCGCTTTCGGAAACAGTTGGGAGATGCGGGGAATGATTTGGTTGATGCCCTTCACGTTTTTATCGCTGGGGCGAACTTGGTCGCACCACGTTCTGCGGTTGCCCTCATCTCTGGTCAGCGTCCCATTATCGATGTAGTGCTGTTCTAGCATTGACCATAAAGCTCGTGCGGTAATTTCTCCCCCTTCCACATAACCTATATTTGCGCTTTCTATAAAATCAAATAGGTGATTATTTTCTTTTTGAAGGTTTTTGAAAGCATCAGTAGTACATTCGTAATCAATCCCCTGTTCAATGAGGTCATTAAGAGCTTGCAGCATTTTATTTAGAAATGCTGGAGCTACTTTCGTTCTGATAAATTCCTTGTCGTAAGCAAAACGGGGGTCAGCTAGTAATTCATTTGGGTTGTTCGGGTCAGGATTTTTTTCAAATGTTTTCTTGAACTCTAAAACTGCAATCCTATCTTGAATTGCTTTCATAACTCCTTGGAGTGATGGCGTTTCATTCAAGTTGTAAATTCCGATGGCTTGAGGGGTAAACTCAATATGGTCTTTACCCTTGCGTTCACAATGCAACTTGTTCCCTGTTACAAACAACTTTAAACTTTGGATTTTATCAATCCTAGATGTTTGTGGGTTTTCTGAAGCCCAATTCACTCGGCTGTGCATCAACGGAGCTAAGTTAAACTTCCTACCTTCATCGTAGAGTTGAAAATCTGCCAAGGAAACAGAAGTTAGTCCGTTTTCTCCATAAATAATAGATAGACACTCGCGTAGAGCATCTTTACCGTTAGAACCAAGTCCAACTGCCAGCAGTGCTTTTATTTCTCTACCCTTCAGCTTCCTAACAGTTTCAAGGTCGAGAGATGCAGCAAGATTTCTTAAAATAATTTCTTGCTGTGGTTTATCTAAACAGGATAGTAAGCGGTCACAATCTGTACTATCAGCGTTAGGATTATATTCAATTAATGGCTCATAAATAAAGTAATCTTCGGGCGTATGTGGGGATAGCGTTGTTACGAATTTCTGACCATTCCAAACAGGTCTAACAATTCCATTGACACAATTAATCCCTGGTGGATTGATTAATTCTGGGTCAATTCCTGTTAGCATCTTCGCCCATTCAAGAATCTTTTTTACCCAACTGGGTGAAGTATAAGGATAAGATTTCTTACCTTGTTCATTCTCAACCGCAAAGGAATTACAAAATTT
>NZ_JBALDK010000257.1:0-9552 GCF_036917455.1 Nostoc sp. | reverse complement strand
ATGATGTTAATTCTAATTGCTATCATAGTCATCATCACCAAACTATATGCGGATAATAAAAAATATGACTGATGTTGCTGTGATAATTTTTTATTGGGGGAAATTAATAAAGGTAAGCTTCCAAATAACCATATTAAGAATCCTTCATCACTCTTAAGTTTAATTCCAAAAAGTAAGAATAATAAAACAGTTATCAAAATGAGACATTGATTAAATCTTTGAAAATTGATAACTAACAACATCATAACTGGAAAGGTTATATAGTACCAGAACTCGTGACTTAGACTCCATAATGCTGCATTTGACCCTAACGTAGGAAAGTAAATATTTTGTAGGAAAAATAGATTACCCAGAAATATAGAGGGGCTGATACTATTTACAACTGGTTGAGGAATAATATTTGTGCCCAGATGACCTGAATAAACAATAGACTGTCCTTGGTTGAGGAAGTTACCTACTAGATCCCAAGTAAGACCAAGGAGTAGCGCTGGAATTAGAACAATCCACAGTCGTGATAGACGAGCTATCAGATATGATTTCCAAGTAAATTTATGTTGTTGTAACTTCTTGAAAACTGAGTTACCAATCAACAAGCCACTGAGAACAAAGAAAGTAATAACAGCTTGATGAGCAAAGCCAGTTATAAAATATAAAAATCTGACAAAAAGATTATTTTGAATGGAAATCTGATCATAGTTAACAAAGTATAAGTTTCTGAGATGACTAATAACAACTTCGATAGTTGCGATCGCTCTTAAAAAATCTAGCCCTTAGTTTGCTACCACGTTTAATTTCAGCTATGGAGAGTTTATCTAACAGTCTCAAACTTTTCTGAGTCATTTTTGTAGGTTTTGGTGCGCCAATAAAACGGATTTTGAACATTCTTTTTACATAAGCGTCTTTGTAGAGCAACCGCATTTTTATAAGCAGTAGAGATGTGATTAATCGCGTCTCTACAATTTTCCATACTCAAATAGACGAATTGCCAAAAGAGTTTCTGCTAGCATTCGCTGAAATGCATAGTACCAACCATGCCAACCGTCCAAAATACCGCCTTTCAGGATCAGACAGTAAATTAAGATGATAAAGGGAGCGAGGATTTTTTGTTTACGGATGCGATCGCTAAAACTAAGTTCGCTTTCTGGAGTCTCTAGCAGTTTTTTAGCTTCGATCACCATATAGCGATCCTGCGCCCATAACCAACAACTTAGGGGTTTGCGATCGTCGTGATGAATACAAGTAGACAGTTCAGCAGACTTACCCGTAAGTTGTAAAACCTGTGTATGTCCATCATCTATGTAGATGGCTTTGTTTTTCCGAAACAGAGTTTGGCGGGGGGGAAGTATAGTCCCACGCAGTGGCTTACCAAATATACAGTACTTAAACTTGGTAAAATAGCCGTCAATTTCTCCATCAATTGGTAAAAGTGCGATTTCAGAAATTAACTCATCAGTGACAATATAATCTGCGTCCAAAGAAAGCACCCATGATGATTTAATCTTTTCTAAGCCGTAGTTCCACTGTGTAGCATGAGTATCAAATTTACGTTGAAATACTTGAATTTGTGGATAGGAGTGGAGAATTTCTATAGTTTTATCTGTACTATAGCTGTCAATAACAATAATCTCCTTTGCCCAAGTCAACCTCTCAATGGCACGATGAATATTTGGGAATTCGTTGTAAGTGAGAATGAGAGGAGTAATTCTCTCTAGCATAGATGCCATAAATCATTTAAGTTTATTTAAGTAGGTCGGTATAATACTAAATTAGTGTTTGAGATAGTAATTGTTGCTTAATAAGTTTCGTATATATATCCATTAGATTTTCAGCAATATGATTCCAGGTATAGTTCTCCAAAACTAGTTTACGGGCGCGATCGCCCATATCCTTAACTGCTTGAGGATGGCTCAAATAGCAATCAACAGCTTCGGCGATCGCCTGCACATCCAATTGAGGAACGTAACCGAGTTTATTTTGTTGAACAACAGCAGCTAAAGCAACACCAGGAGTAACAACAACGGGAATACCAACAGCTAAAGCCTCTAAAACTGCTATGCCGAAATTTTCGGCGTAGGATGTCAAGGCAAATATATCTGACCCTTGAATGAAAAGGTTTTTTTCCTCTCCGGTCACAAATCCAGCAAAATGGGTGCGATCGCGCATCCCATTTGAGATGATCAGAGACTCAATTTCCGCTTCGTACTCTTTGGAACCACTCCCTGCAATCACAAAGGTGAAACGGTAATTAGTGAGTTTCCCCAAGGCGGGGATGAGATAATCTAATCCTTTTTTGGGATGCAAGCGTGATAAAAATAAAATTATTGGTTCATCTGCTGGGACTTGCAAATGTTCCCGAAGTCGAGAACGGGCATTGGGGATAGCAGGAGGAATAGAGAGTCCGTGAGGTAGAACAAAGCTAGGGGGACTGAGAGATAAACGAGAAACTTCTTGCTGTTCTTGTTCAGAGGTAAGATGAAGCGCCTGAGAGTGATTAAGGTTTGACCGTTCGATCAAGTTGAGATAAATTTGTTTTCTGAGAGCACTTTGCTGAAGTGACCATTCGCACAGTTGTCCTAGTGGGCGAACAATGTAAGGAATGCCTTGAAAACGAGCGATCGCCATTGCCACCGTAGAAGCATAGGAGAAAATAGCATGGATGTGTAACAAGTCATATTTTTTAGCATTTTGCCACAACCATGTAGTTAGCTGACTAGAAAATGCAAATTCTCTTATGGACGTAACTTTAGGAGAAAAGCGCGAAAAAAACTGAACTGGTACTTGCTTATACTCTATAGGTTTGCCAAGAGGTACATCGAGCAAATTATTGCCATTATCATTAGTGGTTACAATTTCTGCTGCAACCCCTTGATTTCGCAGTGCTTTAACTATTTCTAATACTGCTTGACTTGGCCCACCTCGCACTGATGCTACTGAAGGAATAATATGCAGAATTTTCATGTCATGTTTATCCAAAACTTTAAGGTTTTGAACTAGTACAGTAGGGCAGAAATAACTAGATAGTTATAAACTAACAAAAAATTAACTCTTAGTACGGAATATTTTAAATAAATAAAAAAATCAAGACAATAACTTTATTTTCAATGATTTATATAACGATAATGAGCCATACTAAGTTAGTATTATTTTAAGTAGATTCTATTGGTGTAGATATTAAATTGATTGGGTTTTGGATACGATCTTAAAGGCTTTTTCGGCCCTAATGGTAATGGAAACAAGGTGTAAGTCACTGCTACAATCAACCGATGCTTGTTTTTAGGGATAATAGAGCGGTGGAGTACATAGCTATTCTCAAGCCAAGCCAAGCCTGCCTCACCAGTAAGTTTTATTAAGTTATCTTCTATGGGAAAATTAGGATTATCATCAATATCTACATCTCTCGTTCTCGGTGGTAGTAACCATGTATGAGATTTTTTAATAAATGCATGAGGCCCAGAACTTTCATCTACATCAGTTAAATATATAAATAACTTAATTTCTGACCAATCATCAAGGTCTCGATGAAATTCTCCGGGATATGTAAAATATCGTTCATTTAAATTTGCTTGAACATCAAAGCCAGATAATAACCACCAAATCTGCATCAAAGAAATTGTTGGTTTTGCTCCAAATATATTCTCTATTATGCTTAAAACCCTTGTTTTATTTGCAAGTTCTAATAGATGTGGAGTATCGACAATATCCTCTGGTGTATAATAAGCATGAATAGAAGATTTGTGAGCGAATCTGGGTGCGCTAAACTTGCCATTCCCTGGACGATGCCGATCAATGCATAGCTTTGTAGACAGGTACGATCTAATTTCTTGAATTTGAGTAGTTGTCACAAACTTATCTAAGACAACTAATCCATCTTCTTGCAAAGATTGGATATTTTTTATTGTTTCAATATCAATTTTAAGATTCCGAGTTTTGGGAAGAAAGCAGGAAAAGAAATATGCGATTAACCTCCGCAGATTGGGATTTAAGATCGTCATTTGAAAATAGTATAATGACCATTTATAATCAGTCAATCCTTGTTTAGTTAATCGGATATATCTATCTATCTTCTTTTCCATTGCTAGAACATTGTAGAAACAGATTATTCTGAGCCAGCAATTTCATTCCACCAATGGTGGAGAATCGCTAAACTCCAATTACGATACCATAGTTTGAGATTAATATCTTTACCTAATTCTTGAGCCGGAAAATAATCACTCCAATCTTTCTCTATCCATTGCTGAAAAGGAAAAAAGAATCCTCGCTTGGGACGATTGAGTAACCAACTTGGTAACTCAGGAATTGCCTGAACTAATAATTGTTTACCTTGTGCAAGACGTATTGTGCTAGGAATAGAGGCGATCGCTTCTAGTAGAGCTTGGTCAACTAAAGGGACTCGCAATTCTAACCCCCAGGCCATACTCATAACATCGCTGTCCCGCAATAACTGATTACGCATATAACAACTCAGTTCTAGCAGGCTCACTTCATCTTCTAAAGAAGGCAGATTTTTAGGTAAGCTCCTATCCTGAAAAATCACCCCCTCCCAAATCGGTAAAGAGGCATCTTTTAAGTAGTGCTGAGTAATTTTCCAGGCTTCTCTGTGGGAGAAAATTCCTCTAAAACTACGGTAAGCTGCTGCGGTTGTTGGCTTTTGCTGTAAAAAGTCTCCTAAGCGCCTCATCCGTGGTGATATGCCCAAAGATGCTAATCCTCTACCCAGACTGCTGCTGATAGGTTGAATTTTCTGGAGTTGCTGACCCCAGCGCACCATATTTGGTACTTGTTGAAATGTTTTATAGCCACCGAATAGCTCATCTCCCCCTAATCCAGATAAAACTACTTTAGTTCCATCTTTACGGGCAATTTGGGATACACAAAAAGTATTGAAACCGTCAATACTTGGTTGATCGATACTTGCTAAAAATTTTGGTAATAGGTCTCGTCCTAAAGATGCAGTTACTTTATATTCTGTATGTTCAGTGCCAAATTCTTGAGCAACTTTTTGAGCAATTTCTCCTTCATTCCACTCATTTTCTTCAAAGGCAATAGAATAGGTGCGTAAATTACCTTTTTGAGTTTGACGGGATAAAGCAACAATTGAACTTGAGTCAATTCCACCACTTAAAAATATTCCTACTGGCACGTCACTGATAAAATGATGTTCAATAGAGTCAATTAGTGCATTACGAACTTTTTCTTTGGCTTCTATTAGAGAAATTGTTTCAGCCGCAAAATTTATTTGCCAATACTGTTGCTGGTTGACATTACCTGCTTGCCAACGCAACCAATGACCAGCTTCTAAACAGCGAATCCCGGCAATTAGAGTGTGAGGTTCTGGTACTGAGCCACTGACAAGATATCCATATAAACCCTCTGGACTTAAGGCAATGCTCGGTAATTTCGATGCCAGAATTGCTCTAATTTCTGAGGCGAATATTAAAGTCGATCCAGATTGCCAATAATATAAAGGTTTAATTCCTAAAGCATCGCGGGCAATAAAGCAGGTTTGTTCTTGATTATCCCAAATAGCAAAAGCAAACATCCCCCGCAAATTCTTGACACATTCTGTTCCTTGCTGCTGATAAAGTTTCAGAATAACTTCAGTATCAGTTTGTGAATAAAACTTCTCACCTTTTGCTTCTAGGTCAAGTCGTAATTGGCGAAAGTTATAAATTTCGCCATTAAAGGTAATCCAATAGCGTCCGTCAGGTGTAGACATTGGCTGATGTCCTGCGGCGCTGAGGTCAAGAATAGAAAGACGAGTATGAGCAAAAGCAACTTCTCGATTTGGGGAAATATAAATTCCTTGGTCATCAGGCCCGCGATGCTGTAATGCAGTTTGCATTCTCAGCATCAAGTTTTCCAAACTGTTTTTTATTTCAGTTTTCGTTAAAATTCCGGCAATGCCACACATACAGATAGTTTAATTATTTATGATTGAAAATAATAGCCTGATAAATCTCAACCATTTTGACTGCAACTTTGTCCCAAGTGTATTGTTCTCTAATTATTTGACGAGCGCGATCGCCCATATCTTTCGCTTCTTGGGGATGAGTGAGATATTCTTCAATATTTTTGGCGATCGCTAGTACATCTAATTCTGGAACGTAACCAATTTGGTACTTTTGAACTATAGCAGCTAAAGCTACGCCAGGGGTAACAAGGACGGGAACACCTACGGCTAAAGCCTCTAGAACTGCTAAACCAAAGTTTTCGGCATGAGATGTCAGGGCAAATAGATCCGAACCTTGGATAAAGAGGTTTTTTGTCTCTCCAGCAACAAATCCCGCAATATAGGTGCGATCGCGAATGCCATTTGAAACCAGCGCTGACTCAATTTCCGCTTCGTACTCTTGGGAACCACTACCTGCAACAACAAAAGTGAAACGGTGATGAGTAAGTTTGCCTAATGCGGGGATCAGATAGTCTAGTCCTTTTTTCGGATGTAAACGGGATAAAAATAAAATTACAGGTTCATCTGCTGGCAGATTGAGGTGTTGCCGAAGTAGAAAACGAGCATGAGGAATCTGGGGCGGGTGAGAAAGCCCGTGTGGTAATACAAAACTGGGAGCGATAAGTTCCAATTGAGCAACTTCTTGCTGTTCTAGTTGGGAAGTAAGGTGAATCGCCTGAGAGTGATTGAGGTTAGCTTGCTCGATTAACCTCATGTAAATTTGCTTTTTGCAGGTACTTTGTTGCAAAGACCATTCGGATAATAAGCCATGTGGGATAACAATATAAGGGACATTTTTGAGGCGAGCGATCGCCATTGCTATCGTCGATGCATAAGAGAAGATGGCATGAATATGTAAAATGTCATACTGGGAAATATTATCCCAGAGCCATGCTGTTAACTGCCAAGAAAAGGCGTATTCTCTGACAGTTTTTACAGTAGGTGAAAATCGAGAAAAAAACCAGATTGGAACTTGCTTGTATTGAATAAGCTTCTGTAAAGGAACATCAAGTAAGCAATCGCCGTTATCGTTCGTCGTAGCAATTTCAGCATCAACATTGTTAGTTCGCAATGCCTTAACCATATCCAGAACAACAAGACTTGGACCACCCCGTACTTGAGGAACAGAGGGAATAACATGGAGAACTCTCATAGCGGATATCCGCAGCAAATTCTAGTAAGATGCACCATTTAAGTTGTTGAAAAAAGTTAAAATCTATAAAATTAAATTATTTTTACTTTATTCTCATATTTTTCATTAATGGCTTGCTGATAAAGTTCAATATAATCGGAAATCATTTTCTCTGCTGAAAATTTTTTAGAATTTATAAATCCTTTTGACTTCAGCTTTTCTAGTGTGGGTAGATTACGAATTATCTCTTCTGTTGTTTCTTTCGGCTGCTCCGGTTCTATATATATAGCAGCTTCTCCTCCTACATCATTCATGGGGGAACGGTTGGATGTAAATACAGGACAACCACAAGCTTGAGCTTCGATAATTGGCCAACCAAAGCCTTCATAGAGAGAAGGGAAAAGTAAGGCTGTAGCAGAAGAATAGATAGCTCTGAGGTTTTCGTTATTAATTTCTACTAACTCTATTACTTTTTGCGTCATATTATGTGTTTTGATAAACTGACGCATTTCATCAGTCATGGGTTTACCCACCATAACTAAGTAAAATTCTGGTTGTTGGAGTTGCAGAATTAGCTGATGAAATATTTCTAGAACTCCCAACCGATTTTTGTACCAGTGATTTGCCCCTACATGCAGAATAAATGGATAATTTTCAGGAATTCCCAAAGCTTTTAAACGTGGTTGAGATTCCGTAGCTTTCATCGGCGTGTAAGGATAGTTTAAACCCATAGTAATTACAGATACAGCACTCTCAGACAGAGAAGAAAGGCGTAACACATCACTTTTAGTTTGTTCTGAAACACAAGCAACTTTATGCGCTTGGTTTAGTCCTCTCATCACCATTTGCTGGAATTGCTTACCAGTCCATCCAGTGCGATACTCGGGAAATTCCCCCAAACCAGAACGAATTGGCAATAAATCATGACAAGTGATGACGTGAGGTATATTTCCCAAATATTTTACGTAAACTGCATTACCTTGATCGCATATATGAACTATATCTGCCCAAGATAATGCTTGACGCAATTGTGCCGGGAAAAACACAAATTTATCAATATAACCTAACCATTTCCTGAGTGAATTTGGTGATGATAGTAGCTTACCAAACCAAGGATTTGGGCAAATAATTCTGACTTGATGCCCAAGTTTGCTTAAGTAATTTTCCAACATAGAAGCAAATATATCCATACTAATGATTGCATCTAATGAGTAATTACCTATCAACAAAATTTTCATGAATTGCTATATTTTTGGTTTTTGGTTAGAGTATTTTGATTTAAAATACCAGAGGATTCGCTTGACATTAATTAGTGCCTCAGCAGGCAATAGAGATTTTACTATATTTTTGTTAAGAGCCTCTAATGTCTTGGGTAACAATTGCTTCTGTAGCTCTAAGATATCTTGTAGTTTCATCGTAGCAATTGAAGTGTTAGGAAAAGCCGGGTAGTCTCTCTTAAAACCAAATCCGAGATAATCCATTACCTCTGGAGTGAGATTTTCAAGATACTCAGTATTCACTAGATTTTTTTCACCATGTCCTACATTCTCGCTACCAACTTGATCGACTTGAAAAAGCAAGGTAGTTCTGTTATAAGTTTTATCCTGAAAAGGTTTGGCTCTATGGATTCCGTGGATATCACATAATATCAGACTTCCCTTGAGCATGGGAAATATTAGTATATCTTTGCTATATGTATTGTCGATATAGCTGTCACTCAGGTAAATTTCATGGCTGTATTTGCGAGACCACTTATGCGAGTCTTTTATATATTGAAAGGCATTTTTTTCAACATCAGAGAAATAAAATAAAAACAACAGACCTGGCATATTATGTTTTTCAGATAATTGCTTACCAATTTGGCGATTATTATCTGTATGCCAGGGCATGTGGGAATTTTGAGATGTTTGATAAATTCTATGATTAGTTAATTTATAATCATCAGTAAAATATTCTTTGCATACATCTAAGACTTTTCTGGAAGTAATAATATCGTATATTTTTTTAGAACCCGCTAGGCAATGGGTAAAAAACTTGATGTCTTGAGATGTAACTACACCAACATCATTATTATTCAGCAATAGTTGATTGAAATCAATTTCTTGAAGTAGCTCTTCAACATACTGAGTGGTTAAGGCTTGTTCAAAAGCAAAGTATCCCTTGTCTTTGAGGTCATTAACTATTTCGCTAGTGCTGATATTGACAAAATTGGGATTAAACATGGTTGATGCCTTGATTTTGATGTTAAAAACTTAAATGTCTTTGAAATCTTTTTTTAAGTAGCTATCAAGAGTTTTTTGAAACTGTTGAAAACCAAATTGGTTAATTACTTTTTTTCTTAATGCCTCTGGTTGATAGATTAGAGGATTAGAATAAGTGCCCTGTAGGATTTGAATTATAGTTTCGGCGATCGCTTCTATATCATCAGGGTCAACAAGTGCGCCTAATTCTCTAATCTATCAACCAGAGG
>NZ_JBALDK010000256.1:0-7259 GCF_036917455.1 Nostoc sp. | reverse complement strand
CGCTGTTAAGCTCTCCGCTTCCGGCACTTATTCAATATAACGAACCTACTTCATTGTGTCAACTATTTTCTCCAAAATTTTTTTGGAGAGCTTTTTCATCGCCCTCTAAGTCTTAGACTGTAAGACTTTTAAGCTATGGTATTCCTGGAAGTTATTAAGGAAGCAATAAGTTTGTGAGCAGTTTTGCTGTTTTACCTCCTTGGCTGGTTTTAGATCCTCTTTTGCGTAGTTGGTTGTTGGAGGATATTGGCAGGGGCGATCGCACAACAAATACACTACTAGTAGAAGATGTGACGCTAGGCAAGGCTTTATGGATAGCTAAAGCTTCAGGTATAATTGCTGGCTTACCAGTTGCAGCTAGAGTATTTCAGATTTTGAATGAAAAAGTTAGCTTTACGGCAGTGGCAGATGAAGGTGCATGGTGTGAGCATGGACAGGTAGTAGCTGAAATTTCTGGTTCGCTGGATGCGTTGCTAATGGGGGAACGAGTAGCGCTCAATTTGGCTATGCGATTGAGTGGGATTGCTACGCTTACTAATATATATGTAGAGAAAATTGCTGATTTACCTGCTCAGTTGGTGGATACGCGTAAAACTACACCAGGGCTGAGAATATTGGAAAAGTATGCAACTGCTTTGGGTGGTGCGACTAATCACCGTATGGGGTTAGATGATGCGGTAATGATTAAGGATAATCACATTGCGGCTGCTGGGGGGATTGGAGAAGCTGTTACCCGTATTCGTTCTCAGATTCCTTATCCCTTGACTATAGAGGTAGAGACGGAGAGTTTAGAGCAGGTCAAAGAAGCTTTGAAGCACAAGGCTGACATTATTATGTTGGACAATATGCCCTTGGATATGATGAGTCAGGCGGTAGAGTTGATTCGTCAGCAGGATAATGGGGTGAAAATTGAAGCTTCAGGGAATGTGACTTTAGAAACGATTCGCGGTGTGGCAGAGACAGGGGTGGACTATATTTCTAGTAGCGCGCCAATTACTCAATCGAAGTGGTTGGATTTGAGTATGAGGATTGTACTTTAGAAGAAGGCGAATCACCTCACTGTAAAGGTGGTATAGTATTAGGTTTTAGAAGGTTTAAATTTTACTAAATATAATCTATTTATACTTACCAGACTGTTGAAGTTGCTATGGTCGCTACAATCCCTAATGTGACTAATTCTAATATCGATCAAAATCTATAAAAATAAAGTTTTTTCCGAAAGACTTAATTTACTTAACTTAGGAGTTCCTAAGCAATACTCCCACGCTTTCTGGCTTCTTTGTAGGAAGTTCCAACATTTTTTAAACCAGCTTTAATCATTTGTTGTTCGAGGAGGGCAAAGAAACGTGCTCGATCGCCACCTTTTACCACTGCTTGATTATGCGCTTCGGCGATCGCTACAGGGTAGCCATATCCTTTTTGCACTTGTGCTAGCATCAGTCCCAATGCTTGGTCTAACATAGTTACATTCTCCGCTACCCATACTGGAACTTCGATTCGGGCGATTTCAGTGCCAACGTGAACATAGCAAAAATAAATGGTTTGATCGCCGTAGAGTTCAAGAATCGGGGAATTACTCCGCCAAAGAGTGCTGCGTTGTCCTGGTTTGAGTCGGGTTGCCCAAACTGAAGTATCTCGTAACTGTTCAAAAATTTTACAAGCTACTTTTTCTAGCTGATTTGGGCAATAAGTTTTACAGTCTGGCACTGGATGGGGACAAGCCAATAATCTTAAAAAGTTCATTGTTTCGATGCTGCGAGAAGCGCTGAGATAACCCATCAGAGGAATTTGAGCATCACGCATTTGCTGCCAAGCTTCTAGGATGGGGGGTAAAATGCGATCGCGTGCATCTATCGGTAACTGTTCTAAAAACCAGTAAATTAACGAACCATCTACCATCGCCAATGCTGGTGCTTCCCCTTTAGCTGCACATGCAAGTTCTGCCAAAACCGTTGCTTCGGAAGCAGTGCGGCGAAAACTCATCCATTCCTCGGTTCTAATTCCCCACTGTCGAGACATATATAAATCTTCTGGGCGATAAAATACTTCTGGCAAACTATCGAGTAGCGGATGGCGGTTTTGTCCGTAGTGTAAGACGACTCTGCCAATATTTAAGAGATAACAGTAAGCAATTTCGTGATGGTTGGGGGCAATTTGGGAACCATCGGTAGCGATGACAGTATGAATTTTTGGCGGAACTGGGATATTGATGCAGGTTTCTAACGGCTCAATTGGGGTAGCATTAGCAAAGAGAATGCGATCGCGCCATTTTTCCTGGCGATCGATTAAATCTTGTTGAGACTCATAAGCATTTTTTAGATGTTGTTGCGCCAATTCTAAACGCTGGCGACTGGCAGTAGCTTCTAAAGTAAGATGCTGACTTAAGCCTTGCATTTGTCGCGCCAGTTTTGTTAGATCGAGCATAAAGGTAAGTTAGGAGTTAGGAGTTTTTCTACTTTCTTAGTATTTACCTATATCTTTATAAATCTCTTGCTTCGTTAACATTCCGCCTTGAAATAAATTTCAGGGTTAATAACTAAAGCCCTTTGATTCTCTAAAAAGGATTAAGTAGAGTCATTTTAGTACACTTGAGCGATGAGCCAGGAACTTAAGTTTCGGCGGGATGTTATTAAGGGCAACAATTTGACTGCTATAAATATAGCAAGGGACTAGGGACTGGGTGAAAAGTCTTTTTGTGTCTAAATTTCATCATCTGTTGATGTCCTAACCACCAAGGCTATTGCTATATCTAGGCAACGATTAGCCCTTTGAGGGAATACGGTTGAGTTAAGCATTTATGTATTCTCTTTGTATTCTTTGCGTTAGCCTGCGGCAAGCCGCTTTGCGTCTACGTTAAAATAATTGACTTTGGCAAAGAGTTTTAGCCCTAACTGAACTGTATTGCCCTTTGAGGGTGAAGCCATTAAGAGATTATTGCAGCATAATTTATATATTAAAACCAAGCAGAAAAATCTTTGGCAAACTGAAACAGTGATAACAACTGAATTCGCGGCTCGTTTTGGGTAGCTTCTCTTTCTACCTGGGTATTATAGCCCCAGTCTGCAAGGAACAGTTTCACCTCTTCAAGGTCTGTTTGCTGTTGGACTAACTCCAATGTCTTAAGTCTATCTTCTACAAACCAAAGACTAACTGACTTGTTTTCTGCTTCCTGCTTTAGTTCTCGCAGAATTTCGTATTTGGGACGCTTGACTTCTTTACCAAAAATTGCTGCTGTCGGTAAATTCACTCCTTGCTGTTTGAGTAACTCTTGTACAAAACGCCCTTCTTTAGTTGTCACAATGTATAACTTAACTCCACTGTCAAGAGTTAATTTGAGTTTTTCTACTACACCCGGATAAAATTTATGCAGACTTAGCCAACCGTCTAAATCGGTGGTAATCCATTTATCCCGTTGGTTATCTAGTTTCGCAGCAATTTCTCTGGCTTGTAGCTTGTGATTTAACAAAAGTTTTGGGGCAATGGTTAACCATTCATGAAGAATTTTATCATCAGGAATTTCATCTACCAGCGCTTTGATTAAAACGGGCATTTCCCAGCCTGTTTCAATTACAGGTCGCAGGCGGTAGAATCTTAAAGCTAAATCATCTGGTGGTGTGTCGTTAGTTGGCGACCAAATATCACAATAGGTGCGCCACGCTACCTCAAAATATTCAATTAGTCCATCGCAAATCACTCCATCAAAGTCTAGGGCTAAAATTGTGGGACTACTTGCGGTCATTGTTTTGAGGATGAAACTGCTGTTGTCAGCTTACCTGACAATTTTAAATCATGCAGTAATTTTTGTGAGTCTTTTATAATAGACGCGCTAAATAAGGTAAAGTCACTGATTGGCAGTTGGGATAAGACAGGAAAATACTAAACATCAATCAGGCCGATCGCAAGGTTTAAGACCCCCACTGAAGCTAAATATGCGATCGCATTACAGAATAGTTTCCACTTAAGTCGATAGCGATCGCAATTAGACAAATTGTATGATAGATGTTATCAATATACCTTGGTTTAGCCATAAGTGAAGGAAGGGTGATATGAGCAATGACGGACGACAAGCTTCTACGCGTCTGAGCATAGTTCAGCGCCAGAAAGCAGGTATATCCAGTTTTATAAATCCGTCTCTTGCCTCATCAACTATTTCCACACTGGCTTCTCCAACGCGTGGGTTTGGTTTACAAACGAATAATCCTCCAATCCAAAAACTAACTGAGACACCAACAGACCTTCAAGAAGCGCAGTCTGTTGATGAGCAATTCTTGGAACCAGAAGCCATCAAACAACAGCCCCTTAGTCATGACATTAGGCGTATATCCTTGCATCGTCCCCAGGCAAAACTCACGGTAGGTGCGCCAAACGATCGTTATGAGCAAGAAGCCGATAAAGTTGCCGATCGGATTATGCGAATGGCTGAACCAGCACCGATGAGTTTAGAGGATATACAGACTCAAGACCAAGTGCAAACTAAGCCTCTAGCAGCTGCCATAACTCCCTTAGTGCAACGGGAGACGATGCCAGAAGAGGAAGAGGAGTTACAAACTAAACTTCTGAATGCATCTATCCAAAGAGAGACTTTACCAGAGGAAGAAATACAAACCAAGCGATCGCTACAACTCGCTACCAATGATAGCTTCCAAACTGGGGAAAACTTTGAGAGTCGGCTAAACAGTAGTGAAGGCGGAGGAAGCCCGTTACCAAATGCGGTGCGCTCCTTTATGGAACCCCGTTTTGGCACAGATTTTAGTCAAGTACGGGTACATACAGGCACGCAAGCGGTGCAGATGAATCAAGATTTAAATGCTCAGGCATTTACGCACCAGCAAAACATTTTCTTTGGTGCAGGCAAGTCACCAGGTAATGATGCCTTAACCGCCCATGAACTGACTCATGTGGTTCAGCAGACAGGTACAGCCCAGAGAAAATTAATTCAACGGGCAATTAACCCCACATACGACTTAACACACGGTGTTTTTGAAGTAAATGCCACACCAAACGGGGCGAGTTTACCAATTACTATTCGTTTTAAACCTAAAACCACTGCTCCCTACTCTAACCAAATTGGACTGATTCAGATTGTACGTTTGACAAATGCTACAGGTACAAATGTCGAACCTCAGTCTTTACCTGCTGCTCGTGGTGCTAGCCTCCGCACCACTGCTGATGCCACTACGGGAGTTGAGGGCGGATATTTCACTGATGTATTGCATAATGATGCACCTGCTCACGGTGGCACAGGAACTAATGCGCCAGCCGGAAGTGCATTACCTGCTCAGTATCCCTTTGGTAACGACCCAGCGCAACCTAATCCCACAACCCCTGGACTTTCACGACCTTCTTCTAGTGGTGCAAGCGGAGCAACTATCGGTTACAAACGCTCCGATGACCCCACCGATATCAAAGCAGCAGAACTAACCGATGCTCCTGGAGGAGCTGGTGAGTTCAACTTCGACTTCCAAACCGTGGCTAAGGGAGAAGACACCATGACAACTTACGGAGCGCTTCATTGGGGCTTTCAAATTCGTGCTGGCAAAGTTGAGAACGATCGCGCGTCGGCACAAGATGGGCAATCTGCCACTTTCGATGCAGCTCTAGAGAAACATCGAGATTTTTACGTACATGAACCAGTCATTTTTTACTTTGATTTCGACAACGATCAATTGAGTTCCAGTGAAACAGGCAAAATCGATACATTCTTGGATTACCTGCGGCGGTTCCCTGATGTCAAAGTAACTCCTGAAGGCTTCGCTGACAGGCGCGGTGGTGCATCACAGCACAACCTGGATCTATCTTTACGCAGAGCGCAGGCAGTCGGAGCAGCCCTGCGTGCTAAGGGTGTAGCTGAAGCTCAGATTAGTGCTGTTACTATCGGCTCTGGTTCAACCGAAGACTTTACCCCTGATGCCACTACTAACCAAGATAAAGAAGCAAATCGTCGGAGTAATCGCCGGGTCGTTTTGAGCTTTGAGCATGTGCCAGCAGCAGCACCAGCAGGCACAGGAGCGACACCGTGATCTTGAGAACGATAGGAACATTCGCGATCGTTGTAATACTGGTCATTGGAGGAAATTTGTACATGAATAATCAAGACGCGACTGCAACACCTATGGAGCAGATCAAAGCCCGGCTCTACTCTACAGATCAAGACACTAGCGGTTTAGCCTTGGGTGAATTGATCCGTTTAGGCAAACAAGCTACCCCGGTTTTGTTGGAAGCCTTGACTAATCCCAACTCCCGTACCCGTAGGCTTGCAGCCGAGGGATTGAGTGAAATTGCCGACCCCGCTAGTGCTGATGCTTTGTTCCAAGCTACCCATGACACTAATCCAGAAGTACGTGCCCGTGCTGCCACTGCTTTACACCAATTAGGGGATAAACGCTCATTGCCGGCTTTGGTCGCTACCCTTGATGATTACCCTGACATCCTGCACAATCCTTACACAGCTTCGATGTATCCACTAATGCGAGAAGGGAAAGAAGTTTTACCTCTGGTAATTCCTCTTTTGCAAGCACCGAACGATCTAACTCGTGAGCGAGCTTTTTTGATTGTTAAAGCTGTGGTGAGTAAGCTACCCCAAGGGCACGACTGGAATCAATTGTGGCAAAGTTTGGGAAGTTACAATCCCGCAGGTTCAAAGGCAGAACGTGATAAAGCTGCTCAACAATGGCAGGAATGGTTGACCAAATAATTCGTAATTCGTCACAAAAAACTACCCATTGGTAGCGGAGTTACCTAACCGTGTTATCGAGTCCATCTACGATTCTTGAACCCAAACAAAGCGCGATGGTGAGTGATGTTGCTGCTGCTAGTGCTGCTACCGTCCGAATATGATTCCAGATTGTCCAGTTGGTCAAGTAGCTAGACCATAGATTTGCACCCTCAGTACTGTCCGGCTCGACTCTTGCCAGGGCTTCGTTGAGCGGCACATTGAACACTATTGTCACGCCTAATGTGCCAACGAGGTAGAGTAAGCTACCTAGGAGCAAGTAGGCAGCACCAGGTTGATGCCACTTTAAGAGCAAGGAGATTAAAAAAAATATACAAGCCGCAGCCGTTCCCAAGAACGCTGTCATAAAAAATGGATTGATTACCGTGATATTAATGGATTGCATGGCAGCAATGCCTTGGGGTGGTTTCAGTCCAGCAAGGGCGTTCATTAGTAGTAGTTCACAGGATTGAAAGTGTTACCAAGTCTTTTAAGTACACATAGATGGTAAATTAAGGGGCATGGATGAAAACTGCCTCGCCTACGG
>NZ_JBALDK010000255.1:0-6528 GCF_036917455.1 Nostoc sp. | reverse complement strand
GTTATTTCGGCATACTCATTTGTTATTTCGGCATACTCATTTGTTATTTCGGCATACTCATTTGTTATTTCGGCATACTCATTTGTTATTTCGGCGTACTCATTTGTTATTTCGGCGTACTCATTTGTTATTTCGGCGTACTCATTTGTTATTTCGGCGTGTCCATAACGCACCCTACGAAACTACTAGAATTGAAACCTATACTATTACAGCATGGCGTAAATAAACCACCCATTCCAAATCGATGAAACGCTTATAGTATCTTAATTTTGAATGCGTGAATTTTGAATTTAGCCCTGCGGTACTAGTCATCCTTGTGTGTACACCGTAGCAGGAGTGGGGGAGAGGTTTGGAAGCGGGATTCTAAGAATAAGTTGCACATCGTGTTAATTAACAACAATTTATTCTAAGTGATACCCCTGAGCATTATATTGTGGTAACAGGTAGAAAACTTGGGAATACTTCGATGTCACCACCGATCTCCATAGTCATCGTCAATTACAACCGCGAGTCTTACCTTGGAGTAGCGATCGCTAGCGTCTTAGCGCAGACATGGCAAGACTTTGAGCTACTAATTTGGGATGATGGCTCTACAGATGGCTCGGTGGCGATCGCTCACGCTTATGCTCAACAAGATGGGCGAGTCCGGGTAGTCCAAGCACACCATCAGGGAGTTGCTGCGGCTTGTAAGGCAGCGATCGGTCAAACTAGCGGTACTTACGTTGGTTTTGTAGACAGTGATGATATCCTAGCCCCTACCGCCCTCGCCGAAACCGCAACAGTCCTCAACTGCCATCCAGAAACGGGATTTGTTTACACCGACTATCTAAATATTGATGAAGAAGGCAAAGTCATCGGCTACGGTCATCGCTGTGACATTCCTTACTCCCCAGAAGGTCTGTTAGTAAACTTCATGACTTTCCACTTCCGCCTCATGCGCCGTTCAGTTTACGACCGAGTGGGAGGTATCAACGCATCTTTTAGTGGTATTGCTTACGATTACGACCTGTGTCTACGACTTTCAGAAGTAGCCCAGGTGCGCCGAGTTAAAGATCCACTCTACCTCTACCGAAATCACTCTCAAAGCCTGTCTGTCACCAAAAGAACAGAACAAATTCTCTGGTCTGGTAAGGCGATCGCTCAAGCACTTTGGCGACGCGGATTAGCAGAAAAGTTACAAATTGATGTAGAATTGCCCGCAGGTCGCTTCATATTGCGGCAAAAAAAATCTTTACTACACAAAATCGCCGCTTCAGTGCTAGCTATTTTGCCTCTGGTAAGTGCCACAAGTGCAAAATTAGCTCAAGCACAACAAATTGTCCCTGCTGCGGATGGGACAAACACAATTGTTACACCCAACGGAAATCGACTTGATATCAGCGGCGGGACAACTTCTAGAGATGGTGTTAACCTCTTCCATAGCTTTCAACAGTTTGGGATTTCACCAGAACAAATCGCCAACTTTCAAGCTAGTCCAACACTGCAAAATATCCTTGGTCGAATTACAGGCGGGAATCCCTCGGTCATCAATGGTTTAATTCAGGTAACAGGTGGCAATGCTAATCTGTTCTTAATGAATCCAGCCGGATTTGTTTTTGGATCGAATGCCAGCTTAAATGTACCTGGTGCTTTCACCGCGACAACAGCCAATGGCATTGGTTTTGGCAGCAGTTGGTTCAATGCTATCGGTGTTAATGACTACACCGCTTTAGTTGGAAACCCCAATGGATTTGCTTTTAGTATGAACCAGCCAGGAGCGATCGCAAATGCTGGAAATTTGGCAGTAGGGGCTGGGCAAAATTTAGCCTTATTGGGCGGAACTGTAGTCAACACCGGGCAAATCTCAGCACCGGGAGGACAGATTACTGTCACATCCGTACCGGGACAAAATTGGGTGCGTCTCAGTCAACCAGGAAATCTGCTGAGTCTAGAAATTCAGCCCCTCGCTTCTAGTAGCAAT
Organism: Nostoc sp.; assembly: GCF_036917455.1. Taxonomy (GTDB): domain Bacteria; phylum Cyanobacteriota; class Cyanobacteriia; order Cyanobacteriales; family Nostocaceae; genus Nostoc. Next base: position 4,568 of record NZ_JBALDK010000255.1, on the reverse strand, counting down.
CAACCCAATAACTGGACAATTCCCATCGCCTCTTTACCTGAATTACTCACAGTTGGTAATACAGGGTTAACAGCTAATCCTGATGGAACTGTAAAATTAACAGATAATGTGACAATTCCGACAACACCAGGAACAACGGTTGTCTCTGGCAAAGTAGATGTATCCAGTCAAACAGGCGGTACTGTAACTGCTTTGGGTAAAAAAGTCGCGGTGATTGATGCCAATATTAACGCCTCTGGGAATAATGGCGGCGGTACTGTGCTAATTGGTGGAGATTATCAAGGTAAGGGGACTTTACCTAACGCAGATCGGACTTATGTGGACTCAAAATCCGTTATTAATGCCGATAGTAATTTGAATGGAAATGGTGGACGGGTAATTGTTTGGGGTAACGACACAACCCAGTATTTTGGAAAAATTTCGGCTCGTGGAGGAGCAAATGTTGGCAATGGTGGAAATGTCGAAGTATCAGGCAAAAATTTCTTAAATTTTAACGGTTTGGTAGATACTTCAGCCGTCAATGGCAACTTTGGCACTTTATTACTAGACCCCAGCACATTGACCATTATCGATGGTGCAGCAGGGACAGGTGATTTTGATGCCACAGCAGGTAATATTGTCTTTGGCGATGCAGATATTGGGGCTAATACAGTTTCATGGGGTGCGATCGCAGCTTCGGGTGCAAATATTAACTTACAGGCCACAGGCAATATTACTATCAATAACATCACCGGAGCGACACCCGGAGTAACTACCCCTGGTGTCGCTACATTAAGCTTGGGCGGTGGTAGCTTCAGCCTGACCTCACAAAATGGTTCTGTAAACTTTGTTGACCCTACCAACACAATCAAGACAACCGGAGGAGTAATAAACATTTCGGGAGCCAGCCTGTTATTGGGAAATTTAGATACAACTCCTAATTTCAATAGAAGTGGCGATGTAAACTTGTCTGCCAGTGGCAACATTAGTGCAGGCAACATTATTGCCAGTGGACAAGGCTACTCAGCAGGTAATGTTCAAGTCATCAGCAGCAATGGTGGAATTACCCTGAATCAGATCGACACTAGCGATAGTGGAGGGCTTGGCAATGCCACGGGTGGAACGGTGACTTTGACGGCGGCAGGCAATATCCTGCTCACAAATACTATTAATTCTTCTTCCAATAATGCTGGTGGGTCAGGGACTGGTGGAAATGTACAAGTTAGTACCACCGCAGGTAGTATTACCACAGGGGGAATAAACTCATCTGTAGCTAAGACGGGAGGCGGCAGTTTTATCGGGGCAGCTGGCGCAGTCAGCTTAACTGCCACAGAGAATATCACCGTTAATGATGGCATTAATGCCTCAGCGATCGCCACCGAAGTGGATGGGACTGGAAATGTTACAGGTGGCAACGTTACTTTACAGACCACCAATAATGCTGGTAGCAATATTCGTTTTAGCAACATCAACACTCAGGCGATCGCCGATGATTTTGTTGATGGGAACACTGTTCAAGGTGGCAATGTGCAAGTGTTAACCAACGGACTGATTCAAGGAATAGGAGCGGGTGATGCGATCGCTACTGGTGGATTTTTTACTAATGCAGGAGATACTAATGCTCAACCTCTTGTGGGAGGTACTATCAGAATTCAACACGATGGTGGCCCAAACAATGTGGATTTTATCGTAGGTGATGCAAGTGTCAATGGTACAGCAGGATCGCTTAATATAGGGGATTCAATCATCGCTTTGGGTAACTTCCCAGTCCTACCTAATGGCGGAGATGCTAGCGGCACCCCAACTGGCATCACTATTACTTCAGTCAACACCCCGCCGACATTAAAGGCAAACTCATCGCTACCCAATACCCAGACCAATCAACCAGTAACCTTAACATTCTCTAGTTTGGCTGCACTGGCCAGCGATGCAAATAATGACATCACCTCCATCCAGGTTGATGTAGTGAATACAGGAACTCTCACTGTCAATGGCCTTCCCGTCGTCCCTGGTGTTACTACCTTATCTAGCAACGATACTTTAGTGTACACACCTCCGGCAGATACTAACGGATCGCTAAATGCTTTTGTAATTAGTGCAAATGACCGCGTTTCCTCTTCTGCACCTGTACAGGTAGGAATCAACGTCAGTCAGATTTCTACCCCAATTCCTACTCCAATTCCTACTCCAATTCCTACCCCAATTCCTACTCCAATTCCTACCCCAACTTTTAACCCGACTCCTACCCCAACTCTTCCCCCCTGCTCATTCCAATGCACTCCAGGTAAACCAGTTAACCCTGTTCCAAATAATCCTAATATTGATAACCCCGTTATTAATACCGATCCCACACCCGAAAGTGATTTCACAGATGATTTTGCCGACCATTTAGGCATCCCTACTCCTAGAATCAAAACACTAGATGATGCTAAAGAAATTGCTCGTAAAATTGAGGAGGCGACTGGTGTTAAACCTGCATTTATTTACATCAGTTTTGTCCCGGTGGAGATAATACCAGAGAGAAATTTAGGCAAAGCTGAAAAGTTTACCAAACAGTTAAATACTTTAGCAGAACAGGATAGCGATCAACTGGAAATAGTCGTAGTAACTGCAAAAGGCAACCCCATCCGTAAGCGCATCCCCGAAACAACCAGAGCTAAAGTTCTCAAAGTAGCTCAAGAATTTCGCGATCAAATAGTTAGTCCACAAAACCGTCGCCGCACTGGTTATTTGCGTCCATCGCAACAACTTTATCGCTGGATTATTGCACCACTAGAGGCAGATTTACAGGCAAGAGAAATCAATAATCTGGTCTTTTTACCAGATATTGGATTACGTTCAACCCCAATGGCAGCACTTCATAATGGCAAAGGGTTTCTAATAGAAAAATATAGCATTGGCTTGATGCCTAGTCTGAGCTTGACTAACACCATTTATAAAGACATTAAAAAATCTCAAGTCTTAGCGATGGGCATTTCTCAGAGTACTCAGGGACAAGAGCCTTTACCAGCAGTTCCTCTGGAGTTATCAACACTGGTGTCTAAACTCTGGCAGGGCAAATTATTGTTAGACAAGCAAGCCACTTTAGAAAATCTCAAAACTATCCGCCGCCAACAACCTTTTGGAATTATTCACATGGCAACCCATGCCGATTTTGCTATCGGCGCTTTGAGTAATTCTTATATTCAACTGTGGGAGGACAAGTTACGCTTGAACCAATTACGACAGTTGCGCTTGAATGAACCTGAAGTTGAAATGCTGGTGCTGAGTGCTTGTAGAACAGCTTTGGGTGATGAAGAGTCGGAGCTGGGATTTGCAGGTTTAGCTGTGCTAGCAGGCGTAAAAACTACTGTTGCCAGTCTTTGGTCGGTTAATGATGCTGGTACAGCAGCCTTGATGACGAAATTTTATGAAAACTTGAGGACATCTCGGATTAAAGCAGAAGCCCTCAGACAGACTCAGTTAGGTATGGCAAAAGGACAGATTTACGTAAAAAATGGTCAAATACAAGGTTTAGGAGCAGTGGGGAGCCTGCCTCTACCTAATAACAGTGGTGATGAAGGGGAGCAATTACTTACCCATCCTTATTATTGGGCTGGATTCACAATGGTTGGCAATCCTTGGTAAAGTGGCAAGATTAACTCTACTTTCACCCTTTTACCCTTTCTGTCTATCGATGTTCAAAAATCAAATATGATTTTTATAGAATTGGAATATAGCTAGCATTACAGCTTTTAAGCAATAAATATCGTTATGAGTAGCGTAGTCTTATTATTAATTGGTTTAGGAACTTCTTTGTTGGCTTGGAGAAGTAAAGACGAAATTCATCGCATTGCGGCTATGTTAGCTGGAACAATTTCTCTAGTTTGGGGGTTTGCTTTAGCTCCCGTGTCATTTCAATTGGTATTTGAAATCATCTCAGTTTTAGCGACTTTCTTTGTTTGTATGCGTTGTTTGGGTTGTGGTTTTAACCAAGATTGATTTTTAACTTGATAACGTATTAGCTTTCTGACTTCTTCAAGAGACAGATTTAGTAATTTAGCAGTCATCGCTTCTATAGGACTAGTATTTGATTTTTGAAATATGCGTAGATGCTAGTATTTAAGCATTTGCGCCCAGGATAGAAGAGTCATAGTGCTGTAGTAAATCTTCTGGATCGTCATAAATTGCGATCGCTTGAGACAGTTGTTCATCGCTAAAGCCACCGCAACGCAAAGCAATCACGCCTACCCCTGTTTTGCCAGCAGACTCAATATCGTAGGGAGAATCTCCTAGCATCACTACTTTATCGGGTGTCATTTTCCCTTTTTTCAACGCGGCTTGTACAATGTCAGGAGCAGGTTTAGATACTTCGGCATCATCGGATGTAGTTACTTCCGATAGCAAGTCATCTACTTGGGCAATGTTGAGCATGATGTCAAGTTCTTCAGAAGTCGCTGAACTAGCAACAACTAGATGCAATCCCGATTTTTGCATCTTTAATATTAAGTCTCTAGGGCGTTGTTGCGTGAATAGGGAAAAATGGTAAATTTTACTTATCCCCATTGGGCAGCTAATTTGATCATGGATACGAAAGCCAAAGCCAACTA
>NZ_JBALDK010000254.1:0-20697 GCF_036917455.1 Nostoc sp. | reverse complement strand
GCGGTTTAATACTAAAGATTATTCATCATTTCGCTAAGTCTCTGATTAACTCAGCCCTGCTGGGTCGTTTTGCATAGCCTAGTCTAAACTCCAGTGAAAAATTTAGCTTATCAAACAAGTCAAACTATTTACAAGCTCAAGCAAAACTTGCTTTCTAATTATTTAATTGAGCAACTAAAACGTCCAGATATTGCTATGTCTCTTGTGTAGTTTTTGGGCGCTGGGTGCGCGAAGCGCACCATTGCTTGTGCCAGTTGCGTAAGTCCTGACTTTATTGCAATTTTATCTCTAGAATTCTGCCGTGTCTGGGCAAAAAATACTACATTTGTTTCATAGACATATAGAGGTCAATAAATCTTTTGACGCTTTGCCATCTTTGCTGTAGACCAACAAATTATTTGACCGTGGCGACATTTTATTTGTCAAATAGAGAAAGCGACAAATAATTTGTCGCTCTACTTATATATAACTGTCGCTGTACAGATAGGTTCAATAATATTGCGATCGCTTCATCAAAGGCTTTGCTTGCTACGATTGAATTTGTATAACTCTAGTGGTAAAAGCGGATTGTGACTGTAAAACCAGACTGGTTGCGGGTAAAAGCACCTGGGCGTGAGCGCATCGGTAACGTTAAAGACATTTTGCGGGATTTAGCCCTCAATACAGTTTGTGAGGAAGCCTCCTGTCCAAATATTGGTGAATGCTTCAATGCAGGTACTGCCACGTTTTTGATTATGGGCCCGGCTTGTACACGCGCTTGTCCCTACTGTGATATTGATTTTGAGAAAAAACCCAAACCATTAGACCCGACAGAACCTCCACGACTGGCGGAAGCTGTTCGCCGCATGAACCTTAATCATGTAATCATCACTTCTGTAAACCGAGATGACTTGTTTGATGGTGGTGCATCTCAGTTTATGGCGTGTATTGATGCGGTTCGCTCTGTTTCACCTAACACCACAATTGAAGTACTAATTCCTGACTTGTGCGGTAATTGGAATGCTCTAGAATTGATTATACAAGCTGCGCCAGAGGTATTAAACCACAATACCGAAACTGTCCCACGCTTGTACCGCCGGGTACGTCCCCAAGGAAACTACGATCGCACATTAGAATTATTGCAGCGCACTCGGCAACTTTCTCCTAGCACATACACCAAATCTGGGATCATGGTTGGACTTGGTGAAACTGATGCCGAAATCCGCCAAGTCATGCAAGATTTGCGAACTGTTGATTGCGATATTTTGACAATTGGGCAATATCTCCAACCCAGTCAAAAACATTTACTTGTAAATGAATTTATCAATCCAGAACAATTTGCTGCTTGGAAGGCATTCGGCGAAGAAATCGGATTTTTACAAGTTGTCTCTTCACCATTGACAAGAAGCTCATATCATGCAGAGCAAGTCAGGGAATTGATGGAACGTTATCCACGCAGCCAATTTTAGATTGCTAAAAGGATGGGGTGATTGGGTGATGGGGAGACTTGATTAATGACTAATTCAAAATCTGTAGCAATTCTGGGTGCAGGTGCTTGGGGTGCATCTCTAGCAAATCTCGCCATAGCAAATGGTCATCAAGTGCGCGTGTGGTCGCGTCAAGGTTCGCAAACTCTCCAAGCAGTGTTAGAAAATGCTCAAATAATCCTGTCTGCAATCTCAATGATTGGTGTCAGAGATGTTGCTTCCCAAGTCCAGTCTTTCCCCCTTTCTCCAGAGACAATTTTTGTGACGGCGACGAAAGGCTTAGATCCTCAAACCACCTGTACACCGTCGCAAATTTGGCAAACAGTATTTCCTGACCATGCAGTAGTTGTTTTGTCTGGGCCTAATTTATCTAAAGAAATTCAACTAGATTTACCAGCAGCAACAGTGGTAGCCAGTAATATTTCCACAGCTGCTGAAGTAGTGCAGTTAGTATTTTCTTCTCATCGTTTCCGGGTATATACCAATCCCGACCCCTTGGGGGTAGAGCTGGGGGGAACACTGAAAAATGTGATTGCGATCGCAGCTGGTGTATGCGATGGTTTACATCTAGGAACCAATGCCAAAGCTGCTTTAGTCACCCGCGGACTCACAGAAATGGTTCGCATCGGTAACGAGTGGGGTGCAAAGACGGAAACATTTTATGGATTATCGGGTCTTGGAGACTTGTTAGCAACCTGCAATAGTCCCTTAAGTCGCAATTATCAAGTCGGCTACCAGCTAGCTGGTGGTAAAACACTTCAAGAAACTCTTGCAAATTTACAAGGAACTGCTGAAGGAGTGAACACTTGTCAGGTTTTGATGCAACGAGCCAAGCAACAAAACATTCCTGTTCCAATTACTGAGCAAGTTTATCGGTTACTTCAGGGTGAAGTCACACCCCAACAAGCACTTGATGAACTGATGCTGCGAGATATCAAGCCAGAGTACAACTACTAATAGTCCAACAAATTAATTTTCCAAGGTTTGTAGTGAGCGATTTATCGCTCAATTTCAAGCACTGTTCGCGCAGCATTCCCGTAGGGTAGTGCTTACTACAAACTTTTACAACCCATTATTGAAATTGAGAGGTTAACACGACAAGGGGACAAGAAGAGAGTATTTAATAACTTCCCCGCATTTTCTATCTCCGTATCGATGGAGTTTTTGTAGTTAACACTAATCACTTCCCCGATATCTATTAGTTCTACTTATACCTGAATAATCCTGAGAAAAAATTGCTAAATCGTCAGGATATTAGTTTTGTAGCCATGTAAATGTGACTATGCCAATTATAAAGATGACATTCACTGAAGGATATTTATACTGTGTTACAAAAGTTACCATTAAAAACCGTCAAGGTTGAAATGTTAACTAAGTAGTTGAAATATTGAAAGCCTAGCTGCCAATTTGAATAGCTATTGGTTAAATCAAAAATTTAGCAGCCAATTAAGTTCAGTAATCCTGTATCCAATAAAACCATTACAGTTAATTTCTAAAAAAATTGTAATGGAACCTTCAACTATGTTAGTTCATCGTGAATCACGGGAACAATAGCAACAGTTGAATAGCTGACCGTAATCTAAGCTGACCGAAATCTATTGTTACCTGGAGCCATTGAGACGATCTTTATGCCAGCAACATCTTTTTATGCAGATGCCCCCTACAACACCAAAAAGTCCCGCCAGGCTTTGGACTCGGATCTCACGGTTGATGAAAGCGAGTTATCGGTAGATGATTTACATGAGCTAGAGATAGCTTCTGTAGACAATGCTAACTTTGCTGCTAGCACCAACCGCCGGAGTACAGACCTAGTACGCCTATATCTTCAAGAAATTGGTCGGGTTCGCTTGTTGGGGCGAGATGAAGAGGTTTCAGAAGCTCAAAAAGTCCAACGTTACTTGCGGATGCGGATAGTGCTTGCTAACGCCGCAAAGCTTGGAGATGAAGTGATTACGCCTTATCTGAGGTTAATTGAAGTTCAAGAACGTTTGACCTCAGAACTAGGACATCGCCCGTCTTTAGAAAGGTGGGCTGCTACTGCTGACATAATTTTATCCGATCTGAGACCGACTTTGGCAGATGGCAAACGTCGCTGGGCAGAAATTGCCAAGTTGACGGTAGAAGAGTTGGAGCAAGTTCAGTCCCAAGGATTGCAAGCAAAAGAACACATGATTAAGGCTAACCTTCGCCTGGTTGTGTCTGTTGCTAAGAAGTATCAAAATCGTGGTTTGGAATTGTTGGATTTAGTCCAAGAAGGCACACTAGGTTTGGAGCGGGCTGTAGAAAAATTTGACCCCACTAAGGGTTATCGCTTCAGTACTTATGCTTACTGGTGGATTCGTCAGGGAATTACACGAGCGATCGCAACTTCTAGTCGCACCATCCGCCTCCCTGTCCATATTACCGAAAAGTTAAACAAAATCAAAAAGGCCCAACGCAAAATTGCTCAAGAAAAAGGTCGCACCCCAACTCTAGAAGATTTAGCAACTGAGTTAGAGATGACACCGACCCAAGTCCGAGAAGTTTTGTTACGGGTTCCTCGCTCCGTTTCTTTAGAAACTAAAGTTGGCAAGGATAAAGACACTGAGTTAGGCGAATTACTCGAAACTGACTGTGTAACCCCAGAAGAAATGTTAATGCGAGAATCTTTACAAAGAGACTTGCATCATCTTCTATCAGATTTGACTAGCCGAGAACGCGATGTAATTTTGATGCGGTTTGGTTTGGCTGATGGTCATCCTTACTCTTTAGCAGAAATTGGTCGCGCTCTTGACTTATCGCGCGAACGAGTTCGACAAATAGAATCCAAGGCTTTGCAAAAGCTACGCCAACCCAAGCGTCGCAACCTTATCCGCGACTATTTGGAGTCTCTAAGTTAGTCAATGTTTAAGAGTCATTTGTCATTAGTCATTTGTCATTAGAAAACTACAATTGACAAATGACTAGGGACAAAAGACTGAGTTTATCCCAGGTTAAAAGCCTTTTAAAGGCTTATAGCAAATAATTTGCATTTAGTTACATGAGAGTTTCCCCAAAGCTTTGTTCAGATATCTTGAAGGTGGGGATCGATTAAACAATTCAAAATTAACTCACGCAAAATTTAAAGTCAAGGGATGCAATCGTTACAAGTATCCTAACTTATTCGCTGTATGCAAATTAAATGCACTACAGCTTATTACTTGAATTTTGATCGAGATTTGATGAATTGTTTTTAAATATTTAGTAAGAATTCTCAATAGGCAATGATTGTTGCAAATTGCTCCTAAGATTTGTTATATTCTCAATTAACGAGCTTTGTTGAGAAATACTAGTATGACTGTCTACACAACTACTTCACTCAAGGCAGAACTGAACGAACGAGGCTGGCGATTAACTCCCCAGCGCGAAACGATTTTACACATTTTTCAAGAACTTCCGCAAGGTGAACATCTGAGTGCGGAGGATCTTTATCATCGGCTAGAAACTGATGGTGAAGGGAAAGGGATCAGTTTGTCAACTATTTATCGGACTTTGAAGTTGATGGCCAGGATGGGACTTTTACGGGAATTAGAATTGGGCGAGGGACATAAGCATTATGAGATCAACCAGCCCTATCCCCATCATCACCATCACTTAATTTGTGTTAGATGCAACTCAACTATTGAGTTTAAAAATGACTCAATTTTAAAAATTGGATCGAAAACTGCTCAAAAAGAAGGTTTTCACCTGCTTGATTGTCAAATGACAATCCATGCAGTGTGTCCCAAGTGCCAACGGGCGCTGATGCCGCTTTAGCACTTTTAGCACTTGGGTAGATAAAAAGACGAAACTACTCAAATTAACCAAATAAGTGGAATTTTGAGCAGTGCGTAATTTGCTGTTACTAGAGGCTAGAAACGAGTTGGGGACTGATACTAACAACACCAAAGCGGATGTTAAAAGCGTCCGCTCTTAAGATCCTTGAGGCTAATGCCGTAGAATTCTTGAGCTTGTTTAATCGCTTTTTTGGTGTCATCTGCCATCACACCGTTCAGCTTGCCTTTATAAAAACCCCGCTCTCGTAGTCGCGTTTGGATTTCTAGGGTATTAAATTCGCTTTTGCTAGCAGTATTAACTGAGCTATATAACTTAGCTCGCGTAGTTGGGCCAGCAACGCCACTTGCCGTCAAGAAATTAGCTGCCTGAAATCTGCGTACAGCATCAGCAGTATAGGGGCCATAGTAGCCGTTTGGCTCTCCCTCTAAATATCCTGCCTGGATCAATTGTTCTTGGATAACTCTAACTGGCTCACCGCGATCGCCTACACGGAGTTTATCTCGGTTGACTACCTTTTTGGGAGCCGCCTCTTCTCCATCACCGATGCCAACTCCTGGCAATTTACCTAATGTTGCTGGGCCAGCAATTCCATCCACACTTAATTTATAAGCATCTTGGAACCGCTTCACAGATTCTTCAGTAATTGGGCCAAATATCCCCGTGGCGTTCCCGTAATAAAAGCCTGCGACTCTTAAGCGTTCTTGCAAAACCCTGACATTTTCACCTTCATCCCCCTTCGCCAGGTAGTTGGGATTACGGCGCTGGGTAGTTGCTGAACTAGTTGCTGAACTAGTAGGGCTGGGCTTTTTGGCTTGTTGTGTACTTACAACAGTGGCTTTTTTCGCTTGTGTAGTCGTAGTACTAGGCTTTTTAGCTTGCCAGCTTTCTAATTTTTGCAGGGTGCTCGATCCAACAATGCCATCCACTGGTAAACCAGCAGCCTTTTGGAAGCGCCGCACAGCTTCTTGTGTGGATACGTCATATACTTGGCTAACAGAAGCTTGGTAGAAACCTGCTGTTTTCAACTTTTGTTGGAGATTCCTGACAGAAGGGCCTTGATCGCCTTTTTCCAGTGCCATGACACTGCTGACAGCGCCAAGAATAGATAAGGACAGAGCAAGGGGCAACATATACTTCCAAGCCCTACCAGAAAGCCTTTTCCAGTCTGGTGCAGCTGCTTTGTTAAACAAAGAACTGAGGGATACCAATTCACTGGGTGTACTGTCTTCGTAGGCGAAAGCTAGGTGCAAATACGCAAGATTTTCCATATTTGTTTCCTACACCATTGATTTTTCTTCGATCACTGCTTCAGCTTGATGTACTAGGTTCCTCAAAGCTTCTAATGTTCCTATATTTACATCCTCCCACAAATCGCGCTTGTGTGCTTCTAATAATTTTTCTGCAATATCGCGCAGTGCATAAGGGTTCTTTTCCTGAATAAATTCCGAGACTACTGGATCGAGCAAGTAAGCCTCTACTATGCCTTGATACATATAATCTTCGACACATTTAGCTGTAGCATCGTAGGCGAATAAAAAATCTACTGTCGCCGCCATTTCAAAAGCACCTTTGTAACCGTGGCGCATTACTCCGGTAATCCACTTGGGATTAACTACGCGAGAACGATACACCCGTGAAATTTCTTCTTTGAGTTGGCGGACTCGTGGTTGGGCGGGTATGGAATTATCACCAAAATAAGTTTGAGGGTTTTTTCCTTGTAGAGAACGCACCGCAGCTGTTAAGCCACCCTGAAATTGGTAATAATCATCAGAATCAAGTAAGTCGTGTTCGCGGTTATCTTGATTATGCAGGACAACTTGCATTTGAGATAAGCGTTGCTTGAAAGCTTCGGGATTGGAGATCGGGGACTGGGGACTGGGGACTGGGGATTGGGGACTGGGGATTGGGGATTGATTATTTCCCCCCTGCTCCCTGCTCCTTGCTCCCTGCTCCTCTGCTCCTGTTCCTGATGAGTAGGCGTAAGAACTCCAGTTAATGTAGGCGCGGGCTAAATCTTGATCGTCTGTCCAGTTTTGCGATTCAATTAAACCTTGGAGTCCTGCACCGTAAGCACCTGGGCGAGAACCAAAGATGCGATAGCGCGATCGCACCACGGCTTCTTGTATAGTTAATCCTTGGCTTGTCCACAATTCAGTCTCTTGACGAACTGCATTTGCTAAGGGATTTTGTTCTGGCGGTTCATCTAAATCTGCTACTGCTGATACAGCTTGATCGAATAAGTCAATTAAGTTAGGAAAAGCATCGCGGAAGAATCCCGAAATTCGTAAGGTGACATCTACACGGGGCCGTCCCAAAATTGCTAGGGGCAAAATTTCAAAATCCACTACTCGCCGCGCTGCACCATCCCATACAGGCTGGACTCCGAGTAAAGCTAAGGCTTCGGCAATATCATCACCGCCTGTTCTCATTGTGGCTGTTCCCCACAATGATAAACCTAGTGTTTTGGGATATTCACCATGCTCTTGAGTGTAATATTCAACCAGAGTTTCAGCAGCTTTTCTCCCGATATCCCAAGCTGTCTCTGTGGGAATGGCGCGAATATCGACAGAATAAAAGTTTCTCCCTGTTGGTAGAACTTCTGGGCGGCCGCGTGTGGGTGCGCCAGATGGGGCACTTGGAACGTAACCCCCATCAAGTCCGTGTAATAAATGGGTAATTTCTCGATCGGTTTGTTGTAAAGCTGGAAGCAGGCGATCGCTTATCCAGGTACAGACGCGATTCATCGCGTCTGTACAAGAATCCTGAATTCTGAATTCTGAATCCTGATTTATGAGTTGTTCTACTAAAAGGGCGGCGTGTTCTTCTAGGACTTCGACAATATCGCCGAGGGTGCGGCATTCTGTGCCATTGACTACTGAATATTCACCACTGGGCATTGAAAAATCGGCTGTGAGGGGATCGAAGTCTAGACCCCAATCTTGAGCTATAGCACGGGTAATACCTGAAGAATGGCGATTGGGTATGCGAGCGATCGCTACTATTAAATCCCTCAATTGCCGTCCTTGGGGACATTGCCCAAAAATATGCAAGCCATCGCGGATTTGGGCTTCTTTCAATTCACAAAGATAGCCACCGATGGAATTCAAAATTAAGGATGACGCTCCCGGACTCGCTAACGCTGCGCTAACAGACTGAAAAATTTCTGTTTCATTTTGGATTCCTAAATCTAGATGGAGATTTTCTTTGATTACCAGTTCGTGAATGCGATCGCGAATTACTGGCAAACGCGAAGGATCTAAACTGTCCGCTTCATAATACTCATCAATTAAATTTTCTAACTGTTGCAAAGAACCGTAGAGTTCAGCACGAGTCATTGGCGGCGTTAGGTGATCTATAATCACCGCTTGAGCGCGACGTTTGGCTTGGGAACCTTCACCAGGATCGTTGACAATAAACGGGTACAGGTGGGGAAGTGCGCCAAAAGCCACTTCTGGATAACAATTACTGGATAAAGCCACACTTTTACCGGGTAGCCATTCTAGATTTCCGTGTTTTCCTACATGAACTACAGCATCAGCACCAAAACATTCTCTAACCCAATAGTAGAAAGCTAAATAAGCATGAGTTGGTTCTAAATCCGGCGCATGATAATTCAAACTGGGGTCATTATCATAACCCCTTGGTGGCTGAATTCCCACAAAGATGTTGCCGAGTTGAATTCCAGAAATGGGAATTGGGAATTGGGCATTGGGAATTTTGCTACTACTAAACTCTTTCCCAGTCTCTAGTCCCCAGTCCCCAGTCCCCAGTCCCCACCTTTCACTAATACCTTGCTGAACTGCTGGCGGTAAAGAAGCAAAATATTCTTGGTATTCTTCCCAAGAAAGACTTTGGTGTACTGGAAGCGATTCTTGTCCTTCGGGATCGTTTGTTACGCCATCTGTCAGCCGTTGAATCAACTCATCTCCTTGAGCAGGGGGATTTTCGACTTCATAACCAGCTAGATGTAGAGCTTGGAGGATTTCTACACAACTAGCTGGGGTATCCAGTCCCACGCCGTTGGCAAGCCGTCCATTGCGGTTGGGGTAATTTGCCAAAATTAGGGCAATTCGCCGTTCTTGGGGTGGTTTGGAACGTAGACGCGCCCAGTTTGCTGCTAGTTTAGCAACGAACTCGATGCGATCGCTGACTGGTTCATAAATTACCACATCTGTTTCTAAATGGGGATTACGAGTTTGTACGGATTTAAAAGACACAGCACGAGTAATAATTCGCCCATCTACTTCTGGTAGCGCCACATTCATCCCAATATCGCGGGGAGAAAGCCCTTGAAACTGTGACTCCCACTGCTCAATCGAGCCGCCACTGAGGATTACCTGCAACACAGGTACATTTAATTTTTCCCATAGTTCAGTTTGGGGTGTTTCGCTTTCCAACCGTGCTAAAGAAAAACTAGTGGTATTCAGCAGTACAGCTATTGATTCAGCTTCTTTGGGTTGGAAAAATTCACTCAACTCCGCTTGGACATCGGGTTCACGCAATGAGGAAACAAACACTGGCACTGGTTGTAAATTTTTCTGTACCAAGGCTTCACATAAAGCATCAATTACTTTAGTGTTTCCCGCTAAATAATGAGCGCGGTAGAAAAGGATGCCGATTTTGGGGATTGGGAATTGGAAGCCCTGACGTTTTGAGGTAGATGAACGGAGTTCCGAAGTGGATTCATCCACCTCAAATTCTCCCCTGCTCCCCTGCTCCCCTGCCTCCCCTGCCTCCCCTGCTTCCCCTGCTTCCCCTGCCTCTCCTACTTCCCCTACTTCCCCTGCCCCCCCTGCCTCCCCTACCCCTCTACCCCTCTGCCCCCCGATCCCCCATTCATACAATCCCACACGTGGAATCGGGCGGGGTGGCGGGGGATTGTATGCTGTTAACAGGCAAGTATCAGAAATAAATTGCAGAGCATTAACGAAATTTTCTCCGCCGCCTTCACTAAAATACTGCCATACCTGGTTAGCAACACCTAAAGGCACAGTAGACTGAGAAATTAAGTCGGGATCAAAAGCATCGTCCCCTGGCATTACAATGAGAGTTCTACCATTACGTTGCACAATTTCTTGGACTACTTCTAAGCCATAACCCCAGTAAGAACGCCCTCCTAATAGGCGCAAAATAATTACCTGGGCAAGTTCTAAAACTTGCTCCCCATAAGTATCTATGCTTAATTGTTGTTGTAATTGCAATAGATTGGCGACTCTTAATGCAGGAAAATGTGGAGGTAATTTTAAAACCGCAACTGCTAAAGTTTGAATGTCAGTATCCGCAGCCGTAATTAACACCAAAGGCGCTGGAGTTTGCTCTAAAAAAATTAAACCCTCTGACTGATTCCATCCACCCGATGTGCTACTTATACGATGCATAATGTTTGATTACCGTCTTAAACTATTGGTTATTACACAATCAAAACAAACTTTTTATTCCCTGCATTTGTCCCCTCTTACCAGTAATGATTAAAAATGCTTAGTTCTCCTGATTTGAGCTTTTCTCGAACCTTGCCTATTGTTGTATTTAATCAGCTTGGCGAATTGTTGGAGCAGATGGCTCAAACAGTAGAAAGTGCCACTCTGGTACTGACCGAAAGTGTATTGGCGAGGATTTGCATATCGGTGGAGTGGCAAAGGCAAAGGTTTACGTTGGTGGTTTCCGAGCAGTTTAGTGCGCTTTTGTTAGGAAATTTTGAGTCAGGGGAACAAGGGAACACGGGAGCAGGGGAGCAAGGAATTGATTCGGCACTCAGTGCTAGATTGACATTTAATTTAGAGGCGATCGCTTCCTTTATCGGCGAATTGAGAGACTTGTTTGAGTGCGATTCCTCTACTTATCAAAATCTCGAATGCTATCGCCAAATTATTGGCCCCAATGATGCTTCCCTCCAAAGTAAGTTCTCGCTGTTGTTATTAGAATATCTCCTAACTCAGCCAAACCAAGAAATAATAGCACCTCCAAGCCCAATTGGGCCGGCAGTTTATATCTGTCAGCCAGTGGAAGATGCCTTAAAAAAACAGGTTTCCCAAGAACGGTTGTTGAATCAGGTAACAACGCAGATCCGCAAAAGCCTGGATTTGCCAGTGATTATGGCAACGGCAATTACACAGGTGCGTGAGTTTCTAGAATTAGACCGATTAGTAATCTATAAATTTGAAGGTTCCAAGGTCAAGACTCAACAATACCAGTCTTCTCCAGATGATGGTAACGGTAAGCGCTCAACTTCTATTTCAGTAAATAATCAATCTCTACTAAAAGACTTCCAAGAGTATGGGGGTTATATTGTCTATGAAGCCCGTGCTACAAATGCCATCATATCTGTATTGAATTATACAGAAAGGAATTGCTTTATGCGAACCTCTCAATGTTGGGAGAAGTATCGTCAAGGCTTTACCTTAGCTGTGGATGATGTCGAAAAAACTTATGCTCTAGAAGAGTGTTTATTGAATTTTTTAAGGGAAAGCCAAGTTCGGGCCAAGTTGGCAGCACCGATTATATTTGAGGATAAATTGTGGGGTTTGCTGATTGCTCATCAGTGCAATCAGCAACGCCAGTGGACTGAGAGTGAAAAAAACTTGCTGACTTCGATCGCCGAACAATTAGCGATCGCCATTTACCAAGCTGAGTTAATGCAAACCCTCACCCAAGAAAAACAAACTCTCGAACAACGAGTTATTGAACGCACAATCGGACTACGTGATGCTCTCCTCGCCGCCGAAGCTGCTAGCCGGATCAGAAGTGAATTTCTCGCTACTATCAGTCACGAATTGCTCACGCCTTTAACTTATGTGATTGGGATGTCGTCTACTTTGTTACGCTGGCCTTTGGGTGAATTGAGTCAACGACAACGCGACTATCTGCAAACAATCCACGATAGTGGAGAACATTTATTAGAAATGATTAATGACATCCTC
The DNA here is from genome assembly GCF_036917455.1 of Nostoc sp. GTDB lineage: Bacteria > Cyanobacteriota > Cyanobacteriia > Cyanobacteriales > Nostocaceae > Nostoc. The sequence goes on along the minus strand of NZ_JBALDK010000254.1, from coordinate 8,519 downwards.
GATTTATCGCAAATCGAGGCTGGGAAGACAGCTTTAAATATTTCAGAATTTTCTTTGGTGAGTGTTGCCGAAAATGCTGTAAAGTCGTTACAAAAAAAAGCAACAAGCGAACAAATTAATCTTAACCTTGATTTGCAAATCGATCCCAGGCGCGATCGCTTTACCGCCGATGCAGAACGAATAGCCCAAATTCTCTCAAATCTGTTAACTAATGCGATTAAATTTACCCCCGAAAGTGGTAGCGTTACCTTACGCCTTTGGGTAGAAGATGATACTGCTATTTTTCAAGTGGAAGATACCGGGATTGGTATCCGCGAAGAACAGTTACCATTAATCTTTGAAAAGTTTCAGCAACTAGATACACCCTACCGCCGCCGCTACGAAGGTACTGGACTGGGATTAGCTTTAACTAAACAACTTGTAGAACTCCATCGGGGTCGAATTGAAGTAGAATCAACTATCAGTATTGGCTCAATTTTTACTGTATGGATACCAACTCAGGCAATGAGAGGGCTGAGTTAGAAATCTGCTTATCAAACCAGAATTCAGGAGTCAAAATTCTTCTTCAATTTCGCATTTTCTCCACACAAATTAAAAAGTAAAAAGAGAATCCCGGAAATCAATTTCCGGGATTCAACAAGGACACCTTGTTTCTTGCACTGCGTGTCTCATAGACGCAAGGCGGCTTCTCGGAGAGTAACAAATCTTACCTTCTAACTTTTGCCTTGTTTGCTGAAAGGAATAACTTGATTTAGGGAACTCTAGCTATTAGGCTATGAATTGGGAACTAAGTTATGAAAGCTACCTATACTTGTTCAAATTTGGTGAATAGAATCTTGACAATTGGAATGATGCTACCTTTAGGGGCAATACTTTTGGGGAACAAATCTACTAACGCTCAGGTAACTCCTGATAGTACCCTTAATACTAGTGTCTCCCAAAATGGCAATAACTTCACCATCACCAACGGTAATCGAGTTGGCAACAACCTCTTCCACAGCTTCAGCCAATTCTCAGTTCCCAACAACGGCTCGGCTTTCTTCAATAATGCCGCAGATGTGCAAAATATCTTCAGTCGTGTAACCGGGGGTAATGTTTCCCATATTGATGGTTTAATTCAGGCGAATGGTAGCGCTAATCTGTTTCTGATCAATCCTAATGGTATAGTTTTCAGCGCCAATGCCAAACTTAATATTGGCGGCTCGTTTATTGGGACAACTGCTGAGAGCATTAAATTTAGTAATGGTGCTGAGTTTAGCACCATTAATCCTCAAGCTCCTCCATTATTGACTATCAATGTTCCCATTGGCTTGCAAATGGGCAGCAATCCTGCACCGATAACCGTTCAAGGTACAGGACACTCCTTAAGCGCAACCAGTGGAATGACTCTGGCTCCCTTGGTTCGGATTCCCAGTTCTACAAAACTGCAAGTACAGCCTGGAAACACGATCGCTTTAGTGGGTGGCGACCTACATCTAAATGGAGCAACCTTGAGCGCCGACCAAGGACAACTAGAATTAGGCAGTCTGAGCGGTGCAGGACTTGTCAGCCTCACACCAAACCAAAGAGGCTACACACTAGGGTATGGAGATATACAACACTTTGGCGATATTCAGCTAGCAAAGCGATCGCTATTAGATGTGAGTGGGATCAATGCCGGTTCCGTTCAAATTCAGGGTGAACGAATTCAATTTACTGATGGATCTCTGGTACTGGCACAAAATCTTGGTAATCTCCCCGGTGGTGACATTCACCTCCAGGCGACAAAGGCGATTAATCTAATAGGCACAACACCCAATGCCATGATTCGAACCGGGATTCGCGATGAAGCTTTTGGTCGGGGAGCTGGTGGAAACATTAGCGTTATCACTCCCAGTTTAACCCTCACTCAGGGAGCAGGTTTGAATAGCTCAACATTGGGATTGGCTCCTAGTGGCAATATTCAAATTGAGGCCATGGCAATTGATTTATCTGGCTTTTCACCTATTAATCCCAGTGTTGTCACCAACCTTAACACTACTACCTTAAGTACGGGAAATGCCGGCGATGTGACAATCAATGGTAATAGTCTACTAATATCAAGTGGTGCTTCCCTATCTTCGAGTACATTTGGCAGTGGGTCTAGCGGTAAAGTCACGATTCGCAACACTAGTACAACGGTGACGGGAGAAAGCCCTTCAGAACTTTATAGTAATATCGGTATAATTACATTTGCCACTGGAAATTCAAAAACCTTAACGTTGAATACCGCCAACTTGCAAATTCTGGATGGGGGAGCAGTTGCTGCCACCGCATTTTTTATCGGTAATGGGGGAGATTTAAGCATTAATGCCAGCGAATCGATTACAGTTAGCGATCGCGGCACAAATAACAGCAGCATTAATGCATCTACCATTCGACCTGACCCTCGATTGCGGGAGCGATTCGGTCTGCCAAATATACTGATGGCTAATGCAGGTAGTGTGAATATTACCACCCCAAAGTTGACCTTGACCAATGGCGGAACGGTCAGTGTCACTAGTCAAGGCAGTGGAAACGGTGGCAGTCTGAAGATCGATGCAGGTACGATCCGATTAAATCATCAAGGGTTTATTCAAGCCCAAACAGAATCTGGTAATGGTGGCAATATTAGTTTACAAACCACAAAACTGTTGTTTCTCCGAGACAATAGCCTGATTAGCTCAACAGCCGGTGGTAATGGTAATGGGGGTAATATCAACATCAATGCACCCATCATTGTCGGATTAGAAAACAGCGATATTGTTGCTAATGCAGTGCGAGGTCGTGGTGGTAATATTCAAATCACGACCCAAGGCATTTTTGGTCTGAAATTTCGCGACCAACTTACACCAGACAATGATATTACAGCAAGTTCACAGTTGGGTGTGAATGGGAATGTGCAAGTTAATACTATTGGTGTCGCTCCAAATTCTGGCTTAGTAGAACTGCCGGCGAATATCACCGATCCATCGCAGCAAATAGCCAGTGATTGTTCTGTAAACCAAGGCAGCCGCTTTGTGGCAACGGGACGGGGTGGCGTGCCACAAAATCCCAATCGAGATGTGACGAGCGATCGCACTTGGTCTGATACCCGCGACATCTCAGTATACCGCAAAACAAGTCAGGTAACTGCCCAGATCCCAGCATCTCCAGAAGTCATTATCCAAGCTACTGGTTGGCAACTTAATACACAGGGTCAAGTTGAATTGATTGCACAGAAAGCTCCCGTTCGGGTGCAACAAACATTAACCTGTGCTGCTCTTCCCAAGAGTTAATTTTTTACCGTAAATAAAAGGGTTTAAGACCCCTACATCTACAGATAGCCCCAGTTTCAATCGGGGTTGAAATCCCCGCCTGAATTGACTTTTCACCCAGTCCCCAGTCCCCAGTCCCTTGCTATAGAACCCATTTGATATCTCTAAGAAGCTGCGAGTCTCTTAAGCATGAGCCTAACAAAACAAAGATTGAGCTTGGTCGTGGCATTCGATAGTGTTCGCTCAAAGTTCTTGACCAGGATCTTACAGCGCCCCATCCAAGCATTCGACGACCGCTCAATTACCCACCTGGCTACTGCTGGGACAAATCCTGACTTGCCTTGCGCTGCCTTTTCTTGGGTGGAAGGCTTGGTCGAGCGCTCAAACTTAATCTTCCGCATGATCTGCGGGTATACCTTTTCTAGTTCCTGTGTCAGATGTTCTGGATGATAACTCTGGTCGAGTAGGATGGTAATTTTAGGAATGTTCATTGGTTTTGACCGGAAATAACTGATGTTTTCCCTCAACATCTCCAGCAAGCCAGCATCATCGGAAACATTGGCTTTCGTGCAGTGTGTAAAGAAGGGTAATACCAATAATCATGGTGCTTTGATTGGGGATTAGATCCCTTAGCGTACGATTTTTTACCGAAGAAAGGCAGAGGGCAGTTCTTGCTGAAGGCAGAAGGGAATACTGCTTCCAGCCCTCTCGTGACAATCATGGAACAAGGGTTTAAAGCCCCTCTGTCTACACAGCGCCGACAATTGGTTGGGGTCTGAATCCCCATTCAATTGTTCCTTCTGCCCTCTGCCCTCAGCATAGCTGCCTTCTTCAAAAATTCTCGCGTGACCCCTAGTTGTACTCTCCAGGAAGATCAGTTTTTCTAACAGTAATGCTGCCAACTTTCTTACCTGACATTCTCAATAATTCATCACCTGAAAATTCAAAACCAAGCTTTAGTGCTATTCGCGCAACATCATCTGCGGTTGGTGCTGCTAGCACCTCGTTTTTAAGTTCAGGTTCAGACTGCATTTTCTTTAAAAATGCTTCGATTTGCTCAAAAGCCATATTTAAAATTTGATCCTCGCTAGCTACTCGTAATATAAATAAAAACAGCAGTATATTCTTTAAGACTAGCAGCACAAGGGTATCAAGATTCGGGGGAAAGATGATTATCGCGACGCGCTGCTCTTCATTTATCAGAATCTTGCTTATAGAACCCATTTGAGATCTATACAGGATGGCAATCGAATTTGGCTGAACTACGAGCTAAGTTACAAATTTTATAGATTGATCGTCAGGATTTTTTTCTTGCTTTTTTTGTCGCTCAACACGACTGTATTGTAGGGTAATGTATCCGTTCCCAGAGGAATTGGCAGCTTAAAATTGGGGCTTTTATGATCGAGTTCGCCTAAATCAATGCTTTTCGTTATATCGCCATCTGTTGCAAGATTTGCGGTAAGTTCGCCTTTATAATCTTCAATTAAAAAGTCTCTAAAGAAAACGACTGCCCCACCCTCAGGATCTATACCAAGGATGACCGTACCACTGAAAGTTGTGCCTTTTCGTTCTTCATCAACCGTTGCCACTGTGATTTCCGAGGGGTCTTGACCGGACTTATCTGCCATAAACTTTTTTCTCTTGCGAATTCTCAACAATTGAAAATGATTTTACAAGAGCGCTATGGGCGATCGCAAAACTCTCAGGACGTATTTCTGCATCGGTCTTGCAAATGTATAGCCAAGTTACTTCTGGTTATACGCCTAATTGGAAGATTGAGTAGGGGCTGAAAGCGATCACGAAGCGTTGCTGCAAAGCAGATCGCATCGCAGAAACCTGATATAGAACCCATTTGACAAATGGGTTCTATAGTTCCCTAACGCTTGGACAGACCCATAATTAAGCTTGTTACTAGATACTCAAAGCTGTCATCATAGGAGCGGCGATCGCAAGGATTCTCAAGATTCAAGCAGTTTCTTTTTCACTGAAATTAGTAGCAAATAGCGTTACCAAGAATACCATTTCGGGAACCTTATATATACAGTATAAAAGGAAGCTGGACGATGAGTGTTACCTCTATTTGGTTTGGTTTAATTGTTGGAATACTGACAGGTGCAACATGGTCTAGCTTTACTAATGCTCAAGTGACTCCCGATAGCACCTTAAAAACTACACCCAAGCTGCGATCGCTGCTGCAACTAAATTCGAGGCTACAAGTTGGCATCGCAACACTGATGGCAAAATTGAATTAATTGCGGCGCAATCTGCTACACATGTACAGCCGCAGTTAACTTTTGCTGGGGTTTCCAAGAGTTAATTTGCCAAGAATTATCTAACAAACTGAAAGTAATCTAATACATAAATTATTAAATATTAATCTCGACAATTACTTATGTTTTTCCCAATCAAACAACGTCGGTGGCTCTATATCAATCTGAGTATTTTGAGCTTGTGTTTGACAATAACCATTACACCTGCTAAGGCATCTCTGCAAATACTGACAACTTCTACCTTGAATGTGTTGACATCCACTTCCCAGGCTAGCAATTGGCTAGAACAGGGACGGAATCTCTATCGTTCAGGACGCTTTGCAGAAGCAGTAACGATTTGGGAAAGGGCAGCACAACAGTACCAGGCTCAAGGCGATCGCCTGAACGAAGCCCTAAGCTTGAGTTACCTTTCACTGGCACAACAAGAACTTAATCAATGGGAAGCAGCTAGTCAATCTATTGAGCAAAGCTTGAAACTGTTGCAAACCTCTATTCCCTCTGCTGATGCAATTCTCTGGGCGCAGGCACTCAATACCCAAGCAAATTTGCAATTTCATTATGGCAAAGCCGAAATTGCCCTCGAAAATTGGCAACTAGCTCAAAAATATTATGAGCAAGCAGGCGACAAAATGGGTAGCTTGGGTAGTCAAATTAACCAGGCACAAGCTTTCCAAAGTTTGGGATTTTATCGCCGTTCTAAAGAGCAGTTGGAGACGCTAACTCAAAAGTTAAGAGCAATGCCAGATTCGGAAATTAAAGTTAGTGGACTGCGATCGCTTGGTTTAGCCCTACAAATGATTGGCGATGGTAAGAGTAAAGAGGTGTTAGAGGAAAGTTTGGCGATCGCTCGCCAAACTCAAACTACAACTCAGTTGAGTTCCATCCTACTAAGCTTAGGAAAAACCGCCGTTGATTTGCAAAATCCAGAAGCGGCATTGGATTACTTTCAACAAGCCCAACAGCTAACCACCAATCCAAGCGATCGCTTACAGGCGCGTTTAGCTCAGTTTAAGCTTTTCCTCGATTACGACAAACCTGAGTTGGCTACCCCACTCGCACCTCAACTACAACAACAACTTCGAGAACTACCCCCCAGTCACACTTCTCTCTATGCAGCGATCAATTTTGTTGCCACCCTGAACCGACGGTCAAATTCTGAGCAAATCGTACCATTGAAAGACCAGGCGCAACTCATGGCAGTTACAGTCAAGTCTGCACAACAGCTCCAAGACGCTCAAGCAGAGGCTCATGCGTTGTATCAGTGGGCAAAACTCTATCGTCGGACACAGCAATTATCACAAGCACAGCAGTTAAGTCAAAAATCCCTCGACATTGCGCGTCAACTCCAATCTGAGGATATTATTGCTCAATCTGCTTGGCAGGTGGGACAGTTGTATAAAGAACAAGGCGATCGCCAAGAAGCAATTACTGCTTATACGGAAGCGGTTAAAGCTTTAAAGTCAATTCGGGGGGATTTGGTTGCCGTCAACCCTGATGTTCAGTTCTCCTTCCGTGAAAGTGTGGAGCCTGTTTACCGCGAACTGGTAGGTTTACTTTTAGATCGGCAACCAAGTCAGGCAGCACTAATACAAGCCCGTGATTTAATTGAGGGTCTGCAAGTTGCAGAACTCGATAACTTTTTCCGGGAAGCTTGTTTAGATAAGTCTCAGCAGATTGACCAAGTTGACCCCAATGCAACTGTTATTTATCCGATTATTTTGCCAGATCGCCTGGCAATAATCCTTTCCAAAACTGGACAACCATTACGTTATTATGTGACACAAAAATCTAAAGTTGAAATCGAACAAACTTTAGACAAATTATTAGCTAGCTTCAATCCCGTCTCAGATTCCCAAGAGCGCGATCGCTTGTCCCAAGAAATTTATAGTTGGCTAATTCGTCCTGCCGAAATGGATCGAGCCTTCAAAGACACCCAAACACTAGTATTTGTTTTAGATGGGAGATTACGTAATATCCCTATAGCAGCCCTGTATGATGGGAAGCAATATCTGATTGAAAAGTATGCTGTTGCCCTCTCACCAGGAATGCAACTAATGGCTGCGCGATCGCTCCAGCAAAATCACATCAGTGCGATCGTTGGTGGCATCAGCGAATCTCGTAATGGCTTTAGCGCTTTACCTGCCGTGGAATCAGAAGTTAAGCAAATCTCCAAGACAGTGCCATCTTCGACGTTGTTAAATGAGCAATTCACCAGTCAAGCCCTTGCCAATCATGTCAAATCTAGTAGTGCAGGTATCGTCCATTTGGCAACCCACGGACAGTTTAGCTCCCGTCTTGAAGATACCTTCTTGCTAACTTGGGATGGAGAAGTCAATGTTAAGGAATTGTCTGAACTCCTCAAAAACCGGGGTAACGAGCCATCAAAAGCGATTGAGTTGCTAGTCTTGAGTGCCTGTGATACAGCAGCAGGAGACGATCGCGCCGTTCTGGGACTAGCAGGCTTGGCTGTCAAATCTGGTGCCCGCTCAACTATCGCCACTCTCTGGCCTGTGAAAGATAAAGCAGCCGAGATGCTGATGACAGACTTCTATGACCAACTGCGACAACCCAAAATCACTAAAGCCGAAGCACTGCGGCAAGCCCAAATCAACACGATCCGCCAAACTGATTTCCACGATCCTTTCTTTTGGTCTGCCTTCGTTTTGGTTGGTAACTGGCTGTGAAGGAGGCAGGGGGTATGAAACTGTTTATCCCGCATTTTCACAAGCTTGATGGGCAGAGGGGAGGGGAGCAGAGGAGCAGAGGGGCAGAGGGGCAGAGGGGCAGAGGGGCAGAGGGGAAAGAACTTGGTATTTTAACTCTCCTCTGCTCCCCCGCTCCCCTGCTCAAGCGCAGGCTTAATCGAAATGTGGTAAGAAACCCGGGTTTATATCTCAGTTTTGAGTCCTACATTTTGTACTTCACTTAAAAAGTAAACTGCTGTAAATCACGAGCCTCAATCTACCTCTTACTTATCTTGTTAACTACGTAATTA
>NZ_JBALDK010000253.1:0-16524 GCF_036917455.1 Nostoc sp. | reverse complement strand
TTGTTAAATGAAGGAGGCCTTATTATTAAATGGGAGCGCAAGATTAAAAATAAAGGTAATGCTGTTTATTAAATTTAGCTGCGTAGCAGCTTACTCGCATTTCTCACAAGCTTGAGGCGAAGGAGGGGCAGAGGGGAAAGAACTTAGTATTTGAACTCTCCTCTGCTCCCCTGCTCTCCTGCCTCCCCTGCTCCCCTGCTCCCCTGCTCCCCTGCTCCCCTGCTCCCCTGCTCCCCTGCTCAAGCGCAGGCTTAATCGACATGTGGTGAGAAATCCGGGCTAAATCCCCCAATCGATTGGGGAACTTTGATTCTTCACCCTTTTGAAGGGGATTTAGGGGGGATCTAAAAGTGCCTAAAGTCACAGCGAAATACTTGTTCATTCAACCTTTAATGGATCTATGCCTCTACACAATAAAATATCTGAAAATCTAGGAGTTGATTATGACTAATCCTACAGAACTACTGCGATCGCGCTACGGTGAAATTCCCTTCAATCCCGAACAATGGAATGATTCTCTGACGGCACTATTATCTCACCGTTCCATCAGGTCTTATCTATCCGATCCTCTACCACCGGAAACTCTGGAGTTATTAATTGCAGCCGCCCAATCTGCATCTACTTCCTCTAATTTGCAAACTTGGAGTGTGGTAGCAGTCGAAGATCGAGAACGCAAAGAGGAGTTATCTAAATTAGCGGGGAACCAAGCACATATTAAACAGGTTCCTTTATTTTTGGTTTGGTTAGCAGACTTAGCGCGTCTAAGTTACGTAGCTGACAGTCGCGGCATATCTCACGATGCTCTAGAATACTTGGAAATGTTTTTGACGGCAACAGTTGATGCCGCTTTGGCGGCACAAAACGCAACAGCCGCAGCCGAGTCACTCGGTTTAGGAACAGTATATATTGGCGCAATCCGCAACCACCCGAAAGAGGTAGCAGAGATATTAAATTTACCTTCCTCTGTGTTTGCTGTATTTGGGTTATGTGTAGGCTATCCAAATCCAGAGGTAGAAGCAGCGATTAAGCCAAGGTTGCCACAATCAGCTGTTCTGCACCGTGAAACTTATAAATTGGCGGAGCAAGAAGAAGCGATCGCTCATTACAATGACATCATCAAAGAATTCTATACTGAACAAAAGATGAATGTTGCTGGTGATTGGTCAGAACACTCAGCCCAAAGGATCGCCACTGTTGAATCATTGAAAGGACGCGATCGCTTGCGTGAAGTTCTCAATCAACTCGGCTTCAAGTTACTCTAAACAAGCAGAATCAAGATTATGGATTTGCAACTCCGTGGCAAAGTCGCCTTAGTGACAGCTGCTAGTAAAGGTTTTGGCAAAAAGGCAATTTGCCCGTAAAATTGCCATCTGCGCCCGCAGTGAGTTAATCGACCAAACTGCTGCGGAGATTGCAAGCGAAATAGGTACAGAGGTGCTATCTCTGCGTGCAAACCTTACCAGTTAAGCAGATATTGAGCGGGTAGTTAATACTACAGTGGAAAAATTCGGCGGGTTGGATATCCTTGTTACCAATGCCGCAGGTACTTTTTGATGATATGGATTTGGCATCCTGGGAAACTTCGATCAACTTGACTTTGCTGAGTGCGGTACATTTGCTAAAGTACGCTTTACCTCACTTCCACCAATCTCCAGCATCAGTGATTCTGACTTTCTCTAAAAAATCAAATTCTTTCTAGATACTCAGGTGGCACACGATCTACTAACCAAACACCATTAGCAGAACAATAGAAGATGTAACCCGCCTGATGCATTGCCGCAGTATTTACAATAAAAACTACTGCTTTTCCATGTCTTGCACCAACAGTTTGTGCTGTTGCAATATCCTTCGATAAATGGACATGATGTCGTGACATTTTGCTAAGTCCCGTTTGCAAAATTGACTCTACAGATTTGCGTCCCGTACCGTGATAAAGCTGATCTGGGGGAGTAACAGGTTCTAACTGTAAATCGACTTTTACACTATGTCCTTGGTTAGCACGAATTAGAGTACCTGTAGAATCAAAAGAAAAGCGTTGTTTCTCGTTGTATTCAACTACCACCTCTAATTCCTGACGGGTAATCGGAAACTTGTTTTTAGCACAAGCGGTAAGTAGTTCATCAACAGCAATCCAACCACCAGGAGCAAGTTTAATTCCAATTGCATCTGGTGTATGTCGCAGATATTTGCTGAGATATTTGCTGATTTGGACGAGGCGAGTATCACTCATAAGATTGTGGTGGGTAGGAATTATACTACAAGTATATATTTATAATGTTACATCAAGATTTTTAGTAAATTGACAGAATTTGTCTTCCCATCATGGCTAATGCCACTCCAATCATCACAATCAGCGTCACCTTCCCACCAGGGACGAGTGGTTGATTTGTACTATCTGATTTTTCTTGTGCTTGATCTTGCTTCCAACTCATTAACGCCGGAATAATTCCACCTAGAACTGAGACACTGAACGTTCCAGTGTAATCTAGGGCAGTAAAAAAGATGCTGGGATTGAGCGTTCCGAGAGTCATCGGAGGGAAAAGAACTAGGGAATATAGAGGGAGGCGACTAGAAAATTTGCCCTGTGTGATGGAGAAAATATCTTTGAACAAATCCAGCAAACCATATACAAATCCAATGAATGATGTAGCGATCGCAAACTCTGAAAAAATGGATACTAGTACTCCTAACCATTCTCCCGCTCCACCTGCTCGGAGAATTTGTAATGGATCGACCAGAACAGTTCTACCGTCAGATGTGCCATGTAGTATATCGGGGGTGACGCTTCCTAAAATTACGGCATTCCACGCCAAGAACATAATTAGAGGAATTACAGAACCCATTAAGATAGACTGACGAATTTTGCGAACATCTCCTTCAAGTTGCGTTACAACCAGAGGCACAACATTTTGAAAAAATAGTGCCACAGACATCACTGAAATGGCACTACCAAGGGCACTCCAATTCTGAAATAACAGTTGGGTACTCTGAATGCGCCTACTCGCAAAAAACAAGAGTCCCAAGAAAGAAACGATGACAATTCCGACAAAAGCGCTGTTTAATTTTTCAATAAACTTTTCTCGCCCAAGATACATAATGCCACCAAATAAAAGTGTGAAAGTCGTGGTGCCCACCCATGTAGGCAATATCTGCACACCCCCAATTTTTGCCGCCGCATAAGCTAAGATTTCTCCACCTTCGGTAATGTATGCCACCAAAAGAGCATAGTGCATAAATAAATATGCGCCGCCTGTAAGTCGCGCTCCCAATTTACCAAGGATTTTCTCGACAACTCCCATAAAACCGATACTCGCACGCCCTTCTGTTCGCATCGTGTTTAAGGTAACATCTGCAACTAGTAACCCAGAAACTAAAGCGTAGAGCCAAACAGCAATCAGTCCAGATGTGGATGGCACAATCCCAGATGGCAGGGTAACGGCTGGTAGGGCGAGAATTCCTGCCCCAACTGTGGTTCCCGCAATTAATGCAGTACTTCCCAATACACTACCCGGTTGATGACTGAGCTTTTTTCCATCAAATTCGAGATGAGAAAACAACCGAGTGACTTCCTCTGAATCTTTGAGAACAGTCTTTATTGGAACCATACTGAATATCTGTACCTAAACCAAGCAATATTAACATACGTAAATATTCTTCACAAAAACCCTGGTTTTAGGTGTTGCCAGTATTTCAGGCGATCGCTTTACAGTCTATTATTCCACGAGCGTAATTAAATATTTTATACTAACGCGAAGAGGCTTATTATACTATTTTGCTTTAAACGTTGATATAAATAGGTTGGTGGGGACGCACAGCATGATTTCTCAATTGTTTTCAAGCTGTTCATCTAGTTGTCGTTTCTGAGGTCAAGCTTATTTCTAACCTCACTCATGAACCAAAGTTTATACTATAGTTTCTTGATTCTGCTTGTCAAAAATATTATCTACTTTGTTGAGCAACCTACGGAATGTAGGATCTAAAAAAGCCACCTACTTTTAGGTGACTTTTCTATGACTAAGATTACCGTAATTTTAAACAGGGATTATTCATCAATACAACTGGGAATACCTAAAACAGCACAAGGAAAATTAGAACCTAACGCTTCAATCATCCGATGATTGATAGAGTTGCAACCTAGAAACAGAATATCGGCGGCTTCGGATTCAACAACTTTGTGAAGTTCTGTAGAAATGCAGCCAAAACGCAAATGAGATTTGAAAGAACCCTGCCATTCTTCAGCTAGACTCCGAGCTTGCCAGAGAATTATATCTGCTTGTTGCAGGGGAGTTACCACTGTCTGCAATTTGGGTTGAGTTAATACCTGTGTGATAGAGTTTGAGCCTTCACTAATTTGACATTCTAATGAAGACTGTTGTGTTGGAAAGCTCAAAAGATTTGGATATTGATTACTTTGATTATCTTCTACCACATAAACAGCTTGAACGGTGACTTCTGCATTAGTAGCTAAACGGGTTTGATGGGCAATCCAGAAGGCAATATCTAGTGCCGTATGACTGTTAGGAGATGCGTCATAAGCAACAATTAAATTAACTGCTTTTGCTTCTTGAGGTTTTTTAAAAAAAGGTTTTTTTGGTTCTGGTAGCAGTACCATTTGTTCAATTAAGTCATCTCGACCTGTGGCACTTTGCAGACGTGCTAACATTGGCTTGATTTGCACAGCTTTACTTCTCCCAATGAAATGAATTAACAATGAGAAGCAGGGGGACAGATTTTGGATTTTGGATTTTGGATTGAGTGACGATAACCAAAATTGCAAATCTTAAATCAGTCCAGGAAACCCCAATAATAACTGTATTACAGCCAAAGTCTTGGGGGTTCCTTCCATTGCCTACGGAGTTAGCTGACGGGCTAAGACTGGAAGGTGTCTCTCATAAGATTAGCCCCAAATATTGGTTCCTCCGTTCCAAATCCAGCTTTCATGAATTTGAATTAGGCTACCCACTAAAAAAATGATAGTCTAATTTACTCGTCTTGGGCAAAATAGCGATCAAGGAAATTTAGGGCGTGGTTGCGGAGTTCAAAATATTCTTTTGAGTTTCGCATGGCAGCGCGATCGCGTGGATGTTCAAAAGGAACTTCTAATATCTCTCCTATACTAGCAGATGGGCCATTGGTCATCAAGACGATGCGATCTGACATATAAATTGCTTCGTCTACATCGTGAGTAATCATCATCACTGCTTGACGATTACTTTCCCAAATATCCAATACCTGCCGTTGCAATTTGCCACGAGTTAGCGCATCAAGTGCCCCAAAAGGTTCATCCATCAGCAACATTTGAGGACGAATTGCTAAAGCTCTGGCAATACCTACTCGTTGTTTCATCCCTCCAGAGATTTCATCAGGATATTTGTCAGCTGCCGCCGTCAAGTTTACCATTGCCAAGTGTTCATTTACAATGCTAATTTTCTCAGCCCGATTAGCATTTTTTAGCACTTCATCCACAGCTAAACGGATATTCTCGCGTACTGTTAACCAAGGTAACAGCGAATAGTTCTGAAATACCATCATCCGCTCTGCTCCTGGCTGACGGATTTCTTTTCCATCTAGCCGGACTGAGCCTGATGTGGCTTTTTCTAAACCAGCTACTATCTTTAGTAGGGTTGATTTCCCACAACCTGAGTGACCAATTACAGAAATATACTCATCTTCACTAATCGTTAGATTGACTCCATCTAAAACGACAAAGTTCTCTTTATCAGGTGTCGGATAAGACTTGACTAAATTTTCAATTTCTAAAAATCCAGTATGGGGTAAAACTTCGGTTTGGGTATTAATAGGTAATGAGGTATATTCCATCATCAAAATGCTCCCGAAATAATTTAGTCATCAGTCAATATTTGAACTTGGCATTTCAGCCAAAATTTTTTAATTCGCATCCTCCAAAAAATAAATCTTTTGTGGGTTGAGCAACTTGAGTACCCTAGTTGTGCAAATTAAATGCACGACAGCTTAAGACATGAAAAATTTAGTGGGAGCGTTAGCCCTGATGGCAAAACTATTTAGATAACCCACAGGATCGCTGGGGTCGAAGCCTTTCTTATCTATAAATACTTCTGGTGGTTCGACCTTGTAATCATCCTTGGGACATTTGATGCCCATTTCAGATGCTATCTCCCGATATAAATCTGTTCTCCAGCCCTGTTCTGCTATTTTTTCAGCATTTTTGGGTAATTTTTTTATTTGTCCCCACCGCGCTGCTTGTGTCATTAACCAGAGACTTCTCGATCTCCATAAGAATGTAGAGTGTTCTTCTGGTTGTTTGGGAAGGTTGTCAGGAATATCGAAGAAAATCGTGGTGTCAGCAGCTTTGATGGTGCGGTCTTTACCATCAAAGCCGCCATAGTTGTAATTTCCGAGAATTCCCGGACTTGTAAACTTCGCAATTGGGGCATCTTTCTTTTTGGGTTTTGCACCTGTAAAGGAACGTTCTGTAAGCAGTTCGGCTACTTCTTGGCGGTTTTCTGCTTTGCTGCAATATTGGCAAGCTTCAATCATCGCCTTGACTAGGGAACGATAGGTTTTGGGATATTTATCGATGAAAGATTCCATCACCCCTAAAAGTCGATCTGGGTGTCCTAACCAGACTTCTTTGCCTTGTGCAAAGGTAAAACCGATGTTTTCGTTACCTGTTATTGCTCGTGTATTCCAGGGTTCTGCAACCATGTAAGCTTGCATTGCACCAATCCGCACGTTTGTCACCATTTGGGGAGGCGGAACGATGATGACGCGAAACTCTTTTAAAGGATCGACTCCGGCGGCGGCGGATAAGTAGCGGACAAAATATTCGTAAATGGCGGAACTTAATACAACCGCCCAAACTCTGTTTTCTGGCGGTTGCTTGTCAAAGTAGCCTCGAAAATCGCGTCCAAAGGCTTCTAAAGCACCATCGCCATATTTTTCTTGATATTCATACCACGGACGCAGCCCAAAGTCCCACATGGCTTTATTCATAGTCATGGCATTACCGTGGCGGTGAATGGTCATGGCCGCACACAAGGGGGCGTGGCGTGCGCCTTCGGCTCCAATTCTAGCATTGGTGACAGCACCAGATACGACGGGTGCAGCATCTAGACGACCAAAAATTAAACCGTCGCGGGAGGTGGCCCAGCTAGCCTCGCGGTTAAGTGTGACGTTCAAACCATATTTGCGGAAGAAACCTTTTTTCCAGGCGATCGCAAATGGCGCACAATCATTAACGGGAACGTAACCAACAGTAAGGTCAGATTTTTCTAAGTCTTGCGATCTAATTACTGGTTGTACAGCTAAGGCTTCTTCAGTTAATCCTTTAGCTGATCTATCTCCTGAAATTCCACAGGAAGACAGCGCTATGCCGGTTGTGGTTGCTCCTATTCCTTTGATAAAATCTCGTCGATTCCAGTTTATATCACCCATTTTTGTAGCTCCATTGGTGATTAGTTGCTCATGCAAAAGCGCAGATTCTGATTACATCTTGCTGTTTTGATATTGTTAGTTGGAAGTTTTCGGGCGATGGGTTACGAATTCTTCGATTTTGCCCACAGCGGAATCCAAAATTAACCCAGTTAAGCCAATTATGAACACAGCTAAAAAGACTGAACTCAAGTTTAAACGACTCCATTCATCCCAGACGAAAAAGCCGATACCAATACCGCCTGTTAGCATTTCTACGGCAACGATTACTAACCAAGCAATGCCTAAACTAATTCGTAAACCTGTAAAAATATACGGTAAACTTGCTGGCCAAATGATTTTGGTAATCCGCCTCCAACGGGGCATTTCTAGCACTCGTGCCACATCTAAATAATCTTTGGAAACGCTAGAAACTCCTAAAGCGGTATTAATAATTGTCGGCCATAGTGAGGTAATGAAAATTACAAAAATGGCTGAAGGATCTGCTAAATTGAAAATTGCTAAGGCGATGGGCAGCCAAGCTAAAGGCGATACAGGTTTAAAAATTTGAATGATGGGATTGAGCGCTAACATTGCCGATCTGGACATCCCAATGAGAAAACCCAGAGGAATCGCTACTACCGCACCTAATAAAAAACCCAGTAATACGCGACGCAGACTTGCAATCAACAACCAACCAATTCCTAAGTTACCTGGGCCTCTTTGGTAGAAGGGATTTAAGATGTAGTCCAGATTGGCGATTAGCGCTTCTGGTGGGGTGGGCATCAATTCGTGGTTGGCAAGTGCAATAATCCACCACAATAAGATGATTCCTAAGAAGCCCAATGCAGGTAGAATAAATACATCTCTGAGGATTACAGGTTTTGTTTTTTTCCACGCAGCTTGTGTTGCGATCGCTGCGATCGCAACAAAATTTAATTGAAATATCATTTACGACCTCAACAGATTTAAGTGCAGGTACAAAAAATCCGAGCAGTACCAGCCTTGGACACCGATGAGATCGGAACATGGTAAAAATGCCGTCTCTTCAGTCTCCTCTCAATGCCTACGAAGTTAGCTGACGGGCTAGGGCTGAGAGATGCCCTTCACAAGAAAGTAATGAGTTATGAGTTATAAGTTATGAGTTAAATATTAATAATTTCTAACTCCTCATTCTCAACTCCCCACTTTAGATGAGATACGCCCCACAATTTGGTTCCTCCGCTCCAGCGTTATGCACTGTAACACGCTGAATTAGGCTGACTTACTCTAATGGATTACTAAATTATGCATAATATAACATTGCTGCTCAGTAAAAGCCATCTATCTTATGATAAATATAGTTAGATTTTATGCTGCAATTAAAGATTTTTACTTGACCTATGGTACTAGTTATAATTCGTATTTATAGTTGAATTTTGGGTGAAATCCCTGCCCAGAAAGCTAAACAATATAGCCTAGTCAAGCATAAAGATTGTTACGTGTTTAATTAATATTTCTTAATTTTAAGCTGGATTATACTGAGAGAGTTTTATTTAACCAACAAATAAGGTTAGATAAAAAAATATTTATAATATATTCCTTTTGGTAGGTGAATGAAATTCTTGCACCTGGTAAAAAACCACTGCACTCGCTAGACTAATTGGATATGGCAGTTTGCTCATCTATCTCTTAGCTGAATTTAACATAATGGATTTTAGTCAAGTACTGGCTGAAAAAACGGACACCATCCTTGATAAATGGGTTACAGCAGTTCGCAAGGATAGACGGATTGAAAGTGCTGATGACCTATCTTATACAGCAGTAAAGGATCATATCCCTAATGTTTTACAAGCAATGGTGACAGTGCTTTCAAAATCCCAGGATAATGATGTTCAGTCGATAGTTACTGCCAGCTTTCAGCATGGAGCTATTCGAGCGGAACAAGGTTACGATCCAGCAGAAATTGCCAGAGAATATCATCTGCTGCGAACAGTAATATTTGATGCTCTACAAGCAGATTTATTGAAGGGAACGCCTGTAGATATAATTCGTTCTATGCGTTTGGTTGACGCTATCATAGACGAAGCGATCGCTCGGTGTTTCAAGAGTTATGTTGAGCAACGCTTACGAGAATTACAGCAGTTGCAGTCATCACTAACGCTCCATAATGAGGAACTCACGCGCTTGATTAGCGCAAATCAAGAGTATCTTTCGCAACTGGCCCATGAATTGAAGCATCCCCTAACTTCCATCATTGGTTACTCGGATCTGTTTTTACGCCAACAACGACGAAAAACTGAGATAAAAGACAACTCTGCCAATCTCGAACATATTGAGCGGGTACTACGTAACGGGAGACAATTACTCCACCTAATCAATGATGTATTAGAACTTTCGCGGTATGAGGCAGGGCAGATAAAACTCCAACTGGCACCCACTGATGTGCGTGAATTAATCAATAATGTCTGTGAAATGTTGGAACCTTTAGCTGCTGGGAAAAGTTTAAAAGTCGTAGTAGATTGCGATCGCGCTCCCAAAGAATTAATCACAGATCCTTTTCAATGCCAACAGATTGTTACAAATCTTATTAGTAATGCGATTCGCTATACAGAGTCGGGGACTGTTATTATAATGTGTCAGGTGTTGGATAAGGAAAGATGCGCGATCGCAGTTTGTGACACTGGAATTGGCATTGCATCAGAAAACCAAGCCCAGATATTTGAACCCTACTTTCGCGTTAGTTCTAGCGATCGTCCTTATCTACCCGATAGTACAGGATTGGGGCTAGCGATCGTTTCGCGGTTAGTAAAACTCCTCCAAGGTACAATTAACTTAGTTTCTGAGGTGAGAGTTGGTTCTACTTTCACAGTAATTTTACCCTTACAAATAGAAAGTTGATTTCGCGCCAAGACGTAAAATTATTCTCTACGCCTCTGCGTGAAATCAAAAAACATTTTTACAACAACCCTTGTTTTTTTAACTTAGCTAGCGCATCCTCAGCAGCAGCTTTCTCAGCATCTTTCTTATTGCGTCCCTTACCTATTCCCCGTGGTTCTTTTTCTTCATCCACAAATACTTTGGCGATGAATTCAGGCGCGTGAGAAGGGCCCCCTATTTGTTCTGTAAAATATTTGGGAGGATTTGGAGTAACGTTGCGTTGCACCCATTCTTGAAAGCGGTTTTTTGAGTCTACAACTACAAAATTATTGGAGTTAGTATCAGGTTTTTGAGAAATAGATAGATTTTCAGCTATCACTGAATCAAACAATGGTTCTACAAAATCCCGTACTAACTCAGTTCCCGAATCTAAAAAATATGCGCCGATAATTGCTTCAAAAGTGTTACTTAGCAATCTAGATTGTGTGCGTCCTCCATCTTTTTCTGCACCGTTACCTAGTCGCATCCATTTACCCAGGCTTAAACTAACAGCAAATTTTGCTAACTGCGGCTTATCGACTAACCGAGAACGCAAAGGTGTTAGTTCGCCCTCTTTTTTATCAGGATAGCGACGATAAAGATACTCACCACTTAAAAAATTTAGTAAAGCATCACCTAAAAACTCAAGTCGCTCATTATCTTCACCTGAATTAGGATTTTCATGTATATACGATGTGTGAGTCAGTGCGCGAAGCAGGAGAGAAGCATCTTGAAAAGGTAATTGTTTTAGTAATTCATCCAAGCTTTCTCTGATGCGTACTTCTTCAGCTTGTTTTGGAGAAAGAGATCGCAAAACTTCTTGCTTGTGCTTTTCTACAATATCTGCCTCTGATGCTGAAATGGCTTTGAGAAGTCGAGCAATACTATCAAGTGCGCGATAAGTATCATCAGTAGAGAAACGTTTTCCATTAATTTCATGCGCCCATTTATTACGAACTTCAATAATTTCGCTAATTAAGGCACGTTCTCCATGACCTAATTTTATTTTAAAAACCTGACTCCACTGTCCAATTATTACTTTTAGTAATTCAGAAATATCGTCGTGCAGAATGTCTTCTGGATCGCGCTTTATACTTTGGTTATCAGATAGACAGGATGTAGCTATTTTCAGCCAGCGTTCACCGTGGACTGTCTGCATTTGCTGCTCAACATAGGGGTGTAAACCCTGATTTAAATAAATTAAAGCAGTCTCGATTCTGTTGCGATTACTAATAGCCATTGAAGTATTTTATTTGTATGGTTCCCACGATAATTAAATAGCGGTGTCAACAATATTCAAGCTAACAAATATTTTATACCTTACTTTGCGCGATCGCACTATATAAAATACCTAAAATTTTCTTCTCGTTATTCAGTAATTCAGGATTGCTACATAACAAAATTTAAAAATTCAGCTTTGGCGGAAATACTTTACTTAAATCAAGAGATAAATCAGGAAAGCAAGGAAAACTTATTACCTGATTTGACAATATAATTCGCTTATTTAAACAACCATGTTTACCTTGATTATCCTGATAAGGTTCACTATAAGCTTCCAAATAATTATCGAATAAATTGAATATCCAATAATCAGCAATACCTGCTTTAGCATAAAGAGGTATTTTTACATCTTGGTCATAAGCTAAAGAAGAATCGGAAACTTCCATTATTAATAAAATATCAGTAGGTTTAGGGTGAGACGATAGATAATTATCATCTCGGTTTTGAACAATTGCAAAATCCGGTTCAGGTTCGCTGTTAGGTGGCAAAGTAATCGGGGCTTGAGATTGCAAAGTTGCTCTATCTCCGACAATTTTTGGGAGTCGTTTCCACAAATTCCTTAAACAAGTTTCATGGGCTTTACCTTTGGATGCCATTTCAATAATTTCCCCGTTGATTAATTCAATGTGGTCATCTTCATGGAAAAAGCCCAATTCTCCAAGCCTGTGGTATTCATCCAGTGTGAAGCGTTTAGCCTGAGCAATACTCATAACCTTACCTTTGTCTCATTGCCATAATCCCTATTCTAAATGTGCCAGAAATTGGTATGCTAAAGGCCAAGACTCGCTATGAAAGCAAACAATGCCTGCGCCTACTATCAATCCCAGCATCACTGCCTTTCCCTTGACTGCCGTAGTCGGTCAAGAAGCAATTAAACTAGCCTTGCTGTTAGCAGCAGTCGATCCTGGTTTAGGGGGAGTAGCGATCGCAGGTCGTCGCGGTACGGCAAAATCTGTAATGGCTCGTGCTATCCACGCTCTACTACCGCCCATCGAAGTTGTCAAAGGTTCAATCAGTAATTGCGATCCCAATCACCCAGAACAATGGGACGATCAACTTTTGGCGGAGTACGCAGACAAAGATATTCAAGATGTTCCCGTCGAAATCATTCCCGCGCCTTTTTTGCAAATTCCTCTAGGTATCACAGAAGACCGACTCCTGGGTTCAGTAGATGTTGAGAAGTCGGTAAAACAAGGTGATACTATTTTTCAGCCGGGATTACTCGCTACAGCAAACCGGGGTGTACTGTACGTAGATGAAATTAATTTATTAGATGACCAAATATCAAATCAGCTTCTAACAGTATTATCTGAGGGACGCAACCAGATTGAACGAGAAGGAATTAGTTTTCAGCATCCGTGTAAATCCCTATTTATTGCCACCTACAATCCAGAAGAAGGCGGATTACGGGAGCATTTATTAGATAGAATTGCGATCGCACTCTCTGCTGACGGTGTACTCGGCTTAGATCAAAGGGTAGAGGCAGTTGAAGTTGCGATCGCTTATTCTAAATCTCCCCAAGATTTCCTCAAACAGTACAACGAAGATTTAGACTCCCTCAAAACCCAAATCATTTTGGCACGGGAATGGTTGAAAGAAGTCATCATCACCCATGAACAAATTGCTTACTTGGTCGATGAGTCCATTCGCGGAGGAGTTCAGGGACATCGCGCCGAGTTATTCGCCACGCGGGTTGCAAAAGCGGCGGCGGCTTTGGAGGGACGGACAACAGTCAATGCCGAAGATTTGCGCCGGGCTGTAGAACTGGTGATTGTACCACGCGCCACAGTTGTGCAGACACCACCACCCGAACAAGCACCACCACCTCCTCCACCGCCACCGCAACAGAATCAAGAAGAACCCCAAGACGAATCTGAAGAGGAACAAGAAGAACAGGAAGAAAATCAAGAGCAAGAACCCCCCGACATCCCGGAAGAGTTTATCTTTGATCCAGAAGGGATAATCCTTGATGACAGCGTGCTGTATTTTACTCAAACGGCGAAGCGGCAAGGTAAATCTGGTAGTCGCAGTGTCATTTTTTCCGATGACAGGGGACGCTACATTAAGCCGATGTTACCCAAGGGGAAAGCGCGACGCATTGCAGTAGATGCTACCTTAAGAGCAGCCGCTCCTTATCAAAAAGCACGCAGAGAAAGACAACCAGATAGAAAAGTTATTGTCGAACAACCTGATATTCGCTCGAAACGCCTGGTACGCAAAGCCGGGGCGTTGGTAGTATTTGTGGTAGATGCTTCTGGTTCAATGGCCCTGAATCGAATGCAATCGGCTAAAGGTGCGGTGATGCAACTCTTAACAGAAGCTTATCAAAATCGCGATCAAATAGCATTAATTCCTTTCCGGGGAGAACAGGCAGAGGTATTATTGCCTCCAACACGTTCTATTGCTTTAGCGCGTAACCGTTTGGAAAGGTTGCCCTGTGGTGGAGGTTCGCCCTTAGCGCATGGTTTAACTCAAGCTGTGCGCGTCGGCTTAAATGCCCAGATGAGTGGAGATATTGGGCAAGTTGTCCTTGTAGCAATCACCGATGGGCGGGGTAATATTCCCTTAGCGCGTTCTTTGGGTGAACAGCTAGAACCAGGAGAAAAGCCAGATATCAAAGGAGAATTATTAGAAATTGCTGCTAGAATTCGTGCTTTGGGGATGCAACTATTAGTAATTGATACCGAAAGTAAATTTGTGTCTACTGGCTTTGCTAAAGAATTATCGCAAACAGCAGGCGGTAAATATTATCATTTGCCAAAAGCGACAGACCAAGCTATTGCTGCTATGACCAAAGGTGCGATCGCTGATTTAAAATCTAGATAATTAGTCATTTGTCATTTGTCAGTTGCTTTTCTACTAACTACTGATCATTGACTAATGACTACGATCCAGTGGGCATTACCTGTGGTTGTAAATAGTAAATCAAATCTTGAATTCCCTTTTGCAGATACCGTGTTACTGTCATTGGACTAGTGCCAATATTTTTAGCGGCATCTTTGCGAGAAAGTTCTTTTAAAAATACCATTTCAACTGCCATGCGGGGCTTTTCTTCCAACATATTGATTGCACCTTGCAGTTGTTGGCGTTCTTCTTCCTGTTGTAGGAGGACATGAGAACGAGGACAAGGAAGCGCTTCACCCAAGGTTATTTGACAATCAACATAGTTAACTGCGGTTGCATCTAAACTCAAAGGCATCCGATTTTGAGCAGCTAACTTGGTTTCTTGCCATTCTTGCACAGATACCCGGAGATGGCTAGCAATTTCAGCATCCTTGGGCTGGCGACCTAAAGACATTGCCAAGTCCTTGCGAATCTTTTGCCCTTCATTGTATAACTCTTGCCAACGACGGGGGATTTTTAATAGAGTACTGCGATCGCGCAAAAAGTGCAGCATCTCTCCACGAATATATGGCACTGCAAAGGAACTAAAAGCATATCCTTGGCTAGGGTCGAAACGCTCAATAGCCCTAATCAAACCAAAATACCCAATTTGTTCTAAATCTTCATAAGGTTCATTACATTGATGGCTGAATTTATGAGCCATCTTCCGTACTAAGCCAGTATGTAACTGTACAAGTTTATTACGAAGTTTAATAGAAGGATTCTGGTGGTACAAGTGTAATAATTCTATACCATCAGTTCGTAAAGAGGACTCACTTGTTGCCATATACATTCCCTTGTTGTAACTCCTATTCCTGAGAAAATAGAGTTGCGTATATTTTCTTCTAAGCTGTTATTATTTTGCTTAGTCGGGGAAGAATAAGCCATCGTCGTTTCACTGAACTTGTGAGGGGTCGAACTCCACAATTCAGTATTTGTACGCATGATTTTTTTCACATCTCTGTTACATACAGGTTATTTTTGTTTTTTACATAACTCTTGAATTGCACATAATCTTTAGCTTTTGCAACAAAAACTAGCTATTTATGCTGAACAATGCATAGCCGAACTCATAACCATCTGTCATAGCGAGAACAACGTAAATCAGTACTGAATTAATCGCAAAAGAGACTGGGAAATTTTATCTCTTAGTACACACCGTCATTAATAAAGGTCGAAAACCCCAATTGAAAGTTGGGCTGATGAACAAAACCTAAGCTACAAAAAACAGAATTCCAACTCATTTTTATGGGGATTTGTACTTAGTTGAGTCTTGAGGGACATTTCCATTCAATATTGGTAAAGTAGAAACTTTGGAAACTTAGTGGAAACATAGAAACAGGTGATTGACATGCCAGTTTGGTGGGTGTCACACTTCTCCTAAACAGGAGGGTGAACAATGAAAATCACCAAACACCGACAAAAAATTCTGGATACACTTCAGCAATGGTTCAGCATCCATAAACAAGGGCCAACTCTAGAAGAGTTGTGTCAAGAACTCGGAATGCAACCACGTCAGAAAGCAACAGTTCAGCGCTGGTTACAAACTATCCGAGGTATTGATGTTGAATGGGATAAGCACAGCGCCCGCAGTCTTCATTTACTCACATCTGAGCCAGAAGCACGCTCTCTAGATATATCTGTGACGGACACTCTGCGGTATCTGGCTACTGGCGTGGTGCAGTGGGAAAAACTGGATCTAGAAAAGCGAAGTCAAGTACCAGAAGCCCTTCGCATTGGTATGTCCCGTATGTACTTAACTTCTTTATTACGGGGAGAACAAGGCCCAGAGAACCTACCCCAATTTTTTGATTGGGCGGAAACATCAATTACTTTTTGGAAACCAGCCCAAGAGATTAAATATCTTTCAACAGATGTCAGCGTTATAGAAGACGGAGTAGTTTCCGATTTTGCTAGAGAATGGCAAGTTTCGGGTAATGATGTGGTGGCGCAGGTACAAGAATCAGTACTGAAAAAAGTTGTTGATGCTTATGCCTGCGGTGACATTTCCCAGCGAAAACTGGCTAAAAACTTTGGTGTCACCTTAAGTTTTGTGCAAAATTTACTCAA
>NZ_JBALDK010000252.1:0-19317 GCF_036917455.1 Nostoc sp. | reverse complement strand
TCGCATTTGCACGTCAGTTACAAGATAAAGTAAAAGGTTATTAAGGATATAGGTTTACAGACGCGCTCTGCGAGATACAAATTATTTTGTCGATATTTGCAAGTATATACGTCATCTATGATACTATTTGCTTGATATTAAAGTGTTATATTTTTCTTTAAATTCAGTGTAGATGCATAACAAAATTGATTATACACCAGCCTATTCATTTGATTAATGCTTTAGTTAATCTCCTGAACACATCATCGTATATTTACTTAAGCACTTGCCAGAAAAAAGACCTCTTGGTTTTCCTGATGGGCTGAGTCTTTATGCCTAGCCTTTCTTGGACAGGAATCACTACTGATGAATGGACAGCCTTTAATTTTGATTGTAGAACAGAGTCTACATGATTTAGAGTTACTTAATTCTCATCTAGGAATATTAAATTTTTCATGCATTTGTACCAAACAAGGAGTGAGGGCTGTAATATTGGCACAAACTCATCAACCAGATGTAATTCTTCTAGATATAATGCTATCTAATTTGGGTGCGAACCGAGTCATTGACGATCTCAAACACGATACAAAAACTGCGACTATCCCAATCATTGCATTAACACCTCTAACAGTGGTACAGGATGATGAATTCAGTATGCTCGCAGGATTTGATGATTGCATTACTAAACCCTATGATTTTAATCAATTAGAAATGGTAATTAGTCGTCATATCAGTCAGCTAAATTATTTAAATTTATCTTGGTAAGAGATTCGGGATTAGGAACATCAGGTAATTGATTGAAAACCACAATAATCCCAGTCCGGCCAGCTGCTAAATTTGTATTGGTCATGAGCTCAAGGACAGGTTGACCAATAATTAACTCAATCAAACTTTTCAACTCTGGTTTAATAATTGTTT
This sequence comes from Nostoc sp., assembly GCF_036917455.1. Taxonomy (GTDB): domain Bacteria; phylum Cyanobacteriota; class Cyanobacteriia; order Cyanobacteriales; family Nostocaceae; genus Nostoc. The sequence goes on along the minus strand of NZ_JBALDK010000252.1, from coordinate 18,420 downwards.
CTAAATACAAGCGTACTTGTTCGGCTAAAGTAGCATAACCTTCTTTCAGTAGAGTGTATTCAGCTTGGGTAACAGAATTTTCTAGGGAAATTACAATTTCAGCATCTAAAAAATGACAAATAATTTGGCTTGGAGACTTACCTGTTCTCTGATTATATAATTTTACAATCTGCTGTGATATCTCTGTTTCTAATTTCCCAATATCAGCTTGTATCATTAGCATTTATAATGTAATATTTATCGTTATCATCTGGGAATCGAAATATTCAACATTATAGTGGATCTTTATAAATTAGTCATGAATAATTATTAATGTTGTATATAAATTTAGTAGATCAATATGATGTTTTATTGATCGTAAATAAAAGGGTTCAAGACCCCTATCTCTACAGGTAGCCCCAGTTTCAGTCAGGGTTTAAATCCCCCGGAGTTACTCCTCTTATCCCTTGGCGTTAGCCTCTCCCAAAGGGAAAAGGGGAGACGCTACGCGAACGTTTGAAATTGTCTAAAATGTTTGAATTTTGTTAGCGCGGCGTTAGCGAGTCAGGCGAGCGTCATTTTGAATTGTTAAGACTTTATTTGAAAACATTCTTAATTTTAACGTGGGTAAAATTTGTAAATCAGTGATTCGTGTAGTATTCAGTTAATGACTGCATCAATCATCTTATCTTGTGCTAAACCAGCGATCGCTTTTATCTCCCAACCCAGGAATAATATAACTATATTATCCAAGTAGCGATCGAGTTGGGCAGTATACAGCAGCACATCAAAATGTCTCTCACAAAAACCGTTGATCCTTTTCGGTACAGTGAGTAAGCAGCAGGTGTATATCTCTAAGCAAAACGCATCCGAATCATTGCCTTCATCATGAACCGATCTAGGTAGCTACGGCTTGGAATCAGCGACAATTAGCAGCAAAATACCTACCAATGCAGATCGCAGTGCAATCGTGTTTCTGCAATGCTAAAGTGCTTGCTAATTCCATATCAATCCCAAACGGGCATAATTATTATTTTTTTATTAGCTATTAGTCACTAGGCAGCTTTTAACTACCTATAGTCAGTTTTTGTTTTTATGACTCTAAATGTCATGTGTGGTGTTAGTCGTATTGCTGAATAGAATCAACAACACAGAAAATTCATAAATAGCGATTAATCACCGCAAATTTAAAGATGACTTTAAAAATGATTGAATAGATATATTTTGTGAGAAAGTTAATACAAAGGTATATTCACTGATCTCAAATTTATGGATTCTTTATCTATCAATTCCTTACTTGAAGAGTTAAAAAACCCCGATGCTACAGTTCGGGACAAAGCAACCAGAAAAATCTGGCGCATCTGGTTTCAGCAAAAGGGAATCTATGGGCTAGAAATAATCGATCGCAGTCAGAAGTTACTGGATGCAGGTGAAATTGCTGAAGCCGAAACAGCACTGACAGCATTAATCAAAGAACAGCCAGATTTCGCTGAAGCCTGGAATCGTCGGGCTTTTCTCTATTACAGTATTGGTGATTATCGGAAATCTCTGGCAGATTGTCAGATGGTTGTGCAGATAAATCCAATACATTTTGGGGCACTTCACGGCATGGGCTTGTGTTACGCGGCACTAGGAGAGTATGGTGAAGCTATTCGAGCTTTTCAACGCGCTCTCGAAATTCAGCCCTATTCGCTAGTGAATCAAAAGTTGATTCTAGAATGTACATTTAGATTCAGCTACAACGGTAGATAGGAGAGAGATTATACTGTCTTATAAATCCGTTATCACCCTCATCACCAACAATTCATCACCTTAGTAGCCACAATTTTATTCAATATGGTTTTATCTGCACTGATAGCAGTGTCTTTGCTACTTATACTACCAGCAAACGACCGTCAACTAGCAATTTTCGGTTGGATAAAGTTACCTTTGATATAAACTGGATAGCACAAGCAAAACATGGCGGGTTTTACCAGGTGATAGGCACTAATATTTATACAGACCAAAATTTAGATGTCAGCATCAAAATAGTTGCCTCCAGGTTTCCAGTAGTACTCAATTGTTGATGGGGGTGCGGTAGATTTCTTTAGGGGTTATGGTATTAATGCCGTGAACGCCATAGCACAAGGTATTCCCAAAATTACAGTTTTAGCAATTTTCCAGAATAGATCCCCAGTGTTTCATCGCCCATCCCAACACAGCAACTAAAACCCTTGTTGATTTCAAAGGTAAGCCTATTTATATATCTACTTCTATTAACATCACCTATTGGTCTATTTTGAAAGCGAAGTCCGGTTATTAATGATGATTAGAAACGCCCTTACAATTTTTTTTCTGCCTCCTTTTCTGACTGACAAAAACTTAGCGCTGCAAGATTAGATCGCATCTGAACTCTTCGCTATTGAAAAGCTGAGGGGGTTTAAGGTAGTGGTATTTTTATTAGCAGATTATGTTTATCAAACCTATACAACTACTAACTATTGAAACCAAAAAAGAACTACTAGAAAAAATCCCGATTTAGAGCAGTGATTATATAGTTCCCATTGTTGCGATGTTTAAATACGAGCCAAAGTCACAATTTCTTGCTGATCCTGATATTTGCCCTGACGAGCTTCATAACTAATGGCACAGGGTTCACCTTCTAAAAATAGTAATTGCACCACGCCTTCGTTAGCGTAAATGCGACAGTCTGCGCTGGAAGAGTTGGAAAATTCTAAAGTTAAATGGCCTCGCCATGCAGCTTCAGCAGGTGTTAGATTCGCTATTATTCCACATCTTGCGTAAGTCGATTTACCTATACAAATTACAGTAATATTTTCAGGAACCTCCAGCTTTTCTAGGGCAACCCCAAGTCCATAGGAATGAGCAGGTAAAATAAAGTAATTGCCATTGGCATCAGTATGCAGTGCTGTTGGCTCTAAATTCTGGGGATTAAAGTTTTTGGGATCAACTACGGTTCCGGGGATATGGCGAAAAATGCGGAACTCAGCCGAGGAAAGGCGTATATCGTACCCATAAGAAGACAAGCCGTAGCTAATCACAGGTTGAACTGCTACAGACTCATCTTTTTGCACTTTTCGGATTAGGCTCGGTTCAAAGGGCGAAATCAAACCCTTTTGAGCCATTTCAGTAATCCAGATATCGTTCTTAATCACAAATTCGCTGCTAACGTTAATTCAAATAGACTCGATATATTAGCACGAACTGAGTATTTTATTTAGGGTCGATAACTCCGACGGATTTCTGTAATTTGATCTGCCACATCCAAGAGAGATTTAGGCATCTCTGGGCCTGTGAGAATAATATCAACGTGAGGAGGGCGTTTTGCCAGAAACGCTAAAACTTCGGTTTCAGAAATTAAACCAAAGTTAATCGCTAAACTTAACTCATCCAATACGACGAGAGAATACTTACTCTTACACACTACATTTTGTGTATATTGCCACAGTTTTTGTAAGGCTTGGTTTTCCGTATCGTCTAGATGTGGTGTATCGATACAACGAGGCAAATCACAGCGAATCCAATCTAAATTTTGCCCTAATTGTATGGGTCGATCGTGTCCTTGACGAATACCCCCTTTAAGAAACTGTACGATTAATACTGGCGTTCCTTGTCCTGCTATTCTCAGTGATTGAGCCATAACGGTCGTAAAAAAGTTGCGATGGGAGCTAGTGAAAACTTGCACTAGCCCTTCAACTGGATATGGTAGGGCAGGGGTTGAATTGATACTTGAGGTTTCTAGCTGGGCAACCATAGATTAAAGTTCAAAAAGATACAATAAATTAAATATTTTTGCTGACAGGATTTATTACAAATCTGCCTGTATAATCAATCTGTTTTTCACCAGTGTGGTGGATCTTGCAAATTGCATTCTTAGTCAAACACTACGTTTGTGTGGAAGTCAAGAGTTATTGGAGTGAAAATTACGTCTTTTCTCTATAGGCGATCGTCAAAATTAAAACATAATTGTTACAGATCCAATGATTTAAAAAAGCTGGGTAAAAGGTCTGAAAATCCCTAAATGTTAAATTTTTAGGTTGTTTGGGCAAAACAGACTTAGTAAGTAGTGAATTTGACAGCAAGAGGGGTAAATTGTTGTGAGATTGGTGATTCTGGGAGGTTCAGGATCGGGGAAAAGCACTCAAGCACAAAGGCTTGGCAGATACTTTGATATTCCTCTGATTTCTACAGGTGAGATTTTACGGGAAGCAATATCTGGCTATCAGCCCCTACCGGAATTTCGATGCTCAGAAACCGATCCTCGGACTTCTCTTTCGGTTTACGCTAGTCTGAGTGAACTAGGCTATCACACACAGCCCTATATACAAAAAGGGGAGTTAGTTCCAGACGAAGCGATCGTTGAATTGATCGGGGTTCGCCTCAGACAACCAGATATTAACTGCGATTGGGTCTTGGAAGGCTATCCTCGTACTGCTTTCCAAGCTGAAGAATTAGATTTTTTATTGGATAATTTAGGGCAAAAGCTAGATTGGGCAATTTATCTCCAAGTTCCAGAAGCAGTCATGGTTAGTCGATCGTTGGGGCGATCGCTACCAGATGACCAACCAGAAATCGTGCAGCGCCGTGTCGAATTATTCTACGATCGCACCATCCCCATCCTCGAATATTACGACTGTCATCGCCGCCTATTGACGATCAATGGCGACCAGTCACCAGATATGGTACAGCAAAATATTTTGACTCTACTTTCAGTTGCTTAGAAAAGTGCGATTGGGGAAGTTATCAGTTAGGAAGAATTCTTCCCAATTTCCAATTTCCGATGCCCATTTACAACACTAAGGTAATCTTAAGGCAGTATTCTAGATAAAAATCTTGAGGCAACTCCAATGGCTTGGCAGCGTCCAGATGGTCGGATTCCCTACGAACTACGTCCGATCAGCTTTTACCCCAATTTCACTCGCTTTGCCCCCGGTTCTGTTCTCGCAAGATGCGGTGATACTCAGGTACTTTGTACTGTCAGCGTTAATAAGGGAGTCCCGAAGTTTCTTGAAGGAACTGGTAAAGGCTGGCTAACTGCTGAGTACCGAATGATACCATCTGCTACATATAAACGCCAAGAAAGGGAATTATTGAAATTATCTGGACGGACGCAAGAAATTCAACGCTTAATTGGCCGTAGCTTACGCGCAGCAGTGGATTTTGAGGCATTAGGAGAACGCACCCTGACTGTGGATGCTGATGTGTTACAAGCAGATGCCGGAACTCGAACAACAGCTATTACAGGCTCCTTTGTGGCGTTGGCTCATGCAATTTCTAAATTGTTGCAAGAAGGCGTGTTAGAGCGATCGCCTCTGTGTGGACAGGTAGCAGCAGTTTCCGTAGGATTACTGGAGGGTGAGCCATTTTTGGATCTAAATTATATCGAAGATGTGGCTGCAACAGTAGATTTTAATGTAGTAATGAATCAACATTTGGGAATCATTGAAGTCCAAGGAACAGCCGAAGAAGGTAGCTTTAGCCGCACCCAGTTGGATCAACTGCTAGATGTGGCCCAAAAGGGAATTCAGGAATTGTTAATCGCCCAACGCGAAGCGATCGCTAATTGGGAAACATTGTTTGTAATTAATTAGTTTTATTAATTTTTAATAAGAATTAATAAATGTATCCTTTGTGGCATTAATCAACAAAGTATCAAGTAACTGGATGTAAATAAAAATAATGCGCGATAGTAGTTAGTGGTTGGTGGTTAGTATGACTGACTACTGACAACTTAGTGTTGAAGGTGATAATGAGCATCTACATTTTCCAGCCTACTTAATCTACGATGTTAAATGTTTCAAAAGTTAAAAAGGGAGATTGTAATAAGTTCGGTATGGTATTGCTGGAAGCCAGCAATATGATGATGAAGCCATGAACAAAACCGTTGAAGTTCTACCGGATCAGCCAGCGCTGGTTGCACGAGCGCTAGAATTAATTTTGTCCAAGTTAGAAAGTGCTATTGAGCAGCGAGGGCGGTTTACCATCGCCTTATCTGGCGGCAGTACACCTAAACCGTTATACGAAGCGATGCCTTCGGCGGGCTACGCCTACGCTGCTCAAAAACTGCCTTGGGATAAAATTCATATATTCTGGGGGGATGAGCGTTACGTACCACCAGATCACCCCGATAGTAATGAGCTGATGACGCGTCGTGCATGGCTAGATCGTGTTGACATTCCAGCAGCTAACATTCATCCCGTACCAACCTTAGAAGCCAATCCAGAACTGGCTGCTGCTAAATATGAACAACATCTCAAAGAATTTTTCCATTCTTCTGGGGTTGAGTTTCCCGCGTTGGATGTAGTATTGCTAGGAATGGGTGATGATGCACATACTGCATCTTTGTTTCCCCACACAGAGGCTCTCAAAGTACGCGATCGCCTAGTTACAGTGGGTAACAAAGACGGAAATCACCGGATAAGTTTTACATACCCCTTCATCAACTCTGCTCGCAGTGTGATTTTTATGGTTGCTGGTGCTAATAAAAGACCAGCTTTGGCGCAAGTCTTTGCACCTGTAGCTGATGACTTCACTTACCCATCCCGCTTAATTCGGCCCCAAGGCGAACTATGGTGGCTGCTGGATGCAGCAGCTGGTTTGGAACTGCAACGTTAAACAATTGGGGATTGGGGAAGGTGGGGCCCCCTCTGGGGATAAGGGGTAATGAGGATTGGAGATTGGGAATTGGGAACTTTTACTAAGCGTAGCCCAAGTATTGGGCATTGAGCATTGGGGAAAGATTTACTACAACTTCTCTCTCCTTTGCCCCCCTGCCCCCCTGCCCCTCTGCTCCTCTGCCCCCCTGCTCCCCTATAAGGGACTTCCAACTAAAAAAATATCCCATCGCTTTGGCGAGAAGGGGAGGCAGGGGGCGCAGGGGAAGCAGGGGAGGAAGAATCTAATTGATCATCTTCGCTCCAAAATTGAATAATTTAATTTCTGGAAGTCCCTAAGAACGTCCAAAATTCATCGTTCCATCAGCAGTAATTGCTAAAATCTAAAGCTAGGCCCGCTCTCTGCTTGCCAGTCCTACCTAATTTTATGATGATCTTGAACAAAGGCTAAATATCGATGATCGTCTGCCCTAATTGCAATCATCCCAACCCTGATGGCGCTGTCCAATGTGAAGCTTGTTATACACCGTTACCTGCGACTACTAACTGTCCCAGTTGTGGAGCAAATGTGCAGGCAGATGCTGCATTCTGCGGTCAGTGTGGCTATAACCTTCACTCCGCAGGAGTTCCACACGTTCATAGTACGGTAGCTACAACAGTTACTCCCGATGTTCCAGTGGAAGTACCGCCATTAGTTCCACCCGATCCACTATTAGAACTTTTACAACCAGATGCTTTGGGAATAAGCGGTTCTACTAACTCTCATCCTCCTAGTTCATCTTTACCACCAACAGAGATGGCAGTTCCTCCATCGGCTCCCGCACAGGGAGCTGTTGCAGAAAGTAGCCCCCCAGAACCAATGCCAACCGTTGAAGCTCAACCTGTAGTCTCTGGACAAAGTATTCCGACTCCACCACCGTTGGAACCACCGCCAGTCTCTGAAGCTGAAGTACCCCCGCCAGCAACTCCAACCGCAACTGTAGCCAGAACGCAATTGCAGCAGGTTATGGCGCGGTTAATCCACGTTCAAACCGATCGCCTAATTGAATTGCCACAAAATCTCTCTGTGATTCATATCGGCAAGCCTAATGACCGGATTCCTCCAGATATAGACGTTTCAGGATTTCCCAATTCAGAAGTTGTCTCGCGGATTCATGCAGATATTCGCGTTGAGGGAGATGCTCACTATGTAGAAGATGTGGGAAGTTCTAATGGTACTTACATTAATAACTTGCCACTTTTACCGGGGAATCGTCATCGATTGCGACCAGGCGATCGCATCAGCTTGGGTAAAGGAGACTTGATGACATTCCTCTTTCAACTTGCTTAACTGATTCTCCATTAATTGTGACATTAGTCTAAGCATTTTCTGCCCATCCTCCAACATTGGTTTTGGCGGAGAAACAAATGCACTGCATCAGACAGGCGACGGATAACTATGTTGTTCACTTTAGCTAGATAAGTGATATCAAATAACTCCCCTTAATGGGGAGTCGGTAGTTAACGATCGTTAGTCGTTGGTCACAATGGACACAGCTAGTTTGAATTTTTTAAACAGCAGCCTAAGATTGCAGGCTGCTGTTTGAGAAATGAACAATGACTAAACAAACCGCTTTTTCCAAACGCTCTAAAACGGAATTCTCTAGTGCTGGTATTACTGCGACTGATGCGAATATAGAGACCTGCTGAGTATAGATTCCATTGCCTCTACAACATATAACCACTTAATTCTGTTATAGATTGGAGAGAGGCCCGCCGCTTCAAAAACTGACCAACAGACTGAGATGGTTGTTATGAAGAGCAAAAATCAAGCTATTTTCGCTTTAATTGCAAAAAACACTATTGTCTTTTTACCTTTACTGTTATCCGTTGGAATTGCCAGTGGACAATCTGCACCATTACCTTCCCCAGCACTAACTCCTACTCCGGTCTTATCAAATCAGGAACGGGAAGAATTAACACGACTACGAGCCGAAAAGCGAATTCAACAGCAAGTCCAATCTGATTTTAAGAACGCTTTTAGCCGTACAACTATCTTAATCGATATCTGGCTAGTAATATTAAGTCTATTTCCAGTCGCAATCATTGCTTTATTTTGGCTTCTCCGACGGGTGGTAATCCGAGAAATTATTGAGAGAGCAATGCAACAATTACAGGGAATGGAAAAACTACAAAATCAGTTAACTAGCGTTAAGCAAGAGTCTGAAAATATTATTCAAGAAGCTAGAAAAATAAATTATGAATTAGAACAGGAAACGGTTAGTTTACAACAAAAAATTAAAACCGAACAAGAAAACTTATCTACCCTGACATCGGAATTCGATTTAGCTAAAACAGGGGTATTAAGTAGATTAGAAACTCAACTCAAAAAATCTCAAGAAAATATAAAAATATTGGAGTCAAAATTTACTTCTGGGCTATCTAAGTTAGAGTTAGAAGCTCAACAACAAAGAGAGATAGCACTGGAAAATCTAGGAAATTTAGCATCTGTTCTGACACAAGAATTGTCTAAATTAAAGTTAGGTGTACAACAGCAGCAAGAACTAACTGTTGCTGATTTAGAAGTATCAAAGTCTGAGTTTACCTCTCAACTTTCTGGATGGCTATCTGATGCTCAAAATGAAAAAGATATAGTTATTGAAAGTTTGACAAATTTACAGTTAGAATTTGTCGAAAAATTATCAAAATTACAAGTAAATGCTCAACAAAAAAAAGATATTACTCTTGAGGATTTAGGAAAAATAGATAATCAACTTAAATCTCAATTATCTGAATTACAGGCGGATGCTCACGAACAGAAAAATAAAATATTTGAGATTTTTGCAGCATTGCAGTCAGAGTTTGCCGAACAACTATCTGAATTACAAATAGATGCTCAAAAACGAAAAGAGATAATCATTGAAAATTTAGAAAAATCTGGTTCTGAGTTTAGTTTACAATTTTCCGAATTGCAATGGAATGCTCAACAACAAAAGATTCTCATTTTGGAGAAGTTAGAAAGATTAGAAACTGAGTTTGTATCTCAACTCTCGGATTTACAATTGGATGCCCAAGAAAGAAAGGATCTTATCCTTCAAGAACTAACTGAAATTACACCTGAATCTATCCTAGAGGCGGTGAATTCGGAAGTTGAAGAAGAAATGCAGGAACAGCTACAACAACCGGAATTCACTGCTGATGAGTATGTACAACAGGGAGATGCGTTGTTTTCCCAAAAACGCTATGAAGATGCGATCGCAGCTTACAACCAAGCAGTTAAAATCCAAGCTGATGAACCTGTTACTTGGTTAAAACGAGGCTTAACTCTCGGAAGGTTAAAACGCTACAAAGATGCGATCGCGTCTTACGACCGAGCGATTAAACTCCAACCAGAGTATCATCAAGCTTGGTGCGATCGCGGCGTTGCTTTTGGAAACTTACAACAGCATCAACAAGCCTTTGCTTCATTTGATAAAGCTACACAAATTAAGCCTGATGATGCTGTAGCTTGGTTAAATCGCGGTCTTTCTCTAGTGACTTTAGAACAGTATGAAGAGGCAATAGCATCTTTTGATAAAGCGCTAGAATTCCAACCAAATTCTCCCAAAATCTGGGATAAACGCGGTTATACTTTGGTAAGATTGGGACGCGATGATGAAGCGATCGCTAGTTTTAATAAAGCCTTAGAAATTAAGCCCGATTATGCTAGTGCCTATTACAACAAAGCAGCCTGTTACGCACTGCAAAGACAAGTTGAACTATCTCTGGGAACTCTCAAACAAGCAATTGAATTTAATTCCAGGTATAAAGAAGACGCGGCAACTGACCTAGATTTTGATGATATTGCTGATGATGAGCGTTTTAGACAGTTAGTTGCAGAGTAAAAAGTTATTTGTCATTGATTCTTCTCCTTCACTGCCTCACCCCCCATATCTGGTGGATTCTGTTCGCCAGACATCGCCTTGAGTTTAGATGTAAAAGACTCAGAGCGATCGCTTTTTTCTGGAGTAAATTGCCCGATAGGGGCATGAATAGCAGCAGGTGGGAGCAGTTTGGGCTGTCGTTGATGATGGCTTGATGATGGAGAAGGCAATGGAATTTCTTGTGAAGTTTGCCTTTGGCTGACAGCAGGCGATCGCTGAAGGGTTGCCGAAGAGGTAAACTTCCCCGTTAGGGGGGACTTCAAGACGGTTTTATTGTCTCTATCTTCCTGCTTCTCGTGTTCTTCACTCAAAGATGTCTTTTGTTCAGAACTTTTCAGTTGTAGAGTTGCAGTATTGCTGTATTGATAGCCGTTACGAATCTTCGCAGGTGGTAATTGAGGACTCGTGACTTTCTCTACAATCGGGTTTTTTTTGGGTAGCGGGAGGGCTGGTGCAGCAAATGAGGTTAAGCTTTGAGGAAATTTGCTACAAATCATCCGTTCAAATTCCATGTTGAAATGATATGTAGCCTGATCCCGGCGCTGCCAAAATACTAAAATTTGCTGCACGGAAACCGCTTTATAACGACCTTGATATAGTGCCTCAATCACTGCCAGGTGTAGCCAATTCAGTGGGTATTGCGTTTGCCAACGCTCAACTAGCTCATTGGCACTATACCCACTGAGGTCAAAACTATAGTTAATTAATAAAGCGATCGCCAAGTTGGCAGAAGTATCTGGAAGTGTTGTTAACATGGGGCTATTAGCTTTCGGCAATAGGTCTAAGATTTTTCACCCATCGCATATTAGCCTAGCGTGCTTTTAACTACATGGTTTTTTTTTCCAAGAGTACCAAGCCGATAAGCAGTGTTTCCTATTCTACTTGTCAAGTTCTGGAATGCAACCCTACATAGACTGATTTAATCGCAGATGTTCGCCCAATGGCAACTAATGCCTGATAAACCATTGCTGCAACTTCGGCACGTGTTGCTAAACGTGAAGGTGCAAGTAGTTTGGGATCTGGGTAATTGACGACGATTTTTTGTTGTGTAGCAGCGGCTACGGCTTTTCGGGCGTAGTCGGGAATGGTATGACGATCGCTATATATTTCTAAAACATCGCTATCAGCAGGTGGTAGTCCCAATCCGTTTACTAGGGAGACAATCACCTGTAGTCGCTGGACGTGTCGTTCAAGGCGAAAAGTGCGATCGCTAAATCCGCCAACAAAGCCACCACTAGCCGCGATTTGGATAGCGCTATAAGCCCAAAAATCCTTTGGTACATCGATAAAATCAGGTGCTGAGATTTTCGGAAATGGGTTAAAGGCGATCGCTACTAGAGATGCATACTGGGCGCGAGTCATGGGTTTATCTGGCTCGTAGCTACCATCAGCAAAACGATGAGTTAAATCCATGCTTACTAGTGCCTGGACAAATGGTTCTGCCCAATGTTCATTTAGTTGAACAGGTGCAGGGAGGTTTTGAGATGGTGATTCAGTCGCAGCCTCAAATAAACTGGTGTTAACTACTACTTCATTAACTGGGATCAATTCAAATAAGCCCTTGATTAGAGAATGATTTAACTGATTACCTACGGAAATTAGCTTTTGTGTAGTAGCATTATATAAATCAAATTCACTATTATCATGAAAAATATTATTAGCAGGCTCTTGGGTATTACCTAAATCGGGAATTGCATTGCCATTGACTAATAGACCACCTTGGGTATTGTAAGTAATGAGATTTTGACGCAGTACTGGTTGGGCGTTGCGAGAAAGTGCGATCGCGGTGCGATTTTCTGATAATTTGTTATTTGCGATCGTCGGGGTGGCAAAGTCACTAATTGCTATGCCCAAAGGATTTCTTTGAAATACATTCCGCAATACTTCTCCCTGGCTATGACCTGCCATCACTAACCCGCTAGCAGTATTTTGCACAAATATATTATCTAAAATTGCAGGTTTGGCATTACCAGTGGTAAACACACCTTCCCGTCCACAGTCCTTCAAAGTATTGTTAGCTAAAGCAGGTGCAGCTGATTCAATCCAGATACCAGTACCTTTGGTTGAAGGATTGGTGACAGTTACACCTAAAATACTAGAATTATCTAGTAAGAGTAGCGTGATATTTTGTATACCAAAGCTGGCACTTTTATACTCCCCACTCCCAGAAATTACAATCCCTGCACCTTTATTAGCTTCGTTACCAACCACCTTTGTCCCTCCAGGGATGACTAGTGGAAACACCTCACCACTAGCGGCGCTGTAAGTACCCGACTCCAGATAAATTAGCGGGGGAATTTTGGTTACTTTTAAGGCACGGGTGAGGCTTTTAAACGGACTCAACCGTGAACCAGTGTTGGTATCATTCCCTGTCATAGGGTTGATATAAAGTGTGACGACGAGGGTAGAGTTCACCATTGATAGTTGAGAGTCAATTGTTTTAATTATGACAATCCTAATTGAAGAAGAATTCAGAAGTCAGAATTCATGAGTCAGAATCAAGACGCTCTCTTTTCTGCCCTTCTGCTCCCCTGCTGTCTCAATGTGCAAATTAAAAACACAATAGCTTATTGCAAGCGGATAATCTGTACGCACAAGTTATAGACTCTCGTCCAACATTCTGAGTTTTCAATCTCAGCGTTCCGTTTTCCCAGTTTAAAGTTCCAAGTTTTGAGGGTGATTGCCTATAGCGGTTCTCAAATGCATAAAATCTAGACCACTGTGGGATAGCAATGGCACTGCTGTACCCCTCCCAGATTTCGTATCCATACATAGTGACTATACTGAGAACGCCAAAGGCAAACCCGCAGGATACAAGAACCGCTTATATTAATAAGATTCTTTCTAAAGAAGTTATATCTAAGACATACACTACTCTGTGTCTGTGTGTCTTCAGTTAAACACCTACGATAAGAAGTCAAGTATACGAAGAGAATTGACTTTAGAGGAAATTCTAAATGTAAAGCAGTTTTCCTTAATGGATAAAATCAGGTTGATAGATTGAGTCAGCAGCCTAGATAGAATACATTCCCATACTCCAGATGGGAATGAAATTAGAATTTAAATATTCTCATCTAGGATGGTTCCTTCTATATTGGCTCCCTCTAGATTTGCTCCACTCAAATTTGTCTGGTGCAAATCTGCTTGGGTAAGATTTGCCTGGGATAAGTCTGCTACAGTTAAGTCTGCACCACTCAAATCAGCTCCATCTAGATTCGCCGCAATTAAATTTGCTTTCTGCAAATCTGCTTCAGTCAAATTAGTTTCGATCAACTTAGCAACTGTCAAATCAGCTTGACTCAAATTAGCTCCTTCCATTGCTGCTCCATCCAAGATAGCTCCATCCAAGATAGCTCCGCTCAAGTTGCTACCAATGAGGTTAGCATTGCTCAAATCTGCTCCATTTAAGTCAGCCTCAATCAAACTGGCATGGGCTAAATTAGCGTGACTCAGATTAGCTCCATCTAAAATTGCTCTATCTAAAATTATGTCACTGAGATTAGCTTCCCTTAAGTTTACCTCGCTCAAATTGACACCAGTAAAGTCTCTAACACCTGCGGCATAGTTTTTCAGAAATTGATCTGCTTTCATAATCTGTCGCTCTGCTTGCTAAGGAACATTTAATTGAGGCTATCAAGATTATCCAGACAGGCAGTAAATCCCCAGTACGCGCCACGTGAGGATTGATATAGTGAATCAAATTAGAGTGAATTACTAAATTACTCTTATCTAGATTAGCCATCTTTGACTTTTAGCGCTACTACCTAGAGTTGTGAGTTACTTTCATCCTTGGGAGGGATGTTTAGGGATGGAAAAATTTAAGCACTAGTGCAAAATTAGTGCAAAGCGATCGCTATAATTCAGATGCAGTTGGTAGCGATCCAGTTCTAAGTAGTCTCGAAAAATCAGATTTTGATGAATATTGGCTATTTGGCTTGGAGGTGAATAACGGTTTAAGCGAAAAAGATATTGCCGGAGTTAATGCTTTTCTGCAACGCGATGGCGGCATTTTGACAACACGCCATCGTCAGGATATGGGCTGTTAGATGGGTGGTTTAGTTGATATTGGTGAGCATAAAAAAAGAGCCACGTGCTTTATGAAGATATTAAAACCTACTTACGTAACGTGGCTTTCTGGCTGGTAAATTGATTTCAATTAAGGCATTTTATGGTGAAAGTATTAGTCTATCAAACTAGCATTGAGAGTTTGTAGTAAGCACTTTAGTCCTTACTACGAACCTGCATCAATTTAAACTAGAGTTAACCCGGAGTAAAAATTATGGTCCGCGTAGTTCACGTTTCTCCACCAACCACTACATCTTGAATTCGGAGACTAGGGCCACCACAACCGACTGACAAACCATTTTGCCCTCCTTTTCCACAACCCCCAGATTCATCCCAGTAAAAATCATCACCAATTGCCTCAATATCCGCTAAAGTTTGGAATACATTTCCTGAAAGCGTTACATCCCGCACAGGTTCAGCAATTTTGCCGTTCCTAATCATCCAGGCTTCCCCAGCACTAAAGGTAAACATTTCCCCATTCGTCATTCCACCTAACCAATTACGGGCATAAACTCCTTCTTTGATATCAGTGAATAAGTCTTTAACTGGTGTTTTACCCCGTTCAATCCAGGTATTTGTCATCCGTACAATCGGATTAAAGTGATAATTCAGACATCGAGCATTACCAGTAGGCGCTTCCTCCAATTTGCCAGCAGTTTCACGAGAATGTAAACGTCCAACTAAAACTCCATCTTTAATTAGTTGAGTAGTTGTAGCAGGCGTGCCTTCATCGTCGTAAAAATAGCTACCGCGATGTCCCTCCGGGGCCGCACCATCAAAAATTTGGAGTTCTTCTGGGCCAAATTGCCGTCCGATGGTCATCACTTCTAGGAGATCGGGGTTTTCATAAGCCATATCAGCTTCAGAAAGATGTCCAAAAGCTTCGTGGACAAACAAACCCGTGAGAATTGGATCGATGACTACGGTATAAGTATTACCTTTGACCGATGGCAGGGATAAAGCTGCGATCGCTCTTTGAGCCGCACCTTTTACTTGTTCATCCAAATCAGTTAAATCTTCGTAAGCTCTCCGAGAGCCAGTAGTTTCCCGTCCAGTTTGTACAGTTTCGCCATTTCTGGCGGTGGCGGCAAAGCGCATTTCCATATCCACCCAAGATTGCTCAATCAAAGTACCTTCTGAGGTAGCGACAATCACTTTTTGGGCGCTGTCACCGTAACGCACTGAGGTCGTGGTAATGCGGTCATCAACGCTTTTGAGCAATTCAGTATAGCGATCGCATAATTGTTTTTTCTTTGAGAGTGTAATTTTTCTGGGGTCGCTGCCTTTTAGAGGTAGAATGCATATTGCTTGCACTGGGTCAATGGGTGCAAGTAAAGTTTCTTCATCACCAACCATCCGCGCCGCAGCGATCGCTTCTTCTATGCGATCTTTAATTGTTCCTAGTTGGTTAAAGCAGCTCAACCCCCATCCACCTTTATAACAAGCGCGAATATGACCACCAATGGAGATGCCAACACTTAGGGTTTCTACCTTGTCGCCACGCAACAAGATATCAGTCCCCTCTGCTTCTTCAAGGCGGATCATCAGATAATCTACACGCTCTGAATAGCGGGCGATCAGGTCAGAAAGTAAATTTTGTGCGTCAGCAAGTATAGTCGGCATTTTCAGGTAGTTACAGTGACGAACTGCATTTATTTTGCAATTATTTGGGCAATTTCTGCTACCCAATATTGGAGTTCACCCATAAATCTAAGACTTAAAGGATGTTTGAGAAGCCTAATAGCGATCGCTGACTCTGAGTACTTCCTTTTTTACAATGGGTAAGAACTGAATGATGTGCTAAGGTAATTAGGTGAGAATAAAATTCGGTTACAGCGTTTGTTTTTAGTATTGACAGGCTTTTCCCTTTTGGTCTTAACAAGCTTGTCTCCGAAATCTAAATCTCTACACACCTATGATTTTGGAGATAACGCATGTCAATTTATGTAGGTAATCTATCCTACGAGGTTACACAAGAAGACCTCACTACAGTTTTTGCAGAACATGGTTCTGTAAAACGCGTTCAGTTGCCTACTGACCGTGAAACAGGTCGTCCACGCGGCTTTGCTTTCGTAGAGATGGGTACAGAAGCTGAAGAAACAGCGGCCATTGAAGCTCTTGATGGTGCTGAGTGGATGGGACGCGATCTCAAAGTGAACAAGGCCAAACCGAAGGAAGATAGAAGTGGTTCCTTTGGTGGTGGTGGTGGCGATCGTCGCGGTGGCGGCGGTGGTGGATACAACCGAGGACGCTACTAAGCTTAAGCTTTAAGATCAAAAATTAAGTTTTAACGTCTTAAGGGCAGAATCATTATCTGCCCTTTTTGCGCTTCGGTCTACTGGATAGCTTGAAATTGCCCAGTACCAATTAAGTAGGAGATGAAATGACCCAAGTATTTGTGGGCGAAAATGAAGGAATTGAGTCAGCCTTACGTCGATTTAAGAGGGAAGTTTCCAAAGCAGGTATTTTTCCAGACATGAGAAAGCATCGTCACTTTGAAACGCCTTTGGAAAAACACAAGCGCAAAGAAGTTGCAAGGCACAAACAACGTAAGAGAAATTTCCGTCACAATTAAGAACAAACATACCTACCTACGGTAAGCTACGCGAACACACTCTCTCATAATATTCTAGGCGATCGATTTCCTCTTAGATATTGAATCTAAAAGGTAGGTTTTGGCAAAGCCATCATTAATTGCGCGATCATAGATGTAAATAAATAAGTTAAGTAAGCAAAGTAAGCATTTTTTTCTTCTCTCGGTATCGCGCCAGTTGCTTCTCCTGTCGGAGACGCTGCGCTAACAAGTCGGGAACTTGCTCAACCTACTAGACTTAGACTTCTCTGCGCGTCCGCAGTAGCCTGCTGCAAGCCACTCCGCCATTCTACGTTAACAAAATTAGACTTTGCACAAAGAGTTTTAAGCTTAACCCAAGCGTATTGGTCTATGGAGTAGTTCATCGAACTAGAGGTAGTTTGGGCAGGAATGCTATTCCCTGCCTTTAAACTCCGCTAGTTATTTTCCTTGAATACGCTGGCAATGATGATAAAAACATAACGAATTTGCGGATTCGTATGTAGGCAAACTATCAGATAAAAACCATCCATATTGGGTATGGTTAAATTAGCAGCATTACATTTAAATTGTGTTCATCTGCTACCAATAGCGCTGTTTTCAGGACAATAACTGTGAAACACTATATTTCACTTTCAAGAGATGTACTTATCATGGTTTTGTTCAGTGCGATTTACTAAGTTTAAGAAACTTTTTCCTCTTGAGTAGAAAGAGAGCGAACTAACTCCCGAATTACATCGGTTGCTGGTCTCCCTGTCATTAAACAGTATTGTTCTAACTTCTGTGCTTCGCTTGATGTCAGATTGATTGTAAGTCTTTTAGCAGCCCATTTTTTATTCATGTAGTAGACAGATAAGCTATATTTTTAAACTACTTCTCTAATATCAATCTTTTAAGCTGCTACTACAATGGTATAAGTAACGACATCTAATTCAAGTAATCATGAAGCAGAATATGATATTTTTCTAAACAATAGTGAAAACGTAGGCATTACTGTGCCAAAACGGGAAAATTGGATGCTAAGACTGAAAGCCTTGTTAAGAAAATTTGCCAAATTTAACACTCAAGACATCGGAGTGTACTTAACTTTATGGTTAATCTTTTAGCTCAGTGTTTATACTTACCACGAGAATAAACCTTCTTTGGTAAGATAATTATCCAAAAAAAAGCCGCAAGCATTGAAGTTAGCTTGGGGCTTTTAGTTAGTAAAAATATACCTGGCATCGAGCTATTTTTGCGTAGGGCTACCCCTAAACTATCGTTGCCGCAACAGCGTTTCACCTCTGAG
>NZ_JBALDK010000251.1:0-60865 GCF_036917455.1 Nostoc sp. | reverse complement strand
ACTATCTTTTCTCGAAGCTCGACAGAGTATGACTTCATTTAAAGGTATTTATATTTTAATTTAGTGTACCTCATAACAGACGCAAGTGCTGTATCCTTTTGTTAGCTTCTCAACGCTTACGTACTTTGGGAAGGCGAGTTGTTAAATGGCTCAAGTCTTGGTGTGTTCAGCCTTTGCTCTCATATCGTTTCAAATCAACTTCAAGCTTTTGGTCAATGAAGGTTTAGCCCTCTCCTAAGAAACAAGGCAGGAGGCAGGAGTTAGAAAGAAACTCTTTATGTTTGATGAATCAGTCCTGCTGTACCTCACTTACTTACAATCTGCTGTATGTTCCAAATTAGAGTAATTTACAGTTCCAAAAAGAATAAGTGCGTGCTAGAGTTTAACCTATTTCCACACCTTTAAGTCTTTGTCATAGTGGCAGGTCAGTCCGTCCCTAGTAGTGATAGACTCACCTTTACTTGCCTTACTTCTAATCGTCTTAATAGAATAAGAAGTTAATTCAGTTATTTCCTTATGAGAAAGTCCTTCAATTGTAGTTTTTTGAGTCAATATTTCTGATTGATTTTGGGATTCATTATTAGGCAAACTGTCTATAGTAATGCGAGTATTTTCAGTAGAGTTATGGGTAATTGTTTTCTGATTTTGATAATCTTGCACGGTCAAAAGTTGCCAACTAGAATCTTGTGAAAGTTCCAAAACCCATTGATGATAATTAAATAAACTTTCCCTATGCCCAACACTGATAAATGTTGTTTTCGTCTCTTGTAACTGCTGATATAAACTTCCTTCATTTTTCAAATCCAAGGCACTTGTTGCTTCATCTAATATGGTGAACCTTGGATGAGTTACTAACAGGCGTGCGAAAGCGAGGCGTTGTTGTTCTCCTAGCGATAATATGTTTTCCCAAGGAACTTCAGTATCAAAACCTTCAACTCGACTTAGTAAGTTTTGCAGGTTTACTTGTTGCAAAACTTCTTTGAGTTCTGCGTCGGTCATTTGACGATTAGTTTTAGGATAGAGTAACTGTTGCCGCAAAGTTCCCAAAATGATATAAGGACGTTGGGGCAAAAATAAGACTTCTTCTAGAGGAGGTCGCACTAGACGACCTGTTCCTGCGTTCCACAAACCAGCGATCGCTCTCAATAGAGAACTTTTACCTCGACCACTAGGCCCAACAATCAATAAACCTTCTCCTGGCTGAACAGACAGTGACAAATCTTCAACAATTACCTGTTCATAGTTGGGCGTTTGTAAAGTGACATTCTCAAAAGCGAGATGATTTTCTTCTATTGTTTTAATAATACTGACATTTTCGGGTTGTTTGCTAACTGCTTCTAAAGCATCTGAAAACTCAGATAAACGCTCAACATAACTGGAAAACCGTCCTGAATTCCCAAATTCTCTAATTAATGTTGCCATAGCTGAGGCAAACTGATTACAAGCGATACTAGCTTGGACAACTTCTCCGAAATCAGCTTGACCGCTCATATATATTGGTGCGAGTACCAAATATGGGAATATTTGAATGGCAGACTTATATGCTCCGTCAAAAAGTTCCTGATTGTTCTCCCAATTAATCTTGCGTTCGACATTTCTCAAGAGATTACTAAATCTTCGTTGAATTATATTGGATTCTTGGTTTTCTCCTTGAAAAAAAGCTATTGATTCAGCGTGATTACGAACATGAGTCAGGCAATAATTGTATTCCGCCTTCAGTTCTAGTTCCTCTTGATTAATTTTACTCAATTCTTGACCTAAGTAAATAGCAATCAAATTACCTACAATTGTATAAATAATCAAAACAATCGCAATAAATTGGGAAATTGACCAAAGAATAACTAAAAAAGTTGTCATTTCCAGGACTTTTTCTAGGAAAGTAGCTGAAAACGAGAGAGCATTACTGGTAATGGGTTCGATTTCTTGAGATATTCGTTGATCTGGGTTATCAACATCGGATCTAAAGTTGATTCTATAATAGGCACGATTGCTTAAATATTTTGATAATGTGTGATTATTTAACCATTTGTACCAATCAAGAGCAATTTTTTTTCTGACAAGTTTAGAAAATCCGTTTAAGAATGTTATGCAGACAAGAGCAGCGCCGAAAACTACTATCGTCTTAATAAAGTTAGGATAATCTTTCTCTTCAATGACATCTGTTATGTAGCGGGTAACGAAGCTATTAAAGGCAGTTACGCCCACCAGCGCGATTATTAATAAAATTAGGAGAATGAGCATCCCCCATATACGAATCACGTCTGAAAATACTCTTTCCCCGGACTCTGTTGGATACCAGTAAGGCTGAACGATCGCTCTTACATTATCCCAAAACTTATTAAAAGTGGATGGAGAAGGATCGTTTTTTAAGGAGCGATCGTGAGAGACTTTGGTTGCCATATTCTAAAACAAACTAAACATTTTTTTTGATTGAAATACAGAAAAATTAAACTATTAAACAATACACAATTTGACGTATAGCAAGGGACTGGGGACTAGTGACTGGGTAAAAATTCTTTTTGCGTTTAAGTTTCATCATCTGTTGATGTCCTAACAACCTTGGCTATTGCTATATATCATAAACATTGAATCTATATACAAAGTTTTTGCAATTTATGAATTAAATTAACAATTACCTATTTTGAAAAATCAAATAATATTTGGAAAATAGTAGAGCTTTGAATCAACTACCACTATGCAACGCCAAATTTAGGATAGCAAAGAAACTGCGTCATTCTTGCTAGAAGGTGTATCAGCAGCCATCGCAACTGCATTATTAACATTAGGGAGTTCATCTTCTACAAACCGTAGGCGAGGGTACAAGTAGGCAATAGAGGTTTCTAAAATGGTCAAGACTCCCATAATCATTAGTAGAAGTCCCATTCCACGACCCGATCCAACACCGATGATTTGTCCGATGCTTCCTGCCAAAAAACCATCAGTAGCCATTAAGGGTTCAAAAACCTTCTCGGCTAAAGGCCCAATTGTGATGTAGCCTAGAGGTAAAGCGGTTGCTTCAATTGCTCCTTTGATTGCAAAAACTCTACCTTGCACGCTAGGTTCTACTTTATTTTGCATCACGGCTTGCGTAGAACTGGAAACGATCGGTTGTGTCAGGGAGAATAAAAAGATGCTAACAGTGAAGGTGACAAGAGAGGATTGCAAACCCGCGACGAGAAGAAATACACCATTCAAAAGCATACATCCGTATATCGCATAAATGTTGCGTTCTAGTCCTCCCCAGATGCTCACGAGCAAGCCGCCTATTAGAAGAGCAATACCAAATAGCGAAAGAATAGTTCCCAGAACACTTACTGAAGCAAAATTTAATACTAAAGGTATGGTGATAACATTAATACCTCCCACAAGATAAAGGCTAGAAGCTGAGAATAGCACCAGTCCTAACAATCCTGGTCGAGTGATCAAATATTTAAATCCATAAGTTGCTTCACTCAGAAATGAACTTTTTGCAGTTGCAACATCACTCGTGTTGACTTGGGGGAATCTCACCAGCATCAAGGAGACAACAGCAATCAATACAGTGGTTACGTGAAGCAAAATAATCCCTTGGAAATTGACAATGTTGAGTAGAACACCTCCAAGAGTTGGTGCAATGATTATGGAAATGCCAAACATCAGACTCATCAGACCGTTAGCACGATTAAGGTGCTGTTTTGGCACTAGTAAGACTGTAGATGCTGTATAAGCAGGTGTGTGAAAAGCCATGAAAATAGCAGTGAAGGTATTAGCTAGGTAAATGTGCCATACTTCCAACTGACCCATAACAAATAAAACGCCGATCGCGATCGTTCCCAAGCACGCCAAGACATCAGCGATAATCATTGTCTTTCGACGATCCCACTTATCTACCAGAGACCCAGCGATCGGGGAAATTAAGATTAGCGGTAGAGTATTGAATAGGGAGACTAAAGCAAACTGGGTAACTGACCCAGTGCGATTATAAACCCAGATATCTAAGGCAAATGCAGTAGTACTATAACCAATCAAGGCGATCAATTGTCCTACCCAAACAATCATAAACAATCGCATTTCCCGTAAAGCAGTCAGTCTTGTTTTTTCCATAATCTGTACGTCTGACATATATAGCAATCCGATTTTATTACTGAACTTACTGGTGTAAGAAGGGAACAAGGAAATAAAGTTTGTAGTCAGGACTTTAGTCCTTATTTTTCTGAAGACCTACATTGCACGGCATTGAGAATTATGCCGATTAAATAATAGGGAAAGGTCACTCAGGCTACATTCTGAATTAGTAATTAGCAGTTCAAGCAATACTAAAAACTGAGTTACTGCACGGCTAATAGTATTAGCATCAAACAAATCGATTTTGTAACACCATTTCCCTTCAATGCTTCCTAATGTTGTTTGTTGAAGATAAATATCCCAATCAAATTCTGCTGTATTAGTTTCAATTGACCAGGAACGAACAGTTAAATTTGTCAGTTTTAAATCTGATGGAGGCAAAAAGTTAAACATCACTTGATATAGCAAAGAGTGGCTTGGTTCTCCTTTTGACTGTAGTGCTTCTACTAACTTCACGAAGGGGATTTGTTGGCGATCGCCAGCGTCTAAAAAACACCCCCGCACCCGATACAGCAACTCGCTCAGGCTTGGATTGCCGCCCAGATATGTACGTATTGGTAATGTATTAATAAAGCATCCAATAAGTTCTTTAGTTTCCACTTGCTGGCGATTAGCAAAAGGAGTACCCACGATAATATCTGACTGTCCGGTGTAATAGAACAGCACTATTTTGAAAGCTGTTAGCAGAGTCACGAATAGAGTTACATTGTGCTGTTGGCTCAAATTTTTCAGAGCATTTGTTAAGCTTTTAGGGATGATGAAAGTTTGACTTGCACCTTCAAAAGTTCGGACTGGCGATCGCGGACGATCCGTAGGTAACTGTAGTAAAAGTGTGCTATTGCCTAGTTGCTGCTTCCAGTAGTTAAGGTTAGACACGAAAGCAGGACGAGCAACCCACTGCTGTTGCCAATGGGCAAAGTCAGCATATTGAATGGGCAAATCGGGAAGTGGTGAGGGCTGACCGTGACAAAATGCTTCGTATAATTTTGTTAGCTCTTGTAAAAACACACCTACAGACCAACCATCAAAAACTAGATGATGGATAGTTACTATGAGTAAATGCTCCGCATCAGAGAGCCGCAGCAGCTTGATGCGTAACAACGGGCTTTGTTCTAGATCGAAAGGCTGGTTTTTTTCCTCATTCACAAATCTTTGAGCCAGAGCCTTTCGCTCAGTTTTAGATTCAGAAAGTTTTCGCAAGTCTACCGCCGAAAATGGCAATATGGGCTGTTGAGCAATTTTCTGAACAACTTGCCGATCGCAGATCGCAAAAGTAGTCCGCAAAGCTTCATGACGACGGACAATTTCCACGAGGCTTTGCACCAGGGCATTTACGTTGAGTAAACCTGTCAGGCGATAAGCCAGGGGAATATTGTAGACGGGAATACCCGGATTTAATTGAGCTAATATCCAAAACTCAAGTTGAGTCAAAGAGATTGGTAACTCTTTTGTGTTTCGAGATACTGGTTTGAGAGATGGGGTCAAGTCATTTTTACAAGAGGGCACAGGGGCACAGGGGGATGAGAGATTATTTCTCCCCTGCTCCTCTGCCTCTTTTTGGCGGTATTCTGAAATCTGCCGATCTAGCTCGACTACTGTCGGGTAATCAAACAGACAGCTTATAGGTAACTCCACTTTGAAGGTTTCTCGCAACCGAGCAATAACTTGCATCGCTAATAGGGAATGCCCTCCTAATGCAAAAAAGTTGTCATGGATACCAACTTTTTCTAGTCCTAAAACATCACTCCAGATTGCTGTCAAAACTTCTTCAGTTGCAGTCCGGGGTGGGATCAAGTCTGTAGAGATGTTACGTGTTTCCCGACTCAAAGGTGCTGGTAAAGCGCGGCGGTCTGTTTTGCCACTGCTGGTTAGAGGTAGAGCATCCAGCAACTTTACAAAAGCAGAAGGTAGCATATATTCGGGTAACTTCTGTTTGAGGTAACAAAGCAATTCGTTGGTGTCTAGATGCTGTTTGAGGACAATGTAAGCGACTAGGCGCTTGCTTCCTGGTTGGTCAACTCTTGCGCTCACTACTGCTTCTTTTACCTGCGGGTGTGCGACGAGTACGGTTTCAATTTCTCCCAGTTCAATGCGAAAACCTCGCACCTTCACTTGATTGTCAATTCTACCGAGAAATTCAATGTTGCCATCAGCTAAATATCGAGCGCGATCGCCTGTTTTATACAAACGATTCCCATCCTTAACAATGAATTTCTCAGCTGTTAATTCTGGGGAATTAATGTAACTTCTGGCGATCGCAACGCTGCCAATATACAGTTCTCCGGGAACTCCAATTGGTAATGGTTGCAGATGGCGGTCAAGGATGTAGATTTGCGTATTTGCGATCGCTCGACCAATAGGCGGAAGTGGCGACCAGCTGCTGGTAGCATCTTTTAATGTAAAACTTGTTACTACATGGCTCTCTGTTGGGCCATACTGATTTTGCAGCGTACAACCAGGAAGCTCCCTAAAAAAGTTGACTAAATCAGGAGTAATATGCAACTGTTCTCCTGCCGTCATAATCTGGCGCAAAGATGCAGGATAGGATTTAGAAATAGAGGCAGCATTGGCTAACTGCTGAAGGGCGACGAAGGGCAAAAACAGTCTTTCTACCTTTTCTTGGGCAATTAATTTTAATAATGCGAACCCATCCTTCTGTACTTCTTCGGGAATTAAAATTAAGGTTTCGCCGCTACACCAGGTAGAGAAGATTTCTTGAAAAGAGACATCAAAGGTGATAGAAGCAAATTGCAAAGTTTTGGCACAGCTTAAAGCACTTTCGTTGATTTGCCAATGTAAAAGGTTCGCTAGAGAACCGTGACTCATGGCTACACCTTTGGGTTTGCCGGTTGAGCCAGAAGTATACATGACATAAGCCAAGTTCTCTGGTGTCACTCCACTAACAGTATTTTCCTGACTGTTTTGGCAGAAATCCGATGTATTTAAGGAAACTACTTTTAATGACGGCTGAGATAACGGAATTGATGAATCTGTCAGCAATACCGAGGCTTGAGAATTACTCAACATATAAGTCAAGCGTTCTTGGGGCGATCGCGGATCTAAAGGTACGTAAGCACCACCAGCTTTGAGGATTGCCAACAGTCCTACAACCATCAATAAAGAGCGCTCAACGCAAATCCCAACCCGCACTTCTGGTTTTACCCCAAGTTTTAGCAGATGGTGCGCTAACTGGTTAGCCTGACAATTTAACTGCTGGTAAGTCAGTTGTTGGGATTGAAACGAAACCGCTACTACATCCGGTGTTCGTTCCACCTGTTCTTCAAACAACTGAGCGATACATTTATTGGGATAATCTGTTTGGGTATTATTCCATACTAAAAGTTGACGCTGTTCGGCAGCAGTTAGCATGGGTATCTCTGCTACCGTCTGCTCGACGTTACTAACCATACCCTCTAACAAAGTCACAAGATGTCCCATCATCCGGTTAATTGTTTCCCCATCAAAGCGGCTACCATCATAAAGAATGCGTAGAGACAATTCTTGTCCTGGTACGGCGATGACTGTGAGCGGATAATTTGTTTGTTCAATGACTCGTCGTTTGCTAATCTGGATAGTGCTACCTAGATTTGATAAAGACGTATCTTGTGGGTAATTCTCAAACACCACAATACTTTCAAACAGTGGTAATTCTGGGGGAATTTCACTAATAGCCTGAATTTCTACTAATGGAAACCAAGAATAGTGCGATCGCTCCACCTGTTGAGTTTGCAATTGCCTCAGCCATTGCCATAAAGGAGTTGCTGTTGGTACTTTCACCCGTACTGGTAGGGTATTAATGAATAGTCCCACCATAGATTCTACCCCCGATAATGTGGGAGGACGACCAGATACAGTTGCGCCAAATACCAGTTCAGACTCATCAATGTAGCGACTAAGTAAAATTGCCCAAGCTGCTTGGACGAAAGTTGAAAGTGTCAGATGATACTGCTGTGCCTGGGACTGTAAAGCAGCAGTTATAGTTGCCGACAAACAGTAGTGCTGCTCGTGGTAAGTTTTTGACTGGGGAGAATTTAGCACCTCACCCCGATTTAGTTGCAAACGGGTAGGGCTAGTAAAGCCATGAAGCTGTTGCTGCCAAAATGTTTTTGCTGCTTTTAAATCTTGTTGCTGTAACCAATTAATATAATCTCGGTAAGGACGGGGAGTATTTAAATATAAGTATTCGCCTTTAACTAAAGCATTATAAAAAGCAAAGACTTCTTTGCAGAGAATTGGCCAACTCCAGCCATCAATTAGCAAGTGATGAAAGCTCCAAACAAATTCGTAAGTATCATCAGCGATTTGAATTAAGCCAAATCGCATAAGTGGAGCTTTATCAAAGACGAAACCTTGGACTCGATCTATTTGTAAGAAAGCTTCTAGGCGCTCTTGTTGTTCTTTTGCAGATAAGGAACGCCAATCATAGTTCTGCCAAGGCAACTCCACTTGCTTACATACTACCTGGAGAGGCTTTTCCTGCTTTTCCCAAACCACAAGGGTACGCAAAACGGGGTGACGTTTCATTACTCGCACACAAGCCTGCTGAAGCAGTGTAATATCTAAATTGCCAGAGAGCGTGAGGCAGAACTGCTCAAGATATACTCCTGATTCTGGCTCGTGCAGAGTATGAAAAAGCATACCCTGTTGCATAGGAGAAAGAGGGTAAATAGATTCAATATTTTTATTTTTAATTATTTGCAGTTTGCTCATAATTCGTAATTTGTAATTAAAAAAATACCTATTTTCTCTCTTCCTCTGTGTTCTCTGCGCCTCTGTGGTTCGTTAAAAAATTAACTACTCTTTTGACAGTAAAAGAATAATCAAACACTAAAACTGAAAGTAAACAAAGGGTTGAGGATTGATTGCTATCAACCGAAATATTGCTGAAACCAACACCCCAAAACAAACAGCAAAACTCCAACTAGGAATTTTACGCCACCAATCGGCAAACCAACCCTTATAAGCCGCCCAGTGGAGCATAATTAAAGGTGCAAAAGTCCATGCAACTTGGAGATTTAAGTTTTCAGAGCCAAGAGAAGTCAAGAATAAAAATGATTTTTCTACTTGTATAGCGCTACTAAGATCGTTACTCCGAAAGAAGATGGCAGAGGCACAAAACCAATACATTGTTAGGGGAATACCTAGCAGCTTTCTGAGTGGTAGCAATCCTTTATAGGAAGCAATTCGAGATAACCATTGCTTGTGAACAACTAAGGCGATTCCATTTAATCCACCCCAAATTACAAAATGCCAAGCAGCTCCATGCCAGAGTCCTGATAGAAGCATTAAAATGAGAAGATTTTTATACCCAAACAGTTCTGTTCGTTCAGCCTTTGGCCGCTTTTTCATTAAAGAAAAATAGACATAATCTCGCAACCAACTGTAGAGGGTAATGTGCCAACGTTGCCACAACTCAGTGATATTACCGGAAAGGTAGGGGAAATTAAAGTTCAGAGGTAGTTTGTATCCAAGTAAACCGGCAGAAGCGATCGCCATATCTGAATAACCAGAAAAGTCACAGTATATCTGGATTACGAAAGAAATAACAGCAATCCAACAACTCAAGAAAGTATAATTCTCTGGATTCGTGAAATACTGTTCTATTAAAGGAGAAAGATTATCCGAAATGCAGGCTTTCTTGAAATACCCTACGAAAAAAAGTATTAAACACCCCCGAAAATCAACCTCACTTAAGCTTTTTGGGGTTAATAGTTGGGGCAAAAAAGTAGATGCACGGACGATAGGCCCCGCAACTAGTTGAGGGAAAAAAGTTACAAATAGAGAAAAATCCCAAAAATTTCTCACAGGTTTGAGTTTACCTAGATAGATATCAAGGGAATAACTCAGAGTTTGAAACGTGTAAAAACTAATACCTGCTGGGAGAATGATGTTAAGGGTTGTCAGGCTTATAGGTAAACCCAAAAAACTTAATAAGTTGGCAGCAGACTCAGTGAAAAAGTTATAGTACTTAAAAAACCCTAATATTCCTAAATTTGCTACTAAACTAAGTATCAACCATGCTTGACGCTGCTGTTGATTCTGTGGCTTATTCAGCAAGGCATCCCAATTCCAAAAATTTGGAGTTTTTGCTTTTTCTATTACCTCATTGGTGGGAATTTCCTGTCCTAGTAAATCACTAACCTGTGGTCTAGATAGCATTAAACCAGCAAAGTAATCAACAACTGTCGATAACAAGAGCAAAAAAAGGAAGCGCCAATCCCAAGCACTATAAAAGATATAACTACAGATTAGCAACCACAACTTACGATGATTATGTTTCTGCAAAGCCCAATAGATGCAGAAAACAATCACAAAAAAGAATACAAACCGAAATTCTGTGAATACCATCTTTATTTACATTGAGCTAATGATTATGTGATAGAAACTGGCTATTTGCAACTTTTTGCCCTGAATTATTTAAATACTCAGTAAATCTTGATGCCAGTAAAAGTGTGAATTCTTGAGCGCCTTGGTGATTAAGATGTGCGCTATCAATTCTACGATTTAATTCATACAAATTAGTAAAAATATTGACATTATTAAAAGCAAATAAAGTATCTATATATCCTGAATAGTATGCTTTGTAAAGAGCAGAGTAGTTAGAATCAGCCTCTAGAAGTGGAGGGATAAAAAATATAGCTTCAAGTTTTTTGTTATTAATTTGCTGCTGTTTTTCAATTTGGGAAGAAATATTTTCCATCATTTTTACTCCATATATTGTGGATGTCTTATTAAATGTGCTTTTTGAAGTTAAATTTGCTAATTTTGTTTGTTCAATTTTGAGATTTTTTAGATAAGTATCCAAACCATTTGTTCGGAATAGAGTCTGCCATTTCTCAGCTTTTTTTTGCCAATCTATTGCGTAATATCCAGATTCTTGTAATAGTCTATCTTCGGATACTTTTGCTAAGGGATCTGCATTTGATAAATCTAAATTTAATATTTTTTCTTGCCAGAAAGTAGAAAGCTGACCAAGACCTAGCCATCGATAGATAAAGCTTTGAAAGTTAGCGTATATATATGGAACTTTTACTTGCCAGTTATCGATTGATGATTCCCAAATTAATTGAAAATTTTCTATGGTTTTACGAGGAGTATGCCAGTATATCTCCTGAGCAGAAGTAGAACCAAAGTTGGTAAATAAGTCAACTGAACAGTCTAGAAATATCCACTTTAAGTTTGCTGGCTTTAAATCTAGAATTTTTTGTAAGTAAAAATCTAGTTCTGATACGTTTGCGCCTGCGATACCAAAGTTGAAAGATTTGACACTCTTACCCTCTTTTGTCATGTATTCATCAAATACTTTCGGGACTACGCCAAAGTAAGTAGTACTTGGCCCCAGAAAGATAGCATTATAATCATCCTTATGCTCAGTAAAATATTGCCATTTAACGCCAATTTCACCAAGATTTTGAATAGTCTTAGAATAAGGTAGAACTGTATTTAATAATACCGAAGAAACAAATATAGTAATTAGAAAAATTAAACTATACCCAAACATCATAAGTGGTCTTAACATAATTTTTTCTTAAATATCTACAACTACATCTACTTTTACTTCTGTCTTTGTTAATTGCCAGTTCACCTTCAGGTTGAGCCAGAAATTCCAAAGTGTCACACAAGCGATCGCTACTAATTTAGCTATATATTCATTCACTTGGAATTGATAAAATAGCCAACTTACAATTAGGCTATTGAAAATAAGCCCAATTAAACAAATAAGATTAAACTTGACAAAACGTTGTAACTTTTGACTGATTTTTTGTTGAAAAGACACATCACTAAATGTCCATAAATCATTCCATAGAAAATTATTAATAATTGCTATTTCTGTGGAAAGCATTGCACTCAGAGTTAACGCCAAACATAATGAGTTATGTAAAAAATAGAATGCCCCCAAGTCTATAAATACTCCACTAAAACCAACGACTGCAAAGCGAATAAACCGACTAAAAAGCGCCGAATGAAGATAAAATTAGACTTTATCCCTCAGAAAAATAATATTAAAACATTCAAGATATTGCTTCATTCATTTTCTCCTCTCTTAGTTTTTTTTATCGAGTTGCCAAAATCCTTCAAGCGGGTAGACTAATTTCAGTGAATTAGTCTTATCCTTTTCAAGTTGATGAGCTAAACTATTTTCCAGGTCGTCAACAAAAAAAATCGATTTATAATCTTTAGCCATTATTGGTAACTGGTCGTTTTGGATTGTAACTAAGCCAACTTTTGGCTCTAAATTATGACTTAATGTGAGGATAACTCCCAAGTTATAATCATTTTTATTACTTATCAATAAAATATTATTATTAGATTGATTAATACGTTGACTCATTGCTAGCAAATTCTTGCCACCTATTTGTGGCCACCAAGTTTCAGACTGAAAAAATCTAACATTAGAAACTAGCCCAGAGATGAGTAACCCTACCACAATGACTTGCCAAAGGTTTTTCTGCAAGTTTTTCGCCAAGAAAAGATGGAAAGCTAAAATATACATTACAGCAATTTGGATGCTGAGGTATAACGGTAACTGATAGCGAAAATGAATAGAGCGAATTCCTCCAAAAATTAGGTCGTAGAAAAGCAATGTTAATCCTGGAAATCCCCCTAATAAAACAATAAAAAAACTAGTATTAGTTGAGAGATAATTTATAAGAAAAATAATCATATAAATTATTAAAATCAAACTAGCTATTATCGTAGGAATACTATAGTATAAAGAGCTTTCCGCAGATAAATTTTTGACCCAAGCATCATCAGAAGCCAAATTAAAATCAAAAAATATTCTGCTAATCCGACTGAGCCAAATGCCAATTAGGTCGAAAGGACTATCTGTTTTAAATGCGATCCATGACAAGAGATTTGTTGCTGTATGAATCTGGGTAATGATTACCATTAGCCAGGGTAAAAATATCAAGCAAGCTGCTATGGAACTCAGTAAATAATTACGCAGAGTTTTGTTGAAGCGAAACTGTTGCCTAATAACCACATATATGCAATGAGCGATCGCAACCATTGCTGTTAATAGATGGGTGTAAAATCCCAAGGCTAGAGTGAGAGTATATACAGCCCAACTCAAGTAATTTTCTCGGCGAATAGCTCGCAATAAAGCAGCACTTGATACTAGAATCGTCACCATCCATAAACCGTATTCTCGTGCATCTTGGGCAAAGAAAATCTGCAACGGAGAAATCGCCATTATAGCCATTCCCACCCACCCAACTAGTACTGATTCAAACAACTCTAAACATAGCCAATACACACTAGGAAACACCAACAGACTAATTACTGCTGATAAACTCCTAACTGCCGCAGGGAAATCCCCAAATACTTGCGCCCATAATCTCACCATCACATAATACAAAGGTGGATGTTGTGGGTCTGAAGTTATTAAGTAGCGAACTGTATCAGCCACATTTCGATCTGGGTTAATGTGTTGATATTTGTCTAAAGTGATAATAGGAATTACGCCTTCATTATTGCTCAAATTGCTAAAAATCTCTTGTTTAACCTCAGCTAGCGTATGACCAGATATTGCCAGCGATGTCGCAAATTCGTCATACCAATACACTTTTTGTCCCAAATGGGTAAAGCGAAAGAAAATACCTAACCCAATCAGGCTAATTACCAAAATTTTTAACCAAGTTGGAGGTTTTGACTTTGCTAGTAATTGTAATTTGTCCATTTATTATCTATAGTCCGTAGCTATCCTTTTGGCTGCTTGAAATATTCATGGGCAAGAATTGGTGGATACTTGGGTACTTCATCTATATCTAAGCAAGTCGGAATTGTGTTAATTGGAGCATCGTAATTGGGGCCTGTAAAAAAGGCGCATGAGTACCTTTGTTTAGCACTGTGAGATTGAGTTGGGACTATAACTCGATGACGTGTGGCGCAAAATTTATCGTTTGTCCATCGCTGCATTAAATCTGCAACCAATACGATAATTGCATCAGGAATGAAGGGCGCTACAACCCATTTTCCAGTATTTGTATATACTTCTAAACCTTCGGAATCTTGAAACAAAAATGTGAGAGTACCTATGTCCGTGTGTTCTGCAAGATTAACTTTTCCTAGTTCTGGAGGTTGATATATAGATGGGTAGTGATGCAAAACTATGCCGTGATTTTGCTCTGAATATAAATTTGTAAAATAATCTTCTGGAATTCTCAGAGAAATAGCCAAAGCCTGGAATACTTTCAAGGCGCTTTCGTGACAACCGGCGAAAAATTCCATCATCACTTTATGAAACTGAGTAGGATTTTTAGGCCATTTATTCGGTTCAAAGAAAGGATCTTCAATCCCACCAACTTCATCGGAAGTAATTTCTTTGCCAAAATGAAACCCTTCAGTCATTAGTTCATTAGCGTTGTGTTTATCTTCACTTTTTTTAAAATTATGGTATCCGCGAAGATTCCGGTCTGGAAAGAAAGATACTTGTTCTTTTTCATGCTCCGGTAGTGCAAAAAAGCACTCGGTTTGTGAAAATACTTGAGCGATTAGAGTATTAGGAATACCATAATTTTTGAGGTAGAAACATCCGACCTCATGAATAGCAAGAGAAATTTGTGCAGCGACAGCTTCTTTTGCCGTTGAGTCACCTATAAGAAAAGCATTGAAATCAATGATAGGAATTTGCATACAAACGATATCCTCTTTAGTTCATCTCAGTCAGTTTCAGGTCGTAAGAATTCCAAAATGTTTCTATTAGGGCGGAGTGTTCAATACCTTGGATACGATTTCGTACTGCCACCATTGATAAAGGGTTAACTAAATAAATGAATGGCAGATACTCCTGAGTAATTTGTTGGGTTTCTGCATATATAGCTTTACGCTTTGCTTCATCCACTTCAGAGGCTGCCTGAATGTATAAATCACCTATTTTCTGTTCCCAATCTGATACCTGTCGTCCTGTTATCGGCGTTTGTCCTATTTGGGATTGTTGATTAAAAAAGTGCCAACCAGTTTCAGGCAACCAAACATTAGCCCAATCATTCGGTTCTTGACCGACAGCAACTTCAAGCACTTGACATTCCCAATCGAAAGTTTGAGTTAGTTTGTTGATGAAAATGCTAGTAGCGACAGGATTGAAATCAATAGTTATGCCAAGATCACTCAAATTTCGTTTGATGAGTACTCCCATTGCCTGCAATATATTATTGTTAGCATTCGTCATGAGGCTAAAGCGCACAAAATTTCCTTGCTCGTCTAATAACTGACCTTGATTATTGTATTTAAAACCTGCTTTTAGCAGTAATTCTTTCGCTTTTTGAAGATTGTATTCATAGACTTTTAAACCTGCTTGGACGGGTAAATAATACTTGCTCTGTACAGCAATCGGCGAATTTTGCAGTTGACCCAATCCCTTATAGATATTATTGAGTATTTCTTGGCGATTAATTACATGTGCGATCGCTTGCCTAAATTCCACTATATTAAACCAACGAGATTTGATAGGATCGACCAGTGGTTGACCATTCCTACTACCTTTATTAAGATTAAAAGTAATGGCAGTTGACCCTATAAAAAGACCGCCATTATAGATAGTAAACTTTCCTTTGGCTTCTTCATGTTTTAATAATGAAAAATAATTGGTATTAACACTGATGTAATCTAATCCTCCAGAACGGAATTGGATTAAAGAAGTATCTTGACTAGGAATAATTTCCCCAATCACACGCTCAATATAAGGTTGCGAATTGCCTTGAGTATCTTTACGCCAGTAATAAGGATTTTTTCGGAAAATTATTCGCTGGCTGGGAGTATAAGATTCTATTGTATAAGGGCCATTAACAATAATATTTTTTGGTGGAGTATCAATGCCCCAAGTAGACATAAATTTAGGTCTGCCTTCTTGGTCTTTTATTTTGACTGTTTCCCGAAAAATATGGGCTGGTAAAATTTCCAGTTTTGTAGCCCGGATAAATGGCGCAAATGGTTCAGATAATGTAAATTCAACTCGCAAATTATCAATTTTTCGTACAGTAGGAAAGGTACGATTCTTGCCAATTATGAAGAAGTCTTTAGCATAAGTAGGAATGGCTGGATTAGCATAAATTTCGTTGTAGGTAAAAACCACATCTTCAGCAGTTAGTGGCTTTCCATCTGACCATTTTAACTCTTTTCTGAGGGTGTAAATTACTTGTTTTTTATCTAGAGAAGTTTGCCAAGATTCAGCTAGACAAGGTTCAATTTCTCCCCGTGCATTTTCTTTAACTAGCCCCTCATAAGTATAGGTTAAAGTATAAGCTGATTCTACGATTAAAGCTGGATTAAAAGTTGTGGGTTCAATTGGGAAAGAGACAATAACTTGAGATATTGCTGTTGCTTTTATTTTTAAGTTAGTTTGATTATAGATAATTATTGCGATCGCAGTTATTAAAACCAGGAAAATTACTAGCCAACGATGGCGAATTAAAGTATATTTTTTATTATTTTTTAATAACTTATAATCCAACATCGTGAAACCACTCCGCAATTTATTATTGACTAGGTTGAGATAGCAACCTATGGGCATCTTCTAATAAAGCTGGTATTTTGTCAGCATGGGGACTATGACGCAGACAATCACTAAGATCAAATTGTCTAACTTTTTCTGCTGTCACACCAGGGAACCAAGGATCGGCAGTATTTAAGTGGTTGTAACGCCTTGTGGCATATTCAAACATATCAAAAGCGATCGCTAAATTTCGCAACCACAAAATGACTGGAATATTAATCTCGCCAGGGGTTTCTTTATAGGCGGGTAAACCAGTGTACCAGCTAGAATACCAGTCTTTTCCGAGTGTAGCGATCGCTTCTTTCTCCAACCGATTTAAAATTGGTAATAAAATCTCATCCGCTCGTTCTAAAAGTTCTATAACTTTCAAGTGTTCGTCAAAATCTGATGGTTTAGATGCGCCCAAGCTCAGGGTATGTACTTCAGGATGGCTCAAACAAAACAGATCGTTAAACACCATCGGACTGAGAGGATGGCACAAATCTAATAACTTTTGTGGAGGCTTATAGAGCATACCACCTTTATCTGATGGGCTAATGATAAATACACCCATATCATGATGTTTGGCGGCTTCGATGGCGGGCCAATTGAATTGATTAATGTAGTACCAATGTAAATTTACATAGTCAAATTGATTGGTTTGAATGGTTTTAATAATTAAGTCTGTCGCAGCGTGGGTAGAAAAGCCAATAAACTTTACTTTACCCTCAGTTTGCAATTGCCGCGCTACATCTAGACAGCCATTGGGACGAATGCTATCTTCCAGATGTTGGTAATTATTAATGCCATGCAGTGTTAATAAGTCAATGTAATCTAGCTTTAATAAAGTTAAAGATTTCTCACACAACCTGCGGAAGTCTTCAGAGTCAGATATCGGAGCAACCTTAGTCTGCACAATAAGTTTTTCTCTAGGTAACTTAGGCAAAATCGCTCCTAATTGCATCTCAGAAGTTCCATACATTCGAGCCGTTTCGATGTGATTGATGCCAACTTCTAAAGAACGGCGAACAGTGGCTTCTAGATTCTGTTGATTTTCATCGGGAATTTTTTCTTGAGTCAGTTCCTCATATTCAGTATAGACATAGCGCATTCCACCGCAGGAAAATACTGGCATTGGCAATTCTGTACGCCCAAATCTACGATATTGCATTATAAATGTGTTTTGATTAGAGCGGTTCATTAATGACTTTTTGCCGAAATCAAGCCCCGCAGTATTTTTAGATGAAACATCAAGTATGATTTTTCAAAATGCTGAAGGTGATGTTGAATTAACTTATGTATCTTGGAGTAGTTACACGGTGGCATACTTGGGTAGAGATGATGCTCTACATGGTAATTATTATTCCAGTAATAAAACCTAACGATTGGGTTAGAAATCATTGTTCGTGTATCATTCCATAGGTTGTGATTTAAGTCAGATTCACAGCCATAGTGATCTGTAATGCTGAAAATAAAACCGAATGGAGAAGCAAAAGATATTAATGGTATCCAGTAACCAAAGAACAAAGTTCTAGGAAAAATTACTGTCAATCCTCCCATTAATAGAACCCAACCCAATAGGAGCCAATTATTTTGTAATACAAATATGCGTTGTTCTGGTGTTTTAAAATAGCTTAAATAAAAGCTAGTTTGTAAGGATGATTCCTCTTGTATACGTGTTTTTAAAGAGTCTAAGTATAAATCTTTGGTAACAACCCACCAATTCTTGCATACTGCGAGAGGATAAAAATATGTCAAGGCCAGAAGATAGGTCTTAATATTAGGAAATGTTTGCCATGCTGAGGTATCTCCTACGATGTTACCTTTGATTTTGGCTTCTCGATGATGTCCAATATGAATATATTTGTGAAATGAAAAGTTCATCAATAATACTAATGATAAGAAAGTCCCCACGAATCGATTAGTATTTTTTGACTTATACAAACTATAGTGAGAGCAATAATGTATTGCCGCAAAAAAACAGACAAACAAAAATCCTTGAACAAACCAGACTAATAACCACACTGTCCAGTTATTCAACCAGAAACCAATAGCTGCAAGGATTAAATATGTACTGATGACAACGAATGTTTGAATAATCGGTCTAAATGTAGGAATTTCATGCAATATACGAAGTTCTTCGTTAGTTATTTGAGTAACTTCACTAATATTAGGTCTGGCATTCTCAATTATTTGATTATTCTTTGTAATTTCCATGTTGTTCGCCTCTACGTTAACAATAACAATTGAAAAAATAAATATCCAACCTATTAATTGTTTAATTGATATTGGATAGCTTCTGCTAGCTGAACTACAGTAGGTTTCTTAAACAGGTAGAGCAACGGCACTTCTACTTGCAAAGCTGACTGTAGTTTGCATATAACTTCAAGAGTTTGAGAAGAATGTCCTCCTAGTTCAAAAAAGTTATCTTGAGTGCTAATCTGCTCTAGTCCTAAAATCTCTTTCCAGATAGTTAACACAACTTCTTCGATAGGATTTTGTGGAGTAACAAATTCCTTTGATATTGGGAGCGCAACAGTTTGAGTGGGCAAACTTGGTGGTTCAGATATTAAGATAAGTTCAGCCAGACGTTGGTTATAATTGGTCGTTATTTTTTCCAGCAAGGTCTGAAAATTCTCGACCATCTGGGTAATAGTGGCAGGTTCAAATAAATCGATTCTGTATACGAGCAAACCTTCAATACCTGTTGATGTTTCTTCCAGCGTTAACTCTAAATCAAACTCTGCGGTATCTTTTGTATCTCTAGCAATAAACTGCTCCTTCAAAGTGAGATTTGCAAATTCTAAATTATCCTCTGGAGTATTTTGAAAGACAAACATTACTTGATTTAGTAATGTGTAACTGGGATCTCTGACTGGTTGGAGTTCTTCTATTAGCTTTATCAGGGGCATTTCTTGATGAGCGTAGACACCCAAAGCGACCTCACGCACTCGGCCAAGTAGTTCCCGAAAGCTGGGATTTCCTGCTAAGTTGGTACAAAATGGCAGTAAATTGACAAAGAAACCAATCAGTCCTTCAGTTTCTACTCTGGTGCGATTTGCAAGGGCGCTGCTGACAATGATCTCTTCTTGTCTTGTATAAGAAAAGAGTAATGTCTGGAATGCTGCCAACAAGGTCATAAATAAGGTTACGCCTTCCTGTTGACTCAGCGCCTTGAGTGTATCGGTTAATTTCTTTGAGAGAACTACCGGTTGGCCTGCACTTTTAAAGGTTCGCACTGGTGGGCGCGGATAATCAGTTGGTAGCTGCAATATCGGTGGAGTAATACCTAAGTGCTTTTGCCAAAACTGAAGCTGAGATTCTAAAACTTCTCCTTGTAACCACTGCCTCTGCCATTGAGCAAAGTCGGTATATTTGATCGGTAACTCAGTCAGAGGAGACGGCTTACTCTCACAGAAGGCTTTGTAAAGGGTTGCCAGTTCTTGAGTTAGGACACTAAAAGACCAACCATCAGCAACAATATGGTGGGTGACGGCAACGAACAAATACTCATGTTCATCCAAACGCCAAAGCTTGCTTCGCAATAAAGGGCCTCGTGCCAAATCGAAAGGATGCTTAATTTCCTTTTCAACCTGTTGTGTGGCTTGAGTTTCGCGTTCAGTTGCGGGGAGGTGTCGGAGATCAATTACGGAAAAGTCAAAGACAGGCTCGTTGACAACAGCATAAACGACTTGTCCATTTTTAACCTGAAAAGTCGATCGCAATGTCTCATGTCGCCGGACAATTTCTCTTAAACTCTCTGATAATGCTTTTTCATTAAGCGCACCTGTGATGTGATAAACCAAAGGCAGATTATAGATGGAACTGTCTGGATAGAATTGGTCAAAAAACCACAACTCTAGCTGTGTTAAAGAAATTGGTATTGGCTCGTTTTGCGAGGGAAACCGTTTTAGAGATAATTCCTGATGGTCTGGCGCTTTAGCTGTGGCGATTTTTTGGGCTAAAGGTGCGATCGCAGGAGATTCAAATAAACTCAAAAGGGGTAACTCTATCCCAAATGCTTTGCGCGTTAAAGCAATAACCTGAGTTGCTAGTAAAGAATGTCCCCCCAAATCAAAGAAGTTATCATAAATGCCAACTTGTTCTAACCCTAAAACATCTCTCCAAATACCAGCCAAAATTTCTTCGGTGGGAGTACGCGGCAGGGCAAACGTTTGACCTAATTCCGGTCGGTTGGTTGTCGGTTCTGGTAGAGCGCGACGGTTTACCTTACCATTGGGTGTTAAGGGGAACGATTCCATTTCTACAAAAGCCGATGGAATCATATAATCTGGCAGTTGCTCAATCAAAAAAGTCCGCAGTTGTTCGACTGTTACTGACTCTCCCGGAATTGGGACAAAGTAAGCAACTAAATATTTTTCCCTGGCACTTTCTCCATGCACTTTCGCTACTGCTTGGTTAATTTGAGGATGTTTGCTTAGAACGGCTTCAACTTCTCCCAGTTCAACGCGAAAGCCCCGGACTTTTACCAAATCGTCTATCCGTCCCAGAAACTCGATATTGCCATCTGGTAAGTATCGAGCTAAGTCACCAGTTTTATAAAGGCGCGAGTTAGCATCGTTACTAAAAGGATTTGGGAGAAATTTTTGATTGGTCAAATCTGCACGGTTGAGGTAGCCACGAGCCAAACCATCACCACTCACGTAGAGTTCCCCAGGAACGCCAATCGGCACGGGTTGGAAATTGCCGTCTAACAGATAAACTTGCACGTTGACAGCAGCTTTACCAATGGGAGGATAAATCGGCCATTCATCTGGCTTTTGGCTAAAAGTATAAGCTGTAACTAAGTCTGCTTCCGTGGGGCCATAGAAATTGTAGAGTGTACAATTTTCCAGACGCTTAAACAGCTTAATCATCGGCTGAGTAATTTGGAGTTGTTCGCCACAAGCGATCGCTTCCTGAATATTGTTAAATAAATGTACTTGCTCTCCGTAGATTTCCGCTAATTGCTGCCAAAGGCTAACTGGCAGAAAAACTTTCCCAACAGGGTTGTTAGCAAGCAAGTGGATTAATTTATCTAAATCTTTGCGATCGCATTCAGGAATGATATACAGCGTCCCTCCGAAGCCCCACGCCACGGATATTTCGTGATAGCTGACATCAAAACTGAGGGAAGCAAACTGAAGCACACCAATACCTGTGACCATTTTTGCCTGATGGTGTTCTATTAAATTGGTGAGGGAGCGATGGGGAACAATCGTACCTTTAGGAGTGCCGGTAGAGCCAGAGGTATATATAATGTAGGCTAGATTATCAGCTGCTACTTCAACTTGCAGATTACTCTCAGATTCTTTGGCGATTTCTTCCCCATCTTCATCTAACACAATTAGACGATGAGCCAAGTTGCCATTAAATAATGACTGCAAATGTGTTTGAGTTAAGATGACTGGTGCTTGAGAATCGTTAAGCATGAAGGCTAAACGTTCTGGCGGATAGGTAGGATCGAGGGGAACACAAACTCCCCCAGCCTTGAGAGTTCCTAAAATGGCGATCGCAGCTGCTAGCGATCGCTCTACACAAATACCCACTGGGACATCTGGTTTCACACCCAAGCGTTGTAAGTAGCGGGCAATTTTATTGGCTTGCTGGTTTAACTCTTCATAAGTCAATTGTTGGTTGTCATATACCACCGCCAAAGCTTGGGGTGTTTTTTTGACTTGCTCCTCAAATAACTGATGGATGCAACGATTGATAGGATGCGCTGCTGAGGTAGCATTCCACTCGACTAAAAGCAAATTTTGCTCTGCTGGAGTTAGTAGCGGTAACTCGCCTGGGGTGCGATGAGGATTGACGGTAATTCCCTCCAACAGAGTGAGGAAATGACCAGCCATGCGATCGATAATCTCTGGATCAAAGCGATCGCGATCATAGTAAATTTTTACAGTCATTTCCTCGCCAGGAATTGCCAGCAATGTGAGAGGATAATTGGTTTGTCCCCTGTCTTGTAGCTCCCCGATGCTCAAGTTTCCAGGAAGTTGCTGCAACGTTACATTTACAGGATAGTTTTCAAATACAACAAGGCTTTCAAACAAAAGTTGAGTGCGAGGAACTTCACTTACGCCTTGAATATCTACCAGTGGAGTGTATGAATACTGCTCCCGTTCTATGTATTCTTGTTGCAACAACCGCAACCAGGTTAACAAATCCGTTGTATCAGTGATTTTTACCCGTGCTGGTAGAGTATTAATGAACAAACCCACCATCGACTCCACACCAGATAAACTAGGAGGACGACCAGATACAGTAGTGCCAAAAACCACGTCAGACTCGCCACTGTAGCGACTTAGTAACAACCCCCAAGCAGCTTGTACTAAGGTCGCAAGTGTCAGATGATGTTGTTGGGCAAAAGATTTTAAGGTAGTTGTCGTCTTGGCTGATAGATGTTGCGATCGCACTTCAATATTTTGTTGTTGGTGAGAACTCTGCCCTAGCGATCGCTCAACTATCAAAGGCGTAGGTACAGTAAAACCCTCAAGATTTTTTTGCCAAAATGCCTTTGCACTAGTCAAATC
This sequence comes from Nostoc sp., assembly GCF_036917455.1. Classification (GTDB taxonomy): domain Bacteria; phylum Cyanobacteriota; class Cyanobacteriia; order Cyanobacteriales; family Nostocaceae; genus Nostoc. The sequence continues at coordinate 37,753 of NZ_JBALDK010000251.1, read as the reverse complement.
TTGCTGCTGCAACCAGTTAATATAATCCCGGTAAGGGCGACTAGGGGCTATATATAACTGTTGACCATTTTGAATTGACTCATATAAAGCAAACAATTCTTTAACAATAATCGGCCAACTCCAACCATCAACTAATAAATGATGAAAGCTCCAAACAAACTCATAAGTTTCATCAGCTACTCGAATTAAGGCAAAGCGCATTAAGGGAGCTTTATCAAGTTCAAACCATTGTTTTCTATCTAAATCTAAGAAAGAATTGAGACTTATTTCTTGCTCCTGCCGAGTAAATATCCGCCAGTCTAAATTAGACCAAGGCAAATTCACTGCTTTACGCACCACCTGAACTGATTGTTTGCGATTCTTCCAAACAAAAAGAGTTCGCAAAGCTGAATGTCGCTCTACCAAAAGTTGCCAAGCTCGTTCAAATATACCTGGATCTAAATTGCCATGCAAAGTTAATTGAAACTGTTCAAAATATATTGTCGATTCCGGCTCATAGAGAGTATGAAATAGTATCCCCTGCTGCGTAGGCGAAAGAGGATAAATAGCTTCAATATCTTTACTATTACTTTGTTTTTGTGCAACTACCATTTTTTTATAGATGATATTAATTATGTAATTTATCTCTCTTCTTCTCTTATCTCTGTGTTCTCTGCGCCTCTGCGGTTCATTTAAAAAAGTAATTGTTAAAAAGCAGAAGTTGACAATCCGCCATCTACTGGAATAGTAACACCCGTAATATAACTAGCACATTCTGACGCTAAAAAAGCAACCAAATTAGCAACTTCACTAGATAAACCACGACGACCAAGAGGAATCATCTTATTCGTTCCTTCGATGATTGAATCAACTGTCCGGCCTTCCTCTTGAGCGAATACTTCTAAATATTCTCGATGCCTTGGAGTATCAATCAAACCAGGATTTACACAGGTAACTAAAACATTCCACTTAGCAACTTGCGTCGCAACAGTTTTAGTAAAGTTGATTAATGAAGCATTCGCCACACCCGATTTAACCAGACGACTAGAAGGTTCTTTTCCTGATGTCCCAACAATATTTATAACGCGCCCCCATTGCTGATTTTTCATCGTCGGTAGCACTAAACTCGTCATACGAATATAGCCCATTAACTTACCTTCAAAGACAGTTAACCAATCTTCATCAGATAGATTTTCTACTGATTCATTAGAAAATGTAGCCCCTTCTGAATTATTGACCAATATATCAATTTTTCCAAATTGAGTGAGAGATTCTTGAACTAATTTTTGAGAATCACTTGCATTCTGAACATCAGCACAAATAGGAATAATTTTTGATTGCAACCCAACCAATTTTTGATAAGCTTGTTCTAATCGCTCGGAATCTCTTCCACAAATTATTAACTGACAACCTTCTGATGCTAGCTTTTGAGCAACGCTATAACCTATGCCAGCACTTGCTCCTGTCACTAAAGCTACTTTTTTAGTTAATCCTAAATCCATGATGAATATTCCTTTAGGAAGCAGTGAGTGCAGTATCATACAGAGTATCTTTAGCAGATAAAACAGAGCAATCTTTAATCAAAATTTCAATCAAACATACTGTCTCATTAGAAGAATTATATCCTCCATAAAGAATATCAGCAGGAGCATAATAAACACTACCAAATTCTAGCTGTTGCTGTTGCTCTGCCACTGCGATCGCCAATTTACCATTCAGGACTATTCCCATTGTTTCACTAGCAGATTGGCGAACTGGTATTATCCCTTTTGGAGGAATTTTGGTAATGAAAATATCAAACCATGATCCAATTACAGATTGACAATCGAAACCTGTAAATCCATATTGAGTGGGTGAGACTTTTAAAATAGCTTCCTCAGCTTCTTCAGAATTAGTGATGCGTTTCACATCAAATGCTAGCGCTGTTTCCTGAAAAGGGTTTATGGAACCATGAAGAACATTGGAGCCAGCTACATAAACTTGCTCAAATGGCTTGAGAATTTCTTTAGTCCCGTTGAGGTTAAATTCCAAACGTCCTGCAATTTGCATTCCAATTTGGCTTTCGGGATGTCGATGTAATTCAAAAGTAGCCCCTGGTGGAATAGAAGCTAATTGAACAACTGTGTCTTGACATTGAAATGCTATTAACTCTACATCAAAATTAATTTTTATGGTTTTTGGCTGAGGAAAATATTTAGACATGGTTCTCTGCCTTTTTTTTGTGGAAAATTGACCAACTCATCTCGATGTTTCCATAGATGGAAATAAATTCTAAATCGTAGGCTTTAACAGCATTCTCATTAGTAATAGCGAAGTCGGCTAAACCCTCCATTACCTGAATTGCTGAATCACTGGTAGAAGGAGACAAATCTACTTGTATTTGTGTTTGATCTTGATAATCTGGCAAGAGTTGTGTTAATAGAGGAAGAGGAGCAGGATGGGTAACAATTCTAGAGCCGTTGAAAACTACCTCTGTATTTTTTTTCTTAGCCAATCCATAAACTGGAGTAGGAAATATAAAAATAAAGCCTAGATCGATACTTTGCTCCATATAAAACTCATTAATTCGGTCGTAAGCATGAGGAACTAAAGCCAGATCCACCTTGTCTTGCAGCAAAGCTTCTTTAACATCTATAAAACTATCAAACAACTGAGTTGATACACTAAATTCTTCTGAGAGCAGATGGTTGGTTATATGCTTGGCAGCGTAGTCGCTACTAGTAGCAGTAGGCCCCAAAGTACCTATAACTAAATTTTTTGAAGGAGGGATACGGGGTTTAAATTCAATTTGAAATTCCAGCATAGTTTTTTCTAAGTAATCATCATGATATTTTTTTCTGGCAAGTTATTGGTAGCTTGGTTAGAGATAACCTCCTAAAATTTCGTTTGTTAGTAGAAAACCTTGTTAAAATAAAAACTGTGTTTCTAAATGTGGACGACTTTATTTAATTAATTTCTGCTAGCAGTTCGTCCAAAGCTTCTTGGCTAAACTCAACTTCCGGGAAATCAGAGGGAGTATAGCCACCTGCTTCTGGGGATAAGCAGTGGGTAATAATAGTTTCTAAAGCTTCTATATATTCATTAGCCAGATTTTCTACAGTGGCCCAAGAATGAAAATGCTCACTATATTGCCACTCTAATTTCAGCCTCCCTTCAACAACTAATCCATTTACAGTTAACAAATGGCGGCGCTGTCCTTTGGGGCTGTGAATGGAACCGCTAGACTCTTGGGCATATTTCCATCCCAGGGTTGCTAACTGTGTTTGATCGAATTGACCAAAGTAGTTAAAGCTCACCTCAGCTTGGGGGAACGCTTGTAATTTATCGCGATCGCTCTCATCCGGGCTAAGATAGCGCAAGATACCATAATCAATACCCCGGTTGGGAATCCGGCGCAGTTGCTCTTTTACCGACTTGAGAACCTCTCCGGGATCGTTGCGATCCTCAAGTTTTAAGAGAACGGGGAATATACTAGTAAACCAGCCTACCGTGCGGGACAAGTCCACATCTTCAAACAAGTCCTCTCGTCCGTGACCTTCTAAGTCAATCAGTAGGGAGTGAGAACCCGTCCAATGAGTGAATGTCTGCACTAACGCTGTCAGCAGCACATCATTAATTTGGGTGTTGTAAGCTCCAGGGACATCCTGCAACAGGGCGCGAGTCTGTTCTATACTCAGGTATACAGATACAATCTGACTAGAAGCGACAGTGTTATCTTGGACAACAGCAGCATAATCCAACGGTAAAGGAGCAATTGGGAACCGCATTGAGTCCAGCCAATAATTTAGCTGTGGATGCAGTTCTTGACTGCGGGCATAATCCTGCAATCGCATTGCCCAATCCTTAAAGGAAGTTGTTTTTGTAGGTAGTTGGATACTTTTGCCAACTTCTAATTGTTTGTATGCTTCAGATAAGTCTTCTAGCAAAATCCGCCACGAGATGCCATCGACAGCCAAGTGATGGATGACGATGAGTAAACGTCCAGGGGAACTGCCTAAGTTAAACAGAACGACCCGCATCAGCGGCCCATCTGCTAAGTTCAGCGTTCTTTGTGCTGCGTCTGCTCTGGCTGCGATCGCTTTTAACTGTTCTGCTGGGGGCAGATGTGATAAATCTGCAATACCCAACGATACTTCATTGCTGGCATCGCTGTTGTACTGCTGCCATTGCCCATCCTGCTGCACAAACCGCAGGCGTAAAGCATCGTGATGGCGCAGTAACTTTTGTAGTGCCTGCTCTAATAATTCCGGTTGCAAATTTGCGGGAACTTCTAGCAGGAAGGATTGGTTAAAGTGATGAGGTTCCGGCAGATTTTGCTCAAAGAACCAGTACGAAATTGGTGTTAGAGGGACAAGCCCTGTAACTAAACCTTGTTCTGATTTAACAGAATTAATTGTACCAGCAACAGCAGCTAATTCAGCAATTGTTTGGTGTTGAAATAATTGTTTGGGAGTAAGCTTTAGTCCAGATTGATTAGCTTTAGCGATAATTTGCATACTAATAATGGAATCTCCGCCCAATTCAAAGAAATTGTCGTGGATACCGACTTTTTTTAGGACTAAAACATCCCGCCAAATCTTTGCCAAGACTTCTTGAGTATGGGTGTGCGGGGAGACAAAGCCAGTAGATTCATCAAACTCGAACTCCGGTACTGGTAATGCCCGACGGTCTACCTTGCCGTTGGGGGTAATCGGCAAAACTTCTAGAACTGTGAAGGATGCAGGAACCATGTAACTGGGGAGCTTTGACTTGAGAAACTGGCGTAGCTCATTACTGGTTGGCTGTGTTGATTCTGGGATGATATATGCTGCCAAACTCTTCACCCCAGGTATATCAACTCTTGCGATCGCCACAGCATCGCGTACCTGGGGGTGTTGAGTCAAAATAGCCTCAATCTCGGAAAGTTCAATGCGGAAGCCGCGAATCTTAACTTGGTTATCAATCCGACCCAAGAATTCTATATTGCCATCGGCTTGGTAGCGAACTAAATCGCCTGTCCGATAAAGTCGTCCTTCAGGTGCGAAAGGGTTACGAATGAAGCGTTCTACTGTCAGGTCGGGACGATGGAGATAGCCCCGTGCCAAGCTTTCACCACTGATGTACAATTCTCCAGTTACACCAATGGGTACGGGTTGTAATCGGGAATCCAGTACATAAACTTGGGTATTTGCGATCGCCCGCCCGATCGCAGGTGATAAACAGGCTTGTTGTCTTTTCGGAACAGTCCCAGAGGTTGTAACTACAGTATTCTCTGTTGGCCCGTAATTATTCACCACCTCAAAGGGATGAGAATCTGAAGGATACTGATGAAGTTGATCCCCACCTGTGAGCAAAGTTCGCAAAGCAGCATTCGGTGGCCAATTTAATGACAGCATTTTCTCGACCATTGGCGTTGGTAAGAAGCTAATGGTGATTGCCTTTGATAACATCCAGTCTCGCAGTTGCTCAGGGTAAAGCCGGGTTTCATCATCGGGAAAGTGAATGCTAGCTCCCGCCGTCAGATAAGGCCAGATTTCCCAACCACAAGCGTCAAATGCTACTCCAGCAACTTGTGTTACTCGGTCAAGGGACGACACCGCAAAAGCTTGTTGATGCCAAAAGACGAGATTTAACAATCCTCGATGTTCAATTTGAACTCCTTTCGGTCTGCCGGTGGAGCCGGAGGTGTAAATCACATAAGCTAGATTGTCAGTTGTCGCTGTGTGAGATAAATTCTCTTTGCTGGTGCTGAAGTTTGCCCTGTTGCTATCCAGACAAACCACCTGCGCTTTATGTGGCGGTAGTGTTGGAACCAAATTTTCCTGAGTCAACAGCACCGATACCTGAGCATCTTCTAGCATGAAGGCCAAACGCTCTTGGGGATATGCCGGGTCAAGGGGTACATAAGCCCCGCCAGCTTTGAGAATACCCAGCAATCCTACTAGCATTAAGGGCGATCGCTCGACGCAAATTCCCACTAATATCTCTGCACCTACACCTAAAGTTTGCAGATAATGCGCTAACTGATTTGCGCGGAGGTTCAACTGTCGGTATGTAAGTGACTCATCCTCATAGACTACTGCGATCGCATAAGGTGTTTTTTCTACCTGCTCCTCAAACAACTCATGGATGCATTTGCTCTCAGGATAAGGCGTATAAGTATCATTCCATTCCACTAGCAACTGATGCCGCTCTTGCTGGTTCAACAGTGGTAATTCACCAATGGGTTGATTTGGATTAGCAATAATCGCTGCTAACAAAGTCTGGAAATGACTTGTCATCCTCGCAATGGTATCTGGTTCAAATAGATCGCTGTTATATTCCCACCAACCGATCAGTCCCTCTTTTGTGTCCCAAACTGCCAAGGTCAAATCAAATTGAGATGTTCCACGTTCTATAAATTGAGGAGTCATGGTCACATCAGGTAATTCTAATGTATCCAACAAGAAATTCTCTAAGACAAACACCACTTGGAATAGGGGATTGTAGCTGAGAGAACGTTCTGGTTGCAACGCTTCTACCACTTGTTCAAAGGGGACATCTTGGTGAGTGTAAGCGGATGTCGCAACTTGTCGCACTTGAGAGAGAAACTCACTAAAACTCGGATTTCCCTCGATTTGGTGACGCAGTACCAATGTATTGACAAAAAAACCAATCAATGGTTCTATTTCTCTGCGGTTGCGATTGGCAATGGGGCTACCAATGCAGATATCATCTTGACTACTGTAGCGAAACATTAAAACGACGAAAGCCGCCAGTAGGGTATGGAATAAGGTAGCTCCTGACTGTTGGCTGAAGATTTTGATTTGCTCGCTCAAATTCCGGTCAATTTGAAATTTTTGGGTAGCACCACAGAAAGTCTGAACGGCGGGGCGTGGTTTGTCTGTGGGTAGTTCTAATAAGGGTGGTGCGCCAGCTAACTGTTGCTTCCAGTAATTGAGTTGCTGTTTTTGAACTTCTTCGGTTAACCATTGTCGCTGCCAAACTGCAAAATCAGCATACTGAATAGGCAACTCAGCCAGGAGCAAAGGGGAATTAAGAGTAAAAGCTCGGTAGAGGCTGGATAACTCTTGGATGAATATCCCCATTGACCAGCCATCCGTGATGATATGGTGCATAATCAACACCAGCAGATGGGACTCTGACCCTAGCCGCAGTAAAGTGACCCGCGACAAAGGGCCATTATTCAAATCAAAAGGTTGCCGAGCTTCCTTTGTGACAATTTGTTGTACTTCTGATTCTTCTAAGCCTTGCAAATCGAGAGCTGGTATTGCCAACACCAAGTTAGGAGAAATTACCTGCAAGGGTTTTCCATCTACTGCTGGAAATGTTGTCCGTAAAATCTCGTGGCGGCGAATGATTTCGTTGATACTTTGCCCAATAACTTCTACGTTGAGTACACCTTGAACGCGCAGCTGGAAACCCTCGTTATAAAATGGGCTTTGGCTCTCTAATTGGTAGAGAAACCACATCCTCTGTTGAGCAAAGGATAAAGGCAACTCTTCAGAGCATTCTATAGATGGTATTGGCTCAAAGGAGGAGTCTGTCGCACTCTTAGCTTCTTCTAGAAAAGCCAGAATTTCTGATTTGCGCCCTAGCAGTTGGTTTTTGAGGTCTGGGTTCATCACTCCCTTGGGAGCGCGATAGTTTAACTGGCCGCCTTCCAGCCAAATTTTTATGCCTAAACTATTTAAATAAGATACAAATTCTATTATTGTCATTTATAATACCCCTCCCTCATATTCTTTTTCTGCATCATCCATAGCTACATTCCACTTGGTGACAACAGTTTGTAGCGCCTCAAGGCTTTCTCCCAAACCAGCTACGGTGGGGGATGCAAAAAAACGATTGGGCGACAATTCAATAGAAAAAGCCTCGCGCAACCGAGAAATGACTTGGAAGGCTAACAAAGAATTTCCTCCCAGTTGGAAGAAGTTGTCGTGAATGCCGATTTGGGGTATTTTCAAAACTTCTTCCCAGCTTTGAGCGATTTGCCTTTCCATTTCGTTTCGGGGAGCGATCGCTCTACGAGTCATCCCCCTAGCCAGTAAATCTCGATTGATTTCACCATTAGCGGTAAGGGGCATTTGTGATAGTTGCACGAAGTCACAGTTAACGGTTGTTGTGAAGCGATCGCACACTGTAAAATCTGATAACTCCGGCACGGTAGAACTGTTCTTCGTAGTGAAATAGGCAGTTAATTTCTGTAACCCTGGAAACTCAGAGGTAAAACGCCGAATTTTGGGATTGCTGCCATCTAAACCGACTATCAGCTGTGCTTGGTCATGATATAAACCAGTTAACAAAGAATATAATCCTTGTTGGAGGCTCATCTCATAAAAGCCTTGAGCGTGGGTGATTTCTTGCCTCTGATAACCTTTGTTGATCCCTGTGTCACGCCAAATTGTCCAAGCAAAGCAATAGCTGTGCAACTCACCAACAGAACGCTGGTATTGATTAAAGCTTTCCAAAAAGTTGTTAGCAGCAGCATAAGCAGCAATGGTGGCTCCACCAAAAAAACTCGCCAAAGACGAAAAGCTAATGAAAATCCCCTGCCCTTGCTTGTTCAATACCTGATGCAACACCCAAGCACCTAACACTTTAGGACGTAAAATTGCAGCTAAACTCTGTGGTGTTTCATCTACTAACATTTGTTCGTGGTAAGTTCCCGCCAGATGAATCACCCCATCTAACTGACTTCCCCAGTTAGCCTTGGCTTTTTCCACTACTTGTTGAACAGCTTGAAAGTCGCAGATATCTACCGTCTCATAAACCACCGCTCCCAGCTGCTTTAATTCTTGATAAGCTTTAATCTTGTCTGATATTGTTGCATCATTGGATGCAACATCTGTGGTTAATAGAGGAGTCCGACCTACTAATAATAATTTGGCATTAAAAAACTTAATTAGATATTTAGCAATTTCAACTGCAACACCCCCAAGCCCACCACTTATCAGATACATTCCCCCTGATTTAAAGGGAAGTTCTTGCTTGGGTTTGTCTTGCAGATTAACTTTTTCCAAACCTGCAACAAAACGCTGTCCATCCCGGTAAATAACCTCTTGATCTTTTGATAAAACCTGGAGTTCTTGTAGAAGATAGTTTCCATCCACCTGTATCGAATTTGGTGTCAAATCGATGTGACGACAATTTAACCAAGGTATTTCCTGGGGAATAGCTTTAATTACTCCCAAAACTGGAGATTTTTCATAAGCTATCTTGTCTGTTGTTTGTGTAGACTGGGTGTAGCTAGAAACAAACAATAACTGTATATCTTGAAAAATCTGAGTTTTTGCTAGGCATTGGACAAGAAACAATAAACTGTAAATTCCCTGTTCTTGGGCTTTTTCAAGAGCTTCTATGCTTTTGATTTCCCCGCTATACTCCTGATAATTCCACAGATGGAGAATCTGACCGATAGTCAGGTTATCTGCCTTTATAGCCTCAACCAATAGCTGATAATGGTCTGCGTTACCAGGAGTTAAACAGAAGTGATTGTGACTTTTTTTAGCAAAATCATAACCAGGTGAGACACACAGATATGGCACGTTTTGCTGTTCCAGTTGCTGACAAATAAATGTCCCCAATCCTAACTCGTCAAGGAATACTATAGTCAGACTATTTTGGGATAAAGTCTTCAAAAGGTTGGCTTGCTTAGGTCGCCAGATTTTTTGATAGAACCAATCAGGAATAGTGTTGGTATTATTTAGTAAAATATCGAATTGTTTAAGAATTGAGTTAAACTCACCTGCATGGAAGCGATCGCGAAGTTGCGATCGCTGGATTTTACCAATCACGGTTTTGGGAATATCTTCTTTAGGTAATAAAATTAAATAATCAGGATTGAAGCCGATTTTATTTACCACTGTCTGCCGAATTTCCTTCAGTAGCTCTAACAGTTTTGGTTCTTCTATAATCGGCGAGCTGAAGAAGATGGCTAGTTTCTCTGTTACGCCATCAACATTACAGACTGCACAAGCGGCGGTGTAAGAAACTTCAATTTCTGTAATTTCTTCAACTATTGCTTCAATTTCATGACTGTAGTAGTTAGCTCCATTGATGATGATTGTTTCCTTAGCGCGACCACTAACCACTAATTGTCTGTTAGCAATAAATCCTAAATCTCCAGTATCAAACCAGCCATCTTTTAAAAAGGATTGACTATTGGCATCGTGATTGTTGTAATATCCGGGAGAAACTGCATCACCTTTGACTTGCAAATGCCCTATGGTGTCTTCTCTTAATATAGAGTTTTGCTCGTCTACTATGCGAATGGTAATTCCTGGAATGACTGAGCCTAAATCGGTAAAAGTATTGTAATTTGGATGGTATATGTCTACTCGTTGAATAGTACCTTGGAATATAGATTTTTCTACCCTGTGAAACAACAAAGGTGCTTCCTTAATGGGCTGATAATATGTAATCCCCGAACCCATCTCTGCCATCCCAAAAGCTGGTCTAATTGCTGTTGCTTTTAGTCCATAAACAACTAAATTCTCTCGAAAATCCTCCACAGCTTTACTAGATACTGCTTCACCAGCTGTAAGTAGGAATTTCACGCACGATAAGTTCCAAGTCTGTTCTGGTTCTTGTTTGAGGGAGTCATTAACTATGGAGTATGCAAAGTTAGGGGCCCAACTATGAGTAATCCGGTATTTATGAATCAAATCCAACCAGTTGAGGATGCGACCCAAGATATATTCTTTTTGTGCATAAATCAGAGTACAACACAATATAACACCACGGATATGCCAGTCGGAAATGCTGCCAATGTGATCGAACGGCAGCCAATTTAAAACTATATCTTCTCGCTCGTGTTGATTGAGTTGGTTAGCTCCTCTGGCGCGAGCAATGAGATTTTTATGAGTCAATTGAACACATTTTGGTATTCCTGTACTGCCAGAAGTGAGGTTGAAAAGAGCTACTTCATCCGGTTGACTATGGTGATATTGTTTGCTGACAGGATTGGATTTTAATACTTCAATTGTGACTATCTTGAGGCGTTCTGTTGGTAGCCATTGCGATAGTAATTCTACTTCTTGTTTGAGAGCTTCCGTAGTTAAAATGACTGGACTATCTAAGAACTGCCAAATATGACAAAGCTTATCCACCACCTTGTTTGATTCTCTATAAGTCGGTGGTACTTCCATAATGACGGGTACAAAGCCTCCCAATAGGCAGCCCCAAAAAGCTGGAATAATGTCACAGCTAAGTTCTATCTGCAATATGACTTTGTTTTTTGGCTTGAGTCCCAACTTTCTCAAACCACTAAGAATTCGCTCTGCAACTTCAAGTAACTCAGCATAAGATTGGCGTAGTTCTGTTCCATCAGGTAACAGGTAAATAATTTCTCCACTTGCAACTTGTTGCGCGGCTTTTTGTAAAACTTCGGGCAAGGTAATAGGTGCATTGCGATCGCCTCCGGCGGGGCTTTGCCCATCGCTACGGAGAATATCGCCGTGGCTGATGGCAAGTGGCTTTGCCTCTAAGAACCGTTGTTGTGTATCGGTTGGGGAGTTTCTGGGAATTGGAGTAATGTTAGCGATGGGCAAAGCCCCGCCTTTGGCGATCGCACTTTTGTCTTGCCAACCTGGGATCAAATCTGACAAATGGAGTGGGAGAATCTTCTTTCTCAACTCCTGTACCACTACCACTGCCTGTTCAATTTTGTGATGAGAATTAAGTTGCTTTTCTACTTGCTCAATTAAACTTTCATCAATAATAGGAATGTTCATCAGAGCCAATTCGTCTACCTCTCCTGTAGCAGTTAAAGGTATCCCTTGAGTTTCGTCTAGCAAATCCTCCAAATGGACAGGAGGAACACTTCTAATAAACGGTTCAACAACCACTGCAACGCGCTCAATTTCTGACAATGACTCTAATTGCTCCTCTATGGGACGCATTAAGTTAGACTCAATAACTTCTAAATTAGCTAGAACAACTTTGTCTAACTGTCCTGTAACTCTTAGAGGAATGGTGGAAACTGGTACAAACGCTGTGGGTATCAATTCGCTAGGCAGAATTGTTTGCAGGTGAAACAACAATTGTTCTGGCGCAAATAAACCGGATGGAACTACATAGGCAACTAGCTCATGTTTTAGCTTTTGAGTTTGTCTCTCTATGACTACACAATCATCTACAGTTAAGCTTGACCAGATAGCAACTTCTGTTTCTCTATATATAAAATTTTTATTACTTGAATTTGCTAAAAGTTGGCTATTATTTAACTGCATTAGTTTCTATATCCTTCATAGGTTCCGCTATTTAGAAATGGAAATTAGTGTTAATTAAAACTAAAACTTATATTTATACTTAATCTACTATTTTTCTGTAATTCTAGTATAGATAATCTCAGCTTTATACAGAAAATGCAATAGCAGTTAAAACATTTTCATCGGACAGTTAAGACAGTTAAGACAGTTAAGACAGTTAAAAATATTTAAAATTTAATGAATAATAATTACTGGCGGGTGTCGCATAATATAGACTCAATACCTTAAAAGCTTGCCACAGTTGTTTTATAGGAAATACTAAGGGTTTCAAACTAACTTGCGAAATGTGGGTTTAAAAAAAAGAATTGTATCGAGACGCGTAGCGCAAGATACAAAGCAGTCCTTGCATCAATCCCGCGTTTTTAAACTTAGGTTCCCTATTTTTATAAGTATTCCTGATATATAATCTGTCTGCTGGTGAGATGAATTAAGAGAAAAAGTATTACACAATACAAAATTGTTGATAATTTCCTTTTTAGAAAAACTTTTTAGTTTACTGAGTGTGAATATTTACATTGGTAAATTAGTCATAATCGCCAAGTTTCATTCTTAATACTTTGGTGATTTCCCAAATCTATCCTCAGTAAGACGAACTCGTTATTCCTGCACTATAGGGTTAGCTCATATAGCCTGAACACCCACGGTTCACCGTCTTGTACTTCTACATCTTAAGGACACTGATATGGCAACCCAAACACACCTTGAGCAATGGCATAATCTGGCACAGCAGCTTCGTATTGATAGCATTCGCGCCACTTTAGAAGCTGGTTCCGGGCATTCCACTTCATCGATGTCGGCGGCTGATTTAGCAGCCGTTTTGATGGACAAATATCTTCACTACGATTTTGAGAACCCAAAACAACCGCAAAATGATCGCTTTGTTTTATCAAAGGGACATGCTGCACCATTACTTTATGCAATGTACAAGGCAGCTGGTATCATTTCTGATGAGGAATTACTATCGTTGCGAAAATTCGGGAGCCGTTTGCAGGGACATCCGGTTCCGATTTTGCCGTGGGTTGATGTAGCAACCGGATCGCTGGGGCAAGGAATTGGACAAGGCGTTGGGATGGCTTTAGCTGGAAAGTATTTAGATAAGCTACCCTACAAAGTTTGGGTATTAATGGGGGACAGTGAAACCGCAGAAGGATCAGTTTGGGAAGCATTTCACACTGCTGCATACTATAACTTGAACAATCTGATCGGCATGATTGATGTCAATCGACTGGGACAACGCGGACAAACCGAACTAGGTTGGAACACATATGCTTATGTGGAACGAGCACGCGGTTTTGGTTGGCACGCGATCGCGATTGATGGGCACGATCTCAATGCTATTGATCGCGCCTTTGGAGAAGCGGTAACGATTAGTGATCGTCCGACAGTGATTGTCGCCCAAACCATCAAAGGCAAAGGCTCCGAAGAGATTGAGAACATGAACGGCTGGCACGGTAAAGCCATGAAACGTGACCAAGCAGAACGGGCAATTGAGGAATTGGGAGGAAATCATAACATCACGATTAGGGTGAAAAAACCTGATATTCAAGCGCAACCTGCTTTGCTTGGCCTGGCTCAACCGTTGCAACTGCCTAGCTACGAAGAAGGCAAATCCATTTCGACGCGCAAAGCGTATGGTGAAGCACTGCGAGCGCTCGGCGCGGCTCATCCAGATGTGGTTGCACTCGATGCAGAAGTCAGTAACTCAACTTATGCAGAGGATTTTGCAAAAGTCTATCCTGATCGCTACTTTGAAATGTTCATTGCAGAACAGCAAATGGTAGCCAGTGCAGTCGGATTACAAGTGCGAAACTATAAACCCTTTGCGTCAACATTTGCAGCATTTCTAAGCCGTGCGTATGATTTTGTTCGCATGGCTGCCATTTCTCGCGCCGACATTAAGTTGGTCGGGTCTCATGCCGGAATCTCGATCGGCGAAGATGGTCCGTCACAAATGGCGCTCGAAGATCTGGCTTCATTCAGAGCAGTTTGGAACAGTACTGTACTGTATCCGTGTGATGGTAATCAAACTGCGAAACTCATGGAGCAGATGTATGATCGCGAAGGGATTGTTTATCTACGAACAACGCGGATGAACACGCCTGTGATCTACAGTGCAGATGAGTCGTTCCCGATTGGAGGGAGCAAAGTTGTGCGAAGTTCTGACCAAGATCAAATTACGATCGTAGGTGCTGGTGTCACGCTGCATGAAGCCCTCAAAGCCTATGACCGACTCAAAACCGAAAGTATTACTGCACGAGTGATCGATCTTTACTCGGTCAAACCGATCGACACCGAAACCCTGTATCAAGCAGCGCAAGACACAGACGGTAAATTAATTGTGGTTGAAGATCATTGGGTTGAAGGTGGATTAAGTGCCGCAGTGTCTCAAGCCTTTGTGGGAATAGAAACGCCCTCTTTCTACAATGGTCCTAAGCTGCAAGTTATTCAGTTAGCTGTGCGAGATATGCCGAGTTCGGGTCAGCCTGAAGAACTGTTGCACGCTGCCAAAATTGATGCAGATGCGATCGTCACTGCTGCAAAATCGATTATCAAGCAACCTGTTATCAGATAAACATGGGTTTGACCACAGGGCAAGGGCATCTTAACCCTATGCTTGTCACTTTCGGTAAGGTAATAATCTGTAACCCTTTCTGGGCAAGGGTTTTACCTCAAGAGCTTTGTTTGGAGTTTTGTCCACATTTGCGATCGCTAATCTCCTCACCAAATCTAAGTTTCATCATTTAGCCTCGATTTTTATATTTCCAGAGTGACAAAGGGTTGATTTCAGTGCGTTGGAGGAATCGGTGCAGAGGAGAGGGTTTACAGGTTTTACCTAAAAGATTATGAGGCAACTTGTAAGCACGACAGCTTATCAACAACACGAGACAGCATGAGTCAGCAAGATAATACCCTAATGAGACAATTGTTATGAATCAACGCATTAAGGTTGAAAAAACTGTCACGATCAACAAGCCAGCAGAAGAACTTTACCGCTTCTGGCATAACTTTGAGAACTTGCCCAGTTTTACAAAGCATATCAAAGACGTGAAAGTATATAACGACAAGCGAGAGTCCTCTGGACACGCTACGCGAACGCACTGGATAATTAGCGCACCCTTAGGCACAAGTGTTGAATGGGATGCAGACATTATTGAAGATCGCGAAAACGAATTGATTAGTTGGACTTCAGTTGAAGGCGCAGATATTGCGAACTCAGGGTCTGTCCACTTCAAGCCAGCACTGAACGATCGCGGCACTGAGGTGAAAGTCGTCACAGAATACGACCCACCAGGTGGACTAATAGGAGATGCGATCGCCAAACTCTTTGGTGAATCACCCGAACAGCAGCTAGGAGATGATTTACACCGCTTCAAAATGCTGATGGAAACGGGCGAGATTGCGACAACAGAAGGTCAACCAAAGGGGAAAGGATAAATATTCAATCCAACTCCCCTGCATTTCTCACAAGCTTGAGGGGCAGAGGGGCAGGGGAGCAGAGGGGCAGAGGAGAGGGTTTACAGGTTTTACCTAAAAGATTATGAGGGGAATGGCACTAAGTTAAGCTGAAGAGTATGCAGCGTAAGGATTGCAGAGGGGCAGGGGGCAAGGGTGCAGAGGGGAATTTCTAAATATCCGTTACCTAAAACTTCTTCTTTCTCCCCTGCTCCTCTGCTCCCCTGCTCCCCTGCTCCCCTGCTCCCCTGCTCAAGCGCAGGCTTAATCGAGATGTGGTGAGAAATCCGGGATCTGTAAATAGATTTCACATTTGACGAACAACTTCACTTTAGGAAACTTAAGTAATGAAAGCAGTTTGTTGGCAAGGGACGAACAAGGTTGAGGTTGAAACCGTACCCGATCCCAAAATCATTAATCCGCGTGATGCGATTGTGAAAATCACGTCAACGGCGATCTGTGGTTCTGATTTACATTTGTATAACGGCTACAACCCCACGATGAAACCGGGCGACATCTTGGGGCATGAATTCATGGGAGAGATCGTTGAATTAGGCAGTGCTTTTAAAAATGGAAATATCCATAACAAAGGCAAAGCTCTTGCCATCGGCGATCGCGTCGTTGTCCCCTTTACGATTTCCTGCGGCTCTTGTTTCTTCTGCAATCGGGATTTATGGTCGCTATGCGATAACTCTAACCCGAATGCTTGGATGGCAGAAAAAATGATGGGTTATTCCCCATCGGGTCTTTTCGGCTACTCCCATTTAACGGGTGGTTACGCAGGAGGTCAAGCGGAATATGCCCGCGTTCCCTTTGCCGATGTCGGGTTATTTAAGATTCCCGATGGACTGGCTGATGAACAAGTCCTGTTTTTCACTGATATTTTCCCTACTGGTTATATGGCAGCCGAAAATTGTGATATCCAACCAGGGGATACGGTGGCAATTTGGGGTTGTGGCCCAGTTGGGCAGTTTGCCATTAGAAGTGCCTTCATGCTGGGTGCTGGGCGTGTCATTGCCATTGATCGCGTTCCCGAAAGGCTCCAGATGGCTTCATCTGGTGGAGCAGAAATTTTGAACTATGAAGAAATCGAGGTGGGTGAAGCCCTCAAAGAAATGACTGGGGGAATAGGGCCCGATTCCGTTATGGATGCAGTGGGAATGGAAGCTCACGGCATGGGTTTGGAAGGTTTCTATGACTTGGCGATGCAAGCGGTGCGACTGGAAACCGATCGCCCCAATGTATTGCGTCAAGCGATCGTTGCCTGTCGTAAAGGCGGCACAGTGTCGGTTCCCGGTGTTTACACGGGCTTTGTAGACAAGATGCCGATGGGTGCTTTTATGAACAAAGGCTTAACCATGAAAACAGGACAGACGCACGTGCATCGATATTTGCAAAGGCTACTCGATCACGTTCAAAACGGCGATATTGACCCCTCGTTTGTAATTACCCACAGTCTGCCGCTAGAGCAAGCTCCTCACGGCTACAAAATCTTCAAAGACAAGAAAGACAATTGCATCAAGGTTGTCCTCAAGCCTGGTCAGACTGCATAAAACCGACAGCAAGGCTCTGAGGCTACCTTTGAGTTTTAATGCGATCGCTCGCCATGAAAACTTAGCAAGTATAAAGTACTCCCGCATTTCTCACAAGCTTGAGGGGAAGGAGGGGCAGAGGGGAAAGAATTTGGTATTTGAACTCTCCCCTGCTCCTGGGAGCAATGCGATTTTGTGAGCAGGGGGAGCAGGGGGAGCAGGGGAAGAGAAAGAAATAAGTGTATTTATAGCTATAAAGAAAGTTTTCTCTTCACTCCCCCTGCTCCCCCTGCTCCCCCTGCCTCCCCTGCTCTTTTCACGAGGATCTCACTTTTTCGCGTTGCTCCCCTGCTCCCCTGCTCCCCTGCTCAAGCGCAGGCTTAATGGACTTTTCAATACGCAATATTGATTAACTTTTTACCCAAGGCAGTAGAGTGAATGTACCTCGCTCATACATAATGAATAGACCCAAGCCAATTAACACAAAAGGTACGACAGCTTGACCGTAGCGACTTAAAATATTAGCAATGGTCGGTTGAAGGCTTAAAAAATAAGCGATCGCACACCAAACCCCTACCATGATAAAAAATATACTTAAAATTACCCCCAAGCTGGCAAGATTATGACCAGCGAATAAGGGGATATATATACTAATATTGTCACCACCGTTAGCGATCGTTACTGCTGCCACTTTATAGGTTTGGGGGTGCAAAACACTCAAAATAAAAGCCAATACTGGGTTAGTAGGTGCAGACTGACTAAAATCACTACTGACTGTCTGAACTGTTGCAGTTTCTTCTTTTTTATATACTAATTGTTGAAGACCAATGGCTATTGGTAGCAGTCCTAGCAATCCTATCCATTCTCGCTGTACGACTAATCCACCAAAAAATCCTGGTAAGCTAGCGATGATAATGGTTGTAAAACCCAGATATTGACCAAGTATGATATGCCGCCGTCGAAAAGTACCATTTACCTGTGTAAAAAATATTAACAAGATAATGATGTCATCTATGTTAGTGGCTATGAAGGCAATTATCCCTTCACTGAAGACTGTCCCTAACTTACTCATGCTGGATTTTCAGAACCTATGATTTACCACCATACTAAATTAACCTTTCAAGTAATTGAACTATACTACTTCCTACTCCCCATTTGCCATCTCATTCGCGATCTAAATAGCTGAAAACTGCTCTAAATATATGAACGAATTAGTTACTGCAATTACTACAGGGGCAATTGCGTTCATTGCCACTAATATTGATGATATTGTAATTTTATTGTTGTTTTTTTCGCGAATAAATGCTAGCTTTCGCCCCCGGCATATAGTTGCTGGACAGTTTCTAGGCTTTACAGTTCTGTTAATTCTTAGTCTTCCTGGTTTATTTGGTGGGTTAGTTTTATCCAAAAACTGGATTGGATTACTTGGTTTACTACCAATGTCTATAGGTATCAGTAGCTTAGTGAATCGGGAAGAAGATTCTTCACTTGAAGTTGTTGCGGTAACAGAAGAAACTGAAGAATCAACAATTGATAGTTTTTTTTCTCCCCAAGCTTATAGTGTGGCAGCCGTTACAATTGCCAATGGTAGCGATAATATTAGTGTTTACGTGCCTTTATTTGCTAGCAGCAACTTAGAGAGTTTTGTGGTAATTATCGGATTATTCTTTCTATTATTAGGAATTTGGTGTTATGCGGCATACAAATTAACTAATTACAGAGTAATAGCTGATGTACTGACTCGCTATATTAATAATTTTGTGCCTTTTATTCTGATAGGATTAGGTGCTTTTATTGTATTAGAAAGTCAAGCTTTGAGCTTGATAAAGCTAGGTGCTAGTTGTTTATGTTTAATGATTTTGGTGAAAAATAATCAAGGTGCTGATGAAATTGGCGAAAATTCTAGTAGATAACCAAGCTAATTTTAGATTTTGATTTGGATGAAAAATCTCAAATACAAAATCTAAAATTGGGATGCGGAATTAAACTTTACTCAACCACTCATTCTCTTCTGGGTCTTTGAACAGTGAGGTGCTGAGGTAACGTTCGCCGAAGCTAGGCTGGATCATCACAATTAGGCGACCTTCGTTTTCTGGCCGTTGTGCTACTTGAATAGCTGCATATAAAGCAGCACCAGTAGAAATCCCCGATAACAATCCTTCTTCTTTAGCTAGGCGACGGCTGTAAGCGATCGCTTGCTCATCCGCTACCTGAATTACTTCATCCACCACATCTGAACGGTAAATTGCTGGGACAAATCCCGCGCCGATACCCTGAATTTTGTGAGGGCCTGATTTACCACCTGTTAATACTGGACTGTTGCTTGGTTCAACTGCGATCGCTTGAAAACTTGGCTTCCGTCCTTTAATAACTTCTGCAACTCCCGTAATCGTCCCCCCAGTACCCACTCCCGCTATCAAAATATCCACCTCTCCATCGGTATCATTCCAGATTTCTTCTGCGGTGGTTTCGGCGTGAATTTTTGGGTTAGCTGGGTTGCGGAATTGCTGCAACATATAAGCATTGGGCGTTTTAGCTACAATCTCCTCTGCATGAGCGATCGCTCCTCGCATCCCTTCTACCCCTGGCGTTAACTCTACTTGAGCGCCATAAGCTTTGAGCATTGATCGTCTTTCGTGGCTCATTGTGTCAGGCATGGTTAGAATGAGATGGTACCCCTTAGCGGCCGCCACCATCGCTAGCGCAATTCCTGTATTTCCAGAAGTCGGCTCTACTAAAACAGTTTTTCCGGGGTGAATCAAGCCTGCAACTTCTGCCACTTCCACCATACTCGCGCCAATCCGATCTTTCACAGAAGATGCTGGATTCATGCTTTCTAGCTTCACCACAATCCGAGCAACCGCTCCTGAAGCTTGGGGAATTTTGTTTAATTGAACTAAAGGAGTTCGTCCGATTAACTCTGTGATATCTTTCGCTATCCGCATGTTACTACTCCGTCGTGTCTAAATATAATACATCGGGCTTTGCTGGGCGCGAGTTTCTCTTTCCTCGCACAAGTCTTGGAGTGTATACCTACCCAACACTTCAATTGAAGCAGCGTTAGCTTGCTCCCAAACTTCATAAACCAGAGTCTTTTCTAAAGTCGGAGAGTCAGAAGTATCTTTCTCTTTCCGCTCGCCTTCGACTAAAGTGACAATTTCTAGCAGTGTAATCTGCCAAGGTTCACGAGCTAAAATAAAACCTCCTTTAGAGCCGCGTTGACTCTGCACCACACCAGCACGCCGGAGGTTGGTCAAAATTTGTTCCAGGTAGCGTTCAGGTATGGGTTGTTTGGTAGCGATCTCGCTCATGGTTAGAGGAAGTTTTTTTCTGTGGTGGCTTGCCAGCTCTAAGAGGGCTAGCAGCGCGTATTCCACTTTGGAAGACAAATCCAAGAGAGCGTAGTTTTGGCTATTCAAGACTGTACTCAACATACTACGGTGAATTGGGGGACTTATCGCAGTTTATGCGAAATTAATTTTTTCAAAGTGGGGAATGTGATAGCATCCCATTTACTACTCACAAAATCACTATATCCTATCGACTTACCGTAGATTTTGAACTTATATAATTCCCATAAATGACTCGCTCTTTTTGTGGGAATTATCCTGAGTTTCTGTTTTCAGAGCCTCATTTACCAACTAAAATTCCAACAGAGTATGCTACTAACTGATTTGCGAACCATTTTTGAGCGTGACCCAGCAGCGCGTAACTGGCTAGAAGTATTGTTTTGTTATCCTGGACTCCAAGCCCTAGTGTTTCATAGATTGGCACACTGGCTGTATAAAATTGGAATTCCCTTTATACCTCGCTTCATCTCTCATATTAGTAGATTTTTAACTGGGATTGAAATCCATCCTGGGGCATTAATCGGGCAGGGAGTGTTTATTGACCACGGTATGGGAGTTGTGATTGGTGAAACTGCGATCGTGGGCGATAGTGCCCTAATTTATCAGGGTGTCACTCTTGGCGGGACTGGGAAAGAAAGCGGCAAACGCCATCCAACTTTAGGCTCTCATGTAGTTGTGGGAGCGGGTGCAAAGGTATTGGGAAATATTCAAATTGGCGATCGCGTTCGGATTGGAGCCGGTTCTGTGGTGCTGCGAGATGTACCCAGTAACACTACGGTAGTTGGGATTCCAGGGCGCGTGACTCGTCAGAACAACTTGTCTACCAATGTTCTGGATCATGATAAAGTCCGCGACGTAGAAGCTGAAGTCATCCGCGCTTTATTTGAACGGGTTAAAGCTCTAGAGAAACAATTCGAGGAGTTGCAAGATCAATCAAGTTTGTCCCCAACTGAGCTTGGCGACGAACAAACCCATAACCCTAAGAGTAATAAGTCTGATGGGATGATTGAAGATTTTCTTGATGGTGCAGGAATTTAATTTTGGGGATTGGGTATTACCCGAATTTCTCACCACATCTCGATTAAGCCTACGCTTGAGTAGGGGAGCGGGGGAGTAGGGGGGCAGGGGGAGCAGGGGAGGCAGGGGAGGCAGGGGGAGCAGAGGAGCAGAGGAGCAGAGGAGCAGGGGAGCAGAGGAGAGTTCAAATACCAAGTTCTTTCCCCTCTGCCCATCCTTCGCCTCAAGCTTGTGAGAAATGCGAGTATTAGTTTTTTCTTCCCCTGCTTCCCCTGCTTCCCCTGCTTCCCTGCTTCCCTGCCTCCCCTGCTCCCCCTGCTCCCCCTGCTTCCCCTGCTCCCCCTGCTTCCCCTGCTTCCCCTGCTCCCCCTGCTTCCCCTGCTTCCCCTGCTCCCCTGCTCCCCCTGCTCCCCCCGCTCCCCGCTCCCCTCTTTCAAATGTCCAGATGCTCTTAGAACCTGATATAAATATAATACTACGGTTAATTTATCGGAGAATAGTGATATAGTTATGGTATCTTTATATGCAAATTTAACTAGTTTAAACAGTAATAATACTAGAGAAATTTTTGCCCGAAGATCGTTTTTGCCAGAGCATCGAAATGGACTTTGGAAAATTGAAACGGGTTTTGTCAGGACTTTTACCTATTTGGAAGATGGCACAACCGTTGCTTTGGGATTATGGGGCCCTGGAGATATCGTTGGTAAGTCTTTGTCAAAATTAGAACCTTATCAGATGGAATGCCTAACTAAAGTGGAGGCAATAGTCTTACCTTTAGAGGAGTGGACTCAACTAACAGATACTCTACTTGCTCATATCCAACAGGCTCAAGAATTGATGGTTATTCGTAGCCATAAAAAAGTTGATACCATGCTAATCAAGCTGTTGGCATGGTTATCCAAAAAGTTTGGTTCAGAAGTTGAGAAGGGACGTTTAATAGATATGCGTCTGACTCACGAAGACTTGGCGGAAATGCTCGGTTCAACTCGTGTTACTATAACTCGTGTTCTTGGTCAGTTTGAGCAAGAGGGTTTGATTAATCGTCTTTCCCTACATCGAATTGTGCTGCAAAAAGAAGAAATTTGGTACTACGAAATTTAGATTATTTCAACAAAACCAGCTATCGCCGTCTGCATTCGGCTTGCCCACAATTTTCAGATTCAATGATTCCAGGTAAGCCAAACCGCTAGAGATTTGTGACACTGTTCCCCGTAATTCAATGTCAAAGCATCCTTCTCCATCTGTATTTGGTTGTAGCATTGCTTTGGTAATATTAACTACTAAACCGTAAGCAGAAATTAACTGTGAAATTACAGGCGCTTGCAGATAGCATTTAGGAATATGTATCCGCAGACGAATCTGAGTGACTTGGCTTTTTTTATAGACTGAAGAAACCAGTGATAATCTGGTTTTACGGTTATTTAGTGTTGCCATTGGATAGTGATAATTTTATCAATTAGCGTAGGCGTAGCCCGTCGTAGATATCGCTATAAACACTAGACAAATCCAACCAAATCGGTAGCCCGAGTTTTTCTAAATAACTTAGGCTTGAGTAAAGTTGCTTAGTTCTCCCCCACAAATCTAAGTCAAACCAGCCATCATCTTCCGTATCAGGTTGAAGTGTAGCACTGGTAATATTTACTGTGAGTCCATAACGAGAAACTAACTCAGAAATCACCGGCTCTTTGTAATAAGATTTTAAGACGCACAGTTGCAAGCGCAATCGATTGGTTTGACCCAGAGAAATCCATTGCTGGAATTGTTCTTGCCATTGATTTGTCAGCCATGTAGAGTCTTTAGGACTCAGTTTGCTAGCTGGATTTGGAAAAGGTAAAGGGTGCTGGTTTGGTTGAATGTGGTTAGCGACCGCTAATTCCAGTAAATTCACTCCCAATCCCTGCAAGTAAGATAGGCTATTTGTCAGTTTTTGGGGATTTCCCGAAAGTTCCAAATCAAACCAGCCATCGCTGTGACTATCCGATGTCAGGGATGCAGCTTTGATATTGACGGTTAAACCATAACGAGACACCAGTCGGGAAATTACAGGTTGCCTGTGATATTTCTGAGGCACGAGAATCCGACTGTGGATTGAAGCAGGTTCTACAAATTTACTCTGAGACATCAGATTAATTCCCCATAGCGATGCCTTTCCTTGAATGTCAGCCTCATAGAGATTTTCATATTCTGGCTTCTGTTAAACTACGGTAACACTATCGTTTTAATGCACTTATCTGTTATGTAAAGGACGGTATCACAAAGTTTGCAAAAAAACAATCAGGAAATTAACGTAAATTATGCTGGCTTTACGTAGACCAACTTGAGGTTAAAGCGGTAGTACATAAATTTGACATATTAATAACATCAAATTGACATCAACTAAATTAAACCTTTTAGAAAAAGCAGCAGTCTAAATTTATAAATCAGTTAAATTACTGAATATGAAATCACAAAAAATTTAACTGACTTAATTCCAGACAGTTAAACAAAGGAAAACTAGTTATGAAACGTATGCTTGCAGGTGTATTAGTTGCTTTACCACTGTTTATTACTGCTATGCCAAAACAGGCATCAGCATTAGTAATTAGTCTTGGTGGGCATCATCATCAAAGATGGATTTCTGGGCATTGGGAGAGAATACATCATCGCGACGTATGGATTCGCGGTCACTATGAACGTTACTAATGAATTTAGCTAAATTCAGAATCACCTCTATCCAATAATTTTTTTATTAGATAGAGTGAAAAATAGTAGATTGGGTTTCGCTATTGCTCAATCCAACAAATGGTTGATAAGGTTGGATTTGGTTCCTCAATCCAACCTACAGTAATTTTACTTTTTACCCTTAATTCAAGCCTATTGAGTTATGTTGAATAGCCAACAAATAATTTTTTTCAAACAGAATAAAGGAGTCATAATTCATTCTGAATCGTGACCGAAAAAGCAGAAAATATTTTTCACGCGATAACTACTTTCAATATCAAACTACTCCACACCAACCTGCACATCAAGGACTAATGCTTAATTAGTTCTATGCCTAATTTGTTACCTATTTCCATAACATTGTTTGTAAAGTCTGTTATACCTGCGATCGGGGCAGCAACTACACTAGCAGCAGTTAATAAAGCTAGTAGACGCTTTCTGAGTTTGGGTAAACTGCGTTCTTTTTCTGGCTTTTGAATTTCTACTTCTACATCATCAATATCAATGATGATGTCGTCGCGGATTTCTGGTGGGAATTGGGCGGTAGTTTGGCGCAGGTTGCCGATCAGTTGCAGAATTTCGCTGATGTTTGCGCCGCTTGTTTGGGTGAAGTTAGAGGCTTGCTGTCTGGCGTTGTCTTTGACTTCGTTGGCAAAGTTGGCGATGTTTGGGTTTTGAAAGTTGTTTGTGTTTTCTGTCATGGGTTTATATTCTCCTTGCTGGTTGTTATTGTTATTGTAAATGTTGACAATTGTAGGGCGATCGCTTTCTGGATCGCCTTTTGGTATTTTCTGACGCGATTCTCGTGATTCATAGCCATCTAAAAGTTGACGCAAATCAAGTTTTAATTTTAGTTTGCCGATGGTGATTGTGCTTTCACCCATTGATTCGAGTCCGAGGAGTTCTTGGTAGTCGAGGGGCGGATGTTTGGGATGGTTGGGGACGGGAACCCATTTGGTGATTTCGAGATTGGGGAGACTTTTGTGGATTTTTTGGAAGACATCGCGGAGAATGCCGAGAAATAAGCGGCGGGTTTCTTTGCGTTCGCTAATGGTGATGAAGATTTTTTTGTCTTCTGGATCGGCTTTGATCCGAGCGATGTTGTAGATTTCGTTGTTTTCTTGATATTGCAGCATTACGCCACTGCGCCAATAGATTCGGTTATGGATTTTTTCGTGGGTGATGACGATGAAGCGAGAGATGATGCTTTCGGGGAGAACTTTGTAATGGTATTGAAATTCCAAGGTTTTGCCTTGGAGTTCTGTTTCGTCTGGTTGGTCTTTAGGCAAAAGTCCCGCAATCAGAAATTGTGGTGGGTAACATTCTAGTGCAAAGCAAAGCTCAAATTCTTTCATCAGCCCGATCAGATAACTGTGACGCTTGGTGGGGTAGCGCTCTGGATCGAGAATGCGGATGAGATCGGCGGGGGTAAAAATGCCTTTGGTTTTAGTTTTGAGGTTTTCATCGCTCAGGAGGGCGTAAATGCCTTCTGTAACCCAGTTGGGTTTGAGGACGTTGGTATCTTTGAGGATGGGATGCTCGCGGAAGTTGAGAACTAAGCCAAGCCGATGGAGGAGATCGATCAGTTGCTCTTGGTTTTGTTCTTCGGGAATATTGTTTTTGTAGCAGATGCCGATATAGCTGCTGTAGGTGATGAAGTCTTCAGTCATGGATTCGAGTTTTTGTTTAACCTCAAACCATGTCAGGGGTAGAAGGTCGTAAACTTCTTTAAGTTTGCCGACTTGCTGCAAAATGGCGTTGCGAAGTTCATCAATGCCGATATTGTCTTGGCAGGAGGTTTCGATAATCGCTTGGATGTTAGGATATTTTTCGCGTAATGCTTTGCGGTTGATGTCGAGGGGTTGTTCGTCCTTTTTGTTGCCAACGATAATCACGGGAGACTGTCCGCCGAAGCTTTCGATTAGTTTCAGCCAATATTCGATGCGGTTTTCTTCTTCGCTGGTGCGACAATTACAAACGAGGAGATAGAGGCTGCGCTTAGTCAGAAAAAACTGATGGGTGGCATGATAAATTTCCTGTCCGCCAAAGTCCCAAACATTCAGGCGGATGTCTTTGCTATTGACTTGCACGTTCCAAGTTTCCACATTGAGTCCGTCGGTTTGAGGTTGATTTTTATCATATTTATCGCGGATTAGTCGCTCGATGAGGGATGTTTTGCCGACGCTACCTTGTCCGATGAGCAAGAGTTTGGCTTCGTTGAGTGGACGCACTTCACCGCTTCGGAGTAATTGCAAGTAATTGAAAATGTCTTTAACTGAACCAACATCATCAGAAGATCCTAAAATCTCTGGTGAAATAGGAAGCGGATTTCCCCGTAAATCTAGTTTTTCCAATTTCGGCAAACTTTCGATCGCCTCTGGAATCTCGGTTATTTGGTTGCCAATGAGGTAAAGCCTAGTCAGATTGGTTAATTTAGCGATCGCCTCTGGAATCTCGGTTATTTGGTTGAAATTGAGGTGAAGCTGCGTCAGATTGGTTAATTTAGCGATCGCCTCTGGAATCTCGGTTATTTGGTTGCCAATGAGGTCAAGCTGCGTCAGATTGGTTAATTTAGCGATCGCCTCTGGAATCTCGGTTATTTGGTTGCCAATGAGGCCAAGCTGCGTCAGATTGGTTAATTTAGCGATCGCCTCTGGAATCTCGGTTATTTGGTTGGAATCGAGGTAAAGCCTAGTCAGATTGGTTAATTTAGCGATCGCCTCTGGAATCTCGGTTATTTGGTTGGAATTGAGGTGAAGCTGCGTCAGATTGGTTAATTTAGCGATCGCCTCTGGAATCTCGGTTATTTGGTTGCCAATGAGGTCAAGCTGCGTCAGATTGGTTAATTTAGCGATCGCCTCTGGAATCTCGGTTATTTGGTTGGAATTGAGGTGAAGCTGCGTCAGATTGGTTAATTTAGCGATCGTCTCTGGAATCTGGGTTATTTGGTTGGAATTGAGGTGAAGCTGCGTCAGATTGGTTAATTTAGCGATCGCATCTGGAATCTGGGTTATTCGGTTGGAATTGAGGTGAAGCTGCGTCAGATTGGTTAATTTAGCGATCGCCTCTGGAATCTCGGTTATTTGGTTGCGACTGAGGTGAAGCTGCGTCAGATTGCTTAAATTAGCAATTGCCTCTGGTATTTCAGTTAGCTCTACTCGAATTAAGATAAGTTCCTCTAAATGTAGTATTTGCGTTACCACATCGGGAATGCTCTCTAAAGGATTGCTACTAATATCTAACTTACGCAAATTAGGCAAACCCGATAGTTCGAGTGGAAGCGTTTTTAAATTGTTGCCCGAAACCTTCTCAAAATAGCGGCTTCCTACGTATTCATCACTTTCAACCTTCTTTCCCAAAATCAAAGACTCAAGCTGCTTCAATTTACCAATTTCTACAGGTAACTCAGTCAACTCTTGCCCCGACAAGTCTAACTCTTGCCAACCTTCAGCCGCCGCGCGATCTATCAGTACCAACAACTCATCCTGTGTCATAATTCCAAGGAGAAGGGTAAAAGGAAAGAAGATTGATGGAGATTATCTTAACTGATTAGAGAAAAATGCTAGATCGTCACTTTTTGGCGATCGCGCTGACTTGTCGGTTCGCTGTTTGGGATATTGCGGATTTAGGCGTAGGCGTAGCCCGTCGTAGACATCGCGCTTTGAGATGTGGCGATCGCATATATCAGTAAACCAAAAAGTTTTCTCCAGAGAGCGATCGCTAAATACTTTCTTTTATTACTATGAAAAAATAAAATATTTGTAGGTTGGGTTGAACAAAGTGATACCCAACCTACGCTTAGATTTATAAAAACTAATCACAAACATTGGTTTCTGATTTTTATCTCGTGAGAGTCAAAAAAGCTTTAGTAAACTCAAAGTGATTTAATTTCACTTGCGTTTGATTTTACCAATCAGTTGCTTTAGTATCATCCCAGACTTCCAATTCCAAGTCGCGGAGATAACTTAACCCGCTCTGAATTTGTGCATCTGTTCCTTGTAGTTCAAGGTCAAACCAACCATCACCGACAGCATTAGCTCCCAAAATCGCTGCTGTGATATTCACAGTCAGTCCATAATTAGACACCAGGCGAGAAATTACAGGTTCCTGGTGATAGTCCTTGGGAATTCTTAGACGAATCCGTTTATTGGTAAGTGTATTGTCACTAGCCATGATTGTCACCATCAAGGGGATTGGACATTGTGGATTGGGTAAGGCAGAAGTATTCTCCCATACCCAAAATCTAACTATTCAATATCTTTAATGCTGGTTTTGCGTTCTAAAATCTCTTTCAGTACTAAGGTTACTACTGCTAGCAACGCTAACAATACAGCCGCAGAGAAGGCAGCTTCGGTTTCATATTGTTTGTAAGCATCTTCTACAAACAGTGGTAGGCTCTGGGTTTGGTCAGCAATGTTGCCAGATACTACCGAAACCGCCCCGAATTCACCCATTGCTCTGGCATTGGTCAAAATTAAACCGTAGAGTAAGCCCCAACGGATGCTAGGTAAGGTGACGCGCCAAAATATCTGCCAATCTTTTGCACCTAGAGTTCTAGCAGCTTCTTCTTGATCTTTACCAAATTCCTCTAAAACAGGAATTACTTCCCGCGCCACAAAGGGCATACTCACGAAAGCTGTAGCCAGCACCATACCTGGAAAGGCAAAGATGATCTTGATATCATGTGCTTGGAGCCAAGGGCCAAACCACCCATTGCGTCCGTAAAGTAGCACAATCATCAATCCTGCGACTACGGGCGAGATGGAAAAGGGCAGGTCAATAATGCTTAAAACTATGGCGCGTCCAGGAAATTTATGACGAGCGATCGCCCACGCTGCACATAGCCCAAATACTGTATTCAAGGGCAGAGAAATTACAGCCAGCAATAGTGTTAACCAAGCTGCATGGAGAAAAGCCGGTCGCGTCAGGTTAGACAGAAACGGCCCAACACCTTTGCTGAAGGCTTGGACAAATACGTTGATTGCAGGGATGTATTGAACTAGGGCTAAATAAGCGATCGCTATACTAATTAAAACTATTGGCACCCAACTCTTCTGCTCTTTAGGCTTGGCTATATCTGTATCAGACCCAGAAGATGAGTGAAAACTTGGTTTATCTACTGTCATATCGCCTTGCCCATGCTTGTAAGAAATTAATTGCCAATAGCAATACCAACGAAATTGATAGTAAAACTATGCCAATTACTGTTGCACCAGAATAGTCATACTGCTCTAACCGTTGGAAAATCAGCACAGGTGCGATCAAATCTTGATAGGGCGTATTGGAAGAGATAATTACAGTTGACCCATATTCTCCAACTGCACGGGAGAAACCCAAGGCAACACCAGTTAAAATTGTCGGAAATAAAGGTGGCAAAATCACTTTCCAGAAGGTCTGCCATTGAGAAGCACCTAGACACCAAGCGGCTTCTTCAATTTCATGTTCCATTTCTTGAAGCACAGGTTGCACAGTTCTCACTATAAAAGGTAGTGAGATAAATATCATTGCCACCGCTACTCCCGTGCGGGTAAAAGCTACCTTGATTCCCAGTGGTGCTAGTAGCGAGCCTATCCAGCCATTATCGCTGTAAACTGTTGCCAGGGTTAACCCTGCTACCGATGTTGGTAGTGCAAAGGGTAAATCCACTGTCGCGTCAATCACGCGTTTTAAGGGAAAGTCGTAGCGAACTAGAACCCAAGCAATCAGAGTACCAAATACACCATTGAGTAAGGCAGCAAATATCGCTGTCACAAAAGTTACGTTGTATGTTGCTAATGCGATATCGCTGGTTGCGATCGCCCAAAATCTCGCCGGAGGTTCCGTACTCGCTTTCAGGAACATGGCGGCTATGGGGATAAACAACATCACCGTTAAGTATGCAATGGTGATTCGCCAAGTCCAGGGAACCCGCCCCAATTTCTTCCAGAATGGCGTTTTG
This sequence comes from Nostoc sp., assembly GCF_036917455.1. Classification (GTDB taxonomy): domain Bacteria; phylum Cyanobacteriota; class Cyanobacteriia; order Cyanobacteriales; family Nostocaceae; genus Nostoc. The sequence continues at coordinate 7,533 of NZ_JBALDK010000251.1, read as the reverse complement.
CCGTGAACTTCCAAAGAAGGAGATACAGTCGTCACGTCGCTTCGCTCCGAATTCAAAATTCAAAATTCAAAATTCAAAAAAAGTTTTTTGAAAGTTTTTTGTCGGTATTCGTAATTCGTAATTATTACCTCAAAACTTTTCGTGCAGTGCGCCGTAAGTAAGTTAATTGGTCTTTTCAATTACGAATTACAAATTACGAATTACGGACTATTTTTGGGCTTGAATTTTATCAAACACGCCCCCATCTGCAAAGAACTTCTTATCGATTGCACTCCAACCACCGAAGTCTGCAACTGTACCCAGAGTTTTTACTTTGGGAAATTTGTCTTTGACTTCCTTGGTTTGAGCTAAAGTCTCATCCACAGGACGGAATCCTAATTTGACAAACTCTTGCTGTGCTTCTGGGCTATAGAGGTATTTCACAAAACCTTCAGCAACTTCACGGGTTCCGTGCTTATCGACGTTCTTATCTACCACTGCGATCGGGTTGTCGATGGATATATTCACATCGGGAACGATATATTCAACCTTCTCACCTTTTTGTTGTGCCAAAATAACTTCGTTTTCGTAGTTTATTAAGACATCTCCCTGTCCTTGTTTGGCGAATGTATCAGTAGCTTCTCGTGCATCTTTAGGTAAGATTGGGACATTTTTGTAAACTTTAGTTACAAATGCAGTAGCTTTAGCTTCATCGCCACCTGTTTTAATCACAGAATCCCATAGTCCTAAGAAATTCCACTTAGCACCGCCTGAAGTTTTGGGGTTAGCAGTGATCAGTTTTACACCGTCTTTGGCTAAATCTTCCCAGTTCTTGATGCCTTTAGGATTGCCCGAACGAGTGACTAATGCTGCAACTGATTTGGAGACAATACCATTGTTGGGAACTTCCTTCTCCCATCCTGGCTGAATCAATCCAGCTTTTTCGATCTTTGAGGTGTCTCCAGCTAGTGCCAAGTGGACGACATCTGCTTCCAAACCATCGATAACAGCGCGAGTTTGGGAACCAGATCCGCCATAGCTTTGCTTGAAGACGACAGTTTGGTTATGGTCTTTTTTCCACTGTTCTACAAATTTAGGAATAATTGCTTCGTGAGCCGCTTTGGTGACAGCAAACGAAACCAGAGTTAGTTCAACACTATCTTTGTTTGCAGCCACAGGAGTAGCACTAGGGGTTTCAGAGGAAGCATTACTCCCAGTTCCTCCACCAGAGCAGGCGGCAAGCGCCACACTCAATACAGTCCCTACTAAAAAGAGCGATATAAAGCCTTTGAGCGAATTTAGTCTGAACCGATATGTTCCATGTTCAGCGATCGCTTGTAACCTTTTCAGTGGGCGTTGCCACAAACTCATTCTATTTTCTCCGCTAAATCTACAAGTAGTCGATGGGAATACAGTTATATACTGTTTATCATACTGGATGATTACATGTATCTAGTTGCAAACACTAATAAACATCATATTCTTTATCGAGAACATGGTGATTTTACCAGTTCTATGAAAAATTACAATGCTTTTATTTTTCACTATCAAGTTGTCATCACAATCGGCTACTTAGTATATCAAGCAACTTGCTAGGGAATGAACCGCAAGATTTACCTGAAATTAGCTGTAAATTAAGTAAGTCGGTGTGAATATTTATCATTAAAATCAGGCAAGAAGCAGGGAGCAGGAGGCAGGAGCCAATAGGACTTTAGTCTACTTTAATTTTATTAACATAGTTTAGTTTTTCCCAGTCGCTCTATTTGCTCAATATGAAAAATAGAAAAAACAAAACCCATTTAGAAAGTGTCTAAATGGGAAATTTTATGATGAATTTTTGAATTAGCCTACAGAATCGCATTCTTAAGTAAATGCATATTTCATGGGCGAGCCATCCTGAAAAACTAGTAATTCTCCTGGTTGGATTCGTGTCCAAACTTCGTTGTCCGTGAGAGGTGTGGTAGCAATGACAGCAACGCGATCGCGTTCGGTAGTCACTTCCCGAAAATCTACAGTCATGTCTTGATCGATCAAATGGGCAGCTGCAAAGGGCGCTTGGCGGACAATGTAGCTGAGGTTGGTTGAACAATAAGCAAAAAAGTATTCACCATTTGATAATAGGTAATTAAATATACCTAACTTTGCAATTGCATCACTAATTTGTTTTAGTACAGGGTACAGTTCTTTGATGTCAGGTTTACCATCAGGAAAGCGCGATCGCAATGTTTCTAGCATCATACAGAATGCTTTTTCACTATCTGTGTCACCTACGGCTTGATAAAAGCCCGAATTTTCAGGATCAAAATTTGGTAAATTACCATTGTGGGCAAATACCCAATACTGACCCCACAATTCTCTACGGAAAGGATGGCAGTTGTGTAAGGCAATTTCACCCTGAGTAGCTTTGCGGATATGGGCTATAACATGGGTTGAGTGGATAGGATAACTCCGCACCAACTCCGCTACCGGAGAAGCAATAGAAGGCTGGGCATCTAAAAACATCCGACATCCCTTCCCTTCAAAGAAAGCAATGCCCCAACCATCGCTATGATGATCTGTTTTTCCTCCCCGTGCAGAAAACCCTTCAAAAGAAAAGCAAATATCCGTTGGAACATTGCAATTCATTCCGAGCAATTGACACATGGATGTTGTAGCTCTCAATTTTTGACTAAGTTCTCAGAATCAAGATACTTCAGAATGCTGTATTGATTCTGGAGCGATCGCTTCAATCTTAAAATTTAATTGGAAATTGGGAATTGGGCATTGGGAATTGGGTATGCTTATTCTCTCTGTCCCCTTATTGCCTTCATCCCCTGGGCTGCTGTTAATATTTCTTAACTAATTACGAATTACGAATTATCTAAAGCATTTGCTTTAAATATTGCTCATAGCCTAGTTGTTCTAGTTTTTCTTGCTTTGCAATTACTGATTCGCATAGGGTTTGGCGATATTGTTGAACTTTTTCTAGTAATTCTGGTTGCTGAGTTGCAAGGATTTGTACTGCTAAAAGCCCAGCATTTTTGGCATTACCGATCGCCACTGTTGCCACAGGAATACCCCCAGGCATTTGTAAAATAGAGTACAAAGAATCCACACCTTGTAAGTTTCGGGTGGGTATAGGAACACCGATAACAGGAAGTGGTGTTAAAGACGCTACCATTCCCGGCAGATGGGCAGCACCACCAGCACCGGCAATAATCACCTTAATACCTCGTTGGTGTGCAAGTTGGGCATATTGCACCATCCGTTCTGGGGTACGATGAGCAGAAACGATCGCCACTTCGCTCTCAACGCCAAATTCATCACAAACTGCGATCGCATCTTTCATGGTGGGCAAATCAGAATCGCTGCCCATGATAATACCAACTACGGAAGTCATAGAATTTTAGATTTTGGATTTTGGATTTTGGATTAATAGTCGATGGTTCAATCTAAAATCGGGTCAGGTTTAATTATTCCCTAGCCAGTGTGATGACCCAAGCAACACAAAATCCTGTAGATATTATCAATGCTAGAGTGCCTGGTTACAAAGATTTGCAAATGCTCTTGGTTAACCAAGAGGGCACAATTGAGCAAATCTTGCCGATGGGTACAGTAGAAGCACGCAGCCGTGCATCCATAATAAATGTTGCTGGCGACTGGATTTCATTAGGTGGCGTTGATTTGCAAATTAACGGTGCTTTGGGATTGGCATTTCCTGATTTGACAGATGAAAATGCTCATAAACTCCAGAAAATCTCACAATTCTTGTGGGATGTCGGGGTAGATGGATTTTTACCAACACTTGTGACAACTTCAGTAGAAAACATTCAGCGATCGCTTGCGATTATTGCTGAACTTCCCAATCAATCAGCAGGTGCAAAGATTCTGGGAGTACACCTAGAAGGGCCATTTTTGAATTTGCAAAAGCGCGGCGCACACCCCGCAGAATATCTCTTACCTCTAACAATGGATCTGGTAAAGCGCGTTTTGGGTGATTATGCCAATGTTGTGAAAGTCATCACCTTAGCACCGGAGTTAGATTTCACTGGTGAAGTAATTCCATATTTGCGTTCTCTGGGAATCATTGTCAGTTTAGGGCATTCTCAGGCAACATCTGCCCAAGGGCAACATGCCTTTAAACAGGGTGCAACGATGGTAACTCATGCTTTCAACGCTATGCCAGCATTACATCACCGCGAACCAGGTTTATTAGGGGCAGCAATTATCCATCCTGATGTGATGTGTGGTTTTATTGCTGATGGCGAACATGTTTCGCCCACAATGCTGCAAATTTTACTTCGCGCTAGCTATCAAGAACAAGGACTCTTCCTCGTCAGCGATGCCCTTTCTCCTCTAGGGCTACTCGATGGCGTGTATCCTTGGGATAGTCGGGAAATTGAAGTTAAAAACGGTACGGCACGACTTGCCGATGGCACTTTATCGGGGACGACTTTACCCTTGTTGGTGGGAGTGCAGAATTTGGTGAAGTGGGGAATTTGTGACGTAGAAACTGCGATCGCTTTAGCTACTAATGCACCTAGAAAAGCAATTGGTTTACCAGGAATTATTAAGAGTCAATCCGCTAACTTATTACGCTGGCATTGGGATGAGACTACAAAAGAATTAACTTGGCAACGTGCGATCGTGAAGCCAGAATCTGAAAATTTATCTGTTACTCTCAACTCCATATAATTCCAAAGTACGGAAAAAGGAAAGGGCTTTTATTATCCCTTTCCTCTTAACCTGAGTGGAGTCGAAACTAGAATTACAAATTATTGATCTATGCAGGGTTAGGTTGAGTTCGGCTTTGCAGTAGTTGGATAATTGCAGCTTTTTCTAAGATTCCAACTAGAACGCCATTCTCACGAATCACGGGAAGCACAGATAGTTTTTGTTGTTCGAGTAACTGCATTACTTCCAGCAGAGGCTGATCTGATTGGACTGTGGTTGATTCGGTAATTGGTCGCATGACTTCTTTTACTTGAGTTTCTGACCACATTGCTGTTGGAACGCTTCGTAAATTATCAACTGCGATCGCACCTAATAATTGTCCATCATTATCAGTCACTAGGAACCGATGCCAGTTTTGCCCACTTATGACTCGCTCATCGGCAAACTCTCTCAAGCTAAGACTTGCAGATACAATCGGGCTATCTTGAGTTACAGCATCTTCAGCAGTCAAACCTGTAAGTTTTTCTTGCACTCTGGCAAATTGAGCCGCATTCCCAGCATTTTGCAATAAGAAGAAGCCAACTAACAAGTTCCAGAAGTTACCCGCGTTGCCAAATAATACTAGGGGAAGTACACCAGAAAGAATTGCTACCCAACCGAAGATTTGCCCAACTCGACTCGCAAAGGTAACGCCTTTATAAGGATTACCTGTAATTTTCCAAACAATAGCTTTCAGTATATTTCCGCCATCTAAGGGCAAGCCAGGAATGAGGTTAAACAGGGCTAATGCCAAGTTCACAGAAGCGAGAACACCGAGAATTGCCGCTAACGGGCCTGATACAGTAGTTGTAACGCCAATAGCTGTAACGATACCACATAGTAGTAAGCTTACCATTGGCCCCGCGATCGCTACCCAGAAAGCCTCACCAGGGGTTTTTGACTCTTTTTCTAAGCTAGCCAAACCGCCAAATATAAATAGTGTGATGGATTTAACATCAATACCTTGACCCATCGCAACAAAGCTGTGGCCTAATTCATGGGCGACGACAGAGGCAAATAACATCAGCGCTGTCATCAGTCCTAGTAGCAAAGCTAACCCCGCAGACAATTGGGGAAATTGCGCCGCCAGTCCACTGCTATAGCTCCAAGTTACTAAACCCAGAACTAAAAACCATGACGGATGGATATAGAAGGGAATTCCGAAGAGATTACCAACGCGAATTGTGCCATTCATGTCGTTCACCTTTGATTTCAGCTTCGAGAGGTTTGTTTTTGTCCTGCTCGATATTTTTAGTGTAACGAAAGGTTAAGAGATTTTCATCTTGGTGATGGTAGTAGTGTCCGTCTGTAAAGGTGTGGTTATTAGTAATATTTGCGAATAATACTTTACTAGTACTTCTGGGGATTCTTATTAGTTTTTATTAGTAAATAAAATGTGTTTGTCTTGGTGTGGGAGCTAGCCTGACACCAAACAAAATAGAACTATTTGACCGGTTCTTGGCGGCATTACTCCAAAAAAACTATCACACATTTATGCTTCTAGTACCGCTTGGCGGAAGTAAGCAGACCATTAAAACCTACAAAAATTCGGCGGACTGCAAGGCTTAAAAATGGTATGTGTATTTCCGCCGTGCTGTACTAGTTCGTCATGAAGAATGGGAAGGCGATCGCTTCCCTCGCTGTAGGTATGGCAAAAGCACTACAGTCGTAGGTACTCCTGAAGTTTTGTCATGTGCGTAATTTCATCAAGATAAAAAGCTTTTTACTTAAAGTTTTGATAAAGTCACTGTTTAATTACGTAGTTGAATTGATTTCTTCCAACCAAGTTGGTATGATATCCTCAATCGAAAACATGTGTATTATACCAGTACTTTATCTGGAGCAGAGGAGCAGAGGAGCAGGGGAGAAAGAAGAAGTTTTAGGTATTGCGTTCGGATATTTAGAAATTCCCCTCTGCACCCTTGCCCCCCTGCCCCTCTGTAATCCTTACGCTACATACTCTTCAGGTTGCTTAACTTAGTGCCATTCCGCCAACTGGGTAACAAATACTAGCAAAGTATGGATTTAGCAGTCCGAAGTCTGTTCCTGAACCTCAAGGAGTTGGTGGAATTTTACTTGCTGTGAGTGTAGCTTTTGCCTTACAGAGAAAGTTAGCTGCAAAACAGCAAAAAGTTCAAGTGAGCGATGAATACCACAGTTAGAAAATCGAGGAATTTGGTGAATTTTGAAACAAGCTGTTAGTAAATCCAAGTAGAAAACAAACCATGAAGAAACAAACTATATTTCCTTTATTTCCTCAAGTAATGGCCAAGATTGGTACAACCTTTATAGCAGGACTTACATTTAGTTTATTGCTTTCTAACCCTATCTATGCTGCCACCTTTGGTACTAATTTGATAGTAAATGGTGATGCAGAACTTGGGCAAGGAGATCCAATTGGTAATGCTGTTGGAGCTGATATACCTACTATCCCAGGCTGGACTCCGACAGGTAGTTTCAGTGTATTAAAGTACGGAGCAACAGGTTTTAGTTTTACCAACCCATTAGGTAATGTAGTGAATGTTACCGTTCCTGGAACTGATGTTCCAGGGCCAAGCGATCGCGGCGCAAATTTATTCTTTGGCGGCGCAGATCGAGCCTCGAGCAGTGCTTCGCAATTAATTGATATATCTAATCTGGCTTCAACTATTGATGCAGGTGAAGGTACGTTTAACTTAAACGGTTGGTTGGGGGGATATAGCACTGATGAAGATAGTGCAGCACTAAACATTACTTTCCTCGATCGGGCTAACCAGTCTCTAGGCATCATCCGTGAGAGGTTAGAATAAAGCGCCTTTTGTCAATCAGCTAAAATACTCAAAACAGTCTTAACAAGAATGATAATCGTGTATGGGGAGAGGG
>NZ_JBALDK010000250.1:0-5553 GCF_036917455.1 Nostoc sp. | reverse complement strand
ATTTTTTTCCTTCATCCTCCTCCCCATAACTGCTGACTTTTGTCAAATTTTGTATTAAGAAAGATGTTTATAATGGATAGCTTTCCAAGGGGGGAACTGGAATCAAAGTCCCCCTTTTTAAGGGGGATTTAGGGGGATCTGAAATGTTTTGCTACCAACGAGAGGACTTTTCAAACATCCTCTAAGAGGTTGAATGAACAAGTGTTTGGGACTTCCAAATAAAAAAATACTCAAAAACCTGACGAAAAAACTCTCTCCTCCTCATTCCTCTGTGTTCTCTGTGTCTCTGTGGTTCGTTTCATTGGGTAATTTATTTCTTGGAAGTCCTTTCGCTGTGACTTTAGGCACTTTGAGATCCCCCCTAACCCCCGATCAATTGGGGGGAACCAGAATCAAAGTCCCCCGATCAATTGGGGGATTTAGGGGGATCTAAAATTTTTGATACCGACAAGAGGACTTGTTCATTCATCCTCTAAGCTAGGTACATCGACCCAACTTGCTTTTGTATGAGATTCATGGGATAAATCCATCAACAACTGAGAATAAATACCTTCTCGTAGTGATGGTGTAATTTCCTGATTGCGTTCAATTCCTTGTATCCATTGGTCTATTACGCGGATAAATGCCGAAATGCGCCCATCAGCATAATTTTTCGGGAAAACTAGCCGATTCGGTATTTCTATTTCCGTTAAGGGTTTACCTGGCTGGGAACCCCAAACCCGAAAGCCGTGGATATAATCTTTTTGATTTTCACTGCCTACAATTAATGTACCGCGATCGCCATATACTTCTACCCAATGGGTTCTTGATGCATGAACAACCGCGCTGATAGAAAGTTGACAAGGTGTACCATTTGCTAATTCCAGCGTTAATATACAGTTGTCATCTGTATTCACTGGCTTAGATTCTCCACTCACAGGGTCAACTCGTGTAGGAATCGCAGTACTTAAATGGGCGTTTAATCTCCGAACTGGCCCGAATAACCAGTGAATGTAATCGAAGACGTGGGAACCCAAAGATCCTAATGCACCACCTCCTTTTTCTTTGTCAGAATACCAATTCCAAGGGCGTGAAGTATCAGCACGAGAAGAACCTAACCAATCAATTTTAATTAAGCGTAACTCACCCACATAATCTTGTGACAATAATTCAGCAAATAATTGCCATGCTGGGACAAAGCGAAATTCAAAATCTACAGTCGCAATTACGCCTTTTGCTTTCGCTAACTGATAAAGTTCTTTAGCTTCAATTACATTTAAGGTTGTCGGTTTTTCTAGCAATAAATGTTTCCCAGCTTGCAGTACAGTTTTTGCCATTTCATAGTGCAAAAATGGCGGCGTAGAGATACTGACTGCTTGCACTTCTGGTAATGCCACAATATCAGCCAGGGAGTCGGAGGCGTGGGGGATATTATGGGATTCTGCTATGGCTTTGGCTTTATTTATATCTCGGTGATAAACAGCAACTACCTCAGTCTGAGGATGCGCTTGGAATCCGGGGATGTGGACTTTTTGACCAAATCCAGTACCTGCGATCGCAATTCCAATCATCTAATTTTTATTCCCATACTTATGTGATTTTATTATCGTAAAACTCTAATTGTAAAAGGGTAACGATAATGCTCACCCTTGTAAGCTTTTACAGAGGCAAATGTAACTATAAACGATTGGAGTATGAGTTTGAACGAAAATAGTGACACGAGTCCAATTAATAAGCCATCTAAAGTGTTTTTTATTTCATGGGCTGAACCATTATTAGTCACAACTAGACTCAAGCTAGTTATTAACAAAATTAAGGATATTGCTATAACAATCAAGGTATATAATGTTAAAGAAAATTGAAAATTCAAGGATTCTTTGCCTTGTAAATCAATCCAGGGATATTTTACTTTTTTAAAGCGCCAAATCAGGAGGGGGGCTAAAAGATTTAAAGGTAAATATAAAGGGATGCCAAGAAATACTAAAAAAACCAATAACATCCATCCTAACAAAGCCGATAAATGACACAACACCGCCCAGATACGCATTTGTTGTTTAGGTTTTTGTCTCATGGCTTTTTATATGTAGGTGGATTTACCAGATAGTTCCCCACTTTAATTATCTACAAAAAAGCTAAAAAAGAGCTTAAAAGCTGAGTATTTGTCTGTCATAGTTTTTGGGAAGAGGTTCTATTTCCCAGACTATAGCCTCTTGTGGCAGTAGCGCAACTTCAAAACTTTTGAGAACTCAATCGACTTAAGCGATGGCGTAACCGCCTGTTCGGGGCGATCGCAACTTGAAAACAGTCTGACGGTTTATACTGAGTACTGGCGAAACAAGCAACCGGATTTTGGCATCCTCAATAGCAAGGCTAATATAGAACTTACGCAAAAGAGAACCGCTCTATGCTGTAAACTTAATAACACCAACGGATTTTCAATATGCGAGTTCAAATAACTGTAGTTGCGATCGCAGTAATGTTAGTAGGTGGTAAAAATCCACAGGCCCTTGCAGACTTGCAACCTTCTACTGAAGATGGCGCTAGTGGGATTGTGACACTAGAAGCTACAAACCAAATAGGGGGAGGGTATGCCAAATATGGTGATTATATAGGAGCGAGTTTAGGAAATAGCCAGACCCTGGAAATTTCCCAAAAAGTTGTCAAAGATATCCAAATACGTTTTACTAATGAAAAAGGTCTGCCAATCAGAGGGCGAACTCAGAAAGATTTTATCATTGGTTTGCTGAAACTCAAACCAGGTCAGATATTCCGTGAAGATTTACTTCAAGCAGACTTGCAACGATTGAGGAGATTAGAGTCATTCAATCAAGTCAATGTTTACCCTAAAGAAGATGCTTTCGGTGTTAATATTCTTTATGCAATCAAAGAGCGTAGCTTCCCTTCTCTCATCTTAGGAGGCGGTAATAACGATGACGTTGGGCTATACGGTCGGGTTGGTTATAGAGATGAAAATGTTAGCGGTCTGAACGATAAACTAGATACAGTTTTGCAGTTCAGCACTAAAGATGTCCAATTTGACGGTCAATTCACCAGTCGTTATCGTTCTGAAGAACCAAACCGTTTAGGCTATAGCATTAGAGGTTTTCGTAGTCGAAACACATCGGGAACCTTCAACGACGATATCAGATTGGCTGACGGCAGCAAAGTGCGAGAAGGAAGATTTGGTGGTTCTGTGGCGCTTTTACGATCTTTTGATGAATGGGATACATCTGTAGCGCTTAACTATACCAGAATTAGTCTACGCGATGGAGACTATAATGTTGTCCAGGTCGATAGATTGGGGAGTCCTCTATCTGTGAGCGGCACTGGAATTGATGACCTATTTACAGTATCATTTGCTGTATCGAGAGATCAACGCGATCGCCGAGACAATCCCACCCAAGGATCAATTCTCACCTTCAGCACAGAACAAGCGATTCCCATTGGACTGGGGAATATTTCCAGCAACCGCTTACGGGGAGACTATATTCAGTATTTTCCAGTCAGTTGGGTAGGGAATGGTAGACCAAGCGACAATCCCGAAATGTTGGCAATTAATTTACAAATTGGTACAACTATTGGAAACTTCCCACCAGCCGATGCTTTTAATATTGGCGGAATAGATTCTGTCAGAGGTTACGGTTATGGTAAAGTTGCCAGTGGTCGGAGTTATGGTTTAGCTTCCGTGGAATATCGCTTCCCAATTTTTCAATCAATAGGCGGAGTTGTCTTTACTGACTTCGGCTCAGATTTCGGGTCTAGTGACAGCGTGCTAGGAGAACCAGGAGTGCTGCGAGGAAAACCTGGAAGCGGCTTTGGTTACGGCTTAGGATTGCGGGTCAACTCAACCTTTGGGCTAATTCGAGGCGACTTAGGAATTAGCGACCAAGGAGAAGTTAGATTTGAAGTTACTACAGGTCAGCGATTTTAATTCCATTAGTTTTTACTTAGTCAAGTATTTCATTAATTCGTAGCGGATTTAGTTTGACAATATCCTGCATTGTTAATGCAGTGGCTTGTTATGTTAATGCGGTGACTTGTTATTTTAATGCGGTGGCTTGTTATGTTAATGCGGTGACTTGTTATATTAATGCAGTGACTTGTTATGTTAATGCAGTGACTTGTTATGTTAATGCAGTGACTTGTTATGTTAATGCAGTGACTTGTTATATTAATGCGGTGACTTGTTATAGGATTACTATTTGATTTTTGAACAAAATTAGGTATTGTAGTCTTGTAGGGTGTGTTAAAACGGAGTTCGTAACGCACCATTTATAGAGTGTTTGGTGCGTTACGCGCTGAATATGAAAAACTTGCAACTTGTGGAAAAAGAGTTTTCATCTGTCCCGATTATTGATATCAGCGCCTTGGTTTCTAGAAAAGGAAATCTTTATTCTGTTGCATCTCAGATTAAACAAGCGTGTCGAGAATCAGGGTTTTTCTATATTATTGGACATGGTGTAGACGAAAGTTTGCAACAGAGACTCGAAGAACTCAGCCGCCAGTTTTTCGCGCAAGATTTGGAAACTAAACTGAAAATCCGCATGGCTTTGGCTGGTATTGCATGGCGAGGTTATTTCCCCGTTGGTGGCGAACTGACATCCGGTAAACCCGACTTGAAAGAAGGTATTTACTTTGGCGCTGAACTCCCAGACGAACACCCACTAGTGCAAGCTGGTACTCCTATGCATGGTTCTAACCTGTTCCCCGCTAACATTCCTCAATTTGGCGAAACAGTGCTTGAATATATGGAGGCGATGACAAATTTGGGGCATACTCTCATGACTGGTATAGCCTTGAGTTTGGGATTAGAAGAATCCTATTTTGCTGACCGTTATACTTCAAATCCTTTAGTATTGTTTCGCATCTTCAACTATCCTCCTAATTTATCACCATCAGATGGTAAACCGATCTGGGGTGTTGGCGAACATACTGATTATGGCGTTTTAACCATTCTCAAGCAGGACGACTCAGGCGGATTACAGGTTAAATCCAAGTCAGGTTGGGTTGCTGCGCCTCCCATTCCCGGTTCCTTTGTCTGCAACATCGGCGATATGCTAGATAAAATGACGGGTGGTTTGTATCGTTCTACACCTCATCGTGTACAAAACCAGTCCCAAAATCATCGCCTTTCATTCCCTTTCTTTTTCGATCCCAATTTCGATGTAGAAGTGAAGCCCATTGAATTAGATAATATAGTGGCGAATGATAATATAAGCGATCGCTGGGATCAGTCTAACATTCATGATTTTCGCGGAACTTATGGTGATTATGTATTGAATAAGGTGTCTAAGGTTTTTCCAGAATTGCGGCGAACAGTATTATAGAGTTTGAAGCCATTTTTCTTTGCTGAGTCCCTTTTTGGATAGGTTCTTATATTTCAAATGCGCGGAAGGGTAGGTGTACAAATTTCACAGCCCCAAAAAGTGCTTCTATCTCAACACCAGCAAGCATTTCACCGAATCATCGCCCAATTATCATCCGCGCAATCTCTGAAATGCTTATCAAAACACGATTTCAGCTTTTAAATTTTCACTCTAGACAATTGGGGAATGGGGAACAGGGAATTTATAG
>NZ_JBALDK010000249.1:0-8217 GCF_036917455.1 Nostoc sp. | reverse complement strand
CTCTTCAGAAAGATGATTTTTGGCTGGCATAGGTGGCTGATACTGGATTAATTATTTAATCTCTTATTATCCAATCTAGCTGCGTAACAGCTTAACTCCGGCTCTGATGGCATTTGCTCCTCTAAGAGTTGGTGAGCAAACTGTTGAAATATGTGCAAATTGTCATCAAAGCGAATTATTTTAAGCACCGGCCAGGTATGAGCCATTGCTGGTTCTAAGCCCAGTCGAACCGCAAGGGATGACTTACCAATACCTGTGATTCCGACTAGCATCAGTACACGGCAATTGCCCTGAATCTTCTGAGTTAATGCATCAACTAATAATTCACGCCCGATCCAGCGAGTTTCATGCTCTTCAATCAAAGAAGTAGAATATTTTGATGATGACAAACTCCCTAATGGTTTAACTTCTGGTATGAGAGAAGCTGATTGACTGGGAAACTGAGATTTTTGATGTTTAGTGTAATACTTGAGGACACTTTGAAAGTTTAATTTTGTCACTTTCTGTCCTAGATTAGCTGAGAGCATCTGCCAAAGTTGCGAACCAGTATCTTTGATGTAGCCATAGTCATAGTCAAAACTATTGGCAATCTCCATGTAAGACTGCCCTTCCCAAGACTGGCAAAAGACAATCTTTTGTACCTTATTCAACTGCTCTATCTCTAAAATCTCCTCAAGGATATTTAGTGCATCATCAACAGTCATTTTTTACAATTAAATTTCTGGGATAGCTATTTCTACTCGTTTCCCAGTAGTCATTCCGCACTGCTAAACGTGAATTAGTGTGGATATTTACAGTTATAGCAGCTTTATCCTTTCACAAAAGTTTAATAGGAAATAGGTAATTGGATAAAAGCTATACCTAATTACCTATGATTCATTACTGGCTTTGTCCTTGGGTTGAAACTGTTAATACTTGTGGTGGTGTGGCATCAGGCGGATAGAGAAAGTCTACTTCTACTAAAGAGCGATCGCCAGCTTTCATATTTAATGAAACTAAGGGTTGTCCTGGTTGACCTCTCTTTTGCACTAAATGCACAAACTGAGTTTGTGGCTGATTTTGCTCATCTTTGTAACGTACCCGCACTGTCCCTCGGAAAAATACTTCGCGGGCTGGTGTACTGAGAAAGCGTAACCCTGGTTTGACTAACTCATTCTCCTTGAGTGGTGTTTGTATGGACACACTCACAGTTTGAGGAATTTGAGTATTGTTGTATAGCGGTAACTTGAGATTATATTGAATCCCATAGTTGCCATGAGCGCGATATGCGGTGTCAGGATAGCGCACCAGCATAGTAGCACTTTGAATTTGACCAGTTCCCAATGTTCCGCCAGGCAGGGTACTCAAAGCGTAAGAAAATACTTGACCAGGCTGGGGAATAGTCAGATACCTAGCTTTAGGATTATCCACTAATAAGGCTCTCCATCGCGAACCACCAGCGACTCCAGCAACACGCCCATAAATTATCGGCTTGGCAGTTTCTTCTAGGGGAGTGGGCGCTTTATCTCGTGGCCCAGCCAGATCGCCATTATCTAGTAAATTCTGCCACTCTTCTAAAGTAGGCGATCGCTCACTGCCATCAGGATTCACTCTTGCAAACATCGCTAGGCTAGCTGCATAGACAATGCCATTACTTTGCAATCGGATCAATGTAGACCGACCATTAAGAGGCGGTGTCAATCCCTGCACAGGAATTGGTAAATTTAGTAACATCCGACTTTGCTTTGCTGGAATTTCAATTTGGTTCGGGAAAATCTCTTGTCGTAGTCCCCTCAGCACGTCAGACATAACGCGATCGCCTGGGCCAGCAAAAATTGTCCCTAAAGGATTTTGGCTAAAGGATGGTAACTGAATAAATGGCGCATCCGGTTGACTCAAATAACTCGCCGCCTGCCAAATATTCACCTTCACTGCTTGCGAACCAGGGTTGTGCAAAATTATTCCTAAATAGAGCGAGCGCAAATTTTCTGGTGGTTCAGCCCTAGCAACGTGATGGGCAAAAATATCAAATCGTCCTCGAAAGGGAAAATTCAAATGCGCTGTCGGCACTTTTTTCCCATCTGGTGGAAAAGTGGAGAGTAAAATTCCTTCTTTTAAAACCAATTCTGGACTATTGCTATTAAAGGTTGGCACTGTATCCAATTGACCTGGTAAAGGACGTACTTCTTGCGGTTGCACGACTTCTTCAGGTGGTGGTGTGGTAGGAGTTGATTGAGCGATTGGGAAAATTAGTAACAATGGCAACATATACTTAGATATTTCTTTCACCATACAGACATTAACAACTTGATGAAAGTGCCAGTTTGTTAATAATTAATACGAAATCTGCAAGAATCTCCATCAAATTTTCTTGATTGAGAACCAGTACTCGGACAAAAATACAACAGATCGGGAGTTGATTTTCGGTTAAGTAGTCAACACTGAATAGTAAAGACAAATTTACCGTAATCATGGCTAATCTCAATTGCCATTGCTCACACAACTACTTTTTCTAAATAAACTTCTGTCTATAAAACCATTTTTCCCAGCTAGCAAATGCTTCCACACTTAATTGTGTAAGGATTGTAGCCTGTCTACAACAGATAGTTTAATCAGATTGAATTGCATTGATTTTTTTCATTACCTGAGTACTTGTCAGTTGCATGTCTACGGGTAACTGGCGGAAAAAACTTCAGTAATCTGGTATCAGATCGAGTTTGCTAACTTCAAGTAATAAATCATCAGAAGAATTCGACTGTTGATCTCTTAGGCAAATGTCAAAATAAGTTAATAGAATTCTTTTCTTCATAACAAATATTATTTAGAATAGAAAAACCCTCCATAATAAATTTACAAGGAGCAGGTGAATGCCAGTTATTGCGGTCGTAGACTACGAGATGGGAAATTTGCACTCAGTCTGTAAAGGCTTAGAAAAAGCTGGGGCAACTCCTAATGTTACTTATTCTCCAAAGGAATTAGAGCAGGCAGATGCAATCGTACTACCAGGAGTAGGAGCATTTGATCCAGCAGTGCAACACCTGCGAGCGCGTGGTTTGGAACAACCTATTAAAGAAGCGATCGCATCTGGTAAACCTTTTTTGGGAATTTGTTTAGGATTGCAAATTCTCTTTGAATCAAGTGCAGAAGGTATCCAACCAGGACTAGGAATTATCAAAGGAAAAGTGCGGCGCTTTCGTCCCGAACCTGACATCACTATTCCTCACATGGGTTGGAATCAGCTACAAATGACTCAGGGAAAAAGCATTTTGTGGGAGCATTTACCGTCCGATCCTTGGGTGTATTTTGTCCATTCTTACTATGTTGACCCAACAGACCCGCTAATCCGTGCAGCAACCATCACCCACGGTACTCAAACCGTCACAGCTGCGATCGCTCACGAAAACCTCATGGCAGTTCAATTTCACCCCGAAAAATCCTCTAATATCGGATTGCAAATCCTGTCTAATTTTGTTGCTCAAGTCCGCGAAAAAATTCCTGCCTAATACTCTTTTTGTCATTTGTTCTTTGTCCTTTGTCCTTTGTCTAAAACTAATGACCAATGACTAATAACTAATGACCAATGACTAATAACTAATGAGCCTGAGAATTTACGGTAATCGCCAGCTAAAAACTTTACCAGGAAAAGAAACTAGACCTACCAGTGCGCGGGTAAGAGAGGCAGTATTTAATATTTGGCAAGGAGAAATTGCAAGTTGTCGCTGGCTAGATTTGTGCGCCGGGACTGGTTCAATGGGCGCAGAGGCTTTGTGTAGAGGAGCCAGCCTAGCAGTGGGAATTGAACAATCTAGCCGAGCCTGTGCCACCATCCAACAAAATTGGCAGCAGGTAGCTAATGCCGAGCAAGAATTTCGGGTATTGCGGGGAGATATTACGCAGCAGTTAAAGACTTTATCAGGCAAACAATTTGATAGAATTTACTTCGATCCACCTTATGCCAGTGGATTGTACCAGCCAGTATTAGAAGCGATCGCTCACCATCAACTTTTAGACCCTAGTGGTGAAATCGCAGTTGAACACGCCTCACAAGGTTGGACACCACCAGAGATTCCCTCTTGGGAAATTTGCCGCGAGAAAGTTTACGGCAACACATCACTTACTTTCTACAGAGTTGTGCAATGAGAGGAGAAGGGAGTGAGAAAGACAAGGGAGAGAAGGGAGAAAAATTGCTTCTTTGTCCTCCTTGTCCCCCTTGTCTCCCCTATTCAGCACGGGCTAAACGTCCCGCTACCTCTGCTAACAGCACTTCCTCAACCGCCCAACTGATTGGGGCGCTTGTATTGCTTATAGGCAGCGTAAAACAGTCCGGCGAGGGTGACGAAAACTAGACCAAGGACAATACCTGATAGCAGGGGTTCAACCACTGTAAATCTCCTCTTTGTAATTATTAAATATTCGTTGCCTGTTTTTGATTTTACCAAATTTGGTATGAATCCTACGCCCTACAGACTTTTTGGAGGGAGACTGGTCACAAGAAAATAGTCTTATGTGCTTGCAGACACGATCAAGAACTTTTAAGCTATGTGTAGGAAATGAAAACTTTTGAGCACACCTAGATTTTCACAGCAAACCTTTTGGATAACCAGATTACCAAACCTGAAATTTTGATTCAGCGCATCGTTTTATTGACGCTGGCCATACTGCTATCAGTCCCTTTGGGCTTTTTTGGTATTCAGTTGGTTCAAGCCTCCGATCCTTATGTTAAGAGTGTTCTATCTCTAACAGGAAACCCAGTTCAAGGACACGCGATCTTTCAAATTAACTGTGCTGGTTGTCACGGCTTAGAAGCAGACGGGCGAGTAGGGCCCAGTTTGCAAGCTGTCTCCAAGCATAAATCTCAATATGGATTGATTCACCAGGTGATCAGTGGCGAAACGCCGCCAATGCCAAAATTTCAGCCTAGCACCCAAGAAATGGCGGATCTTTTGAGCTATTTAGAGTCGTTGTAGATGATTTCTGGAATTACTACAAAGACTTACTCGCTTACAAAGATTCTCCCACTTAGCAAGCCACAGAAAAATTACAGTCTGAATTTGTCAGCTTTTTGCCACTCCTCGTAAATTGGGAATCAGCTTTTTTGAGTATGTGCCTTCATCCATATCCATCAAACAAGTGTGTGGAATTGAGCTATTCATGGTGAGCCAGTGCGTTGGGCGGGTTTTCCGACTTGAAACAACTGGCGAACCCGTAAGAGTGAGGACATCTGAGGCTATTAAAACTCACTTTTTTAGTACTAAGCTAAACCACATCTAGTTTGCATATCTAAAATTTTTATAACTCTTGTGAGGTGGGCATCTTGCACGCCCTAATTATGTAATTGAAATGTGGAACAGCTTATCTGCGCTTTCACGCAACTAGAATTAATGCGAACTCAAGAGTTAATTGAAAACTGGTACGAAGTCCAGATAAATTTATCTCTTCAAGTAGCTCGCGACTTCATCCTAGGACAGCTGGTAAAGAAATCTGGCTTAAATTTACATTACGATATTTCTGTCAATGCGTAAGTCCTGGTTATGGCAACTAGAATAATTGCTTACCCCAAACTATTGAAGGGATACCATAGAAATATATATAAACTGTATATAGCATTCCGATTTTATTTCTGAAAACGTACTGAAACTGGAAAGCCCATTTTATAAGGGTTTCATCCGAAATATTGTTCAAAAATCAGATATGAATCCTATATTTTAAAGTATGTAATTTTTGAAAAAGTGAGGTTACTGTACCTAACTCGGTAAGATTAAGACAAAAGCTCCTAGTCGAATGGCTACCATTTAGCTTCTTTAACAAACCAGATATTCTTGAGATGCCCGAAAGCTAATGACTGAAGCGATCCAAATCGGTAATCGTACAATCACAGCGAGTGAACTGATTTCCTTGCTGACAAGTTACCAAATGCTGCCACAGTTGCAGCGAGAATTGATAATTGATGAGGCGATAGAGCAAAACTCACGCTTCGGGAAGGTAGTGATAGAGTGTACACCTGAGGAAGTAGCCCAGGCCAAACAGCAGTTTTACGCTGAAAAACAGTTCAAAAATGAAGAAGACATCCAGGCTTGGATGGCACATCAAGGGCTGATTCCTGAACAACTAGAAGTTATTACCACTCGTAAGCTGAAAATTGAAAAATTCAAGCAAGCTACTTGGGGTAATAAACTAGAATCCTACTTTTTTCAGTCAAAGGCAAAACTAGACAAAGTGATTTATTCACTACTACGAACTCAGGATGTGGGAATTGCCCAAGAACTTTACTTTCGGATTCAGGCAAAAGAAAACTCTTTTGCTGACTTAGCGCGGGAATACTCGCTCGGGCCAGAAGCCCAGACTGGTGGCTTAGTAGGTCCGATTGAACTGAACGCACTACATCCAGTAATGGTGCAAATGCTCTCTAGCAGTCAACCAGGTCAGATATTGCCCCCTACCCGCATCGCTGACTGGTTCGTGATTTTGCGACTGGAAAAATTTATCCCCGCACAACTGGATGAATTTATGAAAGTGCGCCTCTTAAATGAGCTCTTTGAAACCTGGCTACAAGAACAGCAAAAACAAATATAGCCGTATGCATTTGAATGAGATACGAACTAATGTACTATAAAGTTTCTATACTGAAAATTAATAGTTACTTAGAAAACTTTAGGCTGGTTCTAAGTATTCAGTGACGACAGTAGCAACAATGAGTGAACCAGTTATGAATATCTTGGAGAGATATTTTTTCAAAAGCCGTATCAATGTCTTGAGCTAAGTCATGATAGGTACGAGGCACAAGAGAACGAATAAACTAAACTCTTTGAGCTTCGACCAATAGTTTTCTATGGGAGAGAAATCAGGGGAATATAGCGGTTTTCACTTATTAGGCTCTGAAAAAAAGTTAAACTTACACTAAGGTGATTTCCGAAAAAGAATTTACCACCTAAATTGGTTGAATCAAGATATCCCATCTGGGCAGAAGTAGATTTTTCTGCAATCTAGACTCGACTTGCTTCATGGCTTTCTTAGTCAGGGAAATCCCATTTTGGTAAACAATGTTGCTTAAAGTCAAAATTGGATGTAACCCTTTCCAAGTCATACTAGAAGCCCATGAAAGCATAACTTCAACATCAACAAATTTGGCTCCATTCCAATGCTGTTCAAGAATGCCTCAACAGCGCTCTATGGGATTATATTTACTTTTGCTTACCCTGGATAAGAAACTAATTGAATTGGTCTTTGTTGCTGATCAATAAATTCGACCATTCTTTTTAAGAATTGAGTTCGTACTCCACTACTTTCGGAACCGTTATCAATTTTAATTTGTATTAGTTCGGTATCCTGTCTTTTTTCTGGTATAATTTTTTCCATCAATGAATCAGGTTATCAACAATGAAATCCCTGGTTTTATAGGAACTACCAAAGATAATATGTAGTTGCCCATTATCTTCGTCTACAATCCCACAGGGAATGTATTTTTCCTTGCATCCCATATCGTGGTCGCTAGCTTGATTGTCCCAAGATAGTTTTTCCTCCACGCGAATAATCGCCAATATTTACAGTGGCTTTGCAGTCTATGCTTAGTCTCTTAACTGATTCGCTTGTTGCAATATTTTGAAAGTCTTTGATGTTGTTGAAGATGTCATGTGTTTGTGGTATTTTTTTTGAGGCTTGGCTTTTACAACTAGGCGAAGACGATAGCCCATTCGGTTCAATACTTGTGCCATTGTACTAGCTCGTGGCAATTAATTGCTCCGGGCTAAATCCAAGCTCTTTTAGCTCTTTCAATGCCGATGCTGCTGTTAGTCTGGTATAGCTCCCTCTAGACTAGACGTTGCCCTCCACGACCTAGTTGTGTAACAGTTTGCGCCATAAATTTACGTCTAGCGGAACCTTTGAGTTGAAATGCAGTTTCAATCAACAACTTTTTCAGAGAATCAGTTAATACTATAGACACAGACATCGTTTGCCATATTCAAAAACAAGCGTCATTATTCAAATTACTACAAAAAAGGGGGTAAAGGGGCTGCCGACGGCTGCCCCTTTACCCCCTTAAAATGATTATCATTATTATTAATGGCATAGTTTATTTTCTGGAAATCCCTTAATGCATACCGATATATTTATATACCCAATCTTCCCACACTGTATTTGACTCAAGTGAGAACCGCTATAAATAGAAGAAAGTGTGAAAGTCAAAAGAAAGAATGAAAAAATAAAAGCCTTCTCATTTGGAATTTGAGGAGGCTTTTA
>NZ_JBALDK010000248.1:0-8458 GCF_036917455.1 Nostoc sp. | reverse complement strand
TACGAATTTGTCTAGTAGATTACATAAGAGGAAACTTATCAAGTATTATGAATGATAACAGTATTGAGAAATACTATTTAACTTTAAGAAAGCAAAAAATTAGAGTTTATCTAGCTAGGTTAATTTTTACCAGCTATGTGAGGAAAATATCTAACTATAGCAATCTGATTTGATTTCTGAATCACTCGTAGAGGTAAGGGACTAGGGATTGGGGACTGTGGACTGGGAAGAAAGAATAAAAGTGGACTGAGTTTTGTTCAAAAATCAAATATGAGTCCTATATAAAGTCAGTAACTATGTATATTAATGATGTAAATTTATCTCCTTTAGTGGTGGCGCAAGCTAGTGAATCGTACTATTCAGGTACAACTCTTAATAGGTGGGTTGAAGTATTGGTAGACTGTCCAGGAAGTACAGGATTATTTACTTATCGATTGCCAGCCCAGTTAGAAATAAAACCAGGAGATATTTTGAGCGTGCCATTTGGGGCACAACAATTAGGAGCGATCGCAATTCGGTTACTGGCACAACCAAATATCGATTTAGCACCAGAAAAAATCCGGGAGGTAGAAGATATAGTCAGCGTTGGATTTTTCCCAAGTGTTTATTGGGAATTACTCAATCGAGTTGCTGCATATTACTATACGCCCCTGATTCAAGTAATCCGGGTTGCTCTCCCACCAGGGTTACTGGGGCGATCGCAGCGTCGTATTCGTTTGGTTAGAGGAGAGGGAGCAGAAGGGAGTAGTTATTTACTAGCATCTCCTAATCCTTCAGCATTTTTGACTCCAACCGCGCGGCAAGTTTGGGAACTTTTGCAAGGGCAGCCGGCGGGGGATTATAGTTTCGCTTACCTTCAACAAAAAGTCAAATCTGCCTATCGGGGAATTCGGGAGTTGCTGCGATTCGGTTTAGTGGAAAGCTACTTAGAACCGCCACGGCTGACTCGACCAAAGCTGCAAAAAGCAGTTACGCTTACAGGTGCAATCGATAGCGACTTAACTACCCGCCAAAGAGAGATTTTGGAAGTGCTGCGACGGCATAATGGGGAGTTGTGGCAAAATGAATTACTGCAAATTTGTAATGCTAGTTCTTCTATCCTCAAAACGTTGACACAAAAGGGTTACATCGTTATTGAAGAACGGGAAGTATTGCGAACCGAACAGGGGCCAGCATTAGCAGGCGATGGGGCTAAATCTTTAACTACTGCCCAAGCTAGCGCTTTAGAGACAATCCAGACATTAGATGGATTTGCTGAAGTTTTATTGCATGGGGTGACAGGTTCAGGAAAAACCGAAGTATATTTGCAAGCGATCGCACCTCTCATCAATCAAGGCAAATCCGCCCTGGTTTTAGTCCCAGAAATTGGACTTACACCCCAGCTTACCGATCGTTTTCGCGCCCGTTTTGGCAATCAAGTCAGCGTTTATCACAGCGCCCTCTCCGACGGCGAACGTTACGATACTTGGCGGCTTATGCTCACAGGAGAACCCCAAGTTGTCATTGGTACGCGCAGCGCCGTTTTCGCCCCTTTGCCCAATTTGGGTTTAATTATTTTAGACGAAGAACACGACAGCAGCTTTAAGCAAGACTCACCTATACCCACCTACCACGCCCGCACCGTCGCCCAGTGGCGAGCCGAATTAGAAAATTGCCCCTTGGTGTTGGGTTCAGCTACGCCTTCATTGGAAACTTGGATAAGTGTGAAGAGGCAGGGGGCAGGGGGCAGGGGGCAGGAGGCAGGAGGCAGAAGTTATTACTTAAGTTTGCCCGAACGTGTCTATTCCCGCCCTTTACCGCCTGTGGAAATAGTCGATATGCGGCAAGAGTTGCAGCAGGGAAATCGTTCTATATTTAGTAGATCGCTGCAAGAAGCTTTGCAACAGTTGCAAGAGAGAAAACAACAGGGAATTTTATTTATCCATCGTCGGGGACACAGTACTTTTGTCTCTTGCCGCAGTTGTGGATATGTGTTGGAATGTCCATACTGTGATGTTTCGCTGGCATATCACCACACCGAAGAGAAAGCGCCGGAATTATTGCGGTGTCATTATTGTAATTATGCGCGATCGCATCCCAAATTCTGCCCCGATTGTAGTTCCCCTTACCTGAAATTTTTTGGTAGCGGTACTCAGCGAGTCACGCAGGAATTAGCGCGACAGTTTCCAGAGTTGCGCTTGATTCGTTTTGATAGCGATACCACCCGCAACAAAGGCTCACACCGGACTCTACTCACCCAGTTTGCCAACGGCGAAGCAGATTTATTAGTGGGTACGCAAATGCTTACCAAAGGTTTAGATTTACCACAGGTGACACTTGTGGGCGTTGTCGCCGCCGATGGATTGCTAAATTTATCAGATTATCGCGCCAGCGAACGGGCTTTTCAAACCTTGACTCAAGTCGCTGGACGTGCTGGGAGAGGCGACGATCCGGGGAGGGTGATTGTACAAACTTACACTACAGAACATCAGGTAATTGCAGCAGTGCGATCGCACGATTATCACACTTTCTCCCAAGCTGAATTAGAACAACGGCAAGCCCTCAATTATCCCCCTTATGGGCGGTTAATTTTGTTGCGCTTAAGTAGTCTCGATCCCATTCAAGTGCAAAATACCGCGCAAATCATCGCCACAGCCTTGAGTACAGAAGAAGAATTCGAGATATTAGGCCCAGCACCAGCGAGTATTTTACGAGTAGCTAATCGTTATCGCTGGCAGATATTGATTAAATTTTCCCCCAATGCCTTGCCACAATTGCCAGATTGGGAAGAAGTGCGATCGCTTTGTCCGCCCTCTGTTAGCCTAACTATTGATGTAGACCCATTAAATATTATGTGAATTAAAAGAAAGAATCCCGGTCATCATTGATGATAGTACCGACTCCTTGGTTATTAGCGAACCTAGCATTTGCCGCACCAGAGAGATTGACAAAAAATGTTTCGTTGCTTTCAACTTTATTATCACCTGTGACACCAATACTAATAGTTTTGCTGGTTTCCCCAGGATTAAAAACGACCGTCCCTAAAGCCGAATTGTAATCATAGTCAGAAGTTTTAGCAGTACCATCGCTTGTGCTGTAATTTACAACTATTGGTTGATAGAATTCATTGGAAAGAGTGACAACAAATTTAGCAAAAGTTGTCATCCCTGTGGTGCCTTCATTGAGTGAGACATCTCCAATACTGATAGCGGGGGGTTCATCATCATTTATAATAGTAGCCACTCCCAAACTATCAGTAATTGTGGCATTTGTAGCACCAAAGAGATTAACAGAAAATGTCTCATTGGCTTCAACTTTGTTATCGCCGATGACACCAATACCAAGAGTTTTACTGGTTTCGCCAGGAGCAAAAATAATCGTCCCGGAAGCAGAGTTGTAATCAGAGTCAGAAACTTTAGCAGTGCCATCACTCGTGTTGTAATTTACACTAACTTGCTGCAAACTGGGTGCGGAGAGTGTGACGGTAAATTTAGCATTATTTGTTGTACCTGCGTTACCTTCAAGAAGGGAGATATCCGAGATGCTGATAGTTGATTGGTTGTCATCATCAATGATAGTACCAACTCCTAAACTATCAGTAATTGTGGCATTCGTTGCACCTAAAAGATTAACATAAAATGTCTCATTAGCTTCAGTTTTGTTATCGCCAAGGACACCAACACCAAAAGTTTTACTGGTTTCGCCAGGAGCAAAAATAATCGTCCCGGAAGCATAGTTGTAATCAGAGTCAGCAACTTGAGCAGTACCATCACTCGTGTTGTAATTTACAGTAACTTGCTCAGAACTGGCATTAGAGAGACTAATAGTAAAGTTAGCATTAGTTGTTGTCCCTGTGTTGCCTTCAGTAACAGAGACATCCGAGATACTGATAGTTGGTTGGCTGTCATCATTAATTATGGTAGCCACACCTAAACTATCAGTAATTGTAGCATTTGTAGCACCCGAAAGATTGACAGCAAATGCCTCGTTTGTTTCAAATTTGTTATCGCCGATGACACCAATACTAAGGGTTTTGTTAGTTTCACCCGGATTAAAAGTAATCGTTCCTAAAGCATAGTTGTAATCAGAGTCAGCAGCTTGAGCAGTACCATCACTCGTATTGTAATTTACCGTAATCTGCTGAGAACTTACATTTGAGAGACTGATAGTAAAGTTAGCATTAGTTGTTGTTCCTGTATTGCCTTCGGTAACAGAGACATCTGAAATGCTAATAGTTGGTTGGTTGTCATCGTTGATGATAGTACCAACTCCTAAATTATCAGTAATTGTGGCATTTGTCGCACCTAAAAGATTGACAGTAAATGTCTCATCACTTTCAGTTTTATTATCGCCGATGACACCAATACTAAGAGTTTTACTAGTTTCGCCAGGAGCGAAAGTAATTGTTCCTAAAGCAGAATTGTAATCAGAATCAGCAATTTGGGCACTACCATCACTCGTGTTGTAATTTACGGTAATCTGCTGATAACTAGGATTAGAGAGACTAATAATAAAGTTAGCATTAGTTGTTGTCCCTGTATTGCCTTCAGTAACAGAGACATCCGAGATGCTGATAGTTGGCTGGCTGTCATCGTTGATAATGCTAGCAACTCCTAAACTATCAGTAATGGTCGCATTTGTCGCACCCGAAAGGTTAACAGAAAACGCCTCGTTGGTTTCAAACTTGTTATCGCCGATGACACCAATACTAAGAGTTTTACTGGTTTCGCCAGGAGCGAAAGTAATTGTTCCTAGAGCAGAGTTGTAATCAGAGTCAGTAGCTTCGGCTGTACCATCACTCGTGTTGTAATTTACGGTAATCTGCTGATAACTAGGATTAGAGAGACTGATAGTAAAGTTAGCATTAGTTGTTGTCCCTGTATTGCCTTCAGTAATAGAGACATCCGAAATGCTGATAGTTGGCTGGCTGTCATCGTTGATAATGCTAGCAACTCCTAAACTATCAGTAATGGTCGCATTTGTCGCACCCGAAAGGTTAACAGAAAACGCCTCGTTGGTTTCAAACTTGTTATCGCCGATGACACCAATACTAAGAGTTTTACTGGTTTCGCCAGGAGCGAAAGTAATTGTTCCTAGAGCAGAGTTGTAATCAGAGTCAGTAGCTTCGGCTGTACCATCACTCGTGTTGTAATTTACAGTAATCTGCTGATAACTAGGATTAGAGAGACTAATAGTAAAGTTAGCATTAGTTGTTGTCCCTGTATTGCCTTCGGTAACAGAGACATCCGAAATGCTGATAGTTGGTTGATTGTCATCATTAATGATGTTTACTGTAGCTGAACTATTAGTAATTGTGGAATTTGCTGGTGCAACTGTGAGGTTGGGGTTACTTAGGTTAACAGTAATATCTTCATTGAGTTCAAAGATATTGTCACCCAAAACATCGGCTGTAATTGTCTTTGTCTTTTCCCCAACAGCGAAGCTTAAAGTCCCAGATGCAGCAGTTCCTCCACCTGTAACTTGAATATTGTTATAATCATTGCCAAAAGTTGCCGTACCGTTGAAAGCATAATCTACGGTGCTAGCCACGCCAATACCACCACTGCGAGTAACCGTGAAGGTAACAGCTTGAGTACCGCTATTACCTTCAGTTAAATTTGAAGTGGTGCTGGAAATTGCATATTGAATCGAATCATTAGCAGCAATAGTGAGAGTAGTTTCAGTTATTGTCCCCAAATCAGCCCCTATTAGCGTGCCGAAGTTGAGTACAACTGTTTCTGCATTCTCAGGTAAGTCGTCTGGGTTAATAGTAAAAGTAATTAGCTTTGTTAAATTTGAACCTGTCG
The DNA here is from genome assembly GCF_036917455.1 of Nostoc sp. GTDB lineage: Bacteria > Cyanobacteriota > Cyanobacteriia > Cyanobacteriales > Nostocaceae > Nostoc. The sequence continues at coordinate 2,672 of NZ_JBALDK010000248.1, read as the reverse complement.
CCCCAGCAGCAAAGGAAATAGTCGTAGGAGAAAAAGTATAATCGTTGCCACTAGTAGCCGTACTACTATTTTTGACGACAATAGGAACTGTGACCGCCGTTTCTGGAGAGGCATTTAAGGTAACAGGAATAGTTACTATAGTGGCGGTACTATCTTCCGTTGTATTGTACGTAGCAGCACCAAAGCTGACTTTTGGAAGCAGGGATTCAAATGCTCCAATATCAATTCTGCCGCCTTCAATCCGGTTAAAACCTGTGCCGCGTTGGTCGGTAGTTAAGCCACCACTGTAACCCGGATCGCCAGCATTCTTGGCAGGACTGGAAGAGCTTAGGGCGTGAGTTTGTGTAGAACCACCATAATCTCCCAAAGGTTTGAGTCCGGGGTTGGGGTTAATAATATCTGTACCTGTGCCCAGAGTTCCGGATGATTTACCAGCAAGACTGCCAATTAGGTTGTAAGCATTACCATTGAAGTTGATACCAAAGATATCTGGCGCTTGATTACCTGTGTCAATATTGCCAGCAATGATGCTATTGCTAATGCTTACCGTGCCACCAGACCTAAAAATGCCGCCACCATTACCTGTGCTATTGTTATCACTATCAGCAGTGTTGCCAAAAATAGTGCTATTACTGACTGTGGCATTGTTGGTGTAGATGCCACCACCAGAAGATTTAGATGTATTGCTAGAAATAGTGCTATTGCTGATGCTAAGACTAGTACTACTGTAAATGCCGCCGCCGTTGTTCGCGGTGTTGCCAAAAATAGTACTATTGTTGAGTAAAACACTACTGCTGTAGATGCCGCCGCCACCGTTGTTCGTGGTGTTGCCAAAAATAGTACTATTGTTGAGTGTGACACTACTGGTGCTGTAGATGCCTCCCCCATTGTTATTTCCTGCATTTCCCCCAGTTATGCTCAACCCATCAATTGAGAGGGAGGCACTAGCATTAAAAACACGGGAAGCATTATTACCACTGATGGTGAGTTTATTAGCTCCAGTTCCTTGAATTATCACTCCTTCAGTAACATCCAATTCCCCAGAAGTCAGGGTAATAGTGTCGGGGGTAGCATCACCAAATATCCCAGTCGGATCAAAGATAATTGTCTCAATCCCCGGATCGTTATTGGCATTGATAATGGCTTGCCTTAACGAGCCAGCACCGCTGTCATTAGTGTTAGTTACTACATAAGTAGTGTTATCGACTTTGACAGATACATCGTCGATCGCTAAACCGTGATCGTTGCCTCCATCATCTATATCTTCCCAACGCAATATAATCTCTTCACCGTTAGCTATTGGGGTAGCTAAGGTAATTGTTATAGGTGTGATAACAACTTTATTGGCAACTTGATTGCCATTTAAGGCTGCTGCGGTTGCAGTTGCAATTGGGCTGGTGAAATCTAACGATGTGGCAGAATTCCATGTTCCTGTTGTCAAATTTGTCAGAGTTGACCCAATTTGATAACTAAATTTCAGCTGTTGCGGCGATGTATTACCACCATTACGCCATTGTTCGCCCGTGTAACCTACTTGTAACTGAGTAATTGTTGAACCTGTGTTGTTTTGGAGGCGCAACCCATAATAAATAGTTCCCGTACTACCAGAAGCGACAGAACCAAGTGCCCGATCTCCGGTCGTACCAAAACTATACAATCCACCTGTATTATTACTGCCACTACCAGGGATGTAATTTGTTCTTGTGGCATACCAGCCCGAAATGGTTGAATCATCAACCCAAGGAATAGATGTTCCAGAATTAGCTAATGTATTGAAGTTTTGAGAGTATGTGCCAGTAAAACTAGCTGGCAAAATAGACTGGTAAGCCTGCATTACTTCAGGTTTAAATGCCAGGGATGCCTCAATTTTCCCAGTCTTTACCTCTAAATCCCAGTCGCCACCTAAAACTGCACTTCCTGTTTTGTCAGTGGAAGCAGCAACATCTGCCCCAGTAATTCGGCTCAGAAACTGCACAAATTTTGTGCCTTCACCACTGGCTACATCACAGCCATAAAGTAGAATGTCAGCTTTATCAGTTAAAACATTTGCCCATTTTCGTAACTGATTTGCATAGCTATTAAGGTTGGTGAGGTTAAGATAAGTTGACCCCAATTGCAAACTCCCCTCACCGCCGTGGGAGACAATGTGAACTGATTCAACTGAGTTAGGTTTACACCCTGCTAAAAACTCGCTGATTTGCGTTAAACCGTCTCGATTAGGGTCAAGGATAACGACTTCACTACCCAGTGTTATCCCAGCTACTAGGCTTTGATAATCGAGAACTGCTGTATCTATAAAAACAATATTTCTGCCTGCTTCTAATAACTTTTTGACTGAATTACTTTTGGCTTCAGAGTGATTATTTTCTGTCATCATAATTATTGTCCTGTAATAAAACTTTTGATTGAATAAAAGACTTGTTAACTATAAAAATTTACGTTAATAGCATTTATCACCCAACATCAAATAGGAAGCGAATGACTCAACATCCGCTTCCATGCTCAACTGGAATTGATAACAAAATCTCTTGTTTTTTTGAAAGAAAACCGCAATATTTCTAATCGTTATACGAACCCTAGAAAAACTAAGTTATGTTCTATCTATATTTCTTCTAGTACAATAAAATTTATACTGTATAAAAAATACAATCAACTGTAATTATACTTAAATA
>NZ_JBALDK010000247.1:0-8771 GCF_036917455.1 Nostoc sp. | reverse complement strand
ATTTTGTATTAAGAAAGATGTTTATAATGGATAGCTTAAAAAGGGGGGAACCGGAGTCAAAGTCCCCCTTTTTAAGGGGGATTTAGGGGGATCTAGAACGTTTTAATAGCTACAATAGGACTTTTCAAACATCCTCTTAAAGTTAGAGCAATTATATTTGCTCTAACTAACACAAACGATAAAGTCAAATTAAGATTTTGAAACCCACGGAGGTGGAAGCTTCTTGTAAACGCAGTTTCTAACCGCCTTTGTAATACTCCATAGAAAAGCCTCCCATATCGGGAGGCTTAAAAGTGAGCGGAGACAACTTGTTAAACTACGGTCTTGCAGCCATCGCTCCTCCTATTGCAGAGAAAACGGCGGAGACGGATGCTGTGGCAAACAACCACCAAGCTGCTGTAGCTGCGGCTTTGCGGGTTTCTTCCGCTTGTCGCTGTGCTTGCTGCTTCACCTGTTCTAGGCGGCGTTGGGCTTCTTGCTGGATGCGTTCTGCACGTTGCAATACTGTGTTGCGGGCCCGTTCAATTTGGTCAACGATCCGGTTAGCATCTTCCTCAGAGATGTCCTCACGAGAACTCATAATTGCTACTAAGGTATCTCGATCGAAAGAAGATAGGCGATCGCGCAGGGCATCAAACCCCGCTTGAGGATCGTCAAAAAATGTACGAACATCGCCTTTGATACTATCGTAATTTAGTTCCGGGCGATCCAGAGAGTTAAGATAGTTGCGGATGCGGGCAAAAACCCCATCAATTGCATCTTGAATTCCCCGTTGGATATTCCGCACTTGTTCTACAAATTGATCCCTAGTGGACACAATGTTATCGGCAATTTGCGCTGCTTCTTCATCAGAAATATCTTCCCGAATTTTCAGCAGGGCGATGATGGTAGAACGGTCAAACTGTCCAAGGCGATCACTAAAACTTTCTACCCCAACTCGCGGATCGTGCAAGAGGAGTTGTAAGTCGCGTTTGATACCTTCTGGATTAAGTTCTTCTTTACCAGTTTGGCGCAGATACTCTTCCACATTATTTTTGAAGGTTTCCGCTCTTTGCTGTGTGCGGGTAGCTAAACGACGAGGCGCACGCACAAAGTTACGAATCGAATTTTGGGTAGAATCAATGATTTCATTGACTTGTTGTTCGCTCAAATCTTGACGTTGACTGAGCAATTTCACCAGTGTATCTCGGTCTACCTGCGATAACCGTCGACGTAGTGCGACGGCTCCCTCTTTGGGATTTTCAAACAATCTGGTCAAATCTCGCTGAATTCCTTCTGGGTTCAGTTCTTGTTTACCAGTATTACGTAGGTAATCTGCGATCGTTGTAGTAACAGAGTCGTATTGCTCTTTGGCTTTATCCACTACAGCTTGGGGTGTGTAGCGAATGTTATGCCACGACTCCTCAGCCGAATTGATGATTTGATTGACTTGATCTTCACTCAAATCTTGCCGTTGACTCAACAATTGCACTAAGGTATCGCGGTCAAAGCGAGACAACCGCGCCCGAATTGAGGTAATTCCAGCTTGGGGATCTTCTAATAGCTTTTTGAACTCCGCACGGATGGCATCAGGATTCAGTTCTGATTTCCCTGTATTACGCAGATATGATTCTACATTCAGCCACAAGGTTTCTGCTTGATATTGTGCTTGTTCAGCTAATCCTTTAGATTCTACCAAGACGCGATCGCGTTGTTTTTCCAACTCGTCCAGAATGCTGTCTACTTCATATAGCTGGACATCATTACGTTGGAGCAATATCTCCCGAATTTCTTGACGTTCAACGTGCGCCAGTCGCAATGTCAGGGTTTCATAATCTGCATCTGGGTCTTGCAACAGTGGTTTAAAATTCTGTTCAATGCCTTCTGGTGTCAAATCTGCTTTCGAGGTAACGAGCAGATAACTTTCCACCGCGCGTTGCAAGTCTTGGACTATATCTCTTTCTTCAATACCTGTAACTATCACCAGCACATCTTTGCGGACAAATTCTAGACGATCTGCAATGCGCTGAATTTGGGTTTGGGTAAGCAATCCCCGTTGCTGGAGAATTTTGACGAAATCATTACGAGATAGCCGTTCTAGTTCTCTCTTGACTATGCCGGGGTCAGCTGCTGGGTCGTAAATGACATCACGAAATTCTTGGGCAATTTTTTCTGGACTTAGTTGCCAAGCATAAGTGTTATAAAGGTAGTTTTCGACATCAGACCGAATTGGACTATAGCGTTCTGATGGTGTTGGCAAACCAAGCTTATCTGCTTGTTCGGTGACTTTATCTTTGGCGGTGGTGAGGCTACGTAAGATTTTTTCCACATCTAAATCAGGCAAATCTGCCCGTCCCAACACAGTGGCGGTTAAGGCAGATAATCCTTGCTGGATTGTACTTTGAATTGGCCCACCAGATGCCTTTTGGTCAGATTCTTTGGAGCCAGGCTTTTGTGCTAGTAACCGATCCAGTTTGGCGTTGAGTTCATCTGTTTTGTTTTGTCCTGCTGGAACTGATTTCAGATAATCCATTAACTCACCCAGACCGTCTGGAGTGGGTGATTGCTGACTCACTACCTGTTGCCAAACTTTATACAATGTATCAGCAATGCGGCTAACGTCTTTTTTAGAAAGGTCGGTACGGCTGCTGACTAACTCGATAAATTTTTCGCGGTCGATGTTGCGAATGTCTGGAGTCCCAGCGATCGCTTTTAATTGCGGATCGTTGAGTAAATTTTCAAAATCACTCCGAATTTTTGACAAATCCAACTCTGGGGGACGTAGCTTTTCTAAATAATCTTCTATGTTCTCCCGAATACTTCCAGGGTCGATGGCGCTTCCTAGTTCTCGACGCAGGGCGGCGGCGGCGGCTTCAGCTGTAGCTACAACTTGGTTATTGACAGCTTTAGCGCCTAGTGCAGCTGTGGCTGTGCCCATAATCGTCTGAAAACCAGAAGTTGCCGTATTTACGACTGAGCCAATTAGGGAACCCACAGTAGTGGAACTGACCCAAACCAGGAGTAAAAAGTAAGCACCCCAAATCACCAAACCGAGAATTGCTCCCAATCCTGGATCTAAAATGACAAGGCTTAGTTTTACTGCCAGGAAACAGGCAATTAATAAAGCGATCGTCACCGTGACTAACGTCCAAATCCCGACTGCGGTACCGATTTTGCGAATGCTGCCGCCCAAACTTCCAACTTCCCCAGAATCAGAATCCGAGTCAGATGAGTGCCCCAGGTAGGAAATACCGGCTGCAAGGGAGAGATTAGTTAGAACTAATTGGAAAGCAAAGGCTAAAATCACGCCGGAGATTAAAGCCACAAAAAAGCGCGGCCCCGAAGTGAGAACTGATGCCTGTGCTGGCGTGATATTTGAGGGATCTACTGGAACCTGTGCCACCCACAATAGTGGTTTGTAGAGTCCCGCCATGATTTCCGTACTTTGGAACATCGTATTTCCTTCTACTAAGTTTAAATTTGGGGAATTAAGATTTTCTTGAGAAGCAACTCTTAGTATTTTCGTCTGTATCTATGGCAATACCTAACTGTTTAGTTCAGAATCGTGGAATTTAGCTGTTTAAAGCATCTCTCCAAAGGCTGAAAAGTCTATCCAGCGAAAGATATAACTTTTACTATCTCTTGATAAAAACTTAATCAAAATGGCAAATTACTATTAAGTCATGACTGTTTATATTTAATGTTTAATGATATAAAAAGTTAGATATAATTATTTAGCTAATGCTAACCTAAGAATCTAACAAACGTTGAGCTTGCACAATAAATCTACAGCTTCGAGAATATGAGCGTTGAGAGGATAGAATGAACAAGTATTTCACCGTGATTTTAGGCACTTAGCGATCCACCTAACCCACGCCAGTCGCTTCACTTGGGGAGACCCCTTATAAAAGGCTAGGGTGTACACACATCTTTGTACAAACCCAAAATCGTTGGAGATCCCCCTAAATCCCCCTTAAAAAGGGGGACTTTAACCCGGATTTCTGACCACATCTCTCAAAGCCTTGTGCAGGGGAGCAGGGGAGAGGATTGTACAAATTCTTTCCCCTCTGCCCCTGAAGCCCCTGAAGCTTGTGAGAAATGAGGGTTTAAGAGGTCTTTGCTTTTGTCCCCCTTTTTAAGGGGGGTTGGGGGGATCAAAAGCCTATGAGGCAACTCTAGAAGATTTGTGTGTACACCGCTATCCACCAGTCGTACAGAATATCCAACTTAATTCTGACTCCTGAATTCTGTTTCGATAAAAGCTTGTTGCTAATTTTAGGTCTTGATTTCTGGGGTCATCTTGATTAAACTCCTTGTGATAACTGCCAGAGTTGGATGGAATAACATAAATGGCTCTCAAAAATTGCGCGTGCTGCTAATCCCTCAATAATCGGTTTTTCTAACCAACGCTTAAACGCTAAACGACCGATCGCGTGTAATGGTGGAAATGCGATCGCTACAACATCCGCAATATATTTGACCGTTGTCAGCCCAAAAGTACGGAAGTTATTAACACACAAGTCAATGGTTGGCGCAATATGGGTTGAAATGTCTTCAGTCTTAATTAACTTGAATCCAGCCTGCATCAACGCTGTCTGAAGCTCACTGGCGACATGACAATTTGAAAAAATGCCTTCTTTGTATTCGCTGTCAGAACGCATCATATCCGCAATAAGCAGGTAGCCACCACTACTTAGCAAACGAGCTGCACCCTCAGCTAAATCGTCAAGAGCAATATACTGGCTGCTTTCGCTAAACAGAACTAGGTCGTAGGAGTATGATTTGTGAAAATCTTCAAATCTCGTTAAATAAAAAGGAACTTGACCGTTGGTATTTTGAATAAACTTCTCTTGTTGGAGTGCATCAGGTGCTAATCCCTCAACACTGAAACCGCGTGAGCAGAAATATGCTGCGTTACCACCAATCCCACAGCCTACGTCAAGCACAGTTTTTGTCCCCTCTGGGATAAAACTCAAAAGTTTGGCTGCATAGGCTGACTGAGCCACACGCAGACCAGTTAAAGTTAATTCTTCACCCACAGTAGGTAGTGGCTCCCAATACCCGTAATGCAGATAGTCGGAATCTGTGAGTCCCATGTAATAATCTATCGCCGCATTTTGGTAGCGAGTTGGTTTAGGAATATTGATTGATTTTGGTTTGAGCATTGAGAAATAAAGTAAATTTTAAGGCATTAAACTTGGTTGAAATTCTGACCAACGGTTGCAAACTTGTTCGTAGCAATCGGGTGGAGTAATTTTTAGTTGGTGCTAAAGGCTGAACCTCAATCTGAGGTTCAGCCTTTAGCACCAGAAGAATATCTCGATCAGGATTGTATGTTGCAACGGCTGGGAAAATTGATGAGATCGTGGATGAGCTAATTGATTGCGATCGCTAAAAAGAAGTTTTAACCGCAGATATCATGTAGTGTTGCCAGCATTAAAATCCCAAATGGTATTACCTAAGCAAGCTTGAGGGAGTTTGGTTAGCAGAGTTTCTATCCATCAATTCTGTACTCCCCTTTGCCCGCACAGCGCGGAACATTCCAAATCTACACAGTCCTACACCAAACGCCAAACGCATCAGCAAAAATGTCGGCAACTCGCGCACAGACTTGAGGAAACCAGATAGTCCATAACGCAGAAATCCGCTCGGTCGAATCAGCCCTTGCCAGATTGAATCTAACCAAGAAGGAAGGGTTTCTTGCGTCCAGTCTGCCGTAATTACCTCTCCCTCGACTAACTTCGTCTCTGCTAAAAGCTCGGAGAATCCCTCAATGCTGGAAAAAGCTGGATGAGACCACTGATCTAGGAGTTGTTGCATCACTGGTTTCTCCCAGAAATTTAGCGGTTTTTGGCGGTCATCCCTCTGATTCCAGTCAGCTACAACCAAGACTCCACCAGGCTTTAGCACCCGCATTAATTCTCTAGCAAAAATAGCTTTATCTGGCATGTGGGGGCCTGCTTCGATTGACCAAACCACATCAAAACTGGCATCTGCAAACGACAATGCCATTGCATCATCGACTGCAAACTGGGCGTTTAGCTCTTGGGGCGTTAACTCCTGGGCACGCTTTACTTGCTGTGGGCTGATGGTAATCCCTGTGACAGTAAACCCATAATCTTGCGCTAAAATCCGGCTGCTGCCCCCAATACCACAGCCAACATCTAAGACGGTGGTACCAGGAGGTAATTTATCTAAACCGCCCCATTTAACCATTTCATGTACAAAGTCAGATTTAGCAGTCAAAAAATCCTTCTGTCGTGGCGGCGAACCGTAATGACCGAGGTGAATGTGTTCTCCCCAATAAAACTCTAGAATGCCGTCAAGCGTCCATTGGTCGTAGGAATTAGCGACTGTGGCTGAGGATTGATACTTGCGAGCAGTTAGGAAATAAGTTGCAATTACTACTACCAAGAGCAGAAGTAAACCAATTACAAAATATAATAAAGTTGACATTTTTTTGAACGCTCCTGTACGCCTACCGGAGATAGATTTTTTGCACGAATCTTGTAGCCATGAATTTTGTAGCAGGAACCCTTGACAAGAAAGCAGAAAGGTAGAACAGAAAGAAGATTTACTTTTGGAGTCGAGCTAACGGTTTGCTCGTTGCTCGTCCCTAATCAGATGAGCGATCGCAGTATAAATCCTCCCATATATCGACATTGCTATATTTTGAACACCTCGAATAATTTTCCCTTGAAGTCGCCGGGGCTTGTATTTGTCTTGGAGAAGAGTCGTTTGTTTGACAAAGGGATGAACAGCAGTGGGAATCTTCCCTGTTCGGTGAAGATAGAATTTCGGCATGATAATTAACCTAAGTATTAATCTAGTAAATTGGCAATTTATATGCGTAATTGGGAAAGTCTTTGTTCGGCATGAAACAGGGCTGTATACGTCATTTACGCCATTTTCTACCTATTTGGAACAACTTCCATCTGTTAATTAATCCAGCGTTTTGTTGTTGCTGCGACTATTTTGAAGCGATACTCCCTGTGAGAGTAGCTGTCACCGTCACTGCATCGGTCATACGCAATTTATATTATGAATTAATCGCCTATTTTCTTATAGAAAGCCGTAACCTGTAGCGTCCTAATATGTGAAACTATGAGATTGTATTGCCTAGTAGTTGTAGAAATATTCATAAAAATAGTTAATCTGTGCCTCGCAGATGTACAAAATTTACAAGTTAACTTCGGCGGGCATTCTGACTCACAAGGCAAGCCTTGATTACAGCTGCGGGACAGCGCCGGATTCACACCGGACTTTCCCCGTTTCTTCTAGCGGCTGTTCCCCACTAGAACCGAGATCCCCTGCATGTTAACACAACTGTGATTTGCTTGCATAAAAATCAATGGGCGATCTATACTGGCATTCGTCATTAATCGGGGCAAGTTTCATTCTTTACCAAAGCTTGCTCTAAATCGACCAAAGAGGCAGGGGAGCCGGGGAGCAGGATTTTGGAATCCTCCTGCCATTCGGGTTTCAAGCCCCTAAATTTATTTAGAGGCTATTTATAAAGTAAAAATAAAATTCTTGTAGGGTGTGTTAGGCGCATATTTCGATATGATTTATCACGAAAAATTATGATACGAGCGCCTAGCGCACCGCTATATAACACGGTGCGTTAGGTTAAAGCTGTAACACACCCTACTTAAGATTTACTTTATAAATAGTCTCTTATGCCCAAAAGCAAAAATATTTATTTCGAGCGGAAAGTGCCACGAGAAATAATGCGTCTTTATTTCAGAGCAACTAAATTTATTTATGGGGTTCTCCCCCCTGCCCCCTTTCGTCTTCTTTGGCTCCTCAAAACTTTAAAAGTGAAACTTAAATGGCTATTGGTTTAATAACTAGTTATTGAACAAATCTAAATCGGTCACAGCACCAATACTGCTAGAAGATACCAAAAAGGCATATTTCGCCAACACACCTTTGGTATAACGGGGGACGGGAGGTTGCCAGTTGGCACGACGACGGGCTAATTCTGATTCAGATATATTCAACTGCAATAAACGAGCAGGTGCATCAATCGTAATACTATCGCCTTCTTCTACAAGAGCGATCGCACCACCAACTGCTGCTTCTGGGGCAACATGACCAACTACCATGCCATAAGTACCACCAGAAAAACGCCCATCGGTAATTAATGCCACAGCATCACCCAAACCAGCCCCGATAATTGCCGAAGTGGGAGCCAACATTTCTCGCATTCCAGGGCCACCCTTGGGCCCTTCGTAGCGGATAACCAAAATATCACCAGCTTGAATTTTACCCGCCAAAATTGCATCTAAAGAGGCTTCTTCCGACTCAAACACCCGTGCAGGCCCGGTAATTACTGGTTTTTTCACCCCAGTAATTTTAGCCACAGCCCCTTCTGTTGCCAGATTACCTCTGAGGATGGCTAAGTGTCCTTGAGCATACATCGGATTATCCCAAGTCCGAATTACATCTTGGTTGGCAGATGGTTCTTCGGGGATGTCTGCTAATATCTCTGCAATGGTTTGACCGCTAATGGTCAGGCTATCACCATGCAATAAGCCATGTACAAGTAACATCTTCATGACTTGGGGAATGCCACCAGCTTTGTGCAAATCTGTAGCTACATATTTCCCACTAGGTTTTAAATCGCACAAAACGGGAACACGGGCGCGGATAGTTTCAAAGTCATCCAGGTTTAACTCTACATTAGCAGCGCGGGCGATCGCTAAAAAATGCAACACTGCATTGGTGGAACCACCCACCGCCATAATTACAGAAATAGCATTCTCTATAGATTTGCGGGTGATAATTTG
>NZ_JBALDK010000246.1:0-8817 GCF_036917455.1 Nostoc sp. | reverse complement strand
TTTTTTCGTACAGACTAGCTAATTTAGAATGATTGCGTTTAGGGGCTATAGTCTAGCCCCATAAAGGCTTTGAACGTTTTCGGAGATGTCTAATGAACTGAGCGAGCGCACCACAGAACTCAATCGCACAAATATTTTTCTCGTCTCTATTCTCAGAAGTCTCCAAACAGGAATAGTGGTAATTGACAGCAGCTTTAACATCTCAATTTGGAATTACATGGTAGAGGATTTATGGGGCTTGCGGACTGATGAAGTTCTAGGAAAGTCTATTTTCAGCCTAGATATTGGGCTACCCGTCGAGCAGTTGCGATCGCTCATCCGCGATTCCTTATCTGGTAAAAAACAATTTCAAGAAACGATCCTCGATGCTACCAATCGTCGGGGTAGACAAATAAAATGTTACCTGGCAATTACTCCCCTCTTTGGCATTGAAATGCAGGGAGCAGTTTTGATGATGGCAGATGTAGAGAGAGTCCATAGTATGATTTCTAGTCAAGAAATGGAGGAACGGCGGCAGCAAAAATGAAGGGAGCAGGGGAGTTGAAGAAGAATTCAGGAGTCAGAATCAAGACTCTCTCTACGAGACTACAGGTGTTGCTATCCAAGATTTTTTAGCAAAACCTTATCAGTACCGAGCAATTATTGAACTTTGTTCAAAAAATATTCAGTTAAAATCAATCTGCTAGACTATTTAGCTCAATTAAAATTCTGGAGTTTTGTGACTCTGTGTTTACTCAGTTACCGACAATCAACGTCCTGAAACAACCTACTAGCTCTGCTTGGGTTGAACAAGCGATCGCTAACTTAGACATCATCTTACTCGACCACTCCCACTGTGAACGCAAAGCAGCAGGCGTAGCCTTGAATATGATGTTTCGTTACCCTTCTAATACTAAAATGGTTCGGGAACTAACTGCGATCGCCCGTGAAGAACTAGAACACTTTGAGCTAGTTAACCAATGGCTAGAACGCCGAAATATTCCCTTAGCTCCCTTACAACCGCCTCCTTACGGCGCAGGTTTAAGAGCTACAGTCCGCCCCAAAGAACCTGAGCGATTTCTAGATTCCTTACTAGTCACTGGTTTAATTGAAGCTCGCTCTCACGAACGCCTGGGACTGTTAGCTGCTCACTGTCCAGAGCCAGAGTTAGCAAAATTTTATCGGGGGTTAATGGCATCCGAAGCGCGTCATTACGGCATATACTGGGTATTAGCTGCTACTTACTTCGACAGAGAAATAGTCATGCAACGGCTTGATGAATTAGCAATTGTCGAAAGCGAGTTGCTGGCGACTTTGCATCCAGAACCTAGAATTCACAGTTAGTAGACTAAGGCAACAGATATGAAGCTTCAGCTAACACACCTGAGACTACTTGTCTCCAACTACAAAGATTCTTTTCTGTTCTACCGGGATCTGCTGAAATTTGATGTCGATTGGGGCGATGAAGATGGCGGATATGCTGAGTTTAATACTGGATATCTCAAGCTAGGTTTGTTCAAAAAAGAATTGATGGCTGAAGTAGTCCCAAGAATCGAACAGCCTTCTTATGTTGCCAATCGAGATAAAACAGTCTTGATTTTCGCAGTCGATAACGTGGATGAGGTTTATGAGCAAGTCAAAAATCAGAATGCGATCGTTGTGACTCAACCACAAGATCGCCCAGACTGGGGAATTCGCACAGCTTATTTTCGCGATCCCGATGGCAATCTCATCGAAGTTTACAGCAATCTAGGAATTGTCAGCTAGAAATTCGCTTCTAGTCTGACAAATTCCTTGGTAATTGAAGCTAGAATAATATTTCATTACAGTTTTATATCAGGCTAGAACACCGATTCAGTCATCGGAATCATAATGAAAAAACTAGGTTTAGTTGGGTTATAACAAGAAATGTTTGGTTATATAAAGACGTTTAAATAGGAACCATTTGTAATTATGCAGGTGGCCTAACTTCTTAGGGCCCTTGGAAAAGTAATAGAGGTTGATAAGCTGTTGTGTTTTTAATTTGCACATTGAGACAGCAGGGGAGCAGGGGAGCAGAGGGGCAGAGGGGCAGAGGAGCAGGGGAGCAGAGGAGAAGAGGAGCAGAGGGGCAGAGGAGAGGGTTTACAGGTTTTACCTAAAAGATTATGAGGCAACTTGTAGGCGCGACAGCTTATCAAGCGTAAGATCAATGTTTGCGTAGGCATCACTACAAATATATCGCTGAGTTGTAGTTGCTAAAGAAGACAAGGGGAGGGGAGGATAATTCCCCTCCCTTAGTCCGTTTATTGACACCTTGAAAGTACTGCCTGAAACTGAGTCTGCAAGAATTGCTATTTGCTAGGTAAATTGGGATATAGAACCAGAAAATTTTCTGTGTAAACTTGACCACCAAATGGTAATGAAAAAATATTATCAAGATTTTTTAATCCGTGATTGGGCAGAAAGCGATCGCACAAGAGCTGCCGAAGTCATTAGTTATGTATTATCAGAATACGGTCTGGGTTGGGAACCGAAGGGCGCTGACCAAGATGTGCTGCAAGTAGAGGAATTTTATTTAGCTACTGGGGGAGAGTTTTGGGTAATTGAACACCAAAGCCAGTTAGTCGGTACTGGGGCATACTACCCCATACATCGAGGCAAAAAAGCTGTAGAAATCCGCAAAATGTATCTTTTGCCCAGCATTAGGGGTTTGGGATTAGGGAAATATTTGTTACAACAGCTAGAAGCAGCGATCGCAGAGCGGGGATTTGGACAAATTTGGATTGAAACCGCCAGCGTTTTGGTGGAAGCAGTCAAGCTGTATGAAAGCAACGGCTACACTCCAGCAACGGGAGCAGAAACAACACGCTGCGATCGCGTGTATTTTAAGTCATTGGTCAATGGTCATTAGTCATTAGTCATTGGTCAATGGTCATTAGTCATTGGTCATTAGTTATTGGACTTTGGACAAATGCACACTTGGATTAAAAATCTCACCGACTTACTCAATCTTTTTCTCCAATCCCATTGCCCCCTATGTCAACGCGCAACTTCCCAAGAATTTTGTCAGAACTGTATCAGACAACTGCAAAAATGTCAACGGAAAGACCCAATTTCTCTATGGAAAGAGCCAATACCAGTATTTGGCTGGGGGGAGTATGGTGGCCCAGTTAAACGAGCGATCGCCGCAATGAAATACGAAAATCAACCCCAAATAGCTCGCCCCTTGGGTCAATGGTTAGGAGAAGCATGGTTGTTAAATTCACCGAGGCGAGATAGTCAGCCTGTGGTAGTTCCCATTCCACTGCACCCTAGTAAGCAAAAGCAGCGTAAATACAATCAAGCTGGACTGATCGCACAAAGCTTCTGCGAAATAACTGGATTAAAATTGAAACTAAACGGTTTAGCCAGAATTCGAGAAACTGAAGCGCAATTTGGTTTATCGGTATCTAAACGAGAAAAAAACTTGGCTCAAGCTTTTGCTGTTGGGCAAGAATTTCGCGATCGCCCCCCAAATGTTCCAGTGCTGTTAGTGGACGACATTTATACTACTGGTGCTACTGCCAGGTCTGCTGTGCAAACACTTCGTCAGTATGGAATCGTGGTCTTAGGATTAGTAGCAGTAGCCACTGCTGTCAAAGACGGATAAATCCCGAATTAATGAGCTAAATTGAACATATAAGCACATAAGTTGACCGAATTACTCTATTTTTGTGGAAAAAATTGCTTGAAATGTATGAATAAAGTTTTTGCGGCGGGTTTAAAACAACTCATGATTATTCCTGCCACATTGCTGGCAATAGGCGTAAGTACAGGTGCAGCTTTTGCTCAAAATAAGTTGTATAGTCCAATACCCTTATCTAACAGTACTGAAATTACTGATAGCCTCTCAGATAAAGACATTCCCACAGGTCAAGGTGGGTTTGCTCGTGATTACACAGTGAAGTTACAAAAGGGCGATAATTTAGCAGTTGATCTGTCATCTGAAAACTTTGACAGCATCATCACACTGCTAGCACCTGATGGTTCGACTCTGGCAGAAAATGATGATGGCCCTGATGGTACTAGCAATTCCTTACTATTTACCCGCATCGTAGAGACAGGGAATTATGTTATTCGTGTCCGGTCTTTTGGAGAAACTGGGGTTGGGACTTTTAAGCTCAAGGTGACAAAGCTGCAACCGATTAAATGAATTTGTCATTTGTCATTGGTCATTGGTTAGGAGTCAGGAATTAAAATTTCTTTTCCTGCTCCTTTATCTCCGCATTTATGAAAAAACGGTCAGCACGCAGAGAAATAAGGCTTCAGTCCACTCGACGACTGCGCCGTAGGTGTCTCCGGTGTGTCCACCTAATTTGTGGTTGAACCATGCACCACTTAAAATGGCGATCGCACTTCCGGCAATTATCATTGCTAGTGCTAAAAATAATTGCTGTTTATCTATCAGCACAAGTAAAGCACTCAAAGCCAACAGCAATAATAATCCTGGTAACAAATCTTTGTAAGAACGAATGGCTTGTTTGTGAAATGCACCTTTGCCGGTTGGTTTCAAATAAGGATATCGCGCGATCGCTACCTGTTGTCCCCAACGTCCCCAGCCACAAGCAGCCATCAGCAACAAACAACGATTTTCTGGCATATCTGTTAAGGCTGTGATTTTTAGTAGCACCAAGGCGATCGCAGCCATTGCCCCAAATGCACCTGTAGCACTATCTGCCATCACCTCCAGCCGCCGATCCGGATCGCCCACTGCTAAACCATCGGCAGTATCCATTACCCCATCTAAGTGCAGTCCTCCAGTTATACCAATCCAAAGACTTACTACCAAAGTACTACGAGTTAACACTGGCATACCAAGATAATCCATCCCCGTATCTAGTAACCCTAAAATTCCCCCAATTATCAACCCTACAAGCGAAGCAAGACGTGCTACTCCTTGAAAATCCAACCCGTTCAAATACGGTAATGGAATACTCGTGTAAAATATAATACTAGCTGCCAGTTTGAACAGCAGCTTTTTCCACCACTGTTGCTGTTTCGTCATCGGAGTTACATTAATATTCGGTTAATTGCTGGATAATCATATTAATTTGACTACAATTGAACATTAGTAGACTTTAAAGCTTTAGATAAGATTTACTTCTGTTAGAGATTATTACTGAAAATTTTGTTATGCTGGTCTAAGTAATAAATAAAAACTTTTAAGTAAGTTTTTATACAAAAAACGATTCAGAAAATTAAAGTTCTATCAAGAATCAAAATTTGTGTTTTGTATTCGTTAACTAAAAACTTACTCCAAATTGTTAGACGATTGCCCCACAAAATTGATATTTTTTTAAATGTAGGGAGTAAACAAGCTATTCGATTATGACAGTTTAGCTATGTTGTTACTCTCCTTAGCTCAATGCGCTATTTTCCTATGAGTCACCATCTACCCGACACCAGGATACCAGCTCCGTGCATTATTAACACGGGCATCATTGTGAATAAACTCGACATCCGGCGATTGCTGGGAGATTTAGGTCGAGTCCACTACATCTACACCCAAGAAGATAAGGTACTGAGCGAGGGCGAAGGGGATGTGATGGAAGTTTTTGCTAATCCACAAAGGTCTACCTTAGTGGCTAACCATGCACTATACTTGAACATTTATAGTTTTGATTACTTGGAACTCAAACAGTCATCGCAACAAGAAACCTACTTCGATTTGATGCAAGAAGGGGTGTGTCTGCGGTTGATTCCCCGCTCAACCCCCATCCAAGAACGACGAGAGCGAACCTTCAATGTCAGCGCCATCGAAGCGATGATGGAGCAAGTCCTCTCAGCTAGATGGGATGCAGAAATTGACGATGACTGTTCTGATTCTTTCTAAAATAGGGACTACTATAGCAATTTGATGTAGGGGCAATTCATGAATTGCCCCTACATCGGATAGTTTTGCATAAGTCTTAATAGGCGCATCTTCAAAAATCTAAAATGGCATGAGTGCGAATTTTTCCTTTGAATGTCTTGCTTGCTGTAGTCAGACAAAAGCCAGAGCCGGAGTGTTTTCCACTCCTCACGGGGTTGTAGAAACCCCTAGATTTATGCCAGTGGGAACGCTGGCAAATGTCAAAACTATTACCCCAGCCCAACTCAGAGATACTGGGGCACAAATGGTCTTATCTAACACTTATCATCTTCACCTACAACCAGGGGAAGCGATCGTGGCTGGGGGGGGTGGGTTGCATAAGTTTATGGGTTGGAACGGCCCAATGCTCACAGATTCTGGTGGGTTTCAGGTGTTCAGCTTAAGTGAGATGCGAAAAATTACTGAAGAAGGTGTAACTTTCCGCTCACCTCACGATGGACGAATTATTAACTTGACACCAGAACGCTCCATTGAGA
Source organism: Nostoc sp. (assembly GCF_036917455.1). Classification (GTDB taxonomy): domain Bacteria; phylum Cyanobacteriota; class Cyanobacteriia; order Cyanobacteriales; family Nostocaceae; genus Nostoc. The sequence goes on along the minus strand of NZ_JBALDK010000246.1, from coordinate 2,469 downwards.
TTCAAAATACTTTAGGGGCAGATGTGATTATGGCTTTTGATGAGTGTCCGCCCTACCCAGCGACTCGTCAAGAGGTTGAAACTGCAACTGAGCGGACTTATCGTTGGTTAGAACGTTGTATAACGGCTCATCAACGCAGTGAACAGGCTTTGTTTGGGATTGTGCAAGGGGGCGTGTATTTGGATTTGCGTTGCCGGGCGGCTGAAGCTTTGGCTAAGTTAGATTTGCCGGGATATGCCATTGGTGGCGTGAGTGTGGGAGAACCACCAGAATTGATGGCTGAGATTGTAAAAGTAACAGCACCGCTTCTACCACCCGAAAAGCCGCGTTATTTGATGGGTGTGGGTACTTATCGGGAAATGGCGATCGCGATCGCATCTGGTATAGATTTATTTGATTGCGTAATTCCCACTCGCTGGGCCAGACATGGAACGGCAATAGTCCAGGGCGGACGCTGGAATTTAAAAAATGCTAAGTTTCGTGAAGATTTTACGCCACTAGATGAAACTTGTCATTGCTACACGTGTCAAAATTTTAGCCGTGCTTATGTATCTCATTTAGTGCGATCGCAAGAAATTTTAGCTTATACCTTGTTGAGCATTCACAACATTACCGAGCTAATTCGCTTTACCCAGCATATTAGAGAAGCAATATTAAGCGATCGCTTCACCACAGAATTTGGTCACTGGCTTAACGAAGAAAGTCGAGATGAAGAGTGGGGAGTGGAGATTGGAGACTAGGGATTGGGGACGGGAGCAATGCGATTTTGTGAGCAGGGGATGCAGGGGAAGAGAAAGAAATAAGTGTATTTATAGCTATAAAGGTTGTAAAAAATACTAAAGTGTTCTCTTCACTCCCCCTGCTCCCCCTGCCTCCCCTGCTCTTTTCACGAGGATCTCACTTTTTCGCGTTGCTCCCTTGGGGACTGGGGATTGGGGAGATAAGCAATGACAAATGACAAATGACAAATGACCAAACCATGTTAAGATACTTTTCAATTATGAAAGCTGTGTTGGATAGGTGGATTTAAACAAACATGGAAGCAGCACTTTTATTAGCAAAACTGCCTGAAGCTTACCAAATCTTCGATCCTTTGGTAGATGTTCTCCCAGTCATCCCTGTATTCTTCTTGTTACTTGCTTTCGTTTGGCAAGCAGCTGTGGGATTTAGGTAAGTTAATTTATTTTTCAATTGAGTAGAACAGGTATATTGCCTGTTCTATTTTTTGTGGCACTATATTTTATAAAATTAACATTTATTAATATTTTGTAATGTTTTAATATAATAAATAAGATATGAATCAAGCCATGTCAATATGAAGCCTTGAAAGCCAAGCTTAGAGTCAAGGAGGAAATCAGTTATGGGTAATATCAAATTCGTTAAAGAGAATAAAGAAGTCGTGGCGGCAGATGGTGCAAATCTCCGACTCAAAGCGATGCAAAATGACATTGATATATATACATTTATTGGCAAGATGACCAATTGCGGTGGTAATGGTCAATGTGGTACTTGCGTTGTCGAGATAGTCGAAGGACTAGAAAATCTTTCTCCCCGCACAGACGTAGAAAGTCGTAAATTCAAGAAAAAGCCGGAAAATTACCGTCTTGCATGTCAAACTTTAGTGAATGGTTCAGTCAGTGTAGTCACGAAGCCTTAAATTTTTGGGATTATCCGTGGTTAGCATTTGAGAAAGTAAAAAATTTGGGCTAACTCTGTCATTGATAATGGTATCCTAATGTTGTTGACTGGAAAACTAAGAGAGGCTTTCTTGCCATGCAAGTTAATGACCTGGGGTTCGTAGCGAGCATTTTGTTCGTATTAGTTCCCACTGTGTTTTTACTAATTCTGTACATCCAAACTGCTAGCCGCCAAGGTGGAAAAGATAGTTAAGAATTCGTGTATAAAATAAATAACCCCTACACTAGTCGTGCTGGGGTTTTTATTTATCAACCGCTAACTGAGTGCTGAGTAGTAAAGACAAGACAAATTTTACTTCTTTACTATCCTATTACAACAATCTTTATACTCGGCACTCTTAGAGGATGAATGAACAAGTATTTCTCTGTGATTTTAGGTACTTAGCGATCGCCCCTAACCCTCCTTTTTAAGGAGGGCAAAAGTCTCTTAAAATCCCCCTTATTAAGCGGAGCCACTGCGGTCTTGGGGTCTCCCCAAGTGAAGCAAGTGGTGTGGATTTAGGGGGAACTAGAACGTTTTAATACCTAACAATAGGACTTTTAAAACATCCTCTTAGGAACATGGATTAAATAAAATACAAAGCTTCATCCTGTCTCTAGCTTCCCTCTCCTTTATAAGGCTACGGTGTACACACAAGTCTTTGAGAGTGGACTCATAGGCTTTTGATCCCCCCAACCCCCCCTTAAAAAGCTATCCATTATAAACATCTTTCTTAATACAAAATTTGACAAAAGTCAGCAGTTATGGGGAGGAGGATGAAGGAAAAAAATC
>NZ_JBALDK010000245.1:0-11452 GCF_036917455.1 Nostoc sp. | reverse complement strand
TCTCAGTTGCACTCGATTTAATAAATCCTCAACATTTAAGAAACTGGTTTGCTAGTTGCTGCTACTGTACCTCATAATAGCCGGAAGTGCTGTAAAGATTGATCACACCTTTAGCCAACGGCTGGGATACCATAGGCACAATCACTTTATTTGAGGAAATACATGAACTTTGCTTAGATTACTGACAAAATTCAATTGGGCTTACCATAAAAGGAAGTTCTTTGGTATCATCCACAGCCATTTTCCTCACCCATATCTTACGTTCAGGAACCCATTTAAAACCTGCTTTTTTTGCAATTTCCCTATTCTCATAGGTTACAAGAGCTTTAAACCAAGCTTTGGGTCTTAACGCTACTTCAAACATGGCGTTCAGGTTCTCCATCCGATCAAAAAGATATGCGATCAATTGGCAGTCTGTTAATGCCCTATGATTTCCAAAAATACCAACATCATGCGCGGCGGCTAATTCAATAAGAGATTGACCAAATCGGATTTGACGAGGCCATTTGAATTCAGTACAGGTACAAACCCAACGAAGTGGTTCATTGTTAGAGTTCGACAAAACAGGTAACAGACTGTTTCCATTATTTGAAGAACCAAACCACTTCTGATCAAACTCAGCATTGTGTGTCACAATGACTTGCGCCTTCTTTGCCATCTCAGTTATCATCCACACATTTTCAGCTGCTTGTTCTTTTGTTATTTCCATTAACGGTGCTGGCTTAATCCTGTTTATATGCTCCGCCGGATTATTCTGTGCTGGGAGAAGAGCTGAATATTGTTTGATAGTAGTTTGGTGCTTCACCGAATACAGAATAGCTCCTAACTCTATAACCTGCCCTGTCTTAATATCTAAGTCTGTGGTTTCTGTATCAAGGATTAGAACCTGATCGGGTGTAGGAAACTGAGCATTGGATGAAATGAAGGAAATTTGGTTCATAATAGAAGTAGAAATAAATAATTGAAAACATGCCTACCAAGTTGAAAGCTTGGGGGCATTTTTTTGGCTTTTCGCAGCCGAATATATACACGTTACTGTGCCTGTATTATTTTGTCAACACTAGCGTGCATATTACCTTTATCATTATTACGTTAGCGGCATCAACCTTCATTAGTGTATAGTATTATTTATATGCCTCGTAATGAAGTCTTAAAGAAAATTGATGAGAAAGATTAGCTGTAAGTTAAAAGACTTTATGGAAAAACGCCAGTTATCCCAGTACCAATTGGCTAAAAACACTCGTATTAGTGTCAATGCTATTAGCCGGCTTTACAAAGAAGAGTTTGATCGAATTGACTGCAACACTGCTGAAGCTTTATGTAATTACTTCGGCTGTGATTTGGGTGATTTGTTTATTATGCAAGCTGAAGGAATGAAAGAGGATGAGCTTATAGAACGGTATGATGCAGGAGAAAGAAATTTTTCTGGTGTAGACTTAGGCGGAGCTATTTTAAGTCAAGTAAGCTTGGCAGGAGCAAATCTAACAGGAGCAAACCTGACAGGAGCATACTTGTGTCAGGCCGACTTGAGCAAAACCAAATTAGATCAGACTGACCTGAGAAGAGCCGATCTTGAAGGGATAAACTTAAAAAGAGCAACACTCAGAGAGGCAAAACTCCTTTTTGCAAAGCTAGTGTCTGCAAAGTTATTTTATGCGGACTTGACTGAAGCAGATATCAGCCAAGCTTCTCTCCAAAATGCAGAGCTTGGGTGGGCAAACCTAAGTAAGACTGTTTTAAAAGAAGCAAATTTAGATAATGCAGAAATGGTTAGGGTCAACTTGAGAGGAGCAAACTTGACAAATGCCAAAGTGAGGAAAGCGAATCTCAAGTTTGCAGACCTGCGTGAGACAAAACTGATTAATACCGATATCGCTAATGCCAACTTAGAAGCAGCTTGTTTGGTTAATGCTGATCTGAGTAATGCTAACTTCAGTAAAGCCAAACTAAGAAAAGCTGATCTGAGTAGTAGCAACCTGAGATGTATCAACTTGACTGGTGCTGACTTGACTGATGCTGACTTGACTGATGCTGACTTGACTGATGCTGACTTGACTGATGCTGACTTGACTGGTGCTGACTTGACTGGTGCTGACTTGACTGGTGCTAACTTGACTGGTGTCAGTTTACGGATTGCTGATCTAACCAATGCTAATTTGGAACATGTTACCTTAAAGGGAGCAATCATGCCTGATGGTAAATTGCATCAATCTTTAAGCAGCGAAGAAGACAGATTCCTTGAACACTTTTAGCTTTTAAGCTAAAATCAGCTTGCACTGAGAGAACGAGCGTACTTATTTTTGATAACTTTACAAGGATTAGGTAACTTCTTCATCAAGTATTGATAGAGTATGACCCAAACGCAATCCTAGTACAATCCATCCTTCAAGAGTATCTTGCAAATCCTCCCGGCAAGCTTCTAATGTTGCAGCGTTTGCCCACACACCTTGACATTCTAGAATTTCGCCATAGAAACTTCCATCCTCAAGCAACTCATAAGTTGCTTTGTGCATTGCTGTACGAATGTAATTTGTCAACATTCAGTTTTTTAATCAATTTGGTTACAACTGAAATTTTATTTTTAATCGCAAATCCGCCAAACTCTAATTATTATGTATATTTTTTAAATTTCCGAAAATGCGATCGCGCCCCTTTACCAAACGCGATCGCTAAATTTTCCATCCCCTAAGCAATAAAATGCAGATAATTAATCGCTGCACTAATTAGATTATGGGTAACAGGAAGACTATCCACTACCATCCCCAGACACAACAGCATCATGTAGGAGATGGAAAAGAGAAACAACTCTTTAGCTACAGCGCGATCCTCTGGATTTTGCAACAACCGCCAAGATTTGTGGATAAATAATCCTCCCAGACTTACAGCGATCGCAGCATAAAGAATTCCACTCGCGCCCAAAGGATAAAACAATAGCACGGTTGCAACTACGGTTAGCAGTGTATAGTACCAAATCTGCCGTACTGTTGCTGTATCACCTTCAATCACAGGTAGCATTGGTATCCCAACCTTTGCGTAATCATCCCGAATCATCAGAGCTAATGCCCAGAAATGGGGTGGTGTCCACAAAAAGACGATGCCAAAAAGTAACCATGCTGACCAGCTTAAAGTGCCTGTGACAGCAGCCCAACCCACTAACGCCGGAATTGCCCCAGCGGCTCCACCAACAACGATATTCTGGGTGGTGTGGCGTTTCAGCCAGTGGGTATAGACCAAAATATAAAAGACGATGCCAGAGAAGGCTAGCGAGGCAGCTAACAAATTGGCAAATACTGCTAGTAATGTAAAGGAAAGCGTCGCCAGTGCGATCGCAAAAATTAGAGCATCGCGCGGCTGAACCTTACCGGATGGCATCGGACGATGGCGCGTCCGCTCCATGTCATAATCAATATCGCGATCGTAGATACAGTTAATCGTCTGGGCGCTTGCAGCAGCCAAAGTGCCACCAGTGAGAGTTACTAGCAACAGCAATGGGTCAACTTCTCCCTTAGCAGCAATCCACATACTCCCAGCTGTGGTAATCAAAAGCAACGGAATAATCCGAGGCTTCGTTAGCTGGTAATAACTTTGAACTACCTGGAAGAATGTTTGGTGGTGGCGAGAGACATTAGTCTCAATCATTTTGGCTCTGGTTCCTTATTTTTCAACAAAAACTTATATACAGCCCATGCTCAAGCTGGCTCTTTCAGACAAACGAAAACACAGATTTTCTGCACCTGCGTAGGTCGCAATACTCGCCGTTGCGTCCTTCATCGTTTAGTAGGGGGCAGGGGGAGAAGAACTATTAATTATTGCCCAATGCCCTATTCCCTACTCAACACGGGCTAAACGCCCCGCTTCCGCTAACAGCACTCGTGACTCACCACTTGAATCACGGATTGCAAGAACTGTGAAAGCCACCAAAGTACCCAGCAAAGCTGCTCCTATAGCTTGATGAGAGACGGTGAGAGGCTCGACTTGGAGATGTAATTTGAAAGTGGCGAATCCCAACAAGATTTGTAATGTCAACAACCCACCAGCGATATTTGCCAGTCGCCGTAAGGCTGGATGTAGTGCTGGTGTCCGCCAACAGATAAATATCATTGCCAAGATTGCCACTGTTGGCGGCACCAAACCAGCAATATGGCTGTACATCACAGTACAAAGTTGAGAACCGCCTAAGCATTGGTGTAGCGCCCAGCGAGAGCCTACCAAAGCACCCAAGAGACTTTGCAGGTAAACCAGAACAGCAGCAGTTAAACCTACCCAAGGCAACTTACCAACGGTTCCAGTCCCCTGATAGGGGGTGAGTGCTGTGCCGATAATCAGGAGGGTACTAAAAAATAACAGCGCCGTTCCTAAATGAGCGGTAACGATATCAAACCGCAACAGTTCAGTAACGGTAAGCCCTCCCAAGATGCCTTGGAAGACGATTAAAAACAGGGCGAATGTGGATGCCCAAGGTAGCCATTTGGGTAAGAAACGACGATGCCACCAGGACAAACCGAAAAGTGCGATCGCGCTTACACCAATTAAAGCTGCATCCAATCTGTGAAACCATTCTAAGAACACCTGGAGATTCATTTGCTTGGCTGGTACGAGTTCGCCATAGCATAAGGGCCAGTCTGGGCAAGCAAGTCCAGCATTCATCACGCGGGTGGCACTGCCTATTGCCATCAAAATTAAGGTGGCTATGCATATTTTCCACACCAAGCGCCGAATCATTTCCTTGGGCTTTTGCTGCTCAACTGCCGCTTCATTTTGTTGTTGTAGGACAAATTCGCTCATGAAGGATACTTTCTGCCCGCTCTTGGTGGATCTCTTAAAATTTTCAATTTTCTTTTAGCGTCCTATCTTCACCCTAGCGTATAGGCTCAGGGTTTATAGATTAGCACTCACTTATACTTTGAATCACTCCAGAAAGGTTTTGCCTGAAGCTTTAGGTATTTTTCAAGATGTGAAAAATTGATGAATCACAATTAATTTAAACATTCTAAATTTTTCATTAAATTTATTCATTAATTGATATCTACTTTTGAGAGAAGTCAGGGGGAAGGGATCAGAAGTAACCCTGAATGCATTTAAAAGCCTGGGATTGAAGCACTGGGTTTTAAGTAAGTAGGTGGGAAAATTTATAACTATGTCATTGCGAATGGAGAGAAGCGAAATGAAGCAATCGCATGGGTTTCGAGGTTTTCACATTTTGTTACATAGTTCGGTTTATTTCAGCCAACCTACTTATCCCCAAAACTAAAGTTAAACTTTTCATTCATAATTATTTCCTCTTGCTTCTCAATAGTCACCTTGTACCCAAAATTAGTAAAATAGTTAAAAAACTTAATAAAAAATTCAGACCATAATACTCTACACCTTCCAGCCTAGACTACCTTAGTAAGTGGGCAGCTTTAAGATAACGTAGTAAATTCAATTAAGTAAGCCGTGAAGATTCCAAGTTCAATCTGGACATTACTCATTGGCATCGTGCTAACCCTAGCCAGCCTTTGGTACGGTCAAAATCACGGTCTGTTGCCAGTAGCAGCAACGGATGAAGCCGTATTAGTGGATGGTCTGTTCAACGCGATGATGGTCGTTTCTACAGGTATATTCCTGTTAGTTGAAGGTATTTTAATTTACTCTGCATTTAAATACCGTCGGCGTGCAGGTGACAATGAAGACGGCCCGCCAGTTGAGGGCAATGTACCTCTAGAAATTCTCTGGACGGCGATCCCTGCAATTATCGTTATCGGCATTTCTGTTTACAGCTTTGATGTTTACAACGAAATCGGTGGCTTTGATCCCCATGCAATCCATCAAGCGCCGATGAATCAGGAGTCGATGGCAATGCCTGGAAGTGCTATGGCTGCAACTTTAAGCGATACTCCTCCCAGCACCGAACCCAACCTCAATCAAGAAAAATCTGATGAGGCAATGCAAGATCCAGCTACGGCAGAAGTTCGTAATGCTGACCAAATTCCCCAACTGCGGAATGCTCCAGGTGTAGGTAGTGTTGCTCCGACAATTGGGGGAACTCCTGATAAAGCAGGCAAACCAGCACAATTACAGGTCAACGTCACAGGTCTACAATATGCCTGGATTTTCACATATCCTGAAACTGGTATAACTACAGGTGAAATGCACGTCCCCATCGGCCGAGAAGTGGAAATCAATATGACAGCCAACGATGTCATCCATGCCTTTTGGGTGCCAGAGTTCCGCCTGAAACAAGATGCGATCCCAGGTAGGCAAAGCGAGATTCGCTTCACCCCCCAAAAAGCAGGAGATTATGTTCTAATCTGTGCTGAACTTTGTGGCCCCTATCACGGTGCAATGAGAGCGCCAGTAGTTGTTGAGTCAGAAGAGGCATTTGACAAGTGGATGCAAGAACAGCTTGTTGCCAGCAAGGAAACATTAAATCAAGCCGTTGCTGTTAACCCAGCGAATTTATCCCCAAATGATTTTCTTGCTCCTTACACCAAGGACATGGGAATTAAACCAGAAATCCTCCATCAAGTTCACCATTAGTCAATTATGTTATTTAGTCAAAATCCAATGACTAATCACTAATGACTAATGACCAATGACTAACAACTATGACACAAGCTCAGTTGCAAGAAACTGCCAATATCCCTGCCCTTCTTGAGGAACCAGGGGTCAGAAAATGGCAAGACTTCTTTGGCTTTCAAACCGACCATAAGGTGATTGGGATTCAATACCTAGTCACTTCGTTTATTTTTTACTGCATTGGCGGCGTAATGGCTGACTTGGTTCGCACCGAACTGCGAACCCCAGAGGTAGATTTTGTCACCCCGGAAGTCTACAACAGTCTATTCACACTGCACGCCACAATCATGATTTTCTTGTGGATTGTGCCAGCCGGGGCAGGGTTTGCTAACTATCTAATTCCTCTGATGATTGGGGCAAAAGATATGGCATTCCCTCGGCTGAATGCTGTGGCTTTTTGGATGATACCCCCTGCGGGTGTGTTGCTAATCGCCAGTTTAGTAGTCGGCGATGCACCGGATGCCGGTTGGACTTCCTACCCTCCCCTGAGTTTGGTGACAGGACAAGTGGGTGAAGGCATTTGGATTATGAGTGTCCTGCTACTGGGTACGTCCTCAATTTTGGGGTCGATTAATTTCCTGGTGACATTGCTGAAGATGCGTATCCCCAGCATGGACATTCACAAAATGCCCTTGTTCTGCTGGGCAATGTTTGCAACTTCGGCGCTAGTTTTGGTATCAACCCCAGTCCTCGCAGCAGGTCTGATTCTGCTTTCCTTTGACTTAATTGCTGGGACAACATTTTTTAACCCAACTGGCGGTGGCGACCCTGTAGTTTACCAGCACATGTTCTGGTTTTACTCTCACCCAGCCGTTTACATCATGATTTTGCCCTTCTTTGGAGCAATTTCAGAAATTATCCCCATTCATTCCCGCAAGCCGATTTTTGGCTATAAAGCGATCGCTTATTCATCTCTAGCCATCAGCTTTTTGGGGCTAATTGTTTGGGCGCACCACATGTTTACCAGTGGTATCCCCGGCTGGTTGCGGATGTTCTTTATGATCACCACTATGATCATCGCCGTACCCACAGGGATTAAAATATTTAGCTGGTTAGCAACCATGTGGGGTGGAAAAATCCGGCTTAATAGTGCGATGTTGTTCGCCATCGGCTTTGTCGGCACCTTTGTAATCGGTGGGATCAGTGGCGTAATGTTGGCAGCAGTGCCCTTTGACATTCACGTTCACGACACCTATTTTGTGGTGGCCCACTTGCACTATGTACTATTTGGTGGTAGCGTTCTAGGAATTTTTGCAGCTATTTACCACTGGTTCCCAAAAATGACGGGACGGATGGTAAACGAATTTTGGGGTAAGGTTCACTTTGCCTTGACAATTGTTGGTTTAAACATGACCTTCTTACCCATGCACAAGCTGGGTTTAATGGGCATGAATCGCCGCATCGCCCAATATGACCCCAAATTCACCACATTGAACGAAATCTGCACCTATGGTTCTTACATACTGGCAATTTCGACATTTCCCTTCATCATCAATGCGATTTGGAGTTGGTTGTACGGCGAGAAAGCTGGTAATAATCCCTGGAGAGCATTGACCTTAGAGTGGATGACGACTTCACCACCTGCGATCGAAAATTTCGATCAAACTCCAGTATTGGCTACAGGCCCCTACGACTACGGTTTGGAAAATGCTAATGAAGGTGTACCTTTAGACGATCCCAATCCAATCTTGTCTGGCGGGCCAAACTCAGTATTAAGAGCAGAACCCGATCCAGCCGTTGCTGCTAATCCCGAAGACCGCAAATAAACTGTGACTGGGGACTGGGGACTATGAATTTCTTTCCCTCTGCTCCCCTTGTCCCCTTGTCCCTCTACCTCTTTCCCCACTCCCCAATTTATCCTTTAAAAAATTCATGCAAAGTCAAACTATTGACCCAGCTAAAATCGAACTTAATCATCATCACGCGGCGGAAGCGTCCGTCGGTCATCACGAAGAACATCCAGACCATCGCCTGTTTGGGCTATATGTTTTCCTGATTGCTGAAGGGATGATTTTTATGGGGCTGTTCGGAGCTTACTTGGCTTTCCGTGCTACCTTACCTGTGTGGCCGCCAGCAGGGACTCCAGAATTAGAACTATTGTTACCTGGAGTCAACACCATCAATCTAATTTCTAGTAGTTTTGTCATGCACAATGCTGACACTGCTATCAAAAAGAACGATCCGCGGGGTGCGCGAATCTGGTTAGCAATTACGGCGGCGATGGGTGCTATTTTCTTGGTGGGTCAAGTATATGAATATACCCATTTAGAATTTGGTTTAACTACCAATTTATTTGCCAGTGCATTTTACGTTTTGACTGGTTTCCACGGATTGCACGTTACCATCGGCGTTTTGGCAATTGTTGCCGTGTTGTGGCGATCGCGCACTCCGGGTCACTACAGTAACGAAAAGCACTTTGGCATTGAAGCAGCCGAAATCTACTGGCACTTCGTTGACGTGATTTGGATTATTTTGTTCGGATTAATGTATCTACTGTGAGTATTAATTATTAGTTGTTTACTCCACGCGAACAACTTAGATATGCCCCCTATTGGGGGCTTTTTTAATGAACAGTAAATACAGTTTTAGGACTAGCCCTTTCAAGGTGTTCAACGAAAATACATTGTTTTAGTGCTATTATCCTAAGTTCTTCGCTCAGATATTGGGCTTTTTGAAGGTTGAAATCATTAATCTTCGTTCCAAATTTTACCACCTTGAAAGGGCTAGTCCTAAGTTCTTACTTTCTCTAAATGCATGTGTTAATAAATTTACAGTGGATACTGCAAGGATATTTAGTCCATTAAATTCCTCTGTTCAATGTTTTTTTCAATTAGTCAACCCAAACATTAAAATAAATTACTTAAATCCTGAATATTGTCTTCTACCTAAAGTTATAAATAACGGATAGTCCGGCATCAAACCCTCAATAATGCTGCGTTATGAACTTCGTTCTAACACAACGCCAGTTCCTACAAAGAGGGAACCTCCCAACGGGAAAACCAGTCGCCTACAGCGCTGGATTCACCGCAATGCACTGGCTCCCATACAATACCTAATTTTGTTCAAAAATTCAATACGATTCCTATACTATAAAGTGGTGTTAAATTTACTTAAGTGATAGAATTTACTAAATTATTCCGAAAACAAATTTTATTTTATATGTAAGATACCTATAAAGGTATTAAATCAACTAAGTCAAGAGGTTAACCATAAAACTGCTCTAAAGCAGAGGTTGTCTAACAAGCTGGCTAGCTCAAATATCAACAAATCTAGCGGCTGATATTCATCCCCTCACCCAAGCTCTGAATGGTCAGTAAATTAATAAGTAGTATACGCCACATGAGCCAGAACCCTCTAGTCAGAAAAACACTCCGCAGTCGCTTTGAGACTGTCAAACTGCTGGGAAGCGGAGAATCTGGTAATACTTACTTGTTAGCAAATGCTAGACGGAACAGACATCATAAATACTCTTTCACCAGAAAAACACTTCGGAATCGCTTTGAGATTATCAAACACTTAGGAAGCGGAGGTTCTGGTGATACATACTTAGCCATAGACCTAGATTTACCAGGACAACCTCATTGTGTTGTCAAACATTTAAAACCAAAAGATTCCAATCCTGCTGTTCTACCCATCGCTAAAAGCTTATTTGATCGGGAAGCAGAAGTTTTATACCAACTAGGCAACGATCACGATCAAATTCCGAGACTGTTTGCCCATTTTGATGAAGATGGAGATTTCTATTTAGTCCAGGAATTTATTGATGGTCATGCATTGACTCAAGAAATTGTACCAGGTCAGCGTCTTAGCGAGAATACAGTCTTCAACTTATTAAAAGATATCCTGGAAGTGCTGGCATTTGTCCACCAAAATGATATTATTCACCGGGATATCAAGCCCCAAAATTTAATGCGGCGGTACTCCGATCGAAAGATTGTGCTAATTGACTTTGGGAGTATTAAGAAAATTGGTGCTTTGGTACCAGGCTTAACAATTGCTGTTGGAACTCCTGGCTATATGCCTAGCGAACAGGCTAAGGGAAAGCCAAAACTTTGCAGCGATATCTATGCAGTCGGGATGATTGGCATTCAAGCTTTGACAGGTTTAATACCCGATCAACTACAAGAAGATCCTAATACTGGAGAAGTTCTCTGGCGCGATCGCGCACAGGTAAGTGATAGTCTTGCAAATATTTTAGATAAAATGGTTTGCGATCGCTATAACCAGCGTTATCAATCGGCCGCAGAAGCTTTGCAAGCACTTAATTCCGATCTGGAATTGCCACAATCCTCAAAATCTGTTGGCATCAACCAAAACACTGATGATACTTATTTGCTGAGTTATAGAAACTTTATTTTGCTACTAGGAATAGGGCTTGGTGCCACCACTAGTTTGATAGTGATAGTTTTAATCTACACATTTATTAATACAGGTGCATCATCTCCAAACCAACCCACTCAAATAAATAATTTTATAGAAAAATTGCTTGAGCAACGGTTAACTAATGTTAATGTGAATCGCTTAATAGCCAAAAAAGGAGTCTGTAAAAGCAATTGCAGCATTACAAAGACTACTAAAGAGCAAACTGAATCTCACCATAACAGTTAACTTTGATTTCTGTTCGCGCAGCGTGGCGTAGCTATATTTATTTGCTTAGATGGCAAGAGACAACAGTAAAAAAGGCTCTTTGAGTCATACTGAGTTTTTTCAAAAATCAAATATGAGTCATACATCAGAAAAAGCTAAGAATCTAACAGCAATCATAAAGATAGCTATTAACTAGCTATTATATATTCACTTTGAATCTAAATATTATTCAAGGATAAATACTTAGAGATTACTGTAAGATAAATACAATAAACAATATTTAAAAATATGGACAATACAAATCAAA
>NZ_JBALDK010000244.1:0-4865 GCF_036917455.1 Nostoc sp. | reverse complement strand
ACGGATACAGCAATGATGGTTTTATCAAATACTACAGGGATATTTATTTCAGTTATCCTTTGATAAATCGGCTTCCCTGCTGAATCATTTAAGTAGCTTACAGCAGGGAAAGAATCGCTGTATTGCAAATGCTAATTGCTTTCTGTCCCTAGCTGCAAGATTCTGGTCATCTCATTAGCAATTGCATGTGATCTTCGACTTCACCAACAAAGCCTAGTGGGTTAATGCCGTAATGGTTTAGTAGCTCAAAATAGGTGTAATCGTCCATTGAACCAAACAACCACTGATTTGCGTCAAAATTTGTTTGATTAAGGTAGGTTTCTGCTTGTTTGACAATCGCAACAAACGGAAGTTATTATTTTTTGGTCTAGTCATTGGGGAGTGGGGAGTGGGGACTGGGGGGCAGGGAGCAGGGGTAATTGAAATTCAGACAAAAACGCTGTATCCTGCCATGACACAGGTATTTCAAGAAACAGCTAATGCTCAGACCGGGAAAAAACAGCACCAGCTTCGGGCCAACCTGGAACCACGGGAAAACGAAAACTATCCGCGTGCCCATTGTCTTAGAAAATCAGATTTTGGATTACGCTAGAGCGGTAGATTCCAAGCTGATATTTGATGAATCTCGAAATATCCCCGAACTCACAGGGGATTTTTTACAATTTATTGACCGCTACATTGCTTGGAGAACTCAAAATTATCGGTCTACCCAGAAATTTACAAAACCGGATATTACCGCTCGCACCTAGGATGAACTACGGAAGTTTCAGAAGTTGCTGAGGGAATCTCCTGAGTTGTTGAAGGAATAAAGCCTTGGCGACAAGCTTGACAAAACCAACGCTGTTTTAGAAGGCCGTTAGACAGCTTGTAGCTGCCGTTTTTAAAAACGCGCATTCCGTGGCATTTCGGGCATGGTGGACGGCTCATGTTTCCAGCCTTTGATTAATTTCTCAATCTCAATTGGTAATTTACCATCTGTGATCGCAGTTTCCACCAACCCCCTTCTCCCCTTTGCGGTAATACTGTCCACACTGCCGATGTAGCGGCGGTTTTTCTTCCTGCCTACCATCCAGCAGTAACGGTAATACCAATATTTATTACCTGACCTTTTTACCCAGTACTTCTCTACCCAGTGGGCATCGTGTTGGGGCGCAACTTTTTGGGTAACGTGTGATACCTGCGCCCCAACACATGATTCTACGGTTGTGTCAGATGTAACTTGCGCCCCAACACGTAACTCCCACTCGCCCCAGGCTTGATGGTATTCATCCAGGTTTAAATAGTCGTCTGGGTCTGGTGGCTCGTCACTGTCATCCCAAAAAATAGAAACTTGTCCGCCATCCTCAACAATGCGCTCCACCTCACCAAAGTGAGCGGGATTCCATCTGGTTTCTGGCCCAGGATGTTGGGGCGCAATTTCTTCATCCCAAGCAGGATCGGAAAGGGGAATGGGGTATTAGTAAAAGCTTGTAAATCAAAAAGTGTAGGTTGCTTCATAATCAAACTGGTTATATGGTCGCTGCTCTCACAAGAGGGCAGTTTTTTTATGCAGTTATTCCCTAGTAATCCCTTGGGAGGTTACTAGGGAATCAAGAAGTTAAAAGTTGCATGAATGCAGATAAAGTAAACTTTTCATCTTGCAAGTAACAGTTTCGCAAGCAGTCAAGTAACCATCCTTGAGGATTGTTAATTGCTTGATGTCCACCACGAAGAGAAAAGTGTTTTAAAGCTAATTGGACATCTTCAATATCAAATTCAAATAGATGTCTAGTTGTTCGTTTATTTGGGTCAAAGTATATTTGGTACTCAGCACAAGCTGTAAATATCTCGTGTTGCAATTCTTTCTCCTCAAATTCGGCTGTGGTTGGAGTAAGAGGATTGCTGCTGCTGTTAAGCACTGATTCAGCAGAGACTTCATTTGAGGACTCTATCTTGTAACTAGAATTACTGTTTTGGAAGTTTGTTTCTTGCGGCTTTTTAAGTGGATTTAACCACGAAAGAGGTCTAAAAAGTAACTTTGATATTTTCCATGAGTAGGTTTTAATTACTTGTAAAACACAGCATGATACCAGTATTTCAAATATCTTTTTGAGGTAATTGTGAGCATAAGGTTTACCTCTGTTCTTTGCTACCCACGCATTAAATTCTGATAAATCTGGCTCGATTTCTGTTGCTATTTCACCTTGCCTCATTAACCACTGCCAAAGGGTTTTTGCTGCTGGTGGAATATGATGTTTGTAACAGTATGCGTTGTGTGATTCACTCCAGAGAAGTGAGTTTCTTGATGAGTTTTCTGGCATAATACTATTAGTTTGATTTCAGGAAGCCACCAGGATCGCTAAATCTAGTGGTGGCTTTTTGGTTCTTTATCGGTCATTGGTCATTTACTAGAAGTGCGATTTTTGAGCTTTAAGTCTGTGGCTAGTTGCTGAAACTGACTCAGTAAATCAGGATTTTCTTTAAATAGTTCTGGTAATCCCTACAATGTAAATGCTGCTAGCAGTATGGCTTCGTCCGGTTTTAGTTCCGGGTCAATACTGTGCATGTATTCGATAAATTTCTCTAGCTCATATATGGCAAGAGTTCTAGCTCGAACTACCCTTGATGAAATTCTTTTAGTCATTGGTCATTTGTCAAAAGTCATTCAGCACCCAGCACCGCGATCGCACAATCTCTACCAAGTGCAATCGCGCAACCCAAAACAAAACCGCCCTAGCCACAACAGGCAGGACGGTTTTATTCAGGTTCTTCTGTATCTACTTCTGAGATAGTCTCATCTAGTCCTTTTGGGTCGAATCCACCCATGAGTCCTAGTATTTTCGTCCTTAATTCTTCAGCCTCCGCCGCGAACTCTTGCTCAGATGCGCTACTTTCTTTGCGTCTCAGGTCGAGCCTTTCTTGGTGTGCGTGAACATATTTGTAAAATCTAGTTTCAAGATTTCCCAAATGCTCTAGAACTTCCCCATGACTTAAGAGATGTTGATGATGTTGAATTTGCGTTCGCTTCTAGCGTTGGCGTAGCCATCGTTGATTACCAGTCTGTGATCAACACCGTGGAAATCGTCATTGGCGAAAAAGTAGAGCCTGAGTCAGATGAGGATACCAATGAGTAAACCAATCGGACATTACACCAGTTACACCATAAACGACGGCTCCTTACTGGAATCGCTCCAGGAGAAGTACGGTAGTACGTTTGAATTGATGACCAGACGCGAAAAGCTGTTTTTGATTAGTGCTGTTGCGGCTCAACTTTGCGATCAAGCTCCTGGGCGTTGCCGTGATGAAATCTACACGGTTGGGCATCAAATTAAGAGCTCATTGCCGTTATACGACAGGGAGGGATTAGTCGAAGCGCTGACTAATCAAATTCGTTACGGTCAAAGCCTTTCAGTGGAGGAGTTGCCTATGAAGCAATAACCTAATCACAATAATGTCTCTGAATTTATAAGGAAGTTACACCAGCGCGGGCTGGAAGTCTCGCGCTGGTGTTTTTTACAAAATTTGGAATTTGGAATCTGGAATTTTAAATATTGACGGCATAGTAGCAGCCCTTGACGACAGCTACCCCAAAGTAAAGCAATATGCTTTTGAAAAATTAGCTAAATATAAGCCGCAAGATTTAAAAATTCTGCTTAAAAAACCGGAGGAAATTGCCCAGAAAGCCGCCAACATCCTCAAGGATGAAAAAGTTGACTCATCTGTTCGTGGCAGTGCGGCATCAGCATTGGGCAACCTGGGAGAGGCGGCTACCAAGTATATCCCTGATATCCTTAACTTTCTCAAGGATGAAAAGGTTGACTCAAATGTTCGTTCCAGTGCAGTAGATGCATTGAGAAATCTGGGGGAGGCTGCCAAACCCTACGTCAAAGACATCCTCGACATTCTCAAGGATAAATCCGTTGATGAAAATGTTCGTTCCAGTGCAGCAGAGGCATTGGGAAATCTAGGAGAGACAACCAAACCCTACGTCAGAGATATCGCTGACATCCTCAAGGATAAATCCGTTGATGAAAATGTTCGTTCCGGTGTAGCAAAGGCATTAGGAAATCTGGGAGAGGCTGCTAAACCCTACGTCAAAGACATCCTTTACTTTCTCAAGGATGAATCCGTTAACTTGAGTGTTCGTTCCAGTGCAGCATCGGCATTAGGAAATCTGGGAGAGGCTGCCAAACCCTACGTCAAAGACATCCTCGACATTCTCAAGGATGAATCCGTTGACTCAATTGTTCGTTCCAGTGCAGCATCGGCATTGGGAAATCTGGGGGAGGCTGCCAAACCCTACGTCAAAGACATCCTCGACATTCTCAAGGATGAATCCGTTAACTCAGCTTTTCGTTCAGGTGCAGCAAAGGCATTAGGAAATCTGGGGGAGGCTGCCAAACCCTACGTCAAAGACATCGCTGACATCCTCAAGGATGAAACCGTTGACTCAATTGCTCGTTACTATGCAGCAGAAGCATTGGGAAATCTGGGGGAGGTAGCCAAACCTTACGTCAAAGACATCGCTGACATCCTCAAGGATAAAACCGTTGACTCAACTGCTCGTTACTATGCAGCTTATGCATTGGGAAATCTGGGGCAGGCTGCCAAACCATATGTCAAAGACATCCTCGACCTGCTCAAGAATAAATCCATTGACTCAAATGTTCCTTCCATACCAGCAAATGCATTGGGTAATATAGAACAACTGAACTTAAATAATATTCTTGTAATTCTGGATAGCGTCTATTATGCAGGTTACTCAGAATTTGCACAGTGGAGATTTTTAACCTATTAGACATATCCTTAAAACAAAACTTGTGAGAAAATGATATATGAATAAATAAATTAGTGCAACAACGATGACGAGTCCTTTAATAAGAATT
>NZ_JBALDK010000243.1:0-41203 GCF_036917455.1 Nostoc sp. | reverse complement strand
AATGCTTCTACAGCCATCACAGTGGCACTCAATACCACTACACCTGGTACTTATAGTGGCAGCTTTATTTTAAACAACAATGATACTAATGAAAGCCCCTTTGACTTTGCCATTAGTGGCATAGTTAAACCCGTTCCGACTCCAGAAATTCAGGTTCTCAATGGCACAGTTGACATTGCAGATGGTAGTACTACTGCGATTAACTTTGGCGATGTCGTTGCCGGTAACACCTTGACCAAAACCTTTACCATCAAGAACACTGGTACAGCCGCACTCAACCTGAGTAATCTGAAACTTCCCGACGGATTTAGTTTGGTTGGAACTCTTCCGACGAGTGTGGCTGCTAATGCTTCTACAGCCATCACAGTGGCACTCAATACCACTACACCTGGTACTTATAGTGGCAGCTTTATTTTAAACAACAATGATACTAATGAAAGTCCCTTTGACTTTGCCATTAGTGGCATAGTTAAACCCGTTCCGGCTCCAGAAATTCAAGTTCTCAATGGCACAGTTGACATTGCAGATGGCAGTACTACTGCGATTAACTTTGGCGATGTCGTTGCCGATAACACCTTGACCAAAACCTTTACCATCAAGAACACTGGTACAGCCGCACTCAACCTGAGTAATCTGAAACTTCCCGACGGATTTAGTTTGGTTGGAACTCTTCCGACGAGTGTGGCTGCTAATGCTTCTACAGCCATCACAGTGGCACTCAATACCACTACACCTGGTACTTATAGTGGCAGCTTTATTTTAAACAACAATGATACTAATGAAAGTTCCTTTGACTTTGCCATTAGTGGCATAGTTAAACCCGTTCCGGCTCCGGAAATTCGAGTGCTCAATGGCACAGTTGGTAATGACACCTTTATTACCAAGCTAAACAATGGCAATGACATCATCACAGATTTTGGCGGTGTAGGCACTAGCTCAAACCCGTCAGCTGCGGTGATTGCCAAGGTAGATACCTTGAAATTTATTGGGGCTGGCTTAACTGCGAGAAATCTGCAATTAACTCAAAATGGCAACAATTTAGAAGTTACCTTTGAAGATGTGGCTAATACCAAAGTCACTCTGCAAAACTTTCAGTTACAAAATCTAGATAACTTAGTCGCATCAACAACAAGACCCGCCATCGGTAATATCCAATTTGACGGAGAAGCCAGTGTTACCAAAAGCTTTGATGTGATTAATGCCAACTCCACTCAACCGTATATTTCCACCGCAAACGCTGTTACGTTCCTCAATGACTTGGACAATAACATCAGCGGTTTTTACAATTCCAACGATGTAATTAATGGTCAAGGAGGTAATGACACCATCAATGGCAGCGGTGGTAACGACTTACTGCGGGGCGGTACTGGCAACGATCTTCTCATTGGTGGACAAGGCAATGATACTCTTGTGGGTGGTATGGGTGCTGACTCTTTCCTGTACGACATCAATGCTGCCTTCAATAGCGCTGCTATAGGTATTGATACGATCGCTGACTTCAATCACTCTCAAGGTGACAAGATTATCCTTGATAAGACCACTTTTAATGCCCTTAATTCCGTTGCGGGAACCGGTTTTAGTAAAGCTAGCGATTTTCAAATCACTAGTTTAGGGGCAGTTAGTAATGCTGTGATTGTTTACGACCCAATAACTGGGCAATTACTATACAATCAAAATGGTAGTGCTGCTGGTTTCGGCACTGGCGGTCAATTTGCAAAACTTACTGGTGCGCCCACTCTTACTGCCTCCGACTTCATTGTTCAAGCATAGTTGGGTCGGTTCAACTGAGTCGAAGTGTAATCCAAACATGAATCGACTTTTAAGGCGGTTTTGAATTGAATAGATCGTATAGGGGTGCAATATATTTGTGCCCCTATAATTTTGTAATTTGATGGCAAAATTTTTACTTCTTATAAGTACCCCGACAGAATTAATTACATATTGATTCTTTACCAGACAAGAATTTCAGCCCAGTTTTTGTGTAACTAATTCTGTACGACTACTTATCATCTGGGATTTGTAGTTTAAATATAACTACTGCTGTGGTTCTGAGTGCAAGTCTTGTAATAATTCCTGCAAAAACTTACCCCATTGTGCCGCCAAAGGAATTTCTGTAAATGGAATACGTATTGAGTTAGTAGATTCGGAAAAGATAAATTCTAATTCTATGGAACGACCTTTATCAGGTGCATTTTCTATGTTTACTGATTTATCATCTACTAAAAGATGGATTTGTTTGACATCAAGCAAAGAGAATGTTTCTAGTCTAATAGGCCCTTTAGGTGTTGGTTTTCCCCAAGTTATATCCTTGCTTTTTTGACCTAATACTGAATAAATATCGTACTTAGCCCGTTCAAATTGCTCTGCCCAAGTGCGATAGGCTTCAACTTTTTGATACTCCTTCGAGCCTTGCCAAGCCAACCAGAAAAACATTACTAACAGGGGCAACCACAAAAGACCACGTTCCATCGTTTAAAAAATCCTGAGTCGTGAGCGAAACTTGTAACTAAAAGTGCAAAATCCACCAACAAGGGATGCAGATAAGTTATGGTAGTGAGCAAACTGGCAAAAAGCGGTGATGAGTTAATATGAGAAAACTTATATTATTGTGCTTGTTTGTCATTGGGCTGGGATCTGCCATGTTTGGTTTCCTGAATTTTCAGGGACTGGCAGCTAAAGGAGAGTTTGAGACGATTTTGCTTGATTTTCGGGAAGATATTCCATCAGTAGTGGTGGAACAGGACTTGCAAGCGATCGCCAAACAATACAACGTTACACCCCAATTAGACAACAAGTTTTCCAAAAAAGATAATGTGTATATTGTCAAAGGCGATCGCCAGCGACTTCAAGAACTGAAAAAATCTCAATTTGCCCAAGCTACAGAATTCATTGAACCAAATTATATTTACAGGAAGATTCCACAACCCGGCAAAGCTGCTTGGCTTGGCGAATTTTTGACACCCCAAGAAGATGATGAAGCAAGTCCTTCATTAACTGGCCCCAATGACCAATATTACAGCAAGCAGTGGAACTTGCACAAAATCGGTATTGAAGGCGCATGGAGTCAAACCAAAGGCAGTGGCATCACAGTTGCGGTAATTGACACCGGGATTACTAAGGTGCGCGACTTATATGAGACAAAATTCGTCAAAGGCTATGATTTTGTTAACGACCGAGAAGAAGCCACAGACGATAATGGTCATGGTACTCATGTTGCCGGAACTATTGCCCAAGCCACAAATAACAAATATGGCGTAGCTGGAATTGCTTATGAAGCCAGTCTGATGCCACTGAAGGTACTCAGTTCTTATGGTGGGGGTACGATTGCCGATATTGCCGAAGCGATTAAATTTGCTGCTGATAAAGGCGCAGATGTAATTAATATGAGCTTGGGCGGTGGCGGTGAAAGCAAGTTGATGAAAGAAGCGATCGAGTATGCCCATAGAAAAGGTGTAGTTATTATTGCCGCAGCCGGGAATGAAAACACCAATGGGGCAAGCTATCCAGCCCGCTATCCTTATGTAATCGGCGTTTCGGCAATTGGCCCAGATGGCGAAAGAGCGCCCTACTCTAACTTTGGCGCTGGGGTAGATATCTCGGCTCCTGGTGGTAGTGAAGCTGGTAAGATTCTCCAAGAAACTATTGATGAAAAGGGTGAAGGTGTCTTTCTAGGCTTTCAGGGAACAAGCATGGCTGCTCCCCACGTTGCTGGTGTTGCAGCTTTAATTAAAGCGGCTGGCATCAAAGAACCAGATGAAATTTTAAAAGTCCTCAAACAGTCAGCACGAGTTATTCAGGATGATGGTTTGAACTATTATGGCGCTGGACAACTTAATGCAGAAGCAGCAGTCAAACTAGCCTTTGGAGGGCAAATCAGTTTTCCAGATTTCTTTCGGTGGTTGCGGGATAGTGGCTATCTTAATCCCGGTTTTTGGATAGATGGTGGTGCAGTGGCACTGTTACCCAAGATTTTAATGGTAGTTGGTTCCTATCTGCTGGCTTGGTTTTTACGGGTTTACTTCCCCTTCACTTGGAGTTGGTCTTTATCAAGTGGACTAATTGCCGGCAGTTCTGGGTTATTCTTCCTCAAGGGAATCTATATTTTTGATCTTCCCCAATGGCCTTTCCGAGTTTTGGGCAGTTCAATTCCCGAACTAGGTAATACCCTCCAAGGAACTGATGCCTTGAATCCCCTATTTGCTAGCGTACTGATTCCCATCGTGTTGATGGCATTGCTATTGGGACATCCTAGTTGGAAATGGTTTGCCATTGGTTCAACATTAGGTGTAGCAGCGTGCTTGACGGTAAGTGCATTTTTCGATCCAGCCGTTTGGGGTTTGGGAGGTGGTAACATAGCACGCCTATTCCTCATCGCCAATGCCCTAATCTGTTATGGACTTGTTCGTTTAGCATTGAGAAACGAAGAAAAGATAGCATAAATGGGAAATGGGGAATTGGGAAGAATTCTTAATAACTCCTAACTCCCCCACTCAGCAGGGGCTAAATGCCCCGCTACCACTAACAGCACTAACAAATCAGCACTATTTATGAGCATTACACTTACAGGTACAATCCAACGCCGTGATATTGGCACAGGCGCATGGGCATTAGTCACAGAAGAGGGCGTTACTTACGAGATCCTCAGAGGGGCTGACAAAGACTTACTCAAAGAAGCACAAAAAGCAAAAGTTAAGGGACAGGTGCGTGAAGATATCATGACAACTGCCATGATTGGCCCTGTCCTAGAGGTTAAATCTTTTGAGGTAATTAGTTCTGATTAGCTGTGGAATTCAGAACCTCTTGAAGACGGCTTCTAAATTCCCCTTTGGGATGACCCCCTTTTACTTCACCCACAATCTGAAATTCCCCTTCTGGAGAATTGCAGATGATGTAAGTAGGCCATCCCATTTCTGATTTGTCGGGATACTGAGTCAATAAAATCTTGCGATACTTGCGGTAGGCAGTCGTATCCTGCATTTTCACATCAATAAATTCTAAACCCAGTTCTTCAGCCACTTTTTTGTCATAAAAAGACATTTTGTGGCAAATGCCGCACTCTTCTGAAGAGAACTTAATTACAGCTAAACTCATGGGTTGGTAACTCTTTGGTTTCAGTCAAAGTTTTTTAGCATAATGCCATGAAATACTATCATATAGCTGGTCATTAGTGTAATAAATTTTTATCTAACTTTGGGAAGTAGCAGCCTCTAGAACCGCAATAAAGTCAGGAAATTTCTTTAATCGGTGAGCTAATTTCCAGTTACCCCCCTTGAGTAAAACTGGCGTTGACAGCAACGCAGATATTGCTTCTGCGGTAGTTGTCACCACCTTAAAGGGGCTGTAGGCTGCGATCGCTTTATGCTATAAAAAGGCAGGAGCGAAGGCACAGCCCCTCGTAGACATCACTTTTTATCACGTATTTACAAACTTTGACCAACCTGCACTTAGTTACCTAAATCACTGACTAATACCATCGATCATTGATCTGAACTGCGACTCAACCGCATTGACATAACCTCGATCGTTCAAAACTTGTACTGGTAACTTTTTAGCCTTGATAGCAGCCTCAACCACATCTTTTGCAGTCACATTTCCTATTTGGAATTCAGATATCAAACGACCCGCACTGGGAATACCCTGCTCTTTGAAAGCACCTTTATAAGCTAAAAAGGCAATATTGAAAGGTTGAAGATAGCTGACATTTGACGAATCTGTGTTGATTTGTTCAGCACTATTGTTAGTATTAACTGCTTGAGCGTCAACAATTGCAGGTAGAAAAGCAATACACGCAACAATAAGCGCAGAATTTATCAAGTTTATAATCTTCATGATTTTCGCCTAATTTTGACTAAATTAGTTAACTTTATTTAGTAATAAAAGCCTATTTTTAGTAGTTGTCTTTTCTTGTTATTAAGTCACTATCTTCTAAATTCTTCTTTAATCAAAATTACTCAGACCCATCATCTGATATGCAATAAAAGCAGTGTCAAATGATTTGAGAGAATTTACATTTGTCGAATAGCTAGATAAAGCGTCAGAGTTGACGGCTGTGTTTATTGATGCGTCATTGTTATTATTGGCTGTATGAACGCTATTGATTTTAGACATAGAATTCATCCATGCAACAATTTGTGCATAATTTATAAAGCTTGTAAGTTTCATAGTAATGAGGATCTTGTCTTCTAAATTTTCTTTATTTCGGCTAGAAACTGAAATTAAACTTTTTTACTAACTACGTTTCTATACCAATATGCTAGAAAATATTCATCAGGGAAGCAAATACTTTTAATTTTTAATTTGATAAACAAAAGTGATGCCAATCAATATTGGCATTGCAAAGTTTTCGATAAATCTTATTGATTATTGATTTGAGCTTGAATGGACTCTAATGTAAGTTAGCCGTTCAGGAGGATAAAGTAAGCCGATCGTGTCAAAATGTTAAGTGTATAGTTTATTTGCAAACTCACTTATGCCGAAAGCAATTTGGAATGGCGCAGTTTTGGCCGAAAGCGATCGCACCGTAGTTGTGGAAAACAACCATTATTTCCCTGTTGACTCCATTAAAAAAGAGTACTTCACAGACAGTAGCACCCACACTACTTGTCCTTGGAAAGGTGTCGCTAACTACTACAGTATTGAAGTTGATGGACAAATCAACAAAGATGCTGCTTGGTACTATCCCAGCGTCAAGGAGAAGGCTAAGAATATTGAGGGTTATGTGGCCTTCTGGAAGGGTGTAAAAGTAGAGGCTTAATAAAGGTTCCTGGAAGTATTTTATTTCCAGGAAATTAATTCACAATTTATAGCAACTGGAATGTCGATATTACGAACTTGGCGAATAGTATAATCAGGTGGTAAAGATGAAGCTCTAGTCATTTCTGTAGCACCTGCTTTTTATTATGCCAACTCAATACACAAACATTTTTAACTTTTGGATGTAAAATCAGCGCACAAACTAAGCACTCAAAACCTTGATTTAACCTGAGTTAGACGGAACTAAAAACGATAGAAGGCAGTGCAAAGAAATTTTTTGATTAAATTTCAATCGAGGGTATCTAGCAAGCTTTTGCCTTTTTATAACCGTCTAACTCACGTTTAATTAGAAGCTGCCTTTTCTGCCACATTACGAATTATTTCCTCCAGCGTTTGGAGTAATTCTTGCTCGTTATAAGGTTTAGAAAAGTAAGCCCTTGCCCCCAATTGCATAGCTAATTGTCGATGTTTATTGCTGCTACGAGAAGTCAGCATTGCAACTGGAATATTTTTTGTATCAACGTCTGAATTTACCTTACCTAAAAAGCCATAACCATCTAGACGAGGCATTTCAATATCACAAATTACTGCTTCCACTCTCAATCCACTATGGAGTTTTTCTAAAGCATCTTGACCATCTTTAGCTTGTTCTACTTGATACCCTCCTTTTTCAAGAGTCAGGGCTAAAAAGCGGCGAACATTAATCGAGTCATCTACAATTAAAATTGTACCTTTCTGCTTCACAGATGCAGCTGATATTTTATTTTCATCAAATATCAAGAATGGCGTTTTTAACCTTGCTGATGGTAATTGAATACCTTTAGGAGTCCGGCGATTTGTAGCAATCCAATATAGCAATTCATTAACATTAACTAGTGGCACTACTCGACCATCACCGAGAATTGTGCAGTTGCTGAAGCCTTCCGGTAAAGGTATATTTCCCTCAACTTGGCGAATAGCAACCTCTTGTTCGCCCCAGCAACGGTCTATTTGGATTGCTACTGGCTGATTATTCCCTTTGACTACTAACACACTGTTAGCATTAATTGCTGCCGGAGTCTCTAATTCTGAGGTATCGTAGCGGAGGCAATTAAACTCTAAATAAGGAGTTAGGCGAATCAGTGGCAGCATAGTTCCTTGCCAATTTAGAACTTCGCTACCTGCCATTTGAAAAACTCGCTCGTTTTGGAGTAAGAATATTTCTGAAATGACATCTGTGGGAAATGCCAATAACATTTTGTTGATTTCTACCAGCAGAACTCGTGCAACGGAAAGTGTAAATGGTACTGATAGGGTGAAGGTAGTACCAACTCCTGGTTCCGTATCAACTTTCACATCTCCTCGAATCAGTTTGAGGTTGTTACGAACTACATCCATTCCGACACCGCGGCCAGATAATGCTGTAACTTGCTCGGAGGTAGTAAAACCTGGTTCAAAAATTAGTGATAATAGTTCTTCATCACTTGCATTAGCTAGTAATGAAGCATCCAATCCCATAGCTAGGGCGCGGGTGCGAATTTTCTCCAAAGAAATGCCCCAACCATCATCTCGAATGGTAATGAGGGTACGATTACTGCGGTGACTGGCTGTAATTTCAATTAATCCTTGTTCTGGTTTACCTAGAAGGCGGCGAGTTCCAGAATCTTCGATACCATGATCGAAAGCATTCCTTAACAGATGCATTAAAGGTTCGTTTAATGTTTCTAAAATGCTGCGTTCAATTAACGTGTTGCCACCTTCAATTTTTAACTGGACATTTTTCCCATACTCTACATTTAAATCGCGCAAAGCTCTAGGAAAACGTTCGGTTAAATCGGACAGTGGCCGCATTCTGATGTGATTTAACTTTGTCTGTAACTGTTTGGATGTTTTGTTAATTTTACGAGCAATTTGGTCTGTATCATCTACACTGAGTTGCACATCAGTTGTCACTTCCTGTACCTGAACAATAGTTTCCATAACTTCCTGCGATCGCAGGTTTAAATCGTTATAACGATCCATTTCTAAAGTATCAAATTCCCTCTCTATGCCTTGTGTTTGGTGTCCATTTTCAGCTTGCACCCCCACGCTAGTAGACGTAGCAGCCTGAGTAGAAATTTTGTCATAAGCTATACGTAAATCCTGGTTTTCCCGGTCAAGAACTTGTACTCGCTGGTTCAAGTTACGAACTAGTTTGCGTAATCTTTCTAGTTGCGAGTTTAAGCCATTTCGTTGAACAATCAGTTCGCCAAATAAATCATTAATTTGCTCTAGTTGTTTGCTGGGAACTCGAACGCTATTCTCAGGAATTTCCCGATCTTTAACAACGCCATTTGACTCTCCTTTCACCTCGCTGTATTTAGCATCTGAAAGATTATTTTCCCTAACAAATATAGGATTTTGTTCTGTAATATTGATAGCATTAACATCATCTGCAAATTCTGCATCTACAAATGTAAAATTAGCAGCGATACCTGTGCTAGGCTGCGCAAACGCTTCATCATTAGTCCAATTTTCTCTAATGTTTTCTGGTTGCCAAACAGATGTGGGCACTACTTCTGGATCGAGAATATCTGTATCTGCGGGGAGAAGTTGTGGTGCTACTTCTGCTGATGGTAATAGTAGCTGCGATTGCGTATAACTACCAAAATCAAGTTCTGTAGGTAAGTTATCTAATTGATTTGTCAGCACCAAAGCTTGCGATCGCCGCCATGCTTGCAATGCTAACTGAGCAATTTCAGGAATGCGATCGCTGCTAGCCGTTTCCAATTGCTGCGTTACTGACTCACAAAGCTTGCTAAAAGCTGCCAACTGGAGCATTTCACCCAAACCGCCTAATTCGGCTGCCATGATCACAATTTCTTCATGCAATCCGGGCTGTTGGCTATCTGCCAATAAAGATTCTAGACGCTGCAAACACTCTTCTACTTCTGTGGCAAATAGCAAGGGGATAACGTCTTGTCCATCCTCTGGAGATAGCATGGATGACGCATCCTCTGGGGTGGGGTCGCCTAAGCGATCGTGCAACTCATCAAAAACTGGATAACAAAAGGTTGCTAACCACGCATCTTCAACAACATTTCCTTCTGCAAGCAATTCGACAATCTGACGCAGCCAATCAACTCCAGATAGCAATAAACTTTGCAATTGGGTGTCAATTTCTAGAGAACTTTTTTTAGTTTTTAAAACTTTAAAGGAATCTTCTAAACGGTGAGATAAATGACTTAGCGATTTAAATCCCATCATCCCCGCACCACCTTTAATAGAATGAGCGGCTCGGAGTGCAGCATTGATTTTATCTAAATCGATGCGGTTACTAGTATCGATTTCTAGCAACACACCTTCTAACGTATTTAAGTAATCAGTTGCTTCTTCCAGAAACTGCATCTGGATTTCTAATTCTTTGTCTTGTAACATGGGTTTTGTCCTTAGTTATTGGTCATTGATCATTAGTTATTAGTCATTGGTCATTAGTAAAAAGACGACAAACAAATAACAAAATTCATTCATCATTGGTCACTAGCAAAGGACAAATGACAAATGACAAATGACAAACTTAACTAACTTTGAAAGCCTCGACAGTCTCTTGCAACTGCTGAGAAATTTCCACAGTTTGTTGCAGAGATTGGGAAACTTGACGAGAAGAATCGCTGGTGCGTTGTGATATAGCAGCAATATCTTTCATCAATTGGCTAACACTTTGTGATGTTTCAACCTGAGATGCAGTTGTAGTGGAAATCGACTGCACTAAGAAGTCAATTTGAAGGGATACATCCAAAATTTCACTTAGACTTTGTTTAGCCTCCTCCACAATTCGAGTTCCTTCCACTACTTGGGTAGTGCCTATTTCCATCGCCTGCACCACCTCACTGGTTTCTCGTTGGATATTTTCAACAATTTGTTCAATTTCTTGGGTTGCTGCGGCACTCCTGACTGCTAGTTCGCCGACTTCTTCCGCAACTACGGCAAAACCTTGACCTTCTTCACCCGCACGCGCTGCTTCAATACCGGCGTTAATGGCCAGTAAGTTAGTTTGAATAGCGATTTGGTTAATTAAGGACACCACGCGGGAAATTTGTTGCGAAGACTCTCCCAGACGTTTAACTTTCTTAGCAGTTTCACCCACAGTTTCCCGCAAAGACATGATATTTTGGACTGTTAAATCCATTGCGTGTCCACTCTTGGTAGCAGTGTGCGCCGCATGATTGGCAACGAAAGCAGCTTTTTCGGCACTTTCGGCTAAGGCTTTCATGGATTGGGTCATTTGGTCAACAGCATCGAGGGTGCGGTTGATTTCGGCAGCTTGGGTAAGTGCTTCCTCTGCCAAGTGGCGGATGGCTCCTTCGTTAGAGCCAATGGCAGTATTAACGTGGGTGGCAGCTTGTTGAACTTGGGTAACAATATCTCGGAGGCTTTCGACAATGGAATTGAAAAAGTCGGCAACAGTGCCTATTTCTCCCGCCGTCACGTCTGCACGCACTGTTAAGTCGCCTCTGGCTGCGCCTTCTACGTCGTTGAGCAGTTCTAAAAGTTGCTGTTGCAGTGTTTCTTTTTGATGCCGTTCATCGTCAGAATCGGTGCCTGCAACATTCCTAACTTGTTCAATCTCTTCTAATAACTTGGCTTGTTCTAAGGCGTAACCGACTTGAGTCGTTATCTGTTTAAACAAGTCAATTTCCGGCTGTTGCCAAACCCGAGGAGTTTCGCAATGATGAGCAATTAATAAGCCTAAAAATTGCTCTTGGACAAGAATTGGTACGACCAAATTACCTTTGACAGCAAATTTTTCTAAAAATTGAATGTAACCGTTGGCATTTTTCAGGCTTTGGTCTTGATGAATGTTGGCAATTGCTTGCACCTGTCCATCATGATAAGTTTCTAGATAACGTTCCCGAAAATAAGGCTCGTCGATTTTCACTCCGAGCATTTCTGGCCAATTACCAGTTACCGATTCCGCAACAACAACACCATCCCGCTTATCTGGATTCAGACTATAAATGATTACTCGGTCTGTTTTTAGCACTTGCTGAACTTCTTTCACTACTGCGTGAAAAATATCTTCAGTTTTGAGACTTTTCCGAATTCGTAGGGTAATATCTGCTAGTAATTTTGCCCCTTCAATATCTACTTCTTGTTCCTTAACTAAAACCTGCAATTGTTCGGCCATAAGGTTGATATTTGCACTCAATACCCCTAATTCGTCTTCACTTTCGATTTCCACACGGGTATTGAATTTACCTTGACCAAGCTTTGCTAATGCCGCAGTTGCAGTGATAATTGGTAGTGTAGTTAGTTTAGCTAACCGAGATGCGATCGCACCCACAATCAATGCTGTCACTGTTGTACCGATGGCTATAGTCCACAACAATTGTCTTTGCGGCTCAAATACAATTGCTGTATCTGTAGATAAAAGTACTTGCCAGTTTAAATCTGGTAAGCCGTCTAGCCTACTAGCTGGTACGTAGCTGACTAATTCTGGTTTTTTGTCAGTTTTGGGAACATCTATAAAACTATCTACCTTGTTTGCTGCCAGCAGTTTAGGTAAATTAGAATACTCTGCTTTTGCTTCTTTCCCCAATAATTCCTTTTGGGGACTCAAGAAAACTGTTCCTGAAGCATCGAGCAAATAGTATTGTTGTCCATTGGCTACGTAGTTCTTGATGACTTCCTCTAAAGATTTTACGGGCATCCGCGCTCTGACCACACCAATGGTTTGGCCCGTCCTTGTCTCTTTCACAGGTGCAGCTATATAAATATTCACTACACCAGTGTTTTTTGCTGCTTCCGGTTTACTGATGACAGGAGTATCTTTTTGTAAAGCGTCTTGAAAGTAGGTAAGGTCTTTTTGGTTATCCAAAGGTTCGCCTGTGGATTGGACAATCAAGTTACCTTGACGATCAAAAACAGCAACGCTGTCATAAGCTTTGTAGGCTTCGACAACTCGATCTAGGACTGCTTGCTTTTGCTGAGTGGTGATATTTACACTAGCTTGGGGACTTGTCAAAAAAAGCAAACTTGATATTACCTGAATATCACCGTAGCGTCCTAACATAAAGCGGTTAACTTTATCACTTAAACCAGTGGCTTCAGCTTGTTGAGACTGGGTAATTTGCTTAGTAATGGACTTGTTGGCAAAAGTAAAAGCGATCGCACCGATACCCAATACTGGTATTGTACTGATTGCGATCGCTAAAATAGTCGCTTTCTTAGCCAATCCAAGTTTTGTAAAAGAGGCAAAAGCTTGATTTAGCGAAGAATTATTAGCCGTTTCACTACTATTTTTAGTTGGCAATTTGATGGCACTACCAGTTATTTTTTGGGATGAAATCAGTGATGCTCGATTTTGAGCGCTATTACCTTGATTTCCGTTGGTTTTATTAAACATAAATATAGTTATCCTAACTATGTGAATAAGAACACTAAAATTTTTAGTAGTACACCCTACTCACTACGGAGAATAGAAGATTGCCCAATTGCCTGTGCATCTAATACCAGCAATATTTCTTCTTGTTGGACAACACAGCCACATAAATAAGGAACTAAACTGGATGCCACTTGTCCTATAGGTGATTGAATATTATCAGGAATAAACTTAGTGGTACCTTTTATTTCTTGCACAACTAAACCTAGTACCAATGATTCCACTTGAATAACGATCGCACTGTACTGCCGCAGTCGATAATCAAGAGATTCCAAATTGAGCATTCTTGGCAAATCAACTACCCAAATTATCCGACTCCGCCAATTCATTAATCCTAATATGCAGGTGGGCATATTAGGCATTGGGGTTACAGATTCAATAGGCACAAGAATTGCTTCTTGCGTATGCTTCATTGATAAAACAGCAGCAGTCTGTTGATTTAACTGAAACTTTAGATAACCGTCTGCTAAATTATTTTGAGTTGGTTTTAAAGGAAGTGTAACGTTTGTACTAGTCATTGATTCAAATTACCACTGATTTAATAGTACGTAGGAGATGTTCGCGAGTATAAGGTTTAGTTATGTAGGCATCTGCACCTTGTCTCATCGCCCATAAACGGTCAATTTCTTGATTTTTGGAACTACAAATCACAATCGGCACTTTTGAAGTAATCGGATTTCTTCTCAAAGAACGACACAACTCAAATCCGCTCATTTCTGGCATTACTACATCAGTAACGATCGCATCTGGTTTTTCTAACACAGCTTTTTCTAAACCCTCTTTTG
This sequence comes from Nostoc sp., assembly GCF_036917455.1. GTDB lineage: Bacteria > Cyanobacteriota > Cyanobacteriia > Cyanobacteriales > Nostocaceae > Nostoc. Next base: position 27,265 of record NZ_JBALDK010000243.1, on the reverse strand, counting down.
CACCACTTGCTTTAATTACGTTGTAACCACTCTCTTTGAGATAATGGCTCATTAATTCCAATTCACTGGGAGAATCTTCTACAATCAGAATTGTGCCAAGCAAAGTCAGGCTCACTATTAAATCTCCTAAAAAAATAAATTAAACATATTAGCTTTATTATTATTTGCCTTGTTTAAATCAACCAAGATGTTTAAAAACCATTTTTAGTAATTCTGATTGTGTAAAGGGCTTAGTCAAATATCCTGACGATCTGACCATTTTCGCCTTTGCTCTATCGATAAACCCTGTTCTACCTGTTACCATAATGATAGGTGTATGTTTAAAAGCTGAATGTTTCCGTAATAAGGAACATAGCTCATAACCATCTAAACTCGGCATCTCAACATCTAGTAAAATCAGATCGGGCTTACTCCGCAGAATTTGCATTAGAGCCTTAACCGGATCGTTGATTGTTACAACTGAAAATGTATTTTCATCCAAAAAATGTTTGATAGAATTCAAAACTGTTTGGCTATCATCGATGCAGGCAATTGTATATAGTTTTTTGCCAGCAGGTGGCTGAATAGTTTTATTATTTTCAGGAATATCAAAATTGATTGGTATCGGCAACTTTTGCCCAAGTTTTATTTGCAGTTGTAGCTGAACTTGAGACGGTTGTATTTTAGATAAAACTTGGGAACCCCCACCAGATGGAATTGATGACTGGATATTTTGCCGATTTCGTAACTGTTTTTGACAGTGTTCAACAAGTAACCGTAAATCCAGGCGACAGAACTTTGGTAGTTCATCCAAAGAGCTTTCTGGACTGAATTCATAGCTACCTTCTTTTAAACACAGAAATGATTCCACTACATCTTTCGCTAATTCATCTATCAGGCTTGCTGCTTGTACAGGGGTAATATAGTCCTGATTTACTAACCAACAAATAGCTTGGTAATCCGCATTGGCTATTGATTGATGTTCATTCTTTGTCTCAAACATTAGCCGCATCTGCACGCGAGTGGCGCTGTTGAGAGCAGGAATTTGCTGGCTTAAGCGTCGTAAGTGACTGTCAAGCCGCTCAAACAGTTTATCTGAATAGGAGGCATAAGTAAGTTTACCGTCCTCTAGATAAATTGACCAAGAAACTATTCCAGTAAATATGCTTAAGCACCCTGTAGCACGCCGACTGGTTAATTGTGCCAACAGAGATAGCGGATGTAGTTTCTGGAACAACCTGTAGCTACCTATAGGAGTTGTGCTCATTTTGCTTTTACTTCAGCTAAATTCGATCCGTGTAAACTAAATTCGTATAGAGTTATTCCACAATTAAAATCAAGTAAAAAGCATCAAACTTTTGTATATTAAAGTACATCAGTTTATATTTAGGGTTTGTGGTGAAACTCAATGAAAATAGCGTTGTTTTCAAACGATCAAATCTCAGCAAATTCGTAAATTATTATTAATTTACTTCCTGTTACTGAGATTTACAGACATCTTTGGAGAATAAGACATAGAAATGTCAAGACTAGATGAAGCCACTTTCCATTGAGTAACCCCAATCTGACCACAGGAATAATACTGATTTTCTTAAATCAATATATTTGAACTTCTGTATTTACACTTAAAAAAATCCAGTCTTTAAGCATATAAGTACTAAATAAAGCCACTCTTCATTAAGCAACCCTCTTGTGACTACAGGGATAATACTGATTTTTTTGAAATAAATAAAACACAATTTAGAGTAAATAATAACTAGATTGGGAAAAGGTATGAAATTAACCAAGTCTCCAGGTGAATTTTTCTGGTTGTCCAAAAAATTTGCGCGATCGCCGGTTTATTCGTACTGCGGATGTAGTGTGAGTACGCTCGCCACATCTCTAGATTAAAGATTAGGATGTATAATTGCTGAATGCTTCGTGTCTTTATTTACTGGCTTTATGCGTTATTCTGTATTGGCCACTGACTACGACGGTACACTAGCAACTGACAATCATGTAAATGAAAATACTTTGGCAGCACTCTCACGTCTGCGGAATTCTGGTTACAAACTCATCTTGGTGACAGGTAGACAGCTAGATGAATTGCTGCAAGTTTTTGTACAAGTAGATTTATTTGATTATGTAGTAGCAGAAAACGGCGCTTTGCTATATTCACCAGCTACCCGTCGGGAGAAACTATTAGGTTCGCAACCATCAGCAGAATTTATTAACGCATTACGCGATCGCCAAGTCAATTCCTTGTCAGTTGGCCGTGTAATTGTTGCGACTTGGCATCCCCAAGAAACCATAGTTTTAGAAACTATCCGCCAGATGGGATTAGAATTACAAGTCATATTGAATAAAGGTGCGGTGATGGTGCTACCATCAGGAATTAATAAAGCCACAGGGTTAGCTGCCGCCTTGGATGAGATGCAGTTATCACCTGAAAATGTAGTCGGGATTGGCGATGCAGAAAATGACCATGATTTCCTCAATATTTGTGGTTATTCAGTAGCAGTTGCCAATGCTTTGCCGACGCTCAAAGAGCGTGTAGATTTTGTGACTAATGGTAGTCGGGGGGATGGTGTTATAGAACTAATTGAAAAACTTATCACCTCAGATTTAGCTGAATTCGGGCATTAATTTAAGCAGATTTATTTATGCAAATAAAAAAAGGAGAGTAGCAATACTCTCCTAACGTAATATGAGTGAGGTAAATTTCAGCTTAGTGATGAAGTCTCGCTTGACGCTCACGGAATTCACGGGCTTGACGTTCCCGCAACTCACGAGCTTTACGTTCGCGCAATTCACGAGCTTGACGTTCGCGTAATTCACGAGCGCGTTGTTCGCGGACTTGAGGTTCGTGTTCGACTTTACTGTTATTAAAAGCTACAGTATTACGATTAAAATTATCATGCTCAAATTTAAATTCAGCAGCATTAGCATTTTGAGAAACAGCAGCAATTGAAGCAGCTGCTAATAAGCCTCCAAGAAGAATAGATTTAAAGCGGTTCATATATCCTTTAATGTGCCTTGCATTACTTGATTTGTACATCTTCAATGTAATCGGAATAATCAGGTATATGCCTGTATACAAAGTCATGTTGAAATAGTTACTTTTGTAACTAATATTAGGATTTATTTTTGATTTTTAAAAAGTTATAATTGTCAAAATCTGACCTGACACGACTTTATCCAAAATTAATAACTTGCATCTCTTGTATTGGTAAAACCCTAGCTTTTTGCCAAAAACTTTTTCCATATTACTGATTTTCGGTGAAAACTAAAAAGTAAAACTCCCGTCATACCAAGCTTTCAGCGTCAGCTTAAGCGTTGCCAAAAAATGGATAAAGTCGAGCTTAGAGGTGATTATTCAAAACTTTTTATAACTGAAAATCCTAAAAGACTTCCTCTACAGGACATTTTGCTCCCTTGAAGCTAGTGTTTAGCCTTGTGGCAAATGCGATTGGCGAAGCCGTGCCATAGCATTCGCCCACCTGCCTAAAAGCAAACCAGCGCTCACGTTGCATTGCTACATGGGGCGACAAAGCACAGCCACAGTCTGAAATTTTCTCCAAAAAAGGTAGGAGAGACGATTTCTTCAGTTTGATATCACACGAGCGTAAAATCACAAGTGCGGATAAAAGGACTTGAACCTTCACTCCTTTCGGAACTAGAACCTAAATCTAGCGCGTCTGCCAATTTCGCCATATCCGCATCAGTTCATAATCTTACCACAAGAAATTATTTTTGGGAATAGGGAATAAATGAGTCGGGGAGAAGAAGAGTTTTTCCCCCTGCACCCTTCCCCCTGCCCAATTACATAACTGCAACACGAGGCAGACGATGCTTAAACCCGCAGAGAATTTCCCAAGAGATAGTATTTAATTGTTCTGCCCAATCATCTGCTGAAATCTGTTCTTTTCCCTGTTCCCCTAACAAAGTGACTACTTCTCCTTCTTGGATATTGGGTATGGCGCTCACATCCAGCATCAACTGATCCATTGTAATTGTCCCGATTTGCGACACCCTCTGACCGCGAATTAACACCTGCATTTTGTTAGAAAGACTGCGAGGAACGCCGTCAGCATAGCCAATTCCCACGACAGCAAGGCGAAGTTCGCGCGGGGCAATAAATTTATGCCCATAGCTGACAGCAGTTCCTTTTGCAATTGTTTTAACTTGGGTGACTCGTGCTTTAAGTTGCAAAACTGGTTTGAGATCGATCGCATTTTGTAAATGCGGTGCTGGGTAGAGTCCGTAAACAGCTAAACCTACTCGCACAATGTCATAGTGCAATGACGGATCTGTGAGTGCAGCTGCTGAGTTTGCCAAGTGCAAGTATGGCACTTCAATTCCCACTGCTTTTATTTGGGCGATCGCTTCCTCAAATCGTCTATGCTGTTCTTCCATTGCCGTAGTATCAGGATCGTCTGCTGTTGCCAAATGAGAATAAACACTGGCAATAGATAGATGTGGTAAACGCTGCACTAATTGCACGAATTCACCAGCTTGCTGCCAATTAGTTCCTAACCTAGACATTCCCGTGTCTAATTTGATGTGTACGGCCACTGGAGAACCATGATTCATGGATTCCAGAGTATCGGAAAATACCAAAGCTTGTTTAGGACTACAGAGTGTGGGCTGAAGTTTCCAATGTGCGATCGCATGAATCTGTTCTGGTGTATGAGTTGCTCCTAAAATCAAAATGGGCGCTTCAATCCCGCCTTCTCGCAATTGAATAGCTTCTGGAACTGTAGCGACTCCCAGCCAACTAGCTCCCGATTGAATTACAGTTTGGGCGACTGTTACCGCTCCATGTCCATAAGCATCAGCTTTTACTACTGCCATCAACTGAGTGTGTGGCGATAAAAACTGCACCAATTGCTGCACGTTATACGACAATGCCCCTAAATCAATTTCTACCCAAGCTCGTTGCGAAAACCACGCGTAGGGGTCGCACTGCTGATTAGGAACTACACCAGGGATTTCTTTGCGACTTAACATTTGTACTGACTCCTATCCCACCACGGCTAAACTTTCAAGTTATCTATCTATACACGCTCCTAAAAGCGAGATCAGATTAAATAGGAAGTTTAACCTTCATATTGGAATTGATACAAGATATTGCGGTAGCAAAATAAAACTTAAGATTTAGGATCAAAAAGTTATAATTAAATCTTGTGTCTCAATTTTTTGCTGTGTTATTTGCATTAGCCTACGTAAAATTCCTGCTGTCAAGGTGAGAAGTTTTACTTTCAAACCGCTAACTATTGACTCATAACTCTTAACTCATAAATTAATTGTAGAATTCTGCCGAAAGTATAATTTATTCTCATCTCCCTAGTAGGGTGTATTTGTGTTAACATTTATGTAAAGCTAATACCCTGAGCGCAGATACATGGGGAAGGTTTTAGTCTTAAACGCATCTTACGAACCTCTCAATATCACGAGTTGGCGGCGTGCTGTGGTTCTGTTAATCAAAGGCAAAGCAGAACGCGTAGAACACAACGGTAAATTCCTGTACTCGGATTTTCCGTTGCCGACCGTAATCCGGTTACGTCACTATGTACGCGTTCCTTATAAAGAAATTCCTCTGACTCGCCGAAATATATTGCACCGGGATGGTCATGCTTGTCAATACTGTGGTTACACAGGAGATGAGTTGACTTTAGACCATGTAATACCGCGATCGCGTGGCGGGGGCGATACCTGGGAAAACATTGTAACAGCTTGTGTCCGTTGCAATGTTAAAAAAGGTAGTCGCACTCCCCATGAAGCTCACATGCCTTTACGTCATCCTCCCCGCCAACCTTATAGCAGCCTCTATTTCGAGGTCAGCAAACATCTTAAGAGTGGATTGCATACAGAGTGGCAAAAGTATGTTATAGGGCTTTGAACAAAAATATAGAGGAGCAGCGGAGAAAAAAGAAATACCTTCTTATGATTGGGACGAAGCAACAACTTTAGTTATGGAGTGTTAGGAAATTGACAGCTATGTAAGTTGCAACGATGGCGATCGCGTCTTGTAGATAGGCGCAATCCTTTAACGCTCAAGCCTCTATACTTGTGTATGGGGTTTACCTTTTGCTTTGCATCTTCTCTGAATTATCAGAATTTTCCAAGGGGATAAAACACCTATTGTTAATCAAAAATAATTGTTAATTGCTCAATAGTCACAAGAATGAGAGTATTGAGCATAAGAATATTTAAAATATCAAAGACTAACCCGAAAGTATAAGATAGAAAGTATGCCTTAAGTCAGATAAAAATTCTGCTGATTAAATTTACGGAAGAAAAAAAAGCTTCTTAAACAGATTTATGCTGCCAGATTCAGCCCAATATACAAAACTTCCTTGTTTCCAGCACTCATACCCCCTGCAATGGAATTTAGTTGATGTCAAGCGCTGTTACTGACAAAAAATATACTTAGATGTATAGTGCAATGTCTTGATATTTTTGCGAAGATCAAAATAATGTGGCTAAATTCAGTGAATTACCGATCGTAGTATTTCTGAATTAAAGGAGCCTAACACTTTAAAAAAGTTCTTTATGTACTTGAATTCTCCCGTTACTCAGTTTGAGAGTTTGTCATTGACTACAGAGCCAAACCCAGAGGAACCTGAAATAGAAAAAGCGCCAGTGGAAGTTGCATTTAAAAGTCCCTCATTACCGCCATCGGTAGGCGATGGGGCCATATATCTCAATCACCGTGGTAATTCTCTGACACAACAAAAGTCAGAAGAACTACAAAAAACCCTTCTGGCACACCGACACGATCGCCAACTGGTAATTCTGCAAGATTTTCCTGACCCTGATGCCCTTTCTTGTGCTTGGGCTTATCAGTTAATTGCCCAGCAATATGATATCAAATGTGAGATAATTTATGCTGGCGCATTGAGCCATCAAGAAAATATTGCCTTGGTAAGGCTGACTAACTTACCAATCCAACGCTGGACAACGCAAACCTTGAAAACCAAAGATTTGTCATGTTATCAAGGTTTTGTATTAATTGATAACCAAGGAACCACTTCACAATTACTGTCAGCAATACAGCAAGCTGGAATTCCCCTAGTGGTACTCGTTGACCATCACAGTATCCAAGGCGATCTGCATTCAGAATTTGAGGATATCCGTCCTTACGTAAGAGCGACGGCAACCATTTTTACTCAATACCTTCAAACGGGATTACTGGCATTAGATAGCAGCATAAATCAACATGTTAAATGTGCCACTGCCTTGATGCATGGCTTGCGATCGGATACAAATCGGTTAATGCAAGCGCAAGAAGAAGACTTTATGGCAGCTGCGTATTTAAGCCGATTTTATGATGCCCAATTGCTGAATGCTATTTTACAGGCGAACCGTTCCAAGCGGGTAATGGATGTGATCGAGCGATCGCTAAAAAATCGCATCGTCCAAAATAACTTTTCCATTGCTGGTGTTGGTTACTTACGCTACGAAGACCGCGATGCCATCCCCCAAGCGGCTGATTTTCTTGTCACCGAAGAAAACGTCCACACCGCCGTAGTTTACGGCATTGTTCACGATGAAGACGAAGAACTAGAAATAGTCATTGGTTCCCTCAGAACCACCAAACTGACCCTTGACCCCGATGAATTCATCAAAGAAGCTTTTGGACAAGATAGTGCGGGGCGCTTTTTCGGCGGTGGAAGGACAAGCGCAGGTGGCTTTGAAATTCCGATGGGTTTCTTATCTGGCAGCAACGAAAATTCCGCTTATGCAAAAATGAAATGGGAAGTATTCGACACTCAAATTAAGCAAAAACTGCTGAGGTTGGTTAATCCCAGAGACAACCCGATTCAGTCGGAGTAGAAGGGGGCAGATGGGGAAAACTCCTAACTCATGCAGCAGTCAAAGTGTTTGGTCAAATAGCATCCCTAAATTATTCGTGATAAACATCTTTCCCGACTTTTTATAAAAGTCGGGAAATTTGATCTTTTGACAGAGGCTGAACAGATTGAGAATGTAGTTTGTGCCTAATATTATTTGTAAAAGAAGAATTTTATGAAAATTATAGAACTGCAAATGTTACAAACTTTGTATGAGCAAGATTTTTGTGCTTGGGTAGAGCAGACAGCAGAACTTTTGCGATCGCACCAGTGGGACACGTTGGATTTAGAACACTTAATTGAGGAAGTGGTGGACTTGGGTAAGAGTCAACAACGGGTGTTGCAAAGTGCGTTGCGGTTGGTGTTATCGCATTTGCTGAAGTGGAAGTATCAACCTGAACGTCGCAGTCACAGTTGGCAAGTGACCATTACCCGTGAGCGACTTAATATAGATGAATTACTGCAAGAAAGCCCTAGCTTACAGCGTTTTTTAAATGATGCTGAGTGGATTAATACTATCTATCAAAGAGCGCGGCGAGAGGCAATGGTGGAAACTGGTTTATCAGAGGATGAATTTGCGATCGCTTGTCCGTTTTGTGTTGATGAGATTTTAGACTTAGACTTTTATCCTAACGCTGAGGAATAACTGTAATTGGATAAATATACGGAAATTTTTTGTATATTATACAAAATGAAAAATTTTAATTTATATATATCTTAAATTAAGTGAATATACCTTTAAATTCGGTTTAATAAGTGGGTAATCTAATTTGTGTAGAAGTAGCCCTACTAAGATAGGTAGAAATATGACACTAAAATTTGAATTACTCTGTATTGACCAACAAGGAAAAGTCAAGTTTAAAAAAACTAAAAATTTTATTCTAAGTTTATCGACTATTGAAAGTTTATGGACTAGTGAGCCATCGATTTCAGAAGATTCTCTTGAAATTAATGATAATAACCAAAAAATAAAAGTATCTGTTCAGCCTTTTGATACAAGTAAAATGGTGATGGTAGATCGCTTCTCCTCAGCTTATTACATTGTTCTTGAAGGCGAATTTGATAATATTGAGCCTTTTAGAATAAAGCTTATTGATCAGATAAAAGATTTTGGATTTGACCACAGGCAAATATTAATAGATGATGTTTCTAATCAAATTGCAGTGAATACATATCCTTTAATAAATAGCATTGAAACCTTATTGAAAAAATATATTGTAAACTTTTTTATTACAAAAATCGGTACTAACTGGTGGTCAATTGTAATTTCTACTGATAATCAAAAGAATGCAAAGAGCAAAAGGGGTAATGAAGTAGTATTTACTAATACCTCAAAAGTAATTGCTGATGTGACATTATTGAGCTTTGAACAGTTAGGAAAGATTATTTACGGACAATCTTCAATTTTTACAAATATACAAGATGTCCTCGGCAAAGTTAAAGCAGCAGAAGACTTAGAAAGTTTAAAAAAAGAGCTTTTAGAAGGTAGCTATGTAAAATATTTCAAAGATACATTTGAACAAAATGATTTTCAACAAAAATGGGAGGATCTGAATTTTATTAGAAATAAGGTTGCTCATAACAATTATTTTGTTCAGAAAGATTTTGATTTAGCAAGTGAGCTATGTGACAAGCTAACCCAAATAATTAATAATGCAGATACTAGTATTGATGCACTAACTTTGAGTATTGCAGATAAAGAAGCTGTGATGAGAAAAGCAAATGATAATTTAGTTGAAATCGAGAAGGAAGAAAAACAATTAGAACACCAGGAAGGAAAAATTAATGAGGAGCTAGAAGATAGCTTGATAAAATCAACAAATACTGAAAGTGTTATTCAGCAATACTTAGTGCTGAACGAAAAAGATTTAATTTATAAAATTAGAGAATGTTCAAAATTAAAAGAGTTTCGAGAATTTATAGGGCTGAAGTCTTTTGTTAGAGATTATTTGGGGCGTGAAGGATATTCATTAAATTCATCTTATGCCCTAATTAACCTTTTGGCAGATAAAGGAAAAATAGAAACTTATGAAGTTCCAAATCCTTATGGAGAATTTAATACAACTGCAATAAAATTAATAGAATAAATTCATTTTCAATGCAGCAGATAGAGGAAAGCCTTTGCCTTTGATGGAGTTGCCGAAGTTGTCTACCTCTGCTGAATTGTGCAGTTAGACCGCTAAACTCCCATTTTGAGATATAGCGTTAAAACTTGTATCAGTTCTGCTCTTTAATGAAGTATAACCATGATCCAGCAACAATTATTGAATGAGTTTTTATCCCTTCCTGCGGAAGCACAGCGTCAAGTCATTGACTTTATTGCCTTTTTGCGACAAAGATATGCAGTAGTTGAATCTGCCTCTCAGCTACCTGACATCGACTTGATAAATGATAGCTTTATTGGGATGTGGAGCGATCGCCAAGATTTAGGATAGATTCATTAACATCAGACGTAACTCCTAACTAAGTACGGGTTACGACCCGCTACGCTAACAAAATTTAAAGTATGGAACTATACTTAATTCGTCATGGCATCGCCGAAGACAAGGAATTAGGCATTAAGGATGAAGAACGCAGCCTTACCAAAGAAGGAAGGCAAAAAACTGAGAAAGTTGCCCAGAAACTTGTTAAATTGGGTTTAAGCTTTGACTTGATTCTTACCAGCCCCTTAGTGCGGGCCCGCCAAACGGCTGAAATCCTTATAGAAGAAAAACTTAGCTCACAGTTAGAGGAATCTAGCCACCTCGCCCATGATGGGGAAATTTCAAGTTGGCTAAAAGAGTGGTTAGAACCAAGAAATTATTCCCAAAATACCCAACTGGCGTTGGTTGGACACGAACCTGATTTAACCAGTTGGGCAGAAATTCTCCTGTGGGGAGAAGTCAAAGAAAGCTTAGTCTTGAAAAAAGCAGGTATGATTGGGATAAAACTACCAGAAACAGGTTCTCCTCTGGGTCGGAGTCAGATGTTTTGGTTGACACCACCCAAGTACCTGCTATAACAGTTTTTCAACATTTTCGATTGTTGTTAGAACGGCTACTGTTATGGCGACAATAAATTTCTGGTAAGTTAACTCGATCAGATATTTCAAAAAGCAAATGGTGGTGCCATGATGGTGTGCGAATACAAGCCTGGTTTAGAAGGCATTCCCGCCGCTCAATCAAGTATCAGCTATGTTGATGGGCAAAAAGGAATACTAGAATATCGTGGCATCCGAATTGAGGAACTAGCAGAAAAAAGTACATTCCTGGAAACTGCTTATCTCTTGATTTGGGGTGAACTGCCAAACAAGGAAGAACTGGAAGCATTTGAGCATGAAGTTCGTTACCACCGGCGGATAAAATACCGCATTCGGGACATGATGAAATGCTTTCCAGAAAGCGGCCACCCAATGGATGCCCTACAAGCCTCTGCTGCGGCTTTAGGCTTGTTTTATTCACTTCGGGATTTACATAATCCTGCCTACATTCGAGATTCCGTGGTGCGCCTCATAGCAACCATTCCCACGATGGTGGCGGCGTTCCAACTGATGCGAAAAGGCAATGACCCGATACGTCCCCGTGATGACTTAGACTATTCGTCCAACTTTCTATACATGCTCGATGAGCGAGAACCCGATCCTTTGATGGCGCGGATTTTTGATATCTGCTTGATACTTCAAGTCGAGCATACAATGAATGCTTCCACTTTCAGTGCCAGGGTGACAGCTTCCACCTTAACCGATCCTTATGCTGTGGTTGCTAGTGCCGTCGGAACTTTGGGTGGGCCCCTGCATGGTGGAGCCAATGAAGAAGTAATTCAGATGTTGGAGAAAATTGGCTCTGTAGAAAATGTCCGTCCCTACATAGAGCATTGTCTGGAAACTAAATCTAAGATTATGGGCTTTGGACATCGTGTGTATAAAGTGAAAGACCCACGAGCCACAATCTTACAAGGTCTAGCAGAGCAATTGTTTGAAAAGTTTGGGCATGATAAGTTCTATGACATTGCCCAAGAGATGGAACGAGTAGTAGAGGAAAAACTCAGTAGCAAGGGGATTTATCCCAATATTGACTTTTACTCCGGTTTGGTGTACAGGAAAATGGGAATTCCCACAGACTTGTTTACGCCAATATTTGCGATCGCTCGTGTTGCCGGTTGGTTAGCCCACTGGAAAGAACAACTAGCAGAAAACCGGATTTTCCGTCCTACCCAGGTTTATAACGGTCATCACGAAGTGACTTATACCCCAATTGACAAACGGTAATTGGGGATTGGGGATTGGGCATTGGTTATTAATTCATCTCCCTCATCTCCCCCTGCCCCATCCCCTCAATAGCCAATCCCAATGCCAACCATAAGTAGAAGTTCTCGTATCGCTTCAGAGGGCTAAAACCATCCAAGGATATACTAGGCATGGGAATTAGCGACAAATCTTCTATCAAGCATCATCTGGGCAAAAATTAAAAATGGGTGAATTTACAGGTATTAATTTAACTAATAGTTGTAACTCACCATGACTCGATGTCTTAAAGAGCGGAAACATGAACTCAGGAATTGACCTCCAAGGAACTTTTATTGAATCCCTCCGGGATTTAGGTTTACCAGCAGGAACAGCCAAAGCGATTTGGATGCCCCTGCCAATGATACTGATGCTGATTGGGGCAACAGTGGGGGTATTAGTTGCTACTTGGCTAGAACGAAAAATTTCCGCCTCTGCACAGCAGCGAATTGGGCCAGAATACCAGGGGCCTTTTGGGTTGCTAGTGCCTGTAGCGGATGGTTTGAAATTGGTATTTAAAGAAGATATAGTACCAGCCAAATCTGATCCCTGGCTGTTTACCCTCGGCCCTATTATTGTTGTAATTCCGGTGTTTCTGTCGTTCCTGATCGTTCCCTTTGGGCAGAATATCGTTATTAGCAATGTGGGCATGGGCGTATTCTTGTGGATTGCCTTGTCAAGTATTCAACCCATTGGCTTGCTGATGGCTGGCTACGCATCTAATAACAAATACTCCCTCTTAGGGGGCTTGAGGGCAGCAGCGCAATCTATTAGTTATGAAATTCCTTTGGCATTGGCGGTGTTAGCGATCGCTATGATGTCTAATAGCCTCGACACCGTTGATATTGTCAATCAGCAATCTGGCTACGGCATTCTAGGCTGGAACATTTGGCGACAACCAGTCGGTTTTCTGATCTTTTGGATAGCCGCCCTCGCTGAATGCGAACGATTACCTTTTGACTTACCCGAAGCCGAAGAAGAAATCGTTGCAGGCTATCAGACTGAATACTCAGGCATGAAATTCGGTCTGTTCTACCTCGGTTCCTACGTTAACTTAATCCTTTCTTCCTTACTAGTAGCAATCCTCTACCTGGGCGGTTGGGATTTTCCTATTCCCCTCAACCTCATCGCTGGTTGGCTGGGAGTCAGTGAACTAAATCCCGTGTTCCAGATAGTAACTGCTGCTTTGGGAATCACAATGACCGTCTTCAAAGCCTATTTACTAGTGTTTGTCGCCATCCTGTTACGCTGGACAGTGCCACGGGTACGGATCGATCAACTGTTAGATTTAGGATGGAAGTTTTTGTTGCCAGTTGGCTTGGTTAATCTCCTATTAACCGCTGCCCTGAAACTAGCCTTTCCCTTCGCTTTTGGTGGTTAGTCATTAGTCATTAGTCGTTAGTGAGCCAGCGCGGTCTTGGGGGTTTCCCCCATGAGTGACTGGCGAACCCGTAAGGGTCATTTGTACTAATGACTAATGACCAAGGACAAAGGACAAGGGACAAATAACGCTGATAGCTTAAAAAGAGAGAGTGAGACAAAATGCTCAAGTTCCTAAAACAAGTTGGTGATTACGCCAAAGAAACGGTACAAGCTGCGCGTTACATTGGTCAGGGGCTTTCTGTCACCTTCGACCACATGCGGCGGCGACCAATTACTGTACAATACCCTTACGAAAAACTGATTCCTGGTGAACGGTTTCGCGGTAGAATTCACTTTGAATTTGATAAGTGCATCGCCTGCGAAGTTTGCGTTCGCGTTTGTCCAATTAACTTGCCTGTAGTAGATTGGGAATACGACAAAGCCAGCAAAAAGAAAAAACTCAACCACTACAGCATTGACTTTGGAGTTTGTATCTTTTGCGGTAATTGTGTGGAATTTTGCCCCACTAACTGTCTATCCATGACAGAAGAGTATGAGCTTGCCACTTACGATCGCCATGAATTGAACTATGACAACGTAGCACTAGGTCGTCTGCCTTATAAGGTAACAAACGATCCAATGGTTACACCACTGCGCGAACTAGTTTATCTACCCAAAGGTGTCCTCGAACCCCACGGACTGCCCGCAGATGCGCCACGTGCAGGTGCGCGTCCAGAAGACCTGGTAGAACAAACAGAAAAATAAATGTCATTTGTCATTTGTCCATTGTCATTTGTCCTTTGTTATTTGACCAATGACTAATGACCAGTGACCAGTGACCAATGACCAGTGACCAATGACCAATGACTAAGGACAAAAAACAGTGAATCTAGCAGAAGGAGTACAGTTAGTATCGCTTGGCATACTGGGCGTGATGATGATTGGGTCGGCCATTGGTGTGGTGCTGTTCTCCAACATCGTCTATTCTGCCTTTTTGCTAGGGGGTGTGTTCATCAGCATTGCGGGAATCTACCTGTTGCTAAATGGTGATTTTGTTGCAGCTGCACAAATACTAATTTACGTTGGGGCAGTTAACGTGCTGATTTTGTTTGCCATTATGTTGGTAAACAAGCGTCAGAATTTTGTCGCATTTCCCAACTCTTGGGTGCGTAAATTACTTACAGGTTTAGTCAGCGTAGGATTGTTTGGTCTTCTAAGTACAATGGTACTGGCTACTCCTTGGGCTTACTCAACTGCTTCTGTAGTAGGTGGTGAAAGCTCTATAATTCTGATTGGAGAGCATTTCTTCACTGACTTTTTACTACCTTTTGAACTGGCTTCCATTTTGCTACTAATAGCGATGGTAGGAGCAATTATTTTGGCACGTCGTGAATATTTGCCAGATCAACTAACACGATCCGAAGTGGGACAAACCGTTTTAACTTTGCAAGAACGCCCCAGAGAACTGGTATCAACAACCAGCGAAACAAAAGAGTAATATTTGCGACTTTATTCGCAGATAAATAGCCAGATTTTTCAGGAGGGATACCCAGATTCATGCAACTCCAGTACTTTTTATTACTAGCAGCAGCTTTATTCTGCATTGGCATCTACGGTTTAATTACCAGCCGCAACGCCGTGCGGGTGCTGATGTCAATTGAGTTACTGCTCAATGCTGTTAATCTGAATTTAATGGCATTTTCCAACTTCCTCGACTCAACATTAATTAAGGGTCAGGTTTTCACAGTCTTTGTGATTACCGTGGCCGCGGCCGAGGCGGCGGTGGGTTTAGCGATCGTGCTTGCCATTTATCGCAACCGCGATACCGTCGATATGGAGCAGTTTAATCTCCTGAAATGGTAATTGTGCGTGCAACTAAAGCAGGTAATCATTGCTTATAAAGCGCGGGATGCCCGGAGTAAACAATGGGCAGAAATCTGTGCTAAACAACTAGAAAGCCGCGAGTGCCATGTGTTGATGGGGCCTAGCGGGCCAAAAGACAACCCTTATCCTGTCTTTTTGGCTTCGGCGGCTCAACCAATCGATCTCGCCTTGGTACTCGGTGGCGATGGTACTGTTTTAACTGGTGCCAGACATTTAGCCCCAGCTGGCATCCCGATTCTGGGAGTGAATGTGGGAGGTCATCTGGGGTTTTTAACTGAGTCAGTGGAAGAGTTTCAGGATACAGAGAAAGTTTGGGATCGACTGTTTGAGGATCGCTATGCTATCCAACGACGGATGATGTTACAAGCTGCGGTGTATGAGGGTCACGGCTCTAATTTGGAACCCGTGAGCGAGCGTTACCTGGCTTTGAATGAATTTTGTGTCAAACCCGCCTCTGCTGACCGAATGATTACCTCAATTCTAGAAATGGAAATCGATGGTGAGGTAGTCGATCAATATGTCGGGGATGGGTTGATTATTTCTACTCCCACAGGTTCCACAGGTTACACTGTTTCTGCTAATGGGCCAATTATGCACGATGGTATGGAGGCACTCACCATTACTCCTATTTGTGCAATGAGCCTTTCTAGTCGCCCACTCGTTTTACCCCCTGGTTCTGTGGTGAGTATTTGGCCTTTGGGGGATTACGATTTGAGTACCAAACTGTGGACAGATGGAGTTTTGGGGACTTCAATTTGGCCGGGACACCGCGTTGATGTGCGGATGGCAGAGTGTCGGGCTAAATTTATTATTTTGCGCGAGAACAATTCCTACTATCAGACGTTGCGAGAAAAGTTGCTTTGGGCAGGTACAAGGGTTCACTACAACAATAATCACCGTAATTAATTAAGTATTTTAGAGTGCATTTACCGCAGATTGCGTAGGCGTAGCCCGTCGTAGACATCGCGTACCCGCCCTTTCCGGTGGCGATCGCATCGCCACCAAAACCATCCAAGCCCCTGGATTCATCTGGGGGCTTTCCCCTTGTCCTCTTCTTGGAATTGCATCTATAGCCTATATCAAAGGAAAATTTTGTATCTTATTGCCAGATTTTTTCGGAATTAATGTCCATAATAAAAGCACTCTACCTCTAATCCAAAAGAGTAAGAAAGCTTTGTAGAGGTTATTTTATCAAAAAGTGTCTCACTCACGCTTCGACACATTAATTCATAATGTGAGCTATTTGTATAGTGCCTAAATCCTAGTAGGATATTTTCGCAAATCTAAGTAGGAAGATAGATGGAAGTTTCTGGACGCTACATCAATTATTCACTGAATGCTCCTCCCACTATTGAAGATTTTCCCGTCCTTCAAACTGAAAAATATACCCTACGGCTGGCTTCAACTGAAGAAGAATTAGAATCAATTTTTCGGTTGCGTTTTGAAGTTTTTAATCTGGAACTAAGCTTGGGATTTTCTGCTTCTAACTTTACCCAGATGGATAGAGATAAGTTTGATGCAGTTTGCCATCATTTAATCATGATTTCCAAACAAACTGGTAAAACTATTGGAACTTACCGGATGCAAACCTATACAATGGCTTCTCAAAGATTAGGTTTTGATGCTGCCGATATATTTAATCTTAATGCAATTCCTCATTCTGTGCTTCAAGCATCAGTTGAAGTTGGACGTGCATGTATAGCTAAAGAATACCGCAACAGTCAGGCACTTTTACTATTATGGAAAGGGCTAGCAAATTATCTTATCTGGAGTAAAAATCAATATTTCTTTGGTTGTGCATCATTACTAACACAATGTCCTTTGAAAGCTACTTGCACTTATGATTATTTTCAGCAGAATGGTTTGATGCATCCAAGTATTTTAGTTTATCCAAATTCACAATCTTGTTTAGAACTGCCTCAAAGTTGTCCAGATTCATATAATGTGGAAATTCCTAAAATTTTGCAGGCATACTTGAATATTGGAGCTAAAATATGCAGTATTCCCGCTATTGACCGACATTTTAAAACTATTGATTTTTTAACTATATCGAACACCAAAGATTTTGCTAGATGGCGTTATCAAATATTATAAAAATTATCTTTAATCTTAATTCCTATTGAGATTGTCTAATGAACAGACTTAGATATAAGGGATTTCCAAGGAATAAATTATCCCAAAAAACGAACCACTCCAGATGCAGAGAAGCCAGTGCGTTGCGGTGAGTCCAGCGCTGTAGGCGACTGACGAACCCGGAGGGGAATTCCCCCCGTTGTAGCACCTGGCGCAACACAGAAAAGAGAGATTAAGAGGATTTTTGTGTTAGTTTTGGAATATTTTTTTATTTAGAAGTCCCTGATTACTAATTCGTCATTAAAAACTACGAATTATGATGATAGGCGTGGCTGCGGCACTAGATTATTTTAGATAAAATCTTGGGAAAACTACTTATGCACCATCTCAAATTTGCTCCGAGTTGGTTGCGATTTTTAATTATTTTCTTATTGGTGATGGGTATATTGTTTCGCTTTTCTAATCTTGATAACAAGGTTTACTCCCATGATGAAACTTATACCTTATTGCGAATCTCTGGTTATACAAGAACTGAAGCACAAGATAAACTTTTTAATAGTAGTGTCATTGGTGGAGAAAGTTTTACTCAGTTCCAAGGTGTAAATCAAAAAAGCTTAAATGACACAATCATGACTTTGGCTAGAGAAGATTCTTTGCATCCACCACTTTATTACGTAATAGCGAGATTGTGGATGGAAGTTTTTGGTAATTCGGTAACGGCGATCAGAAGTTTATCTGCTTTAATTAGTTTGCTGGTTTTCCCTTGTGTGTATTGGCTATGTCGAGAATTATTTAATGTGCCGCTATCGGTTACTGGTGTAGCGATCGCACTCATGGCAGTTTCTCCAATTCACCTAGTATACGCCCAAGAAGCACAAGAATATATTCTCTGGTTAGTCACCATATTACTATCCAGTGCATCTCTGCTGCAAGCAATGCGGCTGGAATCACCAGATAAAGATGAGCTAGCAAAACAACGACAACGACCAGATTTATTTGCTATCTGGAGCATTTATGCAGTAACTTTATCCATTAGTTTTTACACATTTATTTGGAGTGGGTTTGTAGCAGTTGCTCACGGAATTTATGTGATGATTACTGCCAAATTTAAGTTAACTAAAATTGTCCAAACTTATTTGCTAGCATCACTGGTAAGTTTTTTAGCCTTCATGCCTTGGATAACAATTGTGATGGGTGACTTTTTTCAATTTTTGATTTCAGCAGACAAGACAACAATGCAGTCATCTTTGATGCCTGTTTTTCCATTTTTGCTGATGCAGTTAAACCGAATTTTTTTTGATATAGACCTTAGTTCAGACAATCCTCTGAACTATTTAGTTACATCAATTTTTTTAACTTTGGTAGGATATTCAATTTATTTTATTTGTCTGACAACTAACTATAAAGTCTGGTTTTTTATCGCCACATTAACTATAGTACCAGCACTACCTCTAATACTGCCAAGTGCTGGAGGTATACAATCGTTTAGCGAACCATATCTCATACCATCTTATTTGGTAATTCAAGTGACTGTTGCTTACCTATTAGCGACAAAATTATATAATGGGAGCGCGTCACGCCGCAAAATTTGGCACATAATCATGGCATTAGTGATTATTTGTGGTTTGATTTCTTCTAAGGCAAATTCCCAGGCAGAAACTTGGTGGAATAAGGGTGTGAGCTATGGCAATCCCCAAGTTGCCCAAATTATCAATCAAACAACTCGTCCACTTTTAATTAGTGATGCTTTGGGGAATAATTATGGGAACATTTTTTCTCTGAGCTATCTTTTGGAACCAAAAGTGCGATTTTTGTTGGTGAAAAATCAAAAAATTCCTAAAATTCCTGACGAATATACCAATGTATTTTTATTCAATCCTTCAGATACTTGGCGCGAAACAATCGAAAAAAAGTATAAATCAGATACAGATGTTGTTTACAGTGACAACTATTATTCGGTCTGGAAATTAGCTAAATCTCCTAAGTTGCGCTGACGCAATATTCCATCTAATAAATTATCCGTCAGTAGTTACTTTGGCAGTATTTTTTGAACTATAAGCCAATATTGCCTAAAATGATAATTTTTTATAAGATATTCAAATATCTACTTTATTAAAATCAGCTAAAAATAACAAAAACAAATATTAAACAGATTCTTATCTGAAATTAATTTAAGTGATGGTACGACACTTTAAATTATTCTTTGAGATAAATTTAGTGGTTTATTTAAAGGCGTTGTATGCAAATAACAGATTTTCTTAGTCTTTTACACCCAGCGATCGCAGTTATATTCGTATTTCCACTTATCGGGACAGTCGTTAATTTTGCTTGGCAAACACGCCAACGCAGATTGCAAATTTTAGCCGGGAATAAGAGCAAAATTCCCCCAGTGGTGGGCACAGAACATAAACAGTTAGGCGAAAGACTTACAGGTGCAGTTGTTGGATTAACTTTAATCGGATTAGGCTACCCTATTGGCAAAAATATTATCAAAAATCAATTGTGGAATAAAGCACCTTTTCAAGTTGTTTTTATCTTGTTAATATTTGCTGCTACCATCACCTCATTAGTATTTCTTTATCGGGCAAGGCAGCGATTGTGGCGGGCAGTTTTTGCAACTTTAACTGGTGCAGGTTTAGTAATTATAGGCTGTCAGGATGGAGTATATCGCCTCACCAGTCAGTGGTATTGGTCACACTATTATATTGGCATTACAGCAGCACTGCTGATGATTTTTTCATTAGCGATTGTTCCAGATATTTATCAAGATAAGTCTCATCGTTGGCGCATCGTCCATACAATTTTAAACTGCATTGCTTTGTTGCTATTTATTGGACAAGGAATGACTGGAACGCGAGATTTATTAGAAATCCCCCTGAGTTGGCAAGAACCCTATATTTATCAGTGTGATTTTACGAATAAAACTTGTCCAACACCAAATTCCCAACCACCAAAATGAACTAAGGGATTTCTAATAAATTATTTAATTTCTGCATATTTAAGATTTAGCAACCTACAATTAATGACGGGTTTGAATCCCCCATTAAAAGATTGCTGGATTCGGAATTCTGAATTCTTCTTCAAGCAATATTATCCACAAGCGATAGTCATTTGTAATTTGTCAGGATTTAGGAGTCAGAGTTAGGAATTATTATTCTTCCCCTGCCTCCCCTGCTTCCCCTGCTTCCCTACTCTTAACTAGGGCGGTTATTTTCTAACCTTGGGATTTGCTTAGAAAACAACTCGTCAGAGTCAACCTGACCATTTGAGATCACTGAACGCATACCTTCAAAAGCAGCAGGAATAGTGCGAGGATCTATAAATAACACCTTGCTGCTATCGCTTTTACCAATTGTCGCGCCCATATCCAGATAGCCTAAAGCAAACAGAACTTCCACTGCTTTATTGGCATTGGGATTAGTCTGGAGTTTTTGGGCAATAACTTCTGCTGATTCTGCGATCGCTTGTGCTTTCAAAACTTGCTGCTGACGTTCAGCTTGAGCCTTCAAAACGATCGCCTTTTGTTCAGCTTCAGCCTGCAAAATTACCGATTTTTGACGAGCTTCGGCATCCAGGAGTTGCGCGTCAGCTTTACCTCTGGCACTATTGACAGCAGCTTCGCGATCGCCCTCAGAAGTTAAAATTGCTGCCCGTTTGCGTCGTTCTGCTGACATTTGCAATTCCATCGATTCTCGCACTGCCTGAGACGGAATAATATCTCGCAGTTCTACCCGTGTCACTTTCACACCCCAAGGATCGGTAGCAACATCCAAATCTCGTAATAAAAGTTCACTGATGTGGGAACGGGCAGTAAAGGTTTGATCTAACTCCAGTTGCCCCATTTCGGCACGAATTTGAGTCAGCACCATATTTATCATTGCCGACTGGAGATTTTCTACCTTGTACCAGGCTTTTTCCATATCCACAATACGCCAGTAAAACACTGCATCCACCTCAATACCAACGTTGTCGCGGGTGATGCACTGTTGGGGAGGAATATCTAAAACTTTTTCGCGGATAGTTTCTTTGTAAACAATTCTATCTAGGAAAGGAATGACAAAGTTCAGTCCTGGTTCCAGTTTTTTGTTATAACTACCCAATCTTTCCACCAAAGCTTCATTACCCTGATTGACGACTTTCACAGATCCCGCTACGGCAGAACCACCAAGGGCTAAAAACACGAGTAAAAAAAACTGTTCCATTGTAAATCTCCTGATTTTTAAGTATTAAATGTCAAACAAAAGGGGAGATAAGGACAATAACCAATCCCCCATTCCTAATGACCAATGACAAATGACAAATAACTAAGAATTCAAGAGATTTTCTGGTATCACAATCAAAGTGGTACCTTCTCTCCGAACTACATAAACTCTTTGATGGGGTGGTATGGTAAATTTGTCATCGTCACACCGTGCTTGCCAAGAGTTTCCCTCATACAGCACCCGTCCTGTTTTCCCAGGCGGAATCTCTGTTAAGGTTTCAGCTATGACAGCATCCTGGATTTTCGATTTGCGTCGTCGTGGTTGCAAAAAGCGACGAGAAAGCACGATTAGGAATGTGGAAAATAATAGCCAAACTAAAACTTGCAACCATACACTTCCCAAACCAACTCCAGACAGCAGCGCCACCACAAAAGCGCTAATTCCCATCATGAAGGCGACAAACGCCGATGGTAAGAACAGTTCCATGATACATAAAACTGCTCCTGCCAGAAGCCAGATTAAGGTCAAACTTGGCATAGCGTCATCCTAGACTCGACATTGACGTAAACGCATTTCTACGATTAGATACAGCCAGACGTAAGTTATTTACAGAAAGCAAAATTTGGTCTTTTTACCAATAATTTTGATTACTTTCAGTAACTAGGTGTAGCTAGCGGTACACGAACCCAGTCTATTCTAGCCTTCAAGTCATTGCCAGCTAAATGTAATCGAAATTCATGAGTTGATTGGTTTTTTTAATTTATACTTTTATGATTTCTACTCAACTGACAATTTATTGTATAAATCCAGGGTGTAATAGCCCCATTAATCCTATTGGAGACCGTGTTTGTGCCAGTTGCCAAACTCCCTTGGTTCACCGTTATCTTTGGGCTACTGGCTCATTGTCTGCTCAAATCACACCAGGCACAAAGGTAGCAGACAGGTATGGTGTAATTACTCACCAGATTTGGCTGGATACTCAACCGGGACTGCCTCCAGATGTCCCTGAAGAATTGCCAAAGGAAGTAATTCCCTATCTACAGTTATATCAAGAACGGTTACATCTGCCGCAGGCTTATGGGTTTGCTAGTGATGGTGAGGAAGATACAACTGATATCCTCTTATTGGAAAATGTACCGATAGATGAGAGAGGAAATATCTATCCAACTATTGTTGAGGCATGGGAGCAAGCAACGGCGGTAAGACAAGTTTATTGGCTGTGGCAAATTCTTCAACTTTGG
Organism: Nostoc sp.; assembly: GCF_036917455.1. GTDB lineage: Bacteria > Cyanobacteriota > Cyanobacteriia > Cyanobacteriales > Nostocaceae > Nostoc. The sequence continues at coordinate 4,428 of NZ_JBALDK010000243.1, read as the reverse complement.
ACACCTTTATCAGAATTAGGACTTAGCCGCAGTTTAATGGTCGTAGACAATTTAAGAGTCCAAGGTTGGTGTGTGCGACTATTAGAACTCTACCAAACACCAGAAGATAAGAAGCCGAGTTTACAAAATCTGGGTGAGTGTTGGCAATTTTGGGTAGCTACTGCAAAGACATCAGTAGCTAAAGGGTTACAAAACATAGTCCAGGAAATGTGTGAAACTGAAGTTGAGTTGGATGATATTGCTACTCAACTTAATGGTTTATTACTAGCATCTGCGGCAGAATTGCCATTGGTTTTGAAGGTGGCAGGCTCTACAGATATTGGCCCAATTATGGCGCAAAATGAAGATGCTTGCTACCCCAATGCTTTGAGTGATTTAGATGAACCTTTATTGTCCCGCTTGTCAATTGTTTGCGATGGCATTGGCGGACACGAAGGCGGCGAGGTTGCGAGTAAGTTGGCAGTGCAGTCTGTAAAGTTGCAAATTCGCGCCTTACTGGCGGAGGTAACACAACAAACTGTACTTGTATCACCAGAGTTGTTGCAGGAACAATTAGAAGCAAGCTTGCGGGTCGTAAATAATCTGATTTGTGCCCGCAATAACGAACAAAAACGCCAAGGCAAAGAACGCATGGCTACAACCATTGTCATGGCGTTACAAGTTCCACAAAGAGTGCAGACAAGTACTGGGTGGCAATCAAATAATACCCATGAACTTTACTTGGCTAATGTTGGTGATAGCCGTGCCTACTGGATTACTCGAAACTATTGTCAGCTACTGACAGTAGATGATGATGTGGCGATGCGGGAAGTCCGGTTTGCCAAAAGCTTGTATCGAAAAGCACTGATTAGAACTGATGCTACTGCCTTAACTCAAGCATTGGGGACAAGAAATTCAGAATCTTTGCGTGTCAAGGTTCAGCGATTCATTGTAGAAGAAGATGGCATACTACTACTGTGTTCTGATGGTTTAAGTGATAATAACAGGGTGGAACAATCTTGGCAGAATTATACAATACCCGTGTTAACAGGTGACATGACAGTTGAAGATGCCGTCCGCAACTGGATTAACCTAGCAAACGAAAAAAATGGGCGTGATAATACGTCGGTTGTTCTCAGTTATTGCCGTGTTTCTCCAGAATACTTAGTACCTGTGACTCCGGCGTTGCCAGAAGAAATTATAGAAGCAGAAATACAAGAGGAACTAGAGGAAGCAGAGGAAGCAGAGGAAGCAGAGGAAGCAGAGGAACAAGAGGAATTAATTTCCTTCACAGAAAGTTCGCAAACTTTGCTAGATTTGGATCTAGATTTAGATATTCCAGGCGAACCATTTATAAGCCCAGAAATTCCACTAACCTTGATTACAAAACCTAATTGGGGTAAACGCTTGGTAATGCTGGGGGGAGTAGTGGCATTGTTTGTAGGCGGTACAAGTTTAGGATTATTTGCTTGGTGGCAAATTAATCCTCAAGCATTCCAGCAAATGTGTCGGCAAGTTCCTCAAAAAGTGCAGCAATTGTGTGTAGAGGGAAAATAGGGAACGAGGAATGGGAATAATAGGTTATACGGGGAGCAACGCGAAATAAGTGAGATCCTCGTGAAAAGAGCAGGGGAGGCAGGGGGAGCAGGGGGAGCAGGGGGAGCAGGGAGAGTGAAGAGAAAACTTTAGTATTTTTTACGACCTTTATAGCTATAAATACACTTATTTCTTTCTCTTCCCCTGCATCCCCTGCTCCCCCTGCTCACAAAATCGCATTGCTCTCGGTTATACGTGACATTGGCGATTCGTCACCTACCCCATCTCTAACCTGATTAAAATCAAACATTGCTCAGGAGTTGGGCTGGTGTGTGTACTTCGCACTAATATTAGATTATCTAGGGTAAGCAGATTACTTGTCTTAAAATTTACTTAACAAAGGCGGTAAAAAATGAGCCGGATAAATCCTTATACACTGCAATTGCAGATTACCCGAATGTTTGAGCAAGGGCAATCATTTTTTGCCACAACCAAGGTGCAAGAATGGTTGAAAGAACACAAACACAATCCAGAAGATTATGACGTTATTTTCCATAAAAAACCTGCACCTCCTGGTTCCAAAGAAGTGATGGTAGTGGAAATTGAATTACGCCGCAAAGATGGACAATCTGTAGATCCTTGGTTGCAGGAACAAGCAAATCTCCATGCTTGATGTCATTTAATTCATATTATCTTAACAGAATTTACTAAAAACGAGCGTTCCCAATTACGGAACGCTCTTTGTTTTAATTATAAATACCTTTTTAAATCATCAAAATCTGAACAAATCAGAAAACACTCAACCTTGAAAAGACTGTATAGGAAAATTCTACTTTTGCTTTGTAATTTGCTCTTTCTGTGTGAGGTTATAGTAAGTTGCTATGTGTGTATATTAATCAAAATCACCCAATCAGGTGAATCAAATGGGTGAAGTTAAAAGAACACAAACTATCGTACCTTAAGGGTATAAATGGTTGCTTGACACACCAATTTATAGCCTTAGAAATTAGGAAATGGATGATGACTGTAAACCAAATTATTGGAGATTCACAAAATCACACTTCTGCCAACTTTGGTAAACGTTTCTTTGCCTGGATGATGGCTCAAAGTAGCAGTACGTATGATAAAATTATGAGCGATGTCTACGACAGGCTACGCAAACGCAAACGTTCTCTTTTTGCAAATCTTCAAGGGAAAGTGTTAGAAATCAGCCCAGGAACAGGCCCTAACCTACCCTACTACCCTAAAGATATCCACTCGATAGGAATCGAGCCAAACCTACATAAGCATTACTATATCCAAAAACAAGCAGAAAAACTAGGCTTAAAAATCGATCTCCGAATTGGTAATGCTGAATGGTTAGATGCTGAAGATAACAGCATAGATAATGTTGTGAGTACTTTAGTTTTATGTTCAGTGCCGAATATAGAATATACATTACAAGCTGTTTTAAGAGTACTCAAACCTGGTGGACGCTTCTTATTTATTGAACATGTCGCCGCACCTCAAGGAACTCTATTGCGAAAACTACAAAGCAAAATTAGTCCCATTTGGAAAGTGATAGGTAATGGTTGTCATCCAGATAGAGAAACTTTGATTGCCTTAGAAAATGCTGGTTTTGCTACTATCCATTATGAGCGATTTGATGCACAATTGCCGATTATTAGTCCTCATATTATCGGTATAGCGACAAAGTGAAATAAGTTTTTTTCCAGAGTTTGTTTCTTAAAATTTTTTCTGAATTTATTTTGAAACATTCTCTAATGCCAATTCTGTATGAAGATGCACTAAACCATAAATACAAGAAAGAAAAACGAACTGCAAAGGACGCATTCGCGTAGCATTTCGTAGAGAATAAAACAAATAAAGAAGTTAAAAGGGTTTAGCGCAGCCTCAGAAAGAAATTGTATAAGGCAAAATACTTTTTATTAAGCTATATTAATATCTTTTAGTGGTAAGCGCTTCTATATTAAACTAATTAATTAGTATATTTATTAGTTATTAATATGCAAAAAAAGCTTGGTTATATTAGCTTTTTAGTTATTATAGGAACTTTAATATTATTTATTTCTAGTAGTTTAAGACATCTTTTATTTAAATCTACTGCTCTTGATTTAGCTGTTTTCGACCAATGGGTATATTTAATAAGTCAGAATCTACCCCCAATATCTTCTTTTTTTGGATTTCATGTTATAGGCGATCATGCAGCCTTTATATTGTATCCAATCAGCCTACTATATAAAATATATCCTAGTGAATACTGGTTATTTTTAGTTCAAACTTTTGGTTTAGCTTTTGGGTGTTTACCTATTTATTTATTAAGCCTACAAGCTGGATTATCTATAAATTATTCAAAAGCAATAAGTTTGTCTTATTTGCTTTATCCGGCTTTATTTAATAGTAATTTTTTTACTGATTTTCGTCCAGAAAGTATAGCAGTTCCTGCATTATTATGGGCAATTTGGGCAGCAATAGAGAAATGTACTTATCAATTATTTTTTGCTATTGGGTTAGTTTTAATTTGTAAGGATAGCTTAAGCTTAACGGTAATAGGTTTTGGTGTTTGGCTACTATTGCAAAATCGAAGAGTTTATGGATTATGTTGTATTTTAATAGGCTTATCTTGGTATATTTTTACTATTGGTTATTTAGCACCTTTTTTGAGAGGCGGACAAGCTGGGGGAGTTGTGTTTTATGCTTCCCTTGGTAGTTCTCCAAAAGAAATAATCATTAATATTTTCACTAATCCTAATTTAATTTTAGGGAAGTTTTTGTCTCCTGATGCATTATTTTATTATCTTCTTCTTTTATTACCAGTAATTATTAGACATCTCCAAAATAGTAATATTCTGTGGTAAAAGAAGATTGCGATAAATTTTTGACACAAAAATATGAGTGACATACTGAAGCACA
>NZ_JBALDK010000242.1:0-20959 GCF_036917455.1 Nostoc sp. | reverse complement strand
TTAGGATTTTCGTTTACAACATACACAATTTCTGGTTTTTGTCAAAGCTTTTGTTAAGAAAGATGTTTATAATGGATAGCTTATAAAGGGGGGAACCGGAATCCAAGTCCCCCTTTTTAAGGGGAGCCACTGCGGTCTTGGGGTCTCCCCAAGTGGAGCATGTGGCGTGGATTTAGGGGGATATAAAAGTATTTGATACATCACTAAGGACTTTTCAAACATCCGCTTAAGGTGCTGGGTTTGGAGACTGAGCATGAACTATATCCAACTCTTCCAAAATGTCTTTGTTGAGAACTACATCCACACTTTCCAAATTCTCTTTAAGTTGTTCTAATGTCGTAGCACCAATGATTGTGCTAGGCACAAACCAATGACTCCGCACAAATGCCAAAGCCAAATGCACTGGGCTTAGTTGATAGCGCTTGGCAATATCTATATAAGCTGCTACTGCTTCACTAACTTTTGGTTTTAAGTAGCGTTGACCAAAATTTTCAAACAAAGTTACTCTTGCTTTTTCTGGTTTGCCGTTTAGGTATTTGCCAGTCAAGAAACCAAATGCCAAAGGACTATAAGCGAGTAATCCAATTTCTTCGTGATAAACTGCTTCTGCTAAGGCTCCATCAAATACTCTATTCAGTAAGTTATAAGCATTTTGAATCGAGACAACTTTGGGTAATCCCAATTGTTTAGCAGTATTACTAAATTGGGCAACTCCCCAAGGTGTCTCATTACTTAAACCGATATAGCGAATTTTTCCCGCCTTAATTACGTCGGCAAAAACTTCTAGCTGTTCAGTAATCGGAACGGTGTTTCCCACCTGAGTCGGATCGAATACCGTTTGCCCAAACCGTGGCACATAGCGATCGGGCCAGTGGATTTGATACAAATCGATATAGTCTGTCTGTAATCTTTTTAAACTATCATCTACAGCTTGTTTGATATTATCACGGTCAATTGCTTTGGCTCCTCCACGCAACCATTTAAAGCCTCGACCAGGGCCAGCAATTTTAGTAGCTATAATAAGTTGATCTCTTTGTTGATGTTTTAACCATTCGCCAATGTAAGTTTCAGTTAATCCATAAGTTTCTGCACTTGTTGGAACTGGATACATCTCTGCCGCATCAATAAAGTTGACTCCTTGGGCAATAGAATAATCTAGCTGCTCGTGGGCTTCTTCAATGGTATTTTGTTGTCCATAAGTCATAGTGCCTAGACATATTTCAGAAACCTTTAAGTCACTCTTACCAAGTTGGTTATGCTTCATGTTTTTGCATTGTTATTCGGTTACTTTAACAGTGATATTTTTGTTGAAAGTTACGCCTCTTGTCAAGCACGTTATTATTTTTAATTAACTTAGCTTCAAACACTAACCATGTTGCACTAAACCAATATAAATTTCTCAGCAAATTATTTTTTTTACTAAGCTACTAAAAATTGATAAGCAAACAGTACTATTTAGATATAATTGTTTATTGTTTCATAAATAAACCATATAAGTAAGCTAGTTGTAAGTAATAAAAATCTAAAATTGGATGAGAAAATACTTGCTTTTATTGAGTATTTGTGAAATGGACTGTTTTAGTCTCTACGCATACTACGTTAAATTTTAGGACTTACAGTAGTATATCAGGAAATCCTTAGATTCTTCTAGAATTAAGTTTTAATAAATGTTAATATTCAGCTATTGAGTCCTAAATAGCTTGTCTTTAGGGTAGTTAAATATACCAAATCTATCTAAAAGAGTTTACAACGCCTGGTAGCAATGACTAAAAGTTAGGCTGAGAATTTTTTACTGCGATCGCTTCCACTGACGCTCATATATACACAAATGTAGTTTAAATAACAAAAAGCTTAAATTTTATACTTAAAAGTTATAACCTTTGATGAGATGATTATGATACTTTTGATTCATTAAAGTTGAAGTTACAAACTAAGCTGTTGTGTTTTTAATTTGCACATTGAGACAGCAGGGGAGAGTTCCAAATACCAAGTTCTTTCCCCTCTGCCCCTCTGCCCCTCTGCCCCTCCTTTCCCTCAAGCTTGTGAGAAATGCGGGTTTAGTTCAAGGTAGGTTACGGTTCATCAAACTCAGGTTAATTTTATTTATTTTTTCTTAATTTCGCTACTAGTAAAAACCTTTTAAAAGGCTGCTGATATAAAATATACTAAGAATAAATACAGAGAACAACCTAGTAGTTCTCTGTGAGTACTCATTTTTTCATATAAAAGGGTGCATTATGGAATATCTTGCTTATTCTCACATGTTTATTGCTCAGGAAGAGGCATCTGGAAAGACCAAATATAATCCGCTTAAATCTCAATTAAATGCGGAAACACCTCTTAAATCTTCTGACATAGTTATTACTAAAAAACAGGCATCTGGAATCAGCAAGTCTAAATTTAATTGGCAAAAACTTCTTAAATCTTCAGCTTGGTTAGCTTTAGCTGGTGTTGGTGTATTACTTATTGTTGCTGCCCAAATTCAAGTGAGTTCGGCTGCTTATGTAAAGACTAACGGCAGTTGTTTACGTATCCGTACAGGCCCAAGCACTAACTACTCTTATGTGGATTGTGTATCAAATGGAGCAACCCTTCCAGCGATTGAAAGATATGAAAACGGTTTTGCTAGGCTTACTACGGGTAGATACGTTTTTGCTCGATGGGTTGGTGACAAACCTAACAATCCTACTATAAGTAGTCCTAGTGGTAGTCCTGGTGGCGTTGGGGGTTCAGTGATTCTTACTCCTGGTTCTAGAGGTCAGCTTGTGAGAGACGTTCAGACAGCTTTAGGTAATCTCAGGGTTGATGGAATTTACGGTCAAGAAACTGTTAACCAAGTCCGAAGCTTTCAAGCAAGTAAAGGTCTACTTGTAGATGGTGTAGTGGGCCCCGAAACTAGAGTAGCTCTAGGTATTTAGAAGTTAGGCAGAATTTCACTCGCAATTGCAATAATCGAACAGCCACAACAACCAAAAAAGTCAGTAATGTATAAGAGTCGAATGGCACGCTTGTAAAGGGAAAATCGTTGAGGCTCTTGGGTGCAGAGGAGCAGAGGAGCAGGGGAGCGGAGGAGCAGGGGAGAAAGAAGAAGTTTTAGGTATTGCGTTCGAATATTTAGAAATTCCCCTCTGCACCTTTGCCCCCTGCCCTTCTGCAATCTTTACGCTGCATACTCTTCAGCTTAACTTAGTGCCATTTGGATAAGAGTCCTTTACTTATCGTCGCTGTTCGCATTACTCTCCTTTGATATATTGTTAACTTTGATTGCTTGCACACCAGCCAAAATGAAATTAACTGCTGCTTGAGTATGCTGCTCAATCATTTCTGGACTCAGCAGTTGCAAATCGGGTCTAGTATGTTTGATATTTTCATAGGCGTTGAAGTACATATTACAAACCCCAATAATATGCAGAGTGGTCAGAAATGGATCGATTTGACGGAAACAACCTTCCGCCATTCCACGCTCTAAAATATTGATGAGATAGCTAAAATTTTCTTGCCAATTCCCCTGTTTGAAATACTTTCCCTGATTTTGGTTTGCTTCTTGAAACCAAAGCATTCCTCTGTGCGGGTGAGCAGCCTCATAAGCGATCGCTCCTTTGACAAGCATCTTCAAGGCTTCCTCTGGTGGGAACCGATCCAGATTTAGCTGTCCCAACTCTTCGTGCATCTCCATCGCTGGACGTTGCAGAACAGCTTGATATAGCCCTTCTTTGCTCTGGAAGTAGTAGTAAATCATCGCGGTGGTGACACCTGCACCTCTAGCGATTGCCTCTGTCCGCGCCCCTTGAAGTCCATTTCTAGCGAACTCTGCTTCTGCCGCATCAAGAATCTGCTTTTTCGTCGCTTCTGCATCGCGCACCTGACGCGGCTTTTTAGATGAGAATTTTGACTCCGTTGAACGACCCACATTGCTCCATCATCATAACCAAAATATATTAACTAAAAAATTGGTTAGTAGTTGACATAGAAGATAAAATTTATTAAATTAATATTCACTAACTAAAAAATTAGTTAATTGTCTAACTTATCCATGCAGTAGCCAAACTTAGCCGAGCAAATGCCTGGTATAGTCAGTTCGTCCATTGCAGACAAGACTTAAATTATCCCAATTTACATTCAGATGTAGGACAGGCGACACCAGCTTGTTTACAACTTTTAAGTTTCAATGTTTCGTTACTTTTTGCTCACGCATCTAGCGATTTTTCAATAAATTATCAATATTTTGGAGGAAAAATGAAACCAATTTTACCTGGTGCGCCTTGGTTAATCGCGCACAAATCTACATTAGGAGTGAATAAACCTAATAAAATTACTTTAAACGGACAGGATTATGTTATTTGGCAAAACCAAAAAGGTGAATTTTTTGCCCTTGATAACATCTGCCCCCACATGCAAGCCCCCTTATCAGATGGCTGGGTTTGTCAAGAGAGAAATACTATTACTTGCCCTTTTCATGCACTAGAATTTGATGGACAAGGCAGACTACAGCAAGGAGAAAAAAAAGATAATCAGCCTATTACAAAACCATTAGAGCTAATTATTAGCAATGATTGTCTCTGGACTTATGCTGGGTTTGAGCCAAGATTGCCTATCCCCAATTTGCATCAAAAAATTGTTGATGAATACGAGTTCCTTGGAGTAACTGGGGATAAAAGTATTCAGGGTGACTTTTTGAGCAATCTGATGGTTAACTATGACTATAACCACCAAAACGGGACTCATAAAGAACTATTTAAAATTAAATATTGTCATGTCAATTCTTTTGAGGAAAAAGGATACTATGCCACAATCAAACAAGATTTGAGGAGAGATAATAATCCGCTAGGAGAAATTATAAAAAACCCCATTTTAGGCATTCTACCCAAAAATCTCAGTAACACACTCGAATACGCTTTTCCTTCAACTACTGGTTTTTTTGCTAAAACGCCGATTGGTGATATTGCTCAAATTCATATTCTCTATCCTGAAACAGAAAAAATCACCAAGACGTTTATTTTGATGTATGCCAAAGTAGTCAATCCTTTGATGAAATTTCTGTTTAAAAATTCTGTTTTAAAAGCAGCAGCCATAGTCATTGAACAGGATACAGGTGCAGTTGAAAGTTTGTATCCTCGGCAAAAACCAAAAATTAGATTGCCAAATGAAGAGATTATGTTCTACGCAGAAAAACTCTACCATGATTGGTAATTTTGATTTGCTTTCTACACTGCTTCACCATTACGACTGGACAGTAAAACCAGATTATTCTGCGATCGCTTGTGCTTAAAAACCTTTCTCACGTAACCCTTTCACCACCAAAAAAAATTAGCCATCTCCTATAACTGATTCCAGTTCTTGAGACAGCGAATGTGTGTCTCTGAATGTTGAAGCAGGCAAGTAAACTGTAAATTGAGTCCCTCTGCCTACCTGACTGTAAACATTAACAAAACCACCATGATTTTTAATGATACCCAACGCTGTGGAAAGTCCTAAACCTGTACCTTTGCCTACCTCTTTGGTGGTAAAAAATGGTTCAAAAATCCTTTCCTGGACTTCCGACGACATTCCCATTCCAGTATCAGTCACCACGATCGCAATATAAGAACCTACTTTAGCATCAATATTTATCTGGGCAGAATGTTCGCCAATCACCAGATTTTCTGCTGCAATCCTCAATATACCGCCATTGGGCATAGCATCGCGGGCATTGACTACTAAATTTATCAGCACCTGATGTAGTTGAGTTGTGTCTCCACGGACATACCACAGATTTTTAGGAATATCTACCTGACAGATGATAGATTTGGGAAATGTTTGAGCGATAATCTGCTCCATTTCTGCCATCAAAGGCTGAATTTGCACAATCGTCCGTTTGCCTTCAATACCGCGTGCAAAAGACAATACTTGTTTGAGCAAATTAGCACCTCGTTTAACATTATTTTCTAAAGTTTGCAGTATTTGCTGACTCTGCGAATCGGGCAATTTCTTCTGCAACAGTTGAACTGACATTAAAATTGGGGATAGTATATTGTTCAGGTCATGGGCAATACCGCTAGCTAGAGTACCGATACTCTCCAAACGTTGCGATCGCAGAAGTTGAGCTTCCAGTTGTTTCTGCTGCGTAATCTCGGTGTTCACACTCAAAATCGACTTAGTTTGTCCATTATCATCTAGAATCAGTATCCACCGACTTTCAACGATAATTACTTTCCCTTCCTTTGTTAGTTGATGTAACTCACCCCGCCACTCACCTGTATTTATCACCTTCAAGTAAGCATCATCTAGCTGTGGTGAAATATCTTTATGCAAAAGTTACAACACATTCTTACCTACAACTTCTTCAACCTTCCAGCCATACAGATGTTCAGCACCTTGATTCCAAAGCAAGATTTGGTTGTGGATATTTCGTACAATAATCCCCTCAGTTGATACATCTAGCAGCAACCCTTGTTCGCGAATTTTCTGTTCTGCCTGTTTTTGCTGGGTTATATCTCGCATCAGTGCCAAATGGGTAAATGTACCATCAGATTCGTTACGCAGTGGTACAGCATGAGTTTCCATGTAGCGACGAGTACCTTTAAATCCCACAATTTCAAATTCCAAAGTCCCCTTGTTACCTTGGCAGATACTTTTATGCAAGTTGGCAAAAGCTGCTCTATATTCTGGCACAATTACAGCATCAATTGGTTTACCAATCAATACATCAGCACTTTCCACTTCCATCATTGCCAATCCTTCGGCATTAATTTCTAAAAGGGTGCCATCCTTAGCAATTAACTTGATACATTCTGGTTCTGCATCTATCATGGCTCGTAAACGGTTTTCGCTTTGGCGTAGGGCCAGTTCCATCTGCTGAAGTTGTCTGATATAATGCCACAATAAATCATACAGCAGCGCCACTAACACCAAATCCACAATAGCAGCGAGAAAAAATGTAACTATCGCTTTTTGGTAACTTGCTTGCACCTGCTGCATTCCCTGCTGTAATAAATTTTGCTCTACCTCTAAAGAATCGTGAATAAGCTGTTGGATTTCTTTGCTACTTGGGTTGTCCTTATCAGATAAGATTCGCTGTCGAACTGCCTTAAATCCCTGGTTTTGTCTGAGGGAAATCTCTTGTTGCAGAATACTGAGCCTACTGGTAATTTTCCGCTCCAGCAAATAAATCCATTGTTGTTTTTGATGGTTATTAGCAGTTAGCTTACTGAGAATTTGAATATTGCGATTAGTTTGTTGATAAGCTGCAAGATAAGTTTTTAGATCGTCTGCATCTGCTGTAATTAGGTAATTACGTTGTGCCGTTTCAGTATCTTGGAGTGTATATTTAATACTTTCAACTTGAGTAATAACTTCATAAGAAGATGTCACCCATTGCTGGTTGTGAATCAGCTTCATAGTATTGCTATAAGAGACTACAGCATTAGTAAATACAATTGCCAAGGCTAAGACGAATATTGCTTTTAGCTTGTGGACTCGATAACATTTTTTGATCGTGCGATCGCCTTTTATGCGGCAGATAACATCCATCAGTTAATATTAAAGATTAAAAACAAGTACTGAGAATATTTTAATGATTTTGATAACACGGGTAAAAAATACAATTTTTTAGAGTTGTAAATATCTGGATTTTTTGGGATGATGATTTATACATAATAGTTACAAATAAATCCGCTAGTTTTTAATATAAATTCATTTTGAGCAGTAGTGTAATCAAGGCAGTTTTAAATCATCAAAAAATAAACTACATAGAACGCATAGACACATTCGCAAAGCGTCTTGTACAGAAGTGGTTGCCCATAGAGTAGGACATCAGAGGATTATTGCGTAAGTAAGAGGATGTTTGAAAAGTCCTCTTGTCGGTATTAAAGGTTCTAGATCCCCCTAAATCCCCCTTAAAAAGGGGGACTTTGATTCTTCCCACTTTTTAAGGGGGGTTGGGGGGATCGACTTTTAACCGAGCAGTATTGAGTCCGGTATTCTCTGTGAGACGCTGCGCCAACGCGAACAAGTCAGAAAACTTTTTGTCGGCAAACCCTACCAGCGCAATGTCCTCCCAAGAACAACTGGCGTGCGAATGACCTCCGCTCCGGTGAATATACAATAATCAGCTTGACATGATTCAAACAATATGTTAATAATTATAGTTTGTGGAAACTTTACTTCTTAATATAAGCTCTTGGCTAACGTCATTGTCATAGGTGCCCAATGGGGCGATGAAGGAAAAGGTAAAATAACTGACTTACTCAGTCGCTCCGCAGATGTTGTGGTTCGTTACCAAGGGGGTGTCAATGCTGGACACACGATTGTAGTTAAAGGTCAAACTTTTAAACTGCACTTGATTCCCTCTGGTATTTTGTATCCAAATACTGATTGCATTATCGGCTGTGGAACAGTCATCGATCCACAGATTTTGATCGCAGAAATCGACCAACTAAAAGAACTAAATATTTCCACTGACCACCTGCTGATATCTGAGACAGCCCACGTAACAATGCCTTATCATCGGTTGATTGACCAGGCATCTGAAGAACGACGGGGAAGCTATAAGATCGGCACAACAGGTCGGGGCATTGGGCCGACTTATGCTGACAAATCTGAACGTACAGGGATTCGGGTTTTAGACTTGATGGATCCCGATGGGCTACGTGAGCAGTTGGAGTGGACGATTAATTATAAAAACGTCATTTTAGAAAAGCTTTACAACTTGCCGCCTCTAGATGCACAAGAGGTGATTGAACAGTATTTGGGGTATGCAGAACGTTTGCGCCCTCACGTTGTTGATACATCGTTAAAAATATCCGATGCGATTGGGCGACGGCGCAATATTTTGTTTGAAGGCGCACAAGGTACGCTCCTTGACCTAGATCATGGAACTTATCCTTATGTCACCTCCTCTAACCCCGTCGCGGGTGGGGCTTGCGTTGGTACAGGGGTAGGGCCGACAACGATTGACCGAGTAATTGGCGTGTCGAAAGCCTACACAACGCGGGTGGGAGAGGGGCCATTTCCCACGGAATTGGATGGAGAGTTGGGTGAATTGTTGTGCGATCGCGGTGCCGAATTTGGCACAACCACCGGACGCAAACGGCGCTGCGGCTGGTTTGATGCGGTCATTGGTCGCTATGCCGTGCGAATTAACGGCATGGATTGTATGGCATTGACCAAACTGGATGTCCTCGATGAATTAGAGTCAATCCAAGTTTGTGTAGCTTATGATATAGATGGCCGACGCAGCGAACACTTCCCCACAAGTTCTCGTCAGTTTGCTCGATGTCGTCCCATCTATAAAACCTTACCAGGTTGGAAAGTGTCAACAACCCACTGCCGCACCCTGGAAGACTTACCACAGCAAGCACTGGACTATCTAAAATTCCTCGCCGAATTAATGGAAGTCCCGATCGCGATCGTCTCACTAGGAGCAAGCCGCGATCAAACAATAATCGTAGAAGACCCCATCCACGGGCCCAAACGCGCTTTATTGCAGGCTGACGGCACACCTGCTACCTTGCTAAGTGCGTAAATTAGTCATTGGTCATTAGTCATTGGTCATTGGTGTTTACAACTGACAAATGACAAATGACAAATGACAAATGACAACTGACAACTAACAACTGACAAAGGACAACTTCTATGGCTATTACAGTCGAATCTCAAAAACGTCCAGAAGGCAGCAAGCCAAGAGCTTTGCGCCGTTCTGGATTGATACCTGGAAATTTGTACGGTCACAAGGGTACAGAATCAATTTCTTTGACTATTGATGCTAAAACTGTTGAGCGCCTGCTCAAAAGGGTTTCAGTTAATAACACCTTGATTGAATTAAACATTGCTGATGCACCTTGGCGTGGTAAAACCCTGCTGCGGGAACTTCAAATCCATCCAGCAAAAGGTACGCCCTATCACCTCAGCTTTTTCGCGGTTGCTGGTCACGGTGACACCACTGTAGAAGTACCACTGCGTTTTTTGGGAAATGCTGTTGGTGTTAAACAAGAAGGAGGTTTTTTAGACACTGTTATCACTGAGTTGCAAGTGAGCTGTGCGCCAGAAAACATCCCGGAAATAATTGAAATTGATGTCTCTAACCTGCAAATCGGAGATAGCTTACGTATTCACGAGCTAGTCTTGCCTCAAGGTCTTACAGTTCTTGGTGATACGGAGCGAGTCGTAGTTAGCGTCTCGCAGCCGCAAATCAGTGCTGCTGCTGAGGATGAGGCTGAGTTAGAGGGTGAAACAGTCTCTGAAGCTACGTAAAGTGTGTAATAATTTTTGATGATAGCCAGGGGGAAACTCCTGGTTTTTTTGTATTTGAACCGCAGAGGCGCAGAGAGCGCAGAGGAATAGAAATGACAGAAGCGACTCTTCCAGTCTTAATTCAGCAAATGTTGCAGCCTGGATTTTATCCCCATGCGGTAACAGAACCCATTGAACTAATTCAAACTCACATTTCTTATGTGCTGCTGACTGGAGATTACGCTTATAAGTTGAAAAAACCGATGAACTTTGGCTTTTTGGACTTTTCCACCTTAGAAAAGCGGCAGCATTTTTGTCAGGAAGAGTTACGGTTAAATCAGCGGGGTGCTGGTGAACTATATTTAGAAGTTTTGCCCATAACTCTGGTAGGGGAGCAATACCAGTTAGGGGGAACGGCTGAGGCTGTAGAATATGTGCTGAAAATGCGGCAGTTTCCTCAAGAGTCGCTATTGAGTACATTTTTTGAACAGGGTAAGTTAAATGAGACACTTCTAGATGAGTTGGGACGGGTGGTGGCTCAATATCATGCCGAAGCACAGACGAATGATTATATTCGCAGTTTTGGTGAAGTCCCAAAAGTCCGGGCTGCATTTGACGAGAATTATGAGCAAACTGAGAATTATATTAGTGGCCCCCAGACTCAAGCACAATTTACAGAAACAAAGCAATATACAGATAAGTTTTTTGCCGAATGTCCAGAATTATTTGCTAGCAGAATTCACAACAACTATATTCGTGAATGTCACGGGGATTTACACCTGAGAAATATTGCCCTGTGGCACGATAAAATTTTGCTGTTTGATTGCATTGAATTTAACGAGCCGTTTCGCTTTGTCGATGTGATGTACGATGTGGCGTTCACGGTGATGGATTTGGAAGCGCGGCAACGCAAAGACTTAGGTAATGCGTTTTTGAATGCCTACATAGAGCAAACTGGAGACTGGGAAGGTTTACAGGTGCTGCCTTTATATTTAAGTCGGCAAGCTTATGTCAGAGCGAAGGTGACATCATTTTTGCTAGGCGATCCGAGTGTACCTGCGACGGTAAAAGAAGAGGCGACAAAAACCGCCAGTGAGTATTACAAACAAGCTTGGGAGTATACTAAACCAAAGGTTGGAGGGCTAATTTTGATGTCGGGGTTGTCGGGTTCTGGTAAAAGTACCACAGCCAGATATTTAGCCCGTCAACAGGGAGCGATTCACCTGCGTTCTGATGCGGTGCGGAAACATTTAGGGGGAATTCCTCTGTGGGAAAAAGGTGGCGATGATTTGTATACACCTGAGATGACCGAAAAAACCTACACACGGCTGTTGGAATTGGGAATTATCCTTGCGAAACTTGGTTTTTCGGTGATTTTGGATGCCAAGTATGATAAACAGCAATTGCGGCAAGAAGCGATCGCTCAAGCTACAAAGCACGAAATTCCCTTTCAGATTATCCAATGTACAGCACCGCTAGAAGTTCTAAAAGAGCGTCTAAACAATCGCACTGGTGATATCGCTGATGCCACCGCCGATTTATTATCTTCACAAATCAAACAAGCTGAACCTTTCACTGAAGAAGAACAAACCTACGTAAAGATTTTGGATACAACTCAAGTAATTCGTAATTCGTAATTCGTAATTGAATCGAAAATTACGAAGTACGAATTAGTATGTAGTTAATAGCTTTTTTTACTGTATGGCAGACAAAAAGAACGACTTTTTTAGTATTTCTCCCACCTTCTTTTCTCAATTGTTATTTGGGGCATTTTTAACATTTATATTAGTAATGACCGGCTCTGCGCCAGCCCTAAGTATCTTCTTAGGAATCATGGGCGGTTTCATCCTCAGCTGGATCACAAGTTTAACCAACAATAGCACCCAAGCACCAACTGTAGCCTCTTCTGATGGCGTTGATACAGGACTGAAATACTGGTTATTTTTCATGCTTGGCTTTGTCTATTTGGGGTATCCACCACCAATGAGTATCTTACTAGGTGGAATAGGCGGTTTAGCTGGAGGCTGGATTATTGCTTGGTGGGGAAGTAAGGAAGAAACTAGAACTCAGTTGCAAGTTGAAGAATCAGAAGAGAGTGAAATTGAACCAACCAACGACAGGATCAACAAAAGGCAAATCAGAAAAACCGCCCGCCGTTACCGTCGCACTCCTGGAAGTAGTTTTAATTTCAGATTTTGGGAAAGGTAGGAACTGGGGATTAGGGACTGAGGACTGGGGAATGGGAAAGAATTATTTTAATCTTAATACCCAGTCCCCAATCCTCAATCTCTAATCTTTAATACCCAATCCCTAATCCTCAATATGTTTTTATATCTATCCAAATTACTACCACTATTTTTTTATCCACTCGGATTAGCCTGTGTCAGTTTGGTAGTGGCATTAGTCACATTGTGGAAACGACCGCGCACTGCGGCGATCGCAATTGCTTTTGCTCTAAGTTTATTACTATTTTGTAGTAATGCTTGGATCGCTAAATCATTGGTGCGATCGCTAGAATGGCAAAATCTCCCGTCTGCTCAAGTACCTGTTGCAGAAGCGATTGTGGTTTTGGGTGGCGCAACTAAATCAGCTTTTTTCCCAAGACCTACGGTTGATTTGAGTGAAGCAGGCGATCGCGTGATTTATGCCGCACAACTATATCGCCAAAAAAAAGCGCCTATAATCATTCTTAGCGGGGGGCGCATTGATTGGCGTGGTAGCGGTTCGCCAGAATCGGCAGATATGGCAACAATACTGACATCTATTGGTATTCCATCTGAGGCAATCGTTCAGGAAACTGAATCTCTTAATACTTATCAAAATGCTGTAAATGTCCGAAAAATTTTAGAATCTCGTAATATTAAACAGGTATTATTAGTTACTTCTGCAATGCACATGCCGCGATCTCTGCGGATTTTCCAACGTCAAGGAATTAATGCTATTCCTACACCCACTGACTTTTTAGTTACTCAGGGTGAGCTGCAAGAACTTAGTAGCACTCCCAAAGCCGCTATACTGAATTTATTACCTGATACCGACAACTTGCACCAATTTACCACAGCTTTAAAAGAGTACATTGGTTCTTTTGTCTATGGTTTGCGTGGTTGGCTTTAATAAAGCTATGAGTTATTAATTAAGTGAATCATTCTCGAATCCGTTATTCTGGATTTGTCTATAATTTGCGAACGTACACGACTAGGGGTGGGTTGAAAGAAGAGAATCGGGCTTGAGTGCGATCGCAGATTTTGAAGAGTTTCAATTACCATCCCGACTAGGAGTGGGTTGAAAGAAATCATCAAAAACTGAAGTTTCAGGGCTGAGTTTCAATTACCATCCCGACTAGGGGTGGGTTGAAAATAGGTTGTTAACTTGTCTTAATAAGACTTTAAAATGGTTATAAAGTAGGGCTGATCATGGGAGGGTTGAAAGGAGTGCTGCGATCGAACAATTATAAATAATCGAATAATGCACTTGGATTAATAACTTATTGTGTAGTCAATAGTAAGACAAAACGACATTAATTTGCGAAAACTCAGAATAATCGAATTGACTCCGAAAAATAGTCTCAGCGACATCAATTTGAGAAAAACGACATCAATTTGAGAAATGCGACACATAATGTACGAATGTACAAGTACAAATGGTGTCCATTAAATAATTATTGTCACTTTTAAAGAATTATTGTCCAATTTCCAATAGCTCTCTAATAAGCCAAAAGCCTGACTACAAAAGTCTTTGAGCCATATTTTACCTTGAATTATTCTCTCGCTACTTTTAAAGTAAATGATGTCATTTTTCTGATAAATTTTTAAAGTAAATGATGTCATTTTTCTTGGAAGACGGGTCAAGTGTATGTCTACGCGTTCTTTGAGTCAAGGCGCTAATCTCCCCGATCATGAGGAAGTTCTTGCTACTGAGCAGGGTGGAGAGCAGGTAGAGGGGAAGTCTTATCTACTGTTTAATGATGATTCGCCAGAGTTTCAGCAAAAAGTCGATATCATTGATGCCATTGTGCAAGCATCAAATAAAAAGGTTCGCAGAGAGGCGATCGCAGATGCAGCGAAAGCTCTGGGTAAAAGCACTCGAACCATTAAACGCATGATAGCGAAAGTTGAACAGATAGGAGTTGCAAATCTAGCTGTTGGGCGCAAGGATAAGGGAGAATATCGTATTTCCAAGTATTGGCATGATTTTATTGTGAGCCTTCATGAATGGGGTAATACAGAAGGTTCTCGGATTAATCACAATCAGATTTTTGTCTATTTAAAATCTTTAGCTTCTAAAGGAGAGGAATTACAACACAAGAAATATGATGAAAAATTTAAGAGATACTCTCAGGTGAGGGAAGATTTAATAGCAGGGCGGCATCCTTCTCATGTCACTGTTTATAAGGTAATAAATTGTTATTTAGAAGAGAAAAATAAGACAGTACGTCATCCTGGATCACCCATAGAAGGAAAAATTCTTCAAACAACTGAAGGTATTTTAGAAATCACAGAAAGCAACCAAATTTGGCAAATAGACCATACGAGATTAGATATTTTGTTGGTTGACGAGGAATTTAAACAAGTTATTGGTCGTGCATACATAACGTTAGTAATGGATAGTTATTCTGGCTGTATCGCAGGTTTTCATTTAGGTTTTGAACCTGCTGGCTCACATGAAGTTGCTTTGGCTCTGCGTCATGCAATTTTACCAAAGCACTATGGAGCAGAGTACGAACTCGAACAAACATGGCAGGTTTGTGGAATTCCTGAATATATAATGACAGACCGTGCAAAGGAATTTAAGTCAGAACATTTAAAACAAATTTCGCTACAGTTAGGTTTTATACGACGATTGCGTGCTTTTCCACAGGCAGGTGGTTTAATTGAATCTATTTTTGACAAGATTAATAAAGAAATTTTGTCTTTCTTTGGTGGATATACTGGTTCAAGTGTTGAAGAACGCCCTCCCGAAGCTGAAAGAACTGCCTGTCTGACGCTTGATCAATTAGAAAAAAGATTGGTGAAATATTTTGTAGACCACTACAATCATCATGATTATCCAAGGATTAATCAAAAACGTATTGTGCGATGGAAATCCAGTTTTTTATTAGAAGAACCTGAACTTATCGATCAACGTGAACTAGATATTTGTTTAATGAAAATTGCGATACGCAATGTAGAAAAACATGGTTCCGTAAACTTTCTTGGTTGGGTATATCAAGGAGACTGCTTGTTAAATTATGAAGGTAAGCAAGTTTCTTTAAGATATGACAAGCGTAATATTACAACAGTTCTTGCTTATACTCGCCCTATTAACGGTGAACCAGGAAATTTTATAGGTGTTATACAAGCTAGAGATTGTAAACGAGCAAGAATGTCTCTGGCTGAATTGAACCATATTAAGAAAAAATTGCGCGATGAAGGTAAACAAGTAGATAATTCCTCTATTTTAAACGAACGATTGTCTGTTTTTGAGGATGTAGAAACAACTCGTAAGGAGAGACGCAGAGAACGCCGTAAAAAAGCCCAGCAAAAACACGAGGTTAAAACTAACAAATCAAAAGTAGTAGAGTTATTTCCTGAAAATGCAACACCAGAGGAAATAACAACATCACAAGAAGATTTAATATCTACTTCTGACGCAGTTGCACAAAACACTGTAAATTCAATAGATAAGCAAGTTACGCAAAATAAACCTGATCCCAATCAAACAGCCAAAGTTAGACGGCGACCTAGAGTAGGTGTGAAAGATTGGAACCAATTTATGAAGGATAATTGGTAATTGCCATGTCAGAGACAAACTTAGCCAGTGCCAATCTAGAATTTCAGAAGTCGTTTGATGCAAGTTTGCAACCTGCTGAGGAACTACGGCGATCGCCTGAAGCACAAGCTGAGGTTGAACGGATTGGCAAAGCTAACACTTACCTTCCCCTAGACCGCGATACGGAATTGTTTGACTGGCTTGATGACCAGCGTGATGCAAAACTCTGTGGTTATGTTACCTCTGCTACAGGTTCTGGCTTATTAAAAGCCTGTCAACTGTACAGGACGCAATATGTGAAACGGCGAGGAACTCTGTTAGAAATTCCTGCGACTGTGATCTATGCCGAAATTGACCAGCATGGTGGGCCAACAGATTTATATTGTTCCATTATGGAAGAAATAGGTCATCCGCTTGCTCATGTTGGAACACTGCGAGATTTGCGATCGCGTGCATGGGGAACTCTTAAAGGATACGGTGTCAAAATACTCATCATTGGTAATGCCGACTATTTAACATTGGAAGCTTTTAATGAGCTAATCGATGTTTTTATAAAAATGCGAATTCCAGTTATCCTAGTTGGAACTTACTATCTAGGCGATAATATTCTTGAACGGAAAAGTCTCCCATACGTGCGCGTTCATGACTCATTTTTAGAGTCATACGAGTTTCCTAATTTAACGAAAGAAGAAATAATTGAGGTTGTGGACGACTGGGAAGAAAAATTTCTGCTAGAAAACCGTCGATTAAATCTTACTCAAATTGATAGTGCAATTTCTTATTTGGAACAGAGATCCAAAGGTTTGATTGAGCCTTTATATGATTTAATTCGCAAGATTGCAATACTGAAAATTGATGAACCGAATTTTGAACTGAATCAACACGATTTGACCCAACGTTTTGGTAGACGTAAACAACCAAGAGTTAAATTTGATAGGAAAGGCTAAAATATGTCCTTTGCTTAAATATCAAGATATTCGGGCATGAAATATAAGCTATGAAGCTAGAAATTAATGATTTTACAGGATTATGGGACTTAATCTCTTAATCGATACTTTTGTTGCCAACAAAACTTAGTGTTTGCTCAATTGATTTCAACGCTGATTGAATATCTCCACTCAGCGCATCTGCCTCAACTTTAATTACAGCCACACCCTTCCCAATTTCCGTCAGAGATTTTTTTATAGTCCTGATTCGTCCTAAAGCTGTGCGAATCTGCTGAATTTGTTGTTCAACAGCAGTCACATCCAGTTCTGATTCAAAGGTACGCAATTTATTTAACCTTTGCTGGATCACCAAAAAGCGGATAGCAATAATTAAAAATGGATGGGTTGTGGCGATCCAATAACCTGACTCAGAAACTCCCTCTGCCCAATCACCGATTTCTTGTGCTAACCCCTCACGGGAATAACTTAAAAAAATTGCCGAATTAGCAGAACGCCGCACCATTGCTTCTTGTAAATGTTGAGTGATTGCTTGACGACCAAAAGGTTTTGAGGGTCTGTTTCTTAGCTCGATCGCAATTGATACTTCAATTGCAGCTAGCGATTTACTTGTAAATTTGACAAGAATATCGCCAGTGTCTCCATCATTACCAATATGCTCTACCTCCGCACCACTCAACTTTGACCAATTTTGCAACTCGACAACAACTAACTCCTCATAAGTTATGCCTTTTGCAGTTGTCTGCTCAAGTACTTGTTGTGTTACCTGTTGATCTCGAATTTCCCTAGTCAGTTTTTCCACTTGTTCAGCTAGCGGTTTGACCGACTCGGAAACCACATTTTTGACTGCCACTGCCAGAGTACCGTTTTCCTTAGTGGCATTTACTAATGCTGCTTTAAATGCTCCCTGGATAGAATCAGAACGTTTAGCATCTAATAGTTGACGTAATGAAGAGAGAAAGCGGCCAACAACAGAAGTTTCTCTGGCGGGGTCAATTTCGTGTGTGAGCAAAGTGCCGACGCTATTGAGTTTTTCAGTAAGGACGGCTGAAGTCAAATTAATTTGAGCTTGCAGTGGAGCTAATAATTGGCCATTATCTGTTCCGACTTGATTAACTAATTCCTGCCCAAAAGACTCAGCAATTACTTTGACTGCCTGCTGAAACTCCACCAATAAAGATTCCATCTGCTGCTTAATTAATTCGTTGCCATGACGAGTTTGAGCAGTTTGCAAGCAAAGAAATCCTAACTCAAAAGCATCCCGGCAAATATCCTCGTATTCTGACTGGGGAAATTGTTGTAAATAGCTGATTGCATTTTTGAGAGGGATTGCCATGCGATGAATCAGGACATGGCTTTGGGTCAATTCAATACTAGAGGGCAAGTAATAGGAATCATTGGTGGAACGGTTCATGGAGCAGGGCTAGGCTGGTGACGATAAATTGCACCCTACTACCAATTTTTTATGTCAGTCAAGGTGATGAAGAAAAGTTTTGTCAATTTGCAAAAACTGAAGGATTAATTCGGGTGTTGAGGATTATGCCATTCTTCCAACAGAGGGTTAATTACTTCGGCGTTGGCGAAAAGAAAATCAGCCACAGCCATAATTCTCTGATAAGGTAATCCAGCTTCTCGGCGGCTGGCTTGTCCACCCAACCAGTGATAAGCCGTTGATTTAGAGATGGCACAGATTTTTGCTAATTCTTCGTAACCTAATCCCCAACGATAGCTAAAATCTTGGGGGGACATGAACATTTGGTTGTGCAGTTTTAGCAACTGTTGATGTTGTTGCGCTTCAGACATGATTGCCCTGAAGCCTTTCTAAGAATGAGTTATCTAGGGGTTCGATATCTTCCTCGAAAGCAAAGTCACAGGCACAGGTGTCACGAGAGGGACTGCGCTCATCTAAAAGAACTAAGTAATGTAAGCCAGTGGCAATGCAACTAGCTTGTTGAGTGTATATGACTCCAATAACGCGACCATAATCACCGTTGGGTACTTGAAACCAGCGCACCCATTCACCAAGACGAAATCTCTGGTGGGGTAATTCGCTGGGAATTACTTCTGGCATCGCTACTGGCGGTATTTGGCGGAGAATATCACGCATAGAGGCTTTCCTATATCTCAAAAGCTATAAGCATTCTTCAAGTTACTGCAAGCATTAAATTAGTGTTTTTTAATATTCTTACTTTATCAGATAAACATTTTAACACATTAAAAAACATTGCTAAACATTTTTGAGATTTTAAAAAGGGTTGCAGGGATATGATGATCTGGCGGTAAATATTTCTAAAGTTGATGAGCCAAAGCAATCGCGGACAAACTTCGATATAATCTTTCCCCAAAAAGATATACGAGGCTTTGGTGAGATGGGCGAGACAAGATTCCTAAAATTGCTGATCAAACTGTTTCATAGTATTATTCGGTTAACCGAACAATTAGATTCGGTTAACCGAATAATACTCTCAGCATCCAGGATTTCAACCAGCTTGCTGCCAAGATAACTGACTAGATTGCTATGGCAGTTGTTAAACAGTTTGATTTCCCTTGTCTATGGCAAGCCGTTTAGGTATTGAAATGTAGTTATGGAGCCAGAAGCTGTTCAACAGCCGCCTTGGTATGTAGAACCCAACGAAGGGGAGAGTATTAGTCACTATTTTGGACGATTTAGGCGACACGAGGCAGTTTGCGTCTCATTTCCTGGGACATTAAGTAAAGCCGCAGGAATTGGCCCAGTATTAGCACGGTGGGAGAAATTTCGGTTTAATCCATTTCCCAGTCAAAAGGAATTAGAAGCAATTGCTAAATTAATTGGTTTAGATGTAGACCGAATTGCTCAAATGCTCCCGCCCAAGGGTGAAAAAATGAAAATGGAGCCAATACGGTTGTGTGCTGTGTGTTATGTAGAGCAACCATATCATCGATTAGAGTGGCAGTTTCAATCAACTGTGGGGTGTGATGATCATAAGCTGCGTTTGCTTTCAGAATGTCCCTTTTGCAAAGAGCGTTTTGCTATCCCAGCTTTATGGGAACAGGGAGAATGCAAAAAATGTCATGCCCCTTTTAGAAGTATGGCAAAGCGTCAGAAGCCTTACTAAGTTAAATCACTGCAATCTAGTTATTGTGGTTAAAATTTTTAGTTATTTGCTGTACAAGCATTAACAGGGCTTCACAGTTAGCAGTTGTTTTTAATAACATCTAACAAAAATAAAGCCAATTAGCTGGGTATAAAATACTTTTTTGCCTTCCAGTGGTAACATGAGTGATTGTCTGTAAAAAGACATTTATTTAATTGATGGGTTAAACAGAGAGTAAGTTAGCAAAAAGTTCATTAATGCTGGCTTTGTTTATACTCGCTATCAATAAAGTGCTAATACCCACGAAGTAAAAGCAAATTTCTGCTCATCACAAAGCCAGGGATTTTACTGTTATGGCAAAACTCACCCTTCCGAAGCTGGAACGTCACCTTTTTGCGGCGGCTGATATTTTGCGCGGGAAGATGGACGCTTCTGAATATAAGGAATTTATTTTTGGGATGCTGTTCTTAAAGCGGGCTGCTGATGTGTTTGATGGGCGCTATCAGCAAATTGTTAAAGAATTTATGGATAAAGGAGAGAGTGAGGAAGCTGCTAGGGAAAAGGCGGACAACCCTAAACGTTATGTTCCGACTAATACAGAAGCTTATACGTTATTTGTACCACCACAATCTCGTTGGAATACGATAGTTAACACTTTTCATCAACAGATAGGCGATAAACTTAATACTGCCTTACAAAGTCTTGCTGATGCTAACCCGGCGGTGTTGCGGGATGTTTTTGACCATATTGATTTTAATAAACAAGTGGGTGGCAAGAGTACGTTAAGCGATTTGCAGTTACGCCAAATGATAGAACATTTTGACAAGCGATCGCTACGTAATGAAGATTTAGAATTTCCCGATTTGCTGGGTGCGGCGTATGAGTATTTGGTTGAGTCGATGGGAGGTATTATCCTCCGCACCTCTCAGTTAGAACCGAACGTGAGACTTTCACCTCATTCGGCTCCCGATATTCTTAGAC
>NZ_JBALDK010000241.1:0-3294 GCF_036917455.1 Nostoc sp. | reverse complement strand
GCCACACGACCGCAATTTTTAAAACCGCCAGAACAAACAGCACAATCCCCACCTAACCAATCTATAACTCCATTACTCTCCAGCACTCCTTCTACGCCAGACATTAGTAATAGCGTGAAAACCGAACCTTTAGGTGTAGAGAAGCCCCCGACAGTCACGATTGATGACTTGAGAAATTGGTACAATGCCGCCGATAAGTTAGGGAAGCCGGAAAATTACAAAAAACGGATTGTGGAAGTTGCCAATCAGTTTAAGTCTGGTGAACAATTATCAGCCCAAGCCTTGACAGTAATGAATAAAGATACATCTGATCTTGTTGCCATTAGTCGGCTGACTCAAATTGCTCAAAGGATTGGTATAGTCTGGGGTAAGCCTAATGAAAATGGTACTCAAGTTTTGGGAAAAATTTATGATATAACCTTTAATACCCAGCAGAGAGATTTAACTATTTCGCAGAAAAATGGAGAGGTAATTTTAACCTTGCAATCGGGTCAGGTGAAGACAAATAAACTAACTCCACAGATATTGCAAACTTTTGAGGATGCGAATAGTCAGATAGATAAAATTTTAGCTAAATTTCAAGCGCAACAAATAGGACTACAAAGATAAAATTTAGCTCCCAAAGTTTTTTTAGAACACTTTTTTGCATTTTGAGCCGACAAGGACTGAATTCTGTTTTAATGTTAAGGGACTTGCAGAAAATAAACTATTCCATTAACAATAGTGATAATCATTTTAAAGGGGGATGAAAGGGCTGCCGTCGGCAGCCCTTTCATCCCCCTTTTGTAGTAGGAAGTCCCTTAAGCGGCGATACTTCAGTGAGCAGCAGGTACAGCGATCAAGTTAAGATCATTGACTGTTTGAGACGGAAGTTGCAGATCTGCGGCTTTGAGATTCTCGCGCAGATGCTCAACCGATGACGTTCCGGGAATCAGCAGGATGTTAGGTGAGCGCTGAAGCAGCCAGGCAAGCGCAACCTGCATCGGGGTCGCCTGAAGAGAGCTTGCAGCGGCATCGAGCTTGGACGATTGCAACGGCGTGAATCCACCAAGCGGAAAGAACGGGACATACGCCACGCCGCGCTGTGCAAGGTCGTCGATCAACGCATCATCTTCGCGGTGCGCTAAGTTGTACTGGTTCTGGACACACACAATCTCAGTCATCGCCTGGGCTTCCTTAAACTGTTGGGCATTGATGTTGCTCAGTCCGATATGGCGGATAAGTCCCTGACACTTTAAGTCAACCAGTGTGCTGAGGGGTTCTGCGATCAAGCCTTCAGATACGCCGCTGCCGTGATCACCTGTACCTGGGACTCTGAGATTAACAATGTCCATCGCCTCAAGCCCAAGATTTTGCAGGTTCTCGTGAACGGCATCGATCAGCTCTTGCCGCGAGAGGGCAGGTTGCCATGACTTATCCGCCGGACGACGCGCCCCCACCTTAGTGACAATCACCAAATTCTCAGGATAGGGGTGAAGTGCCTGACGAATAATTTGATTGGTAATGTGCGGACCATAAAAATCGCTAGTATCGATGTGATTGACACCGAGTGCTACCGCTTCACGTAAAACGGCAACGGCGGCATCCACGTCACGGGGCGGACCAAACACTCCTTGACCCGCAAGTTGCATTGCGCCGTAGCCCAGACGATTAAACGCGATCGACGTGTTTGGCAGCGTGAAGCTGCCCCCTAGATTGGTTTGCTGAATCATGTTGCTGTTTCCTTCGAGTGCTAATTAGTTTTAGTAAAAAGAGTGAAGCCTATTCGATGTCAAAAGGAGGATTATTTGAGGCTACATTTTCAGCACTCACGAAGATGCTGGTTGAGTCATGCTCACACTCTTATTCGCCGCTCACACGCAACACGATCTTGCCCAGATAATGCTGTTTCATCCCTGATTGCGCTTGCGCCGCCGCAACGAGAGGAAACGTCTGCGCGATGTGAACTTGAAACTGGTCGATGCTGATCAATCGGTTGA
This sequence comes from Nostoc sp., assembly GCF_036917455.1. Classification (GTDB taxonomy): domain Bacteria; phylum Cyanobacteriota; class Cyanobacteriia; order Cyanobacteriales; family Nostocaceae; genus Nostoc. The sequence continues at coordinate 1,315 of NZ_JBALDK010000241.1, read as the reverse complement.
GTTGATCGAACAACATCGGGTCAGCATTTGCCTTCTTGAGTTCCACACCGTCGGGCGCTTTGGGTTCGGGCATCACACCGTTCGGAAAAGAGATGATTCCGCCCTGACGCACCAACGAGAGCGTGGATTGAACATCGTCGCCGCTCAGCAGCACCAACACGGCATCGAAGCCGTCAGGCGCAAAGGTGCGGGCGCGTTGCACAACGTCGTCGCCGTGTCCGTCCACCGCTTCATCAGCACCCAACTGCTTGACCAACTCCACGCCGTCTGCACCCGATGCAATAGCGAAAACGCTCGCGCCCATCTTCTTAGCGAGTTGCAGCGCAACGTGACCGACACCACCGCTTGCGCCCCACAGCATCAATTTGGTTCTGTCGCCCGTCAAGAGCGCCTTCAAATTACTTAGCGCCGTTAAACCAGCAATGGGCAATCCGCCTGCCATTAGCATATCAAGACCATCAGGCATCGGCGCGACCGTTTTTTCGGATACGACGACGTATTCTGCATAGCTACCGCCCTTGTCGTTCATGAAGCTTTGGGCATAAACGCGATCGCCGACCGCAAAACGAGCAACGCCATCGCCGACCGCAGCGATCGTGCCTGCACATTCGCCGCCCAGCACACGCGGAAAGTGGACTTCGTTATATACCAGTAAACCGTCGCGCTCCATCGCGTCCCAGACACCAACTCCGGCGACCTCAACGCGAATCAAAACTTCGCCCGCATCTACCATCGGTACGGGTAAGGTGTGCAAAGTCAGCTTGCCAGTACCGCCGAACTCGTCAACAGCCATTGCTTTCATCGATTGGGAAGTGGCTTGCATTTCTTAGGTTCTCCTAATCGAACGCTTCAAAGATCGCTACGAGTTCAGCATAAGTTTGAAAAGCTTTTCTTGAAATACACAAAACTCGCCGATGATTGCCTAATTCTCCAAAGCAATCGTTTGAAGTGGTTCTATAATCGTCAAGAGTAAGGCATTGAGCGATCGAGTCCCTACCATGATTGAAATCTCTAATTCTGACGTGATTGCGAATCAGTGCCAAGAACTCGCGACCCTAATAATCAGGCACACCGAGGGCAACGGTTTGCATTCAACTGCGATCAATCAATTGAGCTTTGAGCGCTCCGATGCGATGTCTTCGGCAACCTACAGTGTTGATGAACCCCGCTTCACCCTCATCGTTCAAGGCAAGAAAGAAATGTTGCTGGGTAAGGAAACATATCCTAGCGTGGCAAAACTTACTAGAGAAGAGCGGAAATCCTGTAATCTTGACCTTGTAGCGAAATAATGGTGCAAAAACTTGGCAAGAAAAAG
>NZ_JBALDK010000240.1:0-5327 GCF_036917455.1 Nostoc sp. | reverse complement strand
TTCAAAATTAGAGGCAGCGATTGAATATTTAAGAAGTAATGAATAAGTTTGAAATAAATATACTGTGATTTTTATGTTTATATCAAAATATATCAATCATAAACAACTTTTAACCTAAATAATAAGCTTTTTCTGGAAGAAAAATTATGCAGCTTTACCGCCCAAACATTCTTTTTTTTATTTAGTGTCTCTGGAATCGGGAAGACAACAATCGTGAATGTATTTTAATAATCCCAAAATACAAGTTAATCTCAGTTTTTTTGAACTTAGATTTTATAAATGTTCATCAGTATTCCTGGTGATTTATTTGAGACAAATGTTGAACAGCCCATTCATGCATAGCATAGAGAATTGGTTGCAAACTTTCTCCTAAAGGCGTTAGAGAATATTCTACTTTGGGTGGAATTTGGGGATAAACTTCTCGATGAATAATACCATCTTCCTCCATTTCTCTAAGTTGCTGGGTTAGCATCTTTTGCGTAACTCCAGGTAAAGCCCGTTGCAACTTACCAAAGCGTTTGACACCAGTCATTAATTCTCTAATAATCAAAACTTTCCAGCGTCCGCCAATCACCTTTATAGTAGTTTCTACTTCACAAGTCAGCCTGAGATGGTTTTCTGCTTCAGCTTTCATAGTTTTTTATAGGAATAACTTGACTCAGGTTAGCTAGGTAGTAATGCTAGTTATTTGATGATTACTTGTTTTAGGTTTTCCATAACTAGTGTAGCAGCTGCGGAAATATGAAAATACAATAGATACTTGCTGTCTTCCACAGCCAACTGAAAACGGATGATTCATTATTACTGATTACAGAAATAATCAAAGTGCGATCGCTTGTTTTACAATTAGATGAGCTAGCTATCCAAAAAAGTAGAGACTTCCAGACAAAGCGATCGCTCCACTAGCTGAAGAATTTTTCAACCACTGCACCTTGTTACATCTCATCCAAAGCAAGGGATATTACGACAACAGCGATCGCTTCTGCTGTAGGGTACAAGCAAGTGGATAACGTCATTAGAGGCTATTTATAAACTAAAGCTAAAGGAATATTCCTGCCAATTGTAACTTCAGCGATCGCTAAGTGAAGATTTATATCGCGAGCCATTAGGCATAATCGCACCTTCGAGGAAAGCATTACTCAGTTCATCGTCGCTCACTTTAGCATTCTTGAGATTAGCACCAGTTAGATAAGCTCCCTCCAAATTAGCACCACTCAAACTAGCATTTCTCAAATCTGCACCACTCAGATTGGTATGACTCAAATCTGCACAAATTAAATTAGCGCTACTCAAATTTGCACTACTAAGATTAGCCTGATTCAATTGAGAAAAACCCAGTTTTGCATAACTTAAATTTGCACCACTAAGTTTAGTCTGACTGAGATTAGCATTATCTAAATTGGCATAGCTGAGATTAGCATTAGTAAAATCGCTTCCCATTAAATTAGCTTTACTCAGAGTTGCATGGGAAAGATTAATATCTACTAACTCCGCACCGGGAGCATCCAAACCTCTTAAAGAAACACCATCCTCATTCAAATCTTGCAGTGCCAAAATTCTGGCATAACTAACTTTAACATTGTGCGCTGCATCAATCGTACTCCAGGCTTGATAATGAAATTGTTTTCTGCGATCTGGAGCTTCTTTAATGAATAGAACTAGCGCCACCACCAAACTGATCGTGTCAGCAGCGCCCAAAGCCTTTCCTAGCAAAGAATTCTCATCGACAACTATAACAACTACGGTAAAAATAACAACTGAAACTATAGCGACTAACCATGTTGGTGCTATCCAGAAAGTATCAATAAGTTTTTTGGGAATTTGTTTGAGGACTTCACTTAATGGCTGTTCTGATACTTTGGTCTGAAATTGCTGAGAATTAGCAGCAAAATAATTGATAATTTTTTTTAAACCTTTATCATCTAACTGAATTGAAACCAGAGATTTTTTCTCTGGTTTTACTGTAGACTGAAATAGCCGCTCTTCTTTTTTCTTTTCTGTTTTTAATGTCGCAGATTTTGCTAAAGTTTCAGTTTTTTTTCCAGCTTGGACAGGTTTTGGTAAAGATTCTTCTACCTCGCCTTTTAACATTAAGGCAGTAATAGCTCCAAAAGCATCTAGCCAAGCTTTTTTTACTTCAGGAGTCCAATCTTGCTGGAGATATTGCTCAAACGTTAGCAGTAATGCTTCCACAACCGATCCATAATATTTAGGAATAGCTCCGTAGCCGACGTGTCTAGCTCCTAGAGCCTTGAGAACTGGTTCTAAAGCTTCTGGGTTACGGAGGTTTTCTACTACCAAAACCAGAGAACTTAATAGTTTTTTCTCTTGGCTTTTCATATCTGTTTTAGTAAACAGTGGTTTTAATTCTGGGTGAGTTTGAAAAAGATTATTGTAGAAACTGGCTGCAAATTCATCAGCGCGGGGTTTAACTTTTTCAAAACTTTGTTGTAAAACTTCAACATTTAAAGACATACTTTTTTCTTTTAAAAACACTTTGAAAAAGGCTTTTTTTGGGATTTAGCCAGTAAAAATGTACCTTAGACAAAGTTATACTATAATAATTAATTGCGGTATGATACTTTTCATGATAAAAATAAAGGTTTTTTAAATCCCATCCCCGATGAGATTTAAAAAGTCTTTATCAGCTAAATCTACTGGTTTAGCAATATTAACTTGTTACTGGGGATGCAGCCGCAGAGACAACGTTAAGATTAGCAACTAACCCATAGGTTGATACATACTCTTCTAATTCTGCTAAATCAACCGTGCCATCTTTATCGGAGTCAAGAGTGGCAAAAAGATAATCAGTTACGTACCTCCTCACATCTTCAGAGCTACGTTCGCCTGTTGTCATATCTTCTATTCGCCCTAATAACTCCATAATCTCGTCTCTATCGAGTGCATTGCTGCCATCTGTATCCAATTGATGGAAAAGTTTTCTTACATCTTCTGTTGCCATTCTCGAAGAACGCAGGGTTTCTCGCAATAATTCATTACCAAATGAATTCATAAACAATATCTGCTCGACAAGTGGTATGCAGAAGAATCCCAGTGCTGCCCAAAAAATTGCATATTTTACGGCTTCGGGATTTGGAGTTGCACTAACTCCGAGGAAAAGAGCAGCCCAAAGGAAAAAGTTTGGATTAACAAGCAGGATATAAGCATCCCTAGCTTCTGCCTTAATTAGCTTATCTTTTGTAAACACTGAAGTTAATACGGCAAAGACGCGCATTAAGATAAAGACTAATGTTGCCACTGCCAGTTGTTGCAGACAAGCTAGGGAGCGGTTCGCATCCGTTGAGAAAAATAAATCGCTTACGAATGTTGATGGAGTAAACTGAAACCCAGTTGCTAAAGCCATTAATGCGACAGCAAGCACTCCAATAAATTTCCAGTTCTTACTGTGGTGATTTGATTCAACAGGAGATTTGTCACGCCAAAATTGGGCGATCGCTCCCGGTATTGCCAAACCAACAATTAGAATCACACCAAAAAATATCAGGCTTGAACTATTAATTGGTAATTGTTTTGCCAAACCAAATGTCACAATCAGAGCCACTGGAGCGATGATTGATAACGTCCTTGATAAGATAGCTGAGGGATAAAGATTACCGCCCCAGAGTACCGATAAAACTGGGGAAGTAAGGGCGGGTGGAACCATCCAAAAAAGCACCCACATAACTTTGTACAAATCTGCCGGATTTTGATACAAAATTCCAGAAAATATTAAAAGTAGCCCAATTACCCATCTCACTAACATCCAGGCGTAGACTATATACTTCACTGTTGAAGTTACTTTGCGTTTACTCGCTGCAAAGTCAATGTCTAGGTAGGTATAAAACGTTGAAGCTGCCAGACAGGCAACGATTATCGCTCGAAATAGTTCTGAGGGAATTCCGACTGAGGAGGCGCTGATTGCCCTAACTAAGCATCCCAGTAAGAAAGCAGCAGCGTAAAGCAAAATTGCCCACATAATTGACAGATCGTTGATCTGTTTACGCACCGAAGCTGCACCCCCAGATTCCTTGTCGCGGAACTTGATTAGCTCCTCACCACTGAGAGCTTTACCATTAGGGAGTTTCAAGTGTTCGTAGGCAGTCGGTGGTAAATCACTTAAATAAAGTGCTAAAGGCTCCAATACATATTGATGGCACACTACTAAAACAGTTTCACCGCGTTCCAAGTGCGGCACAATCCGCTCCTCATAGAAAGAAGCAGCACGTCCGTAAACTTGGGCAATCTTCTCGCCAGCCGGAGGTGCTTCGTTATGGGAATGCAACATTTCCTCGAAGCCTTCGTAGCCAAGAACAAGACGAAGTAGATTTAGGTTACGACCCGCAAAAATACCAAAGGATTTCTCGCTAATCCGATGGTCGATCTCAACAGGAATATCAGGCGACTTCAACGCTTGACTTTCAGCAAGGGCGATTTCACAAGTTTGCCGCGCCCGTCTCATGTGAGATACGTATACTGCATCAAACTTCACACCTTTTTTCTTAATGTCAACGCCTGCACGGCGTGCCTGCAACCTACCAAATGCGGTGAGGTCAACATCCAGTACTCCTGCAAAAATGTTACGCTCGTTGCTGGTGCTTTCACCATGTCGAATAAAGTAGGCACGTCCTGGATAATCATCCTTCTTTTGTGCAACAGGGCCGTTAGTAGAGTTATTCATTTTTACCACAATTGTTAATAGTTTGAAGTCCGACTATGTTATAACCCTCTTGCATCACTCTCGCCAACTAAAAATTTAAGCTAACTTTTAGCCCTCATATAAAAAGAGGATTTCAGCCTTTATTTTTTCACACAATGCTATTAATCATAAATTTGGGATCAAAAGTTCTGTGCCGTAAGAAGTTTGAGCTTATTTTTTGACGAGAGAATTAAAGATAGTTAAAGTACAATAAGGCAAAGTCACAAATTTATCAATAGCTTTTTCAGTTAATTTTTTAAAATTTCAAGTAGGTAAGCATAAACAAACCTAACTATATAAATAAATATAAAAAGCTCAAAACCTATACAGCACTTACGGCAGCTATGAGGTACATCCTCAAAGCTGAAAGCTATGATAGGAGAGGGGCAAGAGGAAAACTGTATTGCATAATAGCCGGAAGCGCTGTATTATGGCTTATTTTTTATCGCAATGACTTAGTTATGAATTTTCTAGCCTATCTACTTACAAAAAAAATAATAATTTAAAAAATATGAAAGGACTTCCTAACAAAGGTTGACAAAAATAAACAAACTATATTTATGGGATAAAGAATTATCAAGCTAGTAACCGTTATTTAACTTTATTTATATTTACTCATAAAATATTAATT
>NZ_JBALDK010000239.1:0-47653 GCF_036917455.1 Nostoc sp. | reverse complement strand
TGTTAAGCCAAAATTATAAGCACCAATGGCAATTAATCCTAGTGACGAAAAACTAGCTAGCAGCTGAATCAATGCACAGGCTTTAACTGCATTTGTTGCTAACAAAGAGTAGTAGCCAACTGCATGGCAGGAAAAAAGTGCATAAATTACTGTTGCAATACAGAACGTAATTAAGTATTGACTTGCAGTTTGCTCAGAAAATAGTATTTTGAGAATTAGTGGCGAAAGTGTTATGAGAGTTGCTCCCATTCCTAAAGCAAATAATCCATTAATTTGGGTAGCTTGTTTAAGTTGCTGCTCCAATTGACGCTGATTAATATTCTGCTGTCCAATTAGATTGCTTAAAGTTGGAAGTAAAGGTTGTACAGGTAAGGCAGAAAATGAGTTTATTTGGGCGGTGATATCTGTGATTCCTGCATATACTCCAAGCACTTGACTACCTAAAAAGCTTCCAACAATCAACCGATCGCCTCGACTAAAAAGCATACTTCCCAATGTATTTAACCACATCATTAAGCTGTAGCCTCCGACTGCTATTGCTTTTTGTTGATTCCAACTCAGACGAAGGTTCAAATTTTGAAGTAGCGATCGCACTACCCAGATATGACTTAACAAAGTCACTACACCAATTCCAGCCTGCCACTGCATTAACTCAACGGTGCGACCTCCTAGCAATACTACAATTAGCATTCCGACATTCAGTAGGACGGACTGCATTGTATTTAGCACATTCATCAAGTCATAACGCTGATGGGCTTGTTCGACACCAATCAAGATTTGTTGCAGTAATCGCGCTGCTACTACTAAGCCACCAATTTTGATAGCCTGTATAACTTTTAACTGTTGTAACTGACCCAATTTAGGAAATAAATTCATAATCGGTTCAGCACCCATCCAAAGAGCAACTACTGCTAAAGTTGCTAATATCAGCATTGCTCCAAAAGTTACAGTCAAGGTTTGTGACAGACCATTAATATCTTTCTTTCCTAAGTCTTGCGAGACAAATACAGTTGTGGCTGTAGAAAGACCAGCTTCAGCTAAAGTAACCATTACCACCACAGCAGAAGCTAAAGTCCATAGTCCATACTCTTCAATCCCCAACAGGCGAATTAGTATAGGGATAATCAGTATACCTAGCCCTATTTTGATTAATCCTGTTATTGAATTGTAAAAACCGTTCTTAAGTATGCTGTTGTTCACCAAAAATATTCTCTTTTAATACAAGCATTACCGTAAAAAACCAGAAGAGTTAAATTAAACCGCCATCTAACGATCAGGAAATGCGTATATTGGGGAACTTCAGTTCACCCTTACCATTGCGTAGCTTGCCGCCGTAGGCATCGCTGCTATTTTTGTCGTAATAACCTTTCTGGCTGTAGTGAATAAGACCACTATCAGCAGTAACTCCATTCATCACCATTCCCAAAACGCGCGATCGCGCTTGCTCAAGCATCATCTTTGTACTCTTGGCAACAGCACAATCCAGCACTCCAGGACGTACAACTAGCAATATCCCATCTGCCATCTTGCCCAGCATCAATGCATCACCAAACAAACTCAAGGCAGGAGTATCAATAATCACACAATCGTACTCTTTGGCTGCCTCTTCAATTAACAAAGCCATACGCTGTGAATCTAGCAATGCTGCGGGGTTGGGTGGAATTGTCCCAGCCGTTAACAGATCCAAGTTAACTAATACTTCTTGGGCGGTGTTGCAGAACTCCGTTTGACCAACTAAAACATTACTTAGTCCGACTGGGTTAGATAATTTCCAGATTTCCTGTTGGCAGGAGTGACGCATATCCGCATCTACTAATAAGATTCTACGTCCCATGTGTGCCTTAGCTACTGCTAGATTCGCTGCTACAAACGATCTACCTTCACCTGGAGTTGAACTAACTACGGCAATTACTTTTAATGGTTTATCAGAGATGGTAAAATCCAGGTTTGTCTGAAGCATCTCAAAAGCTGAACTTGCTGCCGAATATGGATTATCTCTCACCGGCAGTTCGACTAAAGCTTCCCCATCATTTTTAGATTTTTGACCCAAGTGAGGAATCGTACCGAGTAAGGGATAACTTAATAACTGCTGGGCTTGTTCGAGAGTTTTGAGGGATTGATCCATAGCTTCTAACATCAGAGCTAACCCTACACCGAGCAAAATGCCCAAAAATCCACCCAGCGCTAGGTAAAGAGCAATGTTGGGAGAAACAGCTTTTTTAGGAAGCAAAGCCGCAGATACTACCCTGGCATTACCGACATTCTGATTTACTACTACTTCGACTTCTTGCGATCGCTTTAGCAGTTCTTCATAGGTAGACCTCCCTACTTGCAACTGTCGCTCTAACTGCTGCTGTTTTTCTTGCAGTTGGGGTAAGATACTCAATCGTCTTTGGGAAAGTGTATAAGCATTCTGCAAAACTGTAACTCGATTAGCTAATGCTGACCGCTCTACATTCGACTGTACGAGTTGGGCCAGTAGGGTCTGCTTGAGTTCTCCCATCCCTAAATTTTGAGATGATACAGATTTTTCTCTATCTGCATTCTCAATAATTCGAGTCTCTAGCTGCTTTTTCAGGGCTGCTTCTTTTGCTGTCAAATTAGCGATCGCTGGATGTTCATTTGTATAGCGAGTATGTGCCACCGCTAACTCGTTTTCCGTCTCCTGATACTCTGTTAACACCTCCTGTACGCTTTTTGATTGACTTAAATTCCCCATATCTACAGCCTGCTGCGAATTCAATCTCAATTGACGCTCCAGAAGTTGTGAGCGAGTCTCAGCATCCGTTAAATTTGCCTGGGCTTCGGTAATCTGGTCTAATAAACCTGCGAGTCTATCTACTCCTTGTGTTGCTTCTTGGTCTAAGGCAATTACGCGATTTTCTTCTTTAAACCGACGTAAAGCTGCCTCTGATTTGACTACCCTTGCTTCAACTTCAGGCAATTGCTTATTTAAAAACTTCTGTGCCACTGTCGCTTGGGTTTGGTTAATGCGAATATTATTCTCTAGGTAATATCTCATTAGCAAATTCACAACATCTGCTGCTTCTATGGGATTGCTACTCCTGTAGGAAATCGCCAAAATATCCGTACCTCGGATACTCTTGATCTTGATTTTCTTGAGAAAATCATCTATTGCCAAGGGTATTCCTCGCTTATCTACCAATTTGAGACTAGTAATAGTTTTCTCAACTATTGGGTTAGAACGAATTACCTCTGCTTCTGTATCCAATGGGCTACTTAATTGAGTCACACTACTCAACTCTCCAACTTGTGCCGAGGGACTTGTCAACGAAGAAACCCGGTCAGTTTTACTAAACAGTAACTTGCCTTCTGCTTCATAAATTGGTTTTTGCCTGATAGCAATTAAAGCTGAAAGTCCAAAAACAGAGGCAGTCACCGCAGTTATGACTAGCCAACGCCTTTTCATAATCAGCGAGTATTGTTGCAAATCTAGAGAGTTTTGGTCTTCTTGGTTAGAGGGCATAGAATATGTTGCTAATAGTTGAAAAAGTTACTAATATTGCTTCCCAATTTCAGTAGTCCAAGATAATCATTTGGACATTATTAAATATAATTACCTTTAAAATCTTGTATAAAAAACAACTATTTAATCATGGTTCTTTAGATTATTTTCTTTTCTGTTGCTCTTTTTAGATGTTATCTCAGAAACATTATCTAATTGTCAAGGTTTTTTTAATATTCTTTCTCTAGGATTTTATATTTCTTTGACAAATATTTGAATTAAATAAAGCCTTGACCTTCATATAACCTTCATACAAGCTGCTGTACTGGTATTATAAAATACAAATTATTTTTAGCTTTTTTTTATAAATCAAATAATGTTTTTATTTTTTAAGTATTAATACTCAAAATATTATAATTGATGAAAACGTTATTAAATTAACTAATATTTACGTACATAAAAACGCTTAAAGTCCTAACGAGTAAGGATTATAAATATTTTTATTTATAATTTATAAACTCTTTATACTTAAATTTATAATTAGCTGGGAGCAATAACTTTTATATTTAGTTGTATTTAATTCAAAAACCTTACTAAAAGTTAAGTAAGTATATTGGCAATAATTTAATTTTAAAGTTTATATTTACTACATTCATATCATCATGCAAGTATAATGCAAATGTAAAGTAAAAAATCGGACAGCCTACGCAAGTAAGATGTAGGTTTGACATATATACTACGGGAAATTGCTGATGCTGACTCTCCTAGTCCGTAATACCCAATACCCAATACTTTTGAAAAACAGAGCATTCAAAAAATTTATTGCTTGTGTGCCTTTTGACATAGATAGCTAATCCTTAGTATTGCTATCTTGGAATTTATTGCTGACTTTAGTGAACAAATCAATACCAGGATACTGAAAGAATAAGAAAAATTAATGACTCTTACAAGTTCTGTTAGTTACCCTGCTAATGCTAGGCTGCCCAATATAGTCCGCAGCCTACCAATATTGCTTTTGTTAGGAGATATTTTTGGTTTGCTCATTTGTTTAGCGATCGCACAATGGTTGCGTTTAGATCAACCCTTGCATTGGCTCAATTCATTGCCTTATGGATTTGTGTGTATGACACTTGCAGCATTTTATTTAGCAGATGCGTACCATCCAGAGCGACAAATCGCAGGTTTAAGAGCGCCTGCTCGAATTATTGTTTGTAACATTGCGATCGCCTTCTTCATTTCCGCCCTAATTTACTTGTCAGGCATTGGCAAACATCATCCGGTATTGTGGCGGAGTGTCTTCTTACCTAGCTTGGGAATCTTTACTATCTGGGCTGTAATATTGCGCGTGATGGCAGTCAAATGGGTGCGATCGCACGACCTGAAAAGTCGTTGGTTAATACTAGGAGCAGGGGATAATGCGATTAAATTTGCACAAAAACTGCTAGTGCTTAATCCTTTAGGAAAGTTGACTATTCTAGCAGAAGAAAATCAAACAACTATAGACTTACCAAAAAGCAATCTGAGTTATCAGGGAAATCTGAGCGATCTGTCGCAATGGAGTCAAGAATCCTGGTCTGGGGTGATAGTTACAGCCCAGATAAATTTTTCCCAATCTCAAACACAACAGTTAATGCAGATACGGTTGCGAGGTATTCCGGTTTATACACTGCCGGATGTTTACCAAACATTTTGGTATAAACTTCCTTCATCGCTCCTACAAGATAAATGGTTGGCTTTTAGCGATGGTTTTAACCTAATGCCTGGTTACTTCAGTATGAAACTGAAGCGAGTTGTCGATCTGATATTGATCCTCTTTTTACTAGTATTAGTTGCACCACTGCTGTTGTTGGTTGCATTACTAATTAGATTAGATAGTCCTGGCCCAGTATTGTACAGTCAGCAGCGAAGTGGGTTGTATGGTAAACCATTTAGAGTTTATAAATTTCGCTCCATGTCTCAGGATGCAGAAAAGTTGGGGGCGCAGTGGGCTAGTCAACGCGATCCACGAATCACCAGAGTCGGATACTGGCTACGTTTGTTGCGTATTGATGAATTACCTCAAATATGGAACGTCTTACAGGGTGAAATGAGTCTGATTGGGCCTCGTCCAGAACGACCAGAATTTGATGTCAAACTCAAACAAGCCATTCCCTACTATGAAGTACGCTATCTGGTAAAACCGGGAATTACAGGCTGGGCACAGGTTATGTATCCATACGGAGCATCTATTGAAGATGCTTACGAAAAGCTTTCTTACGATCTGTATTACATCAAAAATTATTCCATTTGGTTGGATTTAGCGATCGCCTTTAAAACCATTCGAGTTGTTTTGCTAGGTAAAGGTAGATAAGGAAAAAGAAATGAAAAAGAAAATATTGGTAACTGGTGGTGCTGGTTACATTGGCTCCCATGTAGTTCGTCAACTGGGGGAAGCTGGTTATGATGTCGTGGTCTACGACAACTGTTCTACTGGTTCACCTGCATCTGTAATCTACGGGAAACTAATTATTGGCGATTTAGTAGATACTGGGCATCTTTATCAAATTTTTGCCCAGCATCAATTTAGTGCAGTTTTACACTTTGCTGCTAGTCTGATTGTTCCAGATTCAATAGCTCATCCCCTCGACTACTACGCAAACAACACCCGTAACACCTTAAATTTGCTCCACTGCTGTAGCGTTATGGGTGTTAACAAGTTCATCTTTTCCAGCACAGCCGCAGTGTACGGTGAAGTTAAAGATAATCCCGTTACTGAGTCAAATCCTACACAGCCCATTAACCCTTACGGCCGCTCCAAATTGATGAGTGAATGGCTGATCCGGGATTATGCAGCAGCATCTTCACTACGGTACGTAATTCTACGTTACTTTAACGTAGCAGGTTCTGAACCAAATGGATTATTGGGGCAAATGTCACCGAATGCCACTCACTTGATTCGGGCTGCTTGTGATGCGGCACTCAAGCGCAAGCCAGAAGTCCGAATTTTTGGCACTGATTTTCCTACGCCCGATGGAACTGCAATCCGAGATTACATCCACGTCGAGGATTTAGCAACTGCTCACTTAGATGCTTTGGATTACCTAGAAAAAAGAGGGGAAAGCCAAATTTTCAACTGCGGTTACGGGCAAGGATACAGTGTGCGGCAAGTTATTGAAAGAGTCAAGTCTATTTCCGGTGTAGATTTTCCTGTTATTGCTGCTCCACGTCGTCCGGGCGATCCTGCCTGTGTTGCAGCTTGTGCTGATAAAATCCGTAGAGTTTTAGGTTGGCAACCAAAGCACGATGACTTAGACGAGATTATCGACACAACCATTACCTGGGAAAAACACAAAGGTAACTTGGCAAGGCAAAGGCATCTAAATATGGCACATGCTTAATTAATGTAAGCAGAATTTACATAGGCGTTAGCAATAAACAAAGGCACGCAATCACTAATATTGTAGGCGGCAGACAGTTCAACATCTAACTCAAAACCTTTTTCAATCAACTCTTTACCCGAACTGCATTTTTTCAAGTACCCCAGTAAATCTTGCTGGAAAGCTTGAAATGTTGCCACAGCAACTTCTGCCTCTGGTGATAAACTGCCATGTAAATAACTAAGAATTGCTCCAGCACCAATTAAATCTTCAAATGCAGGACGTAGGCTACCATCTTCTTTCCACCTCTCACCGGCAGGAATTACAGCGATTTGATCGCCATACTTTTGAGCAAACTCCGCTACAGCTTGGCAATTTCGCAAGCAACCAGCCAAAGTTGGCGTATTCCCTGTATGTAAAGTTAGAAAAGACCCATTAGGTGAGGGTAAAACTAGTTTAGTTCCAGCAGGAATTTCAGATACCGATTTTGGCGACAGAGAATATCCAGTTGTAGGGTTTTAGATGCCGCCAAAATTCCCTTTTTTGATGTTGATTTAATAACTCCAGGAAATATATCAATACCAAGTTTTGTAGAATGATCGCACCAATAACACTTACCATAAGTTCGGCTGTAATAATGGCTGTCTAACTTTCCACAGATAGTTAACTCATTAACAGCAAGTCTCAGCGCCTTTACCCAATCCCCAGCAGTTGGGCGCAAGTTAGGATTTTTATAACCATCATTAAAGCATTTGAGAAAACATCGCTGAACCTCTGGATGAACAATCTCAAGCGGAATTGTCCTATCTACAGGCTGAAACAAACTGTTTGGTGCATACAGCCATAAACCCTGACGGATAAGTTCATTAGTTTCTGGAATTTTCCCCGCCCCTATCCACTCTCCCGTAAAAAGAGTTTGACCACCAAACAACAATTGATAGATAATCACTGCTAACCGGAAGCGATCGTGTACTTCCGTTTGATCGATAGTAGAAAAATCTTTATCAATCAGTTCCGGTGGTGTATAATCTGGTGAACCAACTGGACAACGATAAATCTTGCCATTTACCGGATTCCGAACCTGAAAAGAATCAGTATCAATAATTGAAGGTAAGGCGCGATCGTTAACAAGAATATTTTGCTGATTGATGTCACCCAAAACATAGCCAGAAATGTGAATTGCTTCAATAATTGAGGCTATATTAAGAGCCGTTGTGTGGAGAAAACGCCAATCAACATCAAGTTTTAAAGCCTTTCTTTTGCTGGGATTGTATACATCAATAAGTTCTTTTGCTTCCTTAATTTCCGGCATCAAAAAACCCACACAATTACCCTGAGCATCTTTCAGTACCGACTTAGGCCAAGCAAAAGAAATATGATTGAGGTGAGAGTTTGGCTCTTTGGGTCGGTGCGCTATCATCATAGCCAATTTTTGCACACGCTCAGGAGTTTGTGAGTGATAAGTTTTTGCTAAGTAACCATTGTGATTAGTTCGCCAAACTTTACCTTCACCACTATTAGCTATCGGTTCACCCAGCAGAGTAATTGATTTTCCCGTACTAGCACAGGTGAGAACTGTCATCGAATTTTACTCTCTATCAAACAAGCACAAAAGTAAAGTTTTATCATCGTCAGTGCGAGAATTTAGCCGCTCAGAGTTAAGGAATTCCGTCAGATATTTATCTTCCTTTGGATTAACAGTTTCGTGTAAGTATTCCTCCAAAGGTTTAAAGAAAGGTGAGAAAGGTTTCCAGTCGCTCAAGCGAATTGCCACTTTTTCCAGTCCATCAGTGGAAGCACAAATAAACTCTTGTTTTTCGGAAATAACCTCTACCTGCATATCTTTTACTGCATTTGTTGAGGTGATAAAAGTTGTTTCATTGACAAACTCACCTTTATCTGGTTTAAACAACAGTTTATATTCTGACTCTTGGGAACGCAGCACAATAAATCCATCCCCGATTTGCATAGCTGCAATCCAGTCAGGAGTTGCCACGAAAACTAATAACGTACAAGCTAAATCATTGACAGAATAATCTCCTTCTTCTGCTTGCTTTTGTAATTCTTTAATAACTTGGTTCACAATCTTAGCAAAAACTTTCTCTGCTTCTTCTTTGGAAAGTGGTTGAGAAAAATCTTCCTTCTGAGGAGATTCATTAATTTCAGAAAAGCATTTGAGTACCGTTTCTATCGCCAACTTAGAACCAACATCAGAATGTTTGGCGCTACCAGCACCATCAGCAACTGCGCCTAAAATAACATCATCAAAGATGCCATAATCAACATAATCTTGACAAACTATCTCCTGCTTTTGATGACTTGTTCCGATCGCAGAATCCGCAACGGCTTTCCAATTCACAAAATTTCCCCTAAGTAGTAATTTGACCCCATCCCACAGCCGGTAAAGCTACAGCCTGTCCCACTTTGCCACTAGAAACCCGTTTCATCGAAGCAGAAAGCCAGACAAACAACTCACGAAAATCTAAGCGATTTAGCATAATTGGTGGACGTTCAGGTGGTGAAATTTGTTGGAGGATATTCATATCAGCACCCTGTACACCAACTGCAAAAAACAACAGTCGGCTTTGTGCTTC
Source organism: Nostoc sp. (assembly GCF_036917455.1). Lineage (GTDB taxonomy): Bacteria > Cyanobacteriota > Cyanobacteriia > Cyanobacteriales > Nostocaceae > Nostoc. The sequence continues at coordinate 38,237 of NZ_JBALDK010000239.1, read as the reverse complement.
TGCTTCTCTCAATCTTTGCGCGGCTAATAACCAGGAGTCTGTTGGCGCTCCATCTGTAATCAAAAATACCCAAGGGCGATAATAGAGAATACCGTTGTCTTTATAAGCCTGTTTGCGGTTTTCTAAAAAATCCAAAGCATACTCAATCGCTCCACCCATGGGGGTACCACCATTTACTTCCAATATAGGCGGTGTAAATTGGTCAATTGTTACAAAGTCTTGCTTCAGTTTAACTATAGGACCAAATGTAATCATTGCCACTTCCACACTCAGCGATGCTTGAGAATCTTTGAGTACATCTGCTTTGAAAGCAGCAAGTCCTCGATTTAACTCTTGGATAGGCTGACCTGACATAGACCCAGAAGTATCGAGTAAAAGAATTACAGGGCAACGATTTTCTGGATTCTCAACGAATTCAGGCAATCCTATAGCCATTCCATGCTCCTTAATAAGTAAGTTTTTATATAAAATTACAATTAAAGCTTATTAGTTAATAGATACTTAAACAGTAGTGTTTTTACTGAAACAACTTTCCTACCTAAAATATATGGGTTGATGGCGATCGCAATTATTTGTCTACCTGAAGTGTCCAGCATTCGCTAAACTCAGAAATGCTGCGTTACTCCTCATCATGTCCGATTCCCAAACCGTTAGTGCTGCTGTTGCCAAACTCTACAATACATATCCCTTTCCGCCGGAAGCTTTGTTGGATGAACCACCTCCAGGTTATAACTGGCGCTGGAATTGGCTAGCCGCTCATAATTTCTGCACAGGTCAAAAACCTCAAAGACAAGATATTCGGATTTTAGATGCAGGTTGCGGTACTGGTGTAAGTACAGAGTACCTGGTTCACCTCAACCCCCAGGCTTCTGTTGTGGGAATTGACCTCAGTACTGGTGCTTTAGATGTAGCAAAAGAACGTTGTCAGCGTTCTGGGGCTAACCGTGTTGAGTTTCATCACCTCAGCTTGTTTGATGTGGAACAGTTACCGGGTGAGTTTGATTTAATTAACTGTGTTGGCGTTTTGCATCATACCCTCGATCCAATTCGCGGTATTCAAGCCTTGGCGAAAAAGTTAGCCCCAGGCGGCTTGATGCACATTTTTGTGTATGGGGAATTGGGGCGCTGGGAAATTCAACTCATGCAAAAAGCGATCGCACTTCTGCAAGGTGACAAAAAAGGCGACTACCGCGATGGTGTCCAAGTCGGGCGAAAAATATTTTCTTCTTTACCAGAAAATAACCGAATTGTCAAATCCGAAAAGCAGCGCTGGTCATTAGAAAATCACAAGGATGAACACTTTGCTGATATGTACGTTCATCCCCAAGAAATTGACTACAACATTGAGACGCTGTTTGAATTAATTGATGCTTCGGGATTGGAGTTTATTGGTTTCTCGAATCCGAGTTTCTGGGATTTGGAGAGACTTTTGGGCAAAGCACCGGAGTTAGTAGAACGGGCAAAAGATTTGAGCGATCGCCAGCTTTATCGCCTGATAGAATTACTAGATCCAGAAGTAACTCATTACGAGTTTTTCCTCGGTCGTCCTCCCTTAGCCAAAGCTGACTGGTCAGACGATAATGCTTTATTGGCAGCGATTCCCGAACTTAATCCTTGTCTTGAAGGATTTCCTAGTCAGTGCTTCTTTAATTACAATTACCAGATTGTTAATTTATCTGTACCAGAGTTTGAATTTATGCAAAAGTGTGATGCAAATTCCACAGTTGCAAATATTTTGACAGGTGTAGAACTGGGATTAGATGGAGTAAGAACGCTTCTTCAGCAGCAACTGATTTTATTGACACCAGCTTCTTAATTAAACTGAACTCTGTTACTGGCTTAACAAAAGCAATTTATACTCATGGTGATGAGCGATCGCCCATCACCACTTTTGGTAAATTAATGTAAATTAGGAAAGTACCCAATAAACAGGGTATTGCACATCCTAAAAGTTGGAGTTTTCTGGAATTTAGCAGTGGTGCGATCTTTGATGACAAGCCGCTACTCTACAATTTCTGATTTGCGGTACGTCCATACACTCCTCAAGCACCAGTTGATTTTATTGACACCGACTTAATTCAAACACCAAGATGTTATGTAACGACTTTGGAGGAGGATAATCCACTCAAAAAAGCTGGAATTAGAAGAAAATTTGAATTTTCCGGCAACGATTATTGATTATTCATCCGCACACTCTCTTACATCATCAGTCACTCTCTTACTTCGGAGAGCGCAATTTTACTGACTGTCTAAGGTTGACAAGAAGTTAATTGTTTTTTCCTAAAGTATTGTTACCGGATCGTGATATGATTCAGCTGACTGAATGTGCAGTCATCATAATTTAGCTGTACTGGTTTCAAGTCTCGTGAGCTTGTCAGACGAATCAATTGCGCCCACTCCGACAACGCAACAAGATGCTAAAACTGGTTCTGGAGACACAGAATCAGGTAACTCTATGCAAGAGTTTCATCAACTCTTCCAGCGATTGTTGGTAATCACGCTTGTCTTGACGGGGGTTATTTTTATCTCTGTGTGGATTTTTTATTCCTTAAACATTGCCCTAAATTATTTAATTGGGGCGTGTACAGGTGTGGTTTACTTAAAAATGTTGGCTAGAGACGTTGAGCAACTTGGTAGTGAAAAAACCAGTTTGAGCAAAACTCGTTTTGCTCTATTTATTGGAGTCATGATCGTAGCAACTCAATGGCGTGAGCTACAGATTTTGCCCATATTTTTGGGATTTCTAACTTACAAAGCCACGCTCCTCGTCTATATGGTGCAAATTGCGTTCATTCCTGATTCTTAAAAAGTTCAGGCTCACAAAGATAGTAATCCCATCCTCGCTCGTTGGGGAAAAAGCTTGAAGAATGCAAATGCTTAGTGTCTTAAACGCCTTTAATTCTTTTCCCCTCGCCGAATTAGAAGTAGGTCATCATTTCTATTGGCAGTTGGGCAATCTTAAAATTCATGGGCAAGTTTTTCTCACCTCATGGTTTGTGATTAGCATTTTAGTAGTGGCTTCAATAGCTGCTACTCGCAACGCACAAAGAATTCCCAAGGGCATCCAGAATTTGATGGAATACGCCCTAGAATTTATTCGTGATTTGGCCAAAAACCAACTTGGTGAGAAAGAGTACCGCCCTTGGGTGCCATTTATTGGCACATTGTTCTTGTTTATTTTCGTATCGAACTGGTCAGGGGCGCTAATTCCCTGGAAGCTCATCAAGCTACCTTCGGGCGAATTGGCTGCTCCCACCAATGACATCAATACGACTGTTGCATTAGCATTGTTAACATCCTTAGCGTACTTTTACGCGGGTTTTAGCAAACGGGGTTTAGGCTACTTTAAGAAATATATAGAGCCAACACCCGTTTTGTTGCCGATCGCAATTCTTGAAGATTTCACCAAACCCCTCTCCCTAAGCTTCCGGCTATTTGGTAATATTTTGGCGGATGAATTGGTTGTAGCGGTGTTGGTGCTGCTAGTTCCTCTATTTGTACCTCTGCCTGTAATGGCCTTGGGTTTATTTACCAGTGCCATTCAAGCCCTGGTTTTCGCCACCCTAGCCGGAGCATACATTCATGAGGCAATGGAGGGGCATGGTGGAGATGAACATGAGGAGCATTAAACTTCTCAGTTGATAGCACAGTTCCAAGAGCATATTCGCTCAAAACATCGCAAAGCGCGATCGAAAGAACTCATGTGCAGCGTGAAAACCACGTTTCTAATCGTTAACGTAAGTCTGTTAGTTTTGTAATCAAAGCAAGGAAAATCAACATGGATCCATTAGTTCAGGCTGCTTCAGTTCTCGCTGCTGCTTTAGCGATTGGTTTAGCTGCAATTGGCCCTGGTATTGGTCAAGGTAACGCTGCTGGACAAGCAGTAGAAGGTATTGCTCGTCAACCTGAAGCAGAAGGAAAAATTCGCGGTACTCTGCTATTAACCTTGGCATTCATGGAATCCTTGACTATCTATGGTCTAGTAATTGCCCTGGTATTGCTGTTTGCTAATCCTTTCGGTTAATACCTGAAATTTTTGTGAGTGTGGAGACGTGAATCATCACGCCTCTACAATCAAAATTTTTTGGGTATCGTAATATTTCTAATGTTCAGTTGACCCTTGTTGGCTATGGGTCTCTAAAATATGAAAGGTTGGATGACGTTGCTAGCCATGAAAACTGCTACTCCAGCCAAAGAGGAGACAAATGTTTGATTTCGATGCTACCTTGCCCTTCATGGCATTGCAATTCCTGCTACTAGCAGCTTTATTGAATGCAATTTTCTATAAGCCACTGACCAAGGTACTAGACGATCGCGATAATTATATCCGAACTAATACCCTTGAGGCGCGAGAAAGCTTGGCTAAAGCCGAGCGCTTGGCTACCGAATATGAGCAGCAACTCGCAGACGCTCGCAGACAATCGCAAGCTACTGTAGAAGCCGCTCAACTTGAAGCTAAGAAAATTACTGCCGAAAAAATAGCCGAAGCCCAAAAGGAAGCTCAGTCTCAACGAGAACAAGCTTCTGTTGAAATAGAACAACAAAAGCAACAAGCTTTTAGTACCTTAGAGCAACAAGTTGATGCTTTAAGCCGGCAGATTCTAGAAAAACTATTGGGGCCAACTCCGGTTAGATAAACTAACGAGATTGGTTCTGTGTAAAGCATACGCGCAACTGGCCCCTAGTCCAGAGCGCTTAATTAAGTGTCAAAAAAAGGCACTTTTTCCCTTCTGGGGAAAGATACTTAATTTCCCTTCGGGAAAATACAACGTATTAGCAAGCGAGCAGCGCACTTGTAAATGGGTATCATGGGGACATTCTTATTACTTGCCGCAGAAGCGAACGCTGTTCACTCTGAATTGGCAGAAGGCGCAGGAGAAGGTGGTTTCGGTCTAAACCTAGACATTTTTGAAACCAATCTGATCAATTTAGCGATTCTGGTTGGCATCTTATTCTACTTCGGACGTAAAGTTTTAAGCAATATCCTGAACGAGCGACAATCCAATATTGCCACCGCAATTCAGGAAGCAGAAGGGCGCTTAAAAGAGGCAAAGACTGCCCTTTCCCAAGCGCAAGAGCAGTTAAAGCAATCTCAGGCAGAAGCAGAACGTATCCGCCAATCAGCCGTAGAAAACGCCCAAAAATCAAAAGAAGCCTTATTAGCAAAGGCAGCGCAAGACGTAGAACGCTTGAAACAAACAGCAGCAGCAGATTTAAACACCGAAACTGAGCGAGCAATCGCTCAATTACGGCAACGAGTTGCTACACTAGCATTGCAGAAAGTCGAATCGCAGCTTAAAGGCGGGATTGCCGACGATGCTCAACAAAGTTTAATTGACCGCAGCATCGCACAACTGGGAGGCAATGTATGACAAGTCAGGTAGCAACAGCCGAAGTCGCACAACCTTATGCACAGGCGCTTTTGTCAATAGCGCAATCGAAAAATTTGACAGAAGAGTTCGGGGAAGATGCGCGGACTTTTCTGGGACTGCTAAAGGCAGACAAACAGCTACATAACTTCTTCAGCAACCCGTTTATTCAGTCTGAGAACAAAAAAGCTCTCATCAAACAAATACTCGGTGAAGGCGCTAACCCCTACTTACGTAACTTTTTGTTAGTGCTAGTAGACAAACGTCGCATTGCATTCTTGGAATCGATTTTTCAACAATATCTGGCGCTGTTGCGGCAGCTGAATCAAACCGTATTAGCGGAAGTAATTTCAGCCGTTCCCCTCACAGAAGCTCAACAGCAAGCAATTACAGAAAAAGTGATTGCCATAACTAATGCTCGCCAGGTAGAACTAGAAAGCAAGGTAGACAGTGAGTTAATTGGTGGTGTGATCATTAAAGTAGGTTCGCAGGTAATTGATGCCAGTATCCGGGGTCAGTTGCGCCGCCTTTCATTGCGCTTAACTAATAGCTAAAAAATTGGGACTGGGTACTGGGTACTGGGGACTAGGAAGAAGATTATAGTCATAAATTCTTTCCACCCCTGATCCCTAATCCCCAGTCCCTAATCCCTAGTACCTTTTACTTCCGTCTCGAAAGCAAACAACATAGACACATGAGCATATCAATTAGACCTGACGAAATTAGCAGCATTATTCAACAACAAATCGAGCAATACGATCAAGAGGTCAAAGTTGCTAACGTTGGTACTGTCTTACAAGTAGGTGACGGTATTGCCCGGATATATGGTCTGGAAAAGGCCATGTCTGGGGAACTTTTGGAATTTGAAGATGGCACAATCGGCATCGCCCAGAACTTAGAAGAAGACAACGTAGGCGCGGTGTTAATGGGTGAAGGGCTGGAAATTCAAGAAGGTAGTTCTGTAACCGCCACTGGTAGAATTGCTCAGATTCCAGTCGGAGAAGCCTTAATTGGACGAGTTGTAGACGCTTTGGGTCGCCCCATTGATGGCAAGGGTGACATCAAGTCCTCAGAAAGTCGTTTGATTGAATCTCCAGCACCCGGTATCATTGCTCGTCGGTCTGTACACGAACCCATGCAAACGGGTATCACAGCTATTGACTCAATGATTCCTATTGGTCGCGGTCAACGGGAATTGATCATTGGCGATCGCCAAACCGGTAAAACTGCGATCGCGATCGACACCATCATCAACCAAAAAGAAGAAGATGTAGTTTGTGTATACGTTGCGATCGGTCAAAAAGCTTCCACCGTCGCTAACGTGGTGCAGACATTGCAAGAAAAAGGCGCGATGGATTACACCGTCGTCGTCGCCGCTAGCGCCAGTGAACCAGCAACACTGCAATACCTAGCTCCTTACACAGGCGCAACTATTGCCGAGTACTTTATGTACAAAGGCAAAGCTACCCTGGTAATTTACGACGATCTTTCCAAGCAAGCCCAAGCTTATCGCCAAATGTCCCTACTGCTACGTCGCCCACCCGGACGCGAAGCTTACCCCGGAGATGTATTCTACATTCACTCTCGTTTGCTAGAAAGAGCCGCAAAACTGAGTGACGAATTAGGTAAAGGCAGCATGACCGCCCTACCAATCATCGAAACCCAAGCTGGTGACGTATCAGCATACATCCCCACCAACGTAATTTCTATTACCGATGGTCAGATATTCCTGTCTTCTGACTTGTTTAACGCTGGTATCCGTCCGGCTGTAAACCCTGGTATTTCAGTATCCCGCGTGGGTTCTGCGGCTCAAACCAAGGCAATGAAAAAAGTTGCCGGTAAAATTAAATTGGAACTAGCCCAATTTGACGACTTGCAAGCCTTCGCGCAATTTGCTTCTGACTTAGATAAAGCCACTCAAGACCAGTTGGCACGGGGTCAACGGTTGCGCGAACTCCTCAAGCAGCCACAAAATTCGCCACTTTCAGTATATGAACAAGTGGCAATTTTGTATGCAGGTATTAATGGTTACTTAGATGATGTACCTGTAGATAAAGTCACCACCTTTACCCAAGGTCTGCGGGAGTCCTTAAAGGCTGGTAAATATGCCCAAGGAGTACAAGCATCTAAAGCATTAGGTGACGCAGAAGAAGCAGCCTTGAAGGAAGCGCTTACCGAATACAAGAAGACCTTCAAAGCAGCAGCGTAATTAGTCATGAGTTATTGGTCATTGGTCATTGGTATAGAACTAATGACTACTGACTAATGACAAAGGACAAATGACTAACTACTAAGGAAAAAAATATGGCCAATCTAAAAGCAATACGCGATCGCATCCAGTCGGTCAAAAACACCAAAAAAATCACAGAAGCCATGCGTCTCGTAGCTGCGGCTAGAGTCCGCCGGGCGCAAGAACAAGTGCTAGCGACTCGCCCTTTTGCCGATCGCTTGGCACAAGTATTATATGGTTTGCAAAGCCGTCTGCGCTTTGAAGAAGCCAACCTGCCACTGCTGAAAAAACGACAAGTTAAGTCAGTCGGGCTGTTAGTAATTTCAGGCGATCGCGGTTTATGCGGCGGCTATAATAATAACGTTATCCGTCGTGCAGAAAACCGCGCCAAAGAAATCAAGGCAGAAGGTCTAAACTATCAATTTGTGCTAGTCGGACGCAAAGCAACACAATACTTTCAACGCCGCGATCAGCCCATTGATGCTACCTACAGCGGCCTAGAGCAAATTCCCACCGCAGCCGAAGCCAATCAAATTGCCGATCAACTACTTTCCTTGTTCCTTTCCGAAGAAGTTGACCGCATCGAATTAATCTATACCAGATTCCTTTCCTTGGTTAGTTCGCGTCCTGTGATCCAAACCCTACTGCCACTCGATCCGCAAGGACTAGAAGCAGGCGATGATGAAATCTTCCGCTTGACAACCCGTGGCGGTAAATTTGAAGTCGAACGGGAAAAAGTGACCAAGGAAGCCCGCCCGTTGGCCCCTGACATGATTTTCGAGCAAGATCCAGTACAGATCCTCGATTCTCTGTTGCCCTTGTATCTGAGTAACCAGCTATTGCGGGCGCTGCAAGAATCGGCAGCTAGTGAACTAGCAGCGCGGATGACAGCTATGAGTAATGCCAGTGAAAATGCAGGTGAATTGATTAATAGCCTCACACTGTCTTACAACAAAGCTCGACAAGCTGCAATTACTCAAGAACTCCTTGAGGTTGTTGGTGGTGCTGAAGCACTAACTTAGAAAAATACTTGTTGTGGATCGTGGCAAATAGCCAATTGCTAATGGTTTTAAAATTAGCGATTGGCTATTTTTAGTAATTGGAGCCATATATCCAGACTTTGATAATTACGAATTACGAATTCCCAAATTATGTATTATAATTGAAATATAAAGTGCATGGGTCCGTCACGGTTTCGACAGGTTGGCGAACGCTGCTCTGTGATTCAGGTCGAGAGTGAGTCTCCTCTCGGAAATCAAAGGCTCAAACAAAAAGTAAATGCGAATAACATCGTTAGCTTTGCTCGTAAGGATGCTCTAGTAGCTGCCTAAACGCCTCTTATAGGTTCGAGCGTCTTTAGTTTGACTCCGTTAAGGACTGAAGACCAAACCCCAACGGATGCTCTAGTAAGCGTTCTCTGGTTGGCTTGCTAGCTAAGATTAAATCAGAGCATCCTACGTTCGGGATAATGAACGATTCCCGCCTTGAGGGTTAGAAAGGCTAAACCTGTGAATGAGCGGGGGGTCAATACCCAATTTGGACAGCAGTTCGACTCTGCTCGGATCCACTAAGAATAAATAACAAGTCCACCAAACAATTTAATGTTTAGGTGGATTTTGTTTTATTAAACAGAATTGAGGATTCAGGAGTCAGAATTCAGTTGGATATTCTGACCAAAAAAGCGGATATTGAGTCTGTGTACCTCTCCTCAAAAGCTAGCTATAGCACAAGCCTTGGTGGTTAGGATATCAACAGATGATGAAACTTATACACAAGAAGACTTTTCACACAGTCCCCAGTCCCTAGTTCCGAGTTCCTTGCTATATATGCCAATACAGCAGTTACCAAAGTTATGAGGTACACTAATTAGATCGAATTATCGTTGATCTGGGGTAAGAAAGTTCGTAGTCACGACTTCAGTCCTGATTTTCAAAGCACTAAAGTGCTTACTACAAACTTTTCATTAATAGCTTGACAGACTACTAAGTATTCTATTGTTGGGGTTGTTTTTGTGCGCTTCCAAACCTTCTTCCCCTTTGCTTAAGTACCCGTCGTAACCTATCTGCACTCAAGCTTACTTGACGTTCAGATGCCAGTTTTTTTGCTAATTGTTTAGAGTTATAAGTCTGCGACTCTTGAGCTAAACAATTTTCTAGATAAACCAAATCTGATTCTGAATATCGAGGTTTTCCACCTCGACCAGGAGCATCCCACAGACCAGCTAAACCCATCTTTTCCCAACGATGAAGGGTTTGACGTACTGTTGAAATTGCCCAGTTCAAGCCTTTAGCAATTTGCTCGTTTTTTAACCCGCGATTATTTAGCAATAAGACTTGAGCGCGATCCTTAGTACGTTGAGGAGCATCTTTGGCTTTTCTTAACTCTTCTAAAGTCAGCTTTTCTTGCTCAGTTAGAAAGACTTTTAATCGGCATCCCATAATTAATAACCTTTTGCACAATTAATTTTTTCTATTTTTTTTTGTGTCTATTCACACCTATATACTTAATGACTTACGTATTTAATAGCACGCTCTTAAAATTTAACTATAAATATTAAGGATGCCAGTATCTAAAATGATGTTACGTAATAAGTATCGGCTTTAAAGGGATATCAAAATTTGCAATTTATCATCAACAATGGAATTTTATAAAAAGTTAGGCGCATCAAAAAGAACACCATTAGCATGTATAAGCAAATTGGACTGAGAGATAGAAGCTATAGCTGTTAGCCATAACAAGAATAATTTGTTGGCGTTATCCTAATTAGTGTCTAAAGTCGATAATAAAGGACTGTATCACTAAAATTATTAGATTATTCGTATGTTTACGGTGATTTACCGAAACTTTAAAAATTATTTTTGAGAGAGTTTCCATTTGAATGAGTAGAAAAAGACATATATAAGCCTAGTTCCTTTTTATTAAACTAATCTCTGGAAGTTTTTCTTAATTATCTACAAGAAATATCTATTTTATCAACTTTACATAAAGTTTATATTTTGCGTAACAAGATTCTTCGTTGAGATAAAAATATATTCAATACTTATTGGAGATAGAACTTATTTTGTTAATTTTCCTACTTTTTCAAATTTTCCTACTTTTCCTACTTTTCCTACTTATTTATGAGATAGCATCTTCAAAAACTAACTTCTACTCTATTTGCTGAAGACAGTTATATTTCACCATAACTACAGACTTTATGTATAAATTCTGATATTTTTTTAGCATTAATACATCATTCTCAAAAAATTAAAATTAATTTTTTAACTTACTTGTATAGTTAGGCAATACCCAAGAGGCAAGGGTAGATAAAGCTTTTTTATTTGTACTGAGTTTTTCAAAAAATCAGAGATGAGTTCTATAGGATTACTATTTGATTTTTGAACGAAATTAGGTATTGTAGAGGAGCCAGTGCGTTGCGGTGAATCCAGCGCTGTAGGCGGGTTTCCCAACCTAGGCGACTGGTTTTCCCGAAGGGATGTTCCCTCCGTTGTAGCAACTGGCGTTGTGTGAGAACGGAGTTCGTAACGCACTATTATCATGGGTTTGATGCCGTACTCTCCGTGCTAACACATCCTACGGATATTTTCTCCAAATCAAACCGGATTCTTATATATAGTAGTATTCTTAGATATGTGATAACATCTTTATTTTTTCAGTTTTTATTGTCAAATATTATAAGGATCGTGATATTTTTAATTTATGAGAAACTGGGATAAGTCGCAAAAATAAATACTCAGTATATTTTTTAGATAAATTCAGATCGAGTAGATTTTTTAGTCATACTTTTTGCTAAGAAAAAGCAATAATTGATACAAGTTAAATTTTTCAAAAACTGATATTCATTACAACTTAAACAAAAAATAATAGAGACAATGGGGGCAGAAGAAAAACCTGATAATTTGCGCTCGGAGACGAATAATGGTAGCGATCGCAGAGAACGTTCAACATCGGCTAACTATACAAACTGTAGAAATTGCCCCTAACACAACGGCGATTCGCTCTCTTGATTGGGATCGCGATCGCTTCGATATCGAATTCGGACTGCAAAACGGCACAACCTACAATTCATATCTAATTAGGGGTGAACAAACAGTTTTGATTGATACTTCTCACCAGAAGTTTCGCGATCTGTATTTAGAGACTTTAAAAGGTCTTGTTAACCCCAAAACAATTGATTACATAATTGTTAGTCACACAGAGCCAGATCATAGCGGCTTGGTGGAAGATGTTCTTCAGTTAGCTCCTAGAGCTACCGTTTTAGCATCAAAAGTTGCGCTTCAGTTTTTAGAAGGCTTAGTACACGATCCTTTTTCTAAGCGGGTTGTGAAAACTGGCGATCGCATAGATATCGGCAAAGGACACGAAATGGAATTCGTGAGTGCGCCCAACCTGCACTGGCCGGATACAATCTTTAGCTTTGACCGCAAAACCCAAATTCTTTACACCTGTGATGCTTTTGGGATGCACTTTTGTGACGATCGCACCTTCGACGAAGATTTAGAAGCGATTGAAGCTGACTTTAGATTTTACTACGACTGTTTGATGGGCCCTAACGCTCGTTCTTTGGTGAATGCCATGAAGCGGATGAGCGAACTAGGGAAGATTAATATTATCGCCAACGGTCACGGCCCCTTATTATACCACCATCTAGATGTTCTAACCGGGTGCTACGAAAATTGGAGCCAAAAACAAGCCAAGGCAGAAACCACAGTTGGCTTATTTTTTGTCTCAGATTACGGCTATAGTGAGCGCCTTGGTCATGCAGTTGCCGAAGGTATACTGAAAACTGGAGTTGGGGTAGAAGTCCTGGATCTAAGTACTGCCCAGAGCCAAGAAATCCAAGAACTAGCCGGTAGAGCAGCTAGCATCATTATTGGTATGCCCCCAACTACAAACGCCGCCGCCCAAGCTAGTATCAGTTCGGTGTTAGCTGTTGCCAAGAACAAGCAACTGGTTGGGCTGTTTGAATGTTACGGTGGGGATGATGAACCCATTGATACACTCCGCAGAAAATTTCTGGACTCTGGCATTAAAGAAGCCTTCCCAGCCATTAGGATTAGAGAAGCTCCTAGCGCATCCACATTCCAGTTGTGTGAAGAAGCGGGTAAAGACTTGGGACAATTGCTAGTGCGCGATCGCAACATCAAGCACATTAAGTCCCTTGATGTCAACATGGAAAAGGCGTTGGGTCGCATTAGTAGTGGACTGTATATAGTCACCACAAAAAAAGAAAATGTCTCAAGTGCAATGCTGGCATCCTGGGTAACGCAAGCGAGTTTGCAACCGTTAGGATTAACAATTGCTGTTGCTAAAGACCGCGCCATTGATTCTTTAATGCAAGTAGGCGATCGCTTCGTCCTCAATGTTTTGGAAGAAGGCAACTATCAAGAACTCAAAAAACACTTTCTCAAGCGCTTGCATCCAGGTGCTGACCGTTTTGCAGGAGTGAAAACTCAAACCGCGAAAAACGGTTCTCCGATTCTAACTGATGCTCTGGCATACATGGAATGTGAAATACAGAGCAGCATGGAATGCAGCGACCACTGGATTTTATACTGCACCGTTCAAGAAGGTCGTGTCTCCAAAAACGATGGACTCACAGCCGTCCGCCATCGCAAAGTAGGTAATTACTACTAAGAAAGAGGGAAGAGGTGACAGGTGACAGGGGACAGAAAAGAAAACTATCCCCTGTTTCCTGTTCCCTGTTTCCTGTTTCCTGTTCCCTGTTCCCTGTTCCCTGTTCCCTATCCCCTGTAACCTATTTCCAACAGCTATGACCAATTCCAAGCCACGCGACGTACAAATTTTACCAATTGCTACAAATACTAAAGCTATCAGAGCGCGTAGTTGGTCACGTCTGCGGTTTGAAATTGAATACGCACTTGAAAGAGGTACTACCTCCAATTGCTATTTAATTGAAGCTGATAAAACCGCACTTATCGATCCACCGCCAGAAAGCTTTACCGAAATTTATTTAGAGGCATTGCGGCAGACTTTAGATTTACAAAGTTTGGATTATATAATCTTGGGCCATTTTAGTCCCAATCGAGTTGCAACCCTCAAAGCAATTTTAGAACTGGCACCACAGGTAACTTTTGTCTGTTCTCTTCCCGGTGCGAACAATTTGCGTGCTGCTTTCCTAGAGCAAGATTTGAACGTCTTAGTGATGCGGGGGAAAGAAACTCTGGATTTAGGTAAGGGTCATGTTTTGAAATTCTTACCCACTCCCAGTCCGCGCTGGCCGGAAGGACTTTGTACCTACGATCAACAAACCCAAATTCTCTACACAGATAAGTTATTTGCAACTCATCTCTGTGGTGATGAAGTGTTTGATGATAACTGGGAAGCGCTCAAAGAAGATCAGCGTTACTACTTTAACTGCCTGATGGCTCCCCAAATTCCTCATGTGCAAGCAGCTTTGGAGAAAATATCAGATTTGCAGGTGAGAATGTATGCTGTGGGTCACGGCCCATTGGTACGCACCAGCTTAATTGAGCTTACCAAAGCTTATGGAGAGTGGAGCCGTTCTCATAACGATCGCGAGATTTCCGTTGCCCTACTTTACGCTTCAGCTTACGGCAATACGGCGACTTTAGCACAAGCGATCGCTCTGGGATTAACTAAAGGTGGAGTTGCAGTCAAATCCATCAACTGCGAATTTGCTACCCCTGATGAAATTCGGATTAACCTAGCACAGTCAGAAGGTTTTATCATCGGTTCTCCTACCATCGGTGGTCATGCGCCAACTCCGATTCATACTGCTTTAGGGATTGTGATCTCAAGCGGTGACAATAGCAAACTCGCTGGAGTATTTGGTTCCTATGGCTGGAGTGGTGAAGCCTTTGACTTAATAGAAGGTAAACTCCGCGATTCTGGATATCGCTTTGGCTTTGACACCTTGAAGGTCAAGTTTAAACCTGATGATGTCACACTCAAATTCTGTGAAGAACTAGGTACAGATTTTGCCCAAGCACTGAAAAAAGCTAAAAAAGTACGCGTACCACAACAAGCCGCTACCCCAGTGGAACAAGCTGTTGGTCGCATTGTTGGTTCAGTCTGCGTGGTGACAGCGAAACTTGGAGAAGTGTCTACCGCAATGCTAGGCGCTTGGGTTTCTCAAGCAACCTTCAACCCACCCGGAATATCTTTGGCGATCGCCAAAGACCGAGCGATCGAATCTTTGATGTATCCAGGCGGTAAGTTTGCCTTAAATATTCTACCTGAAGGCAATCACCAAGATTACATGAAGCATTTCCGTAAATCTTTTGCACCTGGGGAAGACCGATTTGCCAATTTTAGTACAGCAGTTGCAGATAACGGTTGTACCGTCCTCACTGACGCATTAGCATATTTGGAATGCTCAGTCAACCAACGTCTGGAATGTGGCGATCACTGGGTTGTGTATGCAACTGTAGATGAAGGTAAATTACTCAAGCCTGATGCTGTTACTGCCATCAACCATCGCAAAACTGGCACTCATTATTAGAATGTAACTTAACGAAACCGCTTTAGCTTAAATATAGCCAAGGCGTTCTATGACAAAAAGTCTCTTTTTTATTATGGGATGGGCATTTTGCCCGTCCCAATTTTTTTGTCAAGATGCAGAATAGGCATAAGTAAATTTTAGTTATCTATCTTTAGAGAGATGTTTCAGAATTCAAGGTTTTAGAGTATACACAATATATCTTTGTAGTACAAAACCATCTATTCTTTTAAAGAGACTCTAGACAATACTCTGATAAATTTCTGAAATGAAGAACTACTGGCTAGGAACTGTCTCGACAGAGGTCATCTGTTGCTGTGGCATTACTTAGTTTACGTTCAACAGTAGGAGAATCGAGTCAAAAGTTATTTCTTGCCCGGCGGCGAAATTCTTACCTACCGAACATCAGAGTTATCAAGGAGTCTGTGCCAAGTGAATCCCAGCGATCGCACTACTGACAAACCATCTTTAGAAATCAACGCTTCTCGCCAGTTCACCGCTTGGCTGTATGAGCAAAATCTCAGTCTATCCTTCACTACTTATCAAGCGGGGAAGTTGTTCTTTATCGGCTTGCAAGCAAACGGTAAATTATCTGTATTTGAACGCAGCTTTGAAAGGTGTATGGGGTTATATGCCAATGGCAACAGCCTTTACATGAGTTCCCTGTACCAACTTTGGAAATTTGAAAACATTATCCAACCCGGACAAAACCATCAAGGTTACGATGCTCTCTATTTGCCCCAGATGAGTTATGTGACAGGAGATTTGGATATTCATGATATCGCTTTGAGTAAAGCAGAAGAGAAAGATTTAGAACCACAAAAATTATTATTTGTCAATACTTTATTTAGTTGTTTGGGAACAGTCAGCGAAACCCACAGTTTTGTTCCCTTGTGGCAGCCACCGTTTATCAGCAAACTGGCGGCGGAAGATAGATGTCACCTAAATGGGTTAGCAATGCAGTCAGGAAAAGCCAAATACGTTACTGCTGTCAGCCAATCGGACGTAGCAGAAAGCTGGCGGGAACATCGGGCAAATGGGGGTTGTGTCATTGACGTAGAAAGCAATGAAATCGTGTTGCGAGGGTTGTCTATGCCCCACTCTCCCAGGTGGCATCAGGAAAAACTCTGGCTACTCAACTCAGGTGCGGGAGAGTTTGGCTTTGCCGACTTAAAGCGAGGAGTGTTTGAACCAGTTGCCTTCTGTCCCGGATATCTGCGTGGTTGTGTATTTTATGGTGACTTTGCAGTGGTAGGAATTTCCCAACCCAGACACAACAAAACCTTCAGTGGTTTGGCTTTGGACGAGAAATTGCACCAAAAAAACGTTGAGCCTCGCTGTGGCTTATTAGTAATTGACCTA
This sequence comes from Nostoc sp., assembly GCF_036917455.1. Taxonomy (GTDB): domain Bacteria; phylum Cyanobacteriota; class Cyanobacteriia; order Cyanobacteriales; family Nostocaceae; genus Nostoc. Next base: position 21,793 of record NZ_JBALDK010000239.1, on the reverse strand, counting down.
AGAAGCGGCGATATTGTCCATTCCCTGCGAATAGAAGGGGTGGTGCTGGAATTGTACGACGTGGTAGCACTTTTGGGCATCCGTCGTCCAATGGTGATCGGGTTTCGCAGCGACGAAATTCGGCGGGTAGTAACGGTGGGATGAGAAACAATTCAAAATTTCAAAATTAAAAGGAATCAACATCAATGGCATCTAATTCAGCAGTTTTTAACTTATCTGACCTCAACGGCAAAAACGGCTTTGTAATCAACGGTATCGATGGTAGAGACTTGTTAGGCGATTCCGTCAGCAATGCGGGAGATATCAATGGCGACGGCTTTGACGACCTGATTATTGGCTCACCTGGTGCCTCCACGTATGCCGGGAAAAGCTACGTGCTGTTTGGCAAGAGCAGTGGCTTTGCAGCCACCTTCGATCTCTCCACCCTTAATGGCAGCAATGGCTTCGCGATTAACGGTATTGATGTGGGTGAACATTCAGGCTACTCCGTTAGCAATGCGGGGGACATCAACAGCGACGGCTTTGACGACCTGATTATCGGCGCACCTGGTGATTTCGGTTTCAGCGATACCATTCCTGGAAAGAGCTACGTGGTGTTTGGTAATGATGGTTTTGGAGCCAGCTTCAACCTCTCTGACCTGAATGGCGATAACGGCTTCGTGAGCAAAGGCTTCAATACATTCGATCGATTAGGCTTCTCTGTCAGCAATGCAGGAGACATTAACGGCGATGGCTTTGACGACCTGATTATTGGGTCGCGTAATAATGGGAGCTACGTAGTCTTTGGTAGTGGTAGTGGCTTTACAGCTAACCTCAACCTTTCCACTCTTAACGGCAGCAACGGCTTCGCAATCAACGGCATTGATGCAGGTAACTACTTAGGCTCCTCTGTTAGCAGTGCCGGAGACTTCAACGGTGACGGTTTCGATGATCTGATTATTGGGGCAAGCAATGCCAATCCCAACGGTCAGCGATATGCTGGACAAAGCTACGTGGTGTTTGGCAAGAGTAGTGGCTTTACAGCCAGCTTCAACCCCTCTGACCTCAATGGTAGTAACGGCTTTACGCTCAATGGTATTGATGCAAACGACCGTTTAGGAAGTTCCGTCAGCAATGCCGGAGACATCAACGGTGACGGCTTAGACGACCTGATTATCGGGGCACCTGGTGCTGACCCCAACGACCAGTTAGGGGCTGGGAAGAGCTACGTAGTCTTTGGCAGCACTAGTGGCTTTACAGCCAACTTCAACCTTTCCACTCTTAACGGCAACAACGGCTTCGCGATCGACGGCATTGATGCGGGTAACTACTTAGGCTCCTCTGTTAGCAGTGCCGGAGATTTCAACGGTGACGGCTTCGATGACTTGATTATCGGGGTATTTAATGCCAACCCTAATGGCAATATAAGTGCTGGGCAGAGCTATGTGGTGTTTGGCAAAAACAGTGGCTTTGATGCCAGCCTCAACCTCTCCACTCTCAACGGCAGTAACGGCTTCGCGATCGATGGCATTGATGCGGGTGACCGTTCAGGCATTTCTGTCAGCAGTGCAGGAGACATCAACGGCGATGGTTTCGACGACCTGATTATCGGCGCGTCAACTGCCAGCAACGACCAGGAAAACTTATCTGAAGAGGGACAAAGCTACGTCATCTTTGGCTCTGCAAATACTACGGCTCCGAATCAACCTCCAGTTGCAGTTGCCGACAAAGCTACCACTGACGAAGCCACCGCAGTTAAAATTTCGGTCTTAGCCAACGACAGCGACCCAGACGGCAACCCTTTAACAGTGACGGATCTCAACGGTCGTGCATTAACAGTTGGCACTCCGATTCAGCTAGATTCTGGCGCTTTAGTCACCTTCAATGCTGATAGTACCTTCACCTATGATCCCAATGGGCGATTTGAAAATTTAGGTGTTGGTAAAACCGGCAGTGACAGCTTCACCTACAATGTTAGGGATGGCATCGCGATCGCTACAGCTACCGTCAACTTGTCCATCAATGGGCTGAATGATGCACCCGAAGTTTTTTCTTTTTTCAACCTATCCGATCTCAACGGTAGCAATGGCTTCGTAATCAAGGGTATCAATAAGAGCGATCGCTCAGGTATTTCCGTCAGCAATGCAGGGGACATTAACGGTGACAGTTTTGATGATGTAATTATTGGGTCTCTCGGTGCTGGGCAAAGCTACGTGGTGTTTGGCAGCAGTAGTGGCTTTGCAGCTAGCCTTGACCTCTCTACCCTCAACGGCAGCAACGGCTTTGCGATCGATAGGGGTGGCTACTCTGTGAGTAATGCAGGGGACGTTAACGGTGATGGCTTTGACGATCTGATTATCGGAGTACCGTTTGCCAGTCCTAATGACATCTATGGGGCTGGTGAGAGCTACGTAGTGTTTGGCAGCAGCAATGGCTTTGGAGCCAACTTCGACCTCTCCACCCTCAATGGCAGCAACGGCTTTGCAATTCAGGGCTTCAATGTCCGCGACAACTTAGGTAACTCCGTCAGCACTGCGGGGGATATCAATGGCGACGGCTTTGATGATGTGATTATCGGAGTACCAAATGCCGCAAAGAGTTACGTAGTATTTGGCAGTCGCAGTGGCTTTGCAGCTAACCTTGACCTCTCTACACTTAACGGCAGCAACGGCTTTGTGATTAATGGTACTAACCCATTTACCGAGAATTCAAACTCCTTCGTTAGCGATGCAGGGGATATCAACGGTGATGGCTTCGACGACTTAATTATCGGGGCATCTGGTGTTGGACAGAGCTACGTGGTGTTTGGCAAGAGCAGTGGTTTTGCAGCCAGCCTCGACCTCTCTACCCTCAATGGCAGCAACGGTTTCACACTCAATGGTATAAATACATTAGGTTTCTCCGTCAGTAGTGCAGGGGACATCAACGGTGACGGCTTCGACGACCTAATTATTGGGGCAGGAGCTAAGGGATCTTACGGCAGATTTAGTGGCAACAGCTACGTAATCTTTGGCAAGAGCAGTGGTTTTGGAGCTAGCCTTAATCTCTCCGACCTGAACGGTAGTAACGGTTTCGCGATCAACAGCATTTCTAACAATTCAGGCTTCTCCGTTAGCAGTGCAGGGGACTTCAACGGTGACGGCTTCTACGACTTAATTATCGGGGCACCTACCGCTTTCGTTAATGATAAGTATTATGCTGGGCAGAGCTACGTAATATTTGGCAAGAGCAGTGGCTTTGCAGCCAGCTTCAACCTCTCTGACCTTAACGGCAGCAATGGCTTGTTAATCAACGGCATTAATGAGAGCGATCTCACTGGTTCTTCTGTCAGTAGCGCAGGGGACATCAACGGTGATGGCTTTGACGATCTGATTATCGGTTCGGCAGCATACTTTCGGCGCGGCCCATCTGGTGTTGGGAATAGCTACGTCATCTTTGGCTTTGCTACTCCTCCAGCTAGTGCCGACATAGCTAATACCGACGAAGATACCGCAGTTAATATCTTTGTTAGCCCAATCTTAAGTAAATACACAGATGTAGACCGTGATAAATTGAGCATTACTGGCTTTAATAACCCCAGTCATGGCACACTGACGCTCAACAACAACGGTACTGCTGGCAACACCAACGACGATTACTTTATTTACACCCCCAACGCCAACTACAACGGTATTGATAGTTTTACCTACACTGTCAATGATGGTAATGGCGGCACTATCAACGGTACTTTTAACCTCACCATCAACCCAGTTAATGACGCACCTATTGCAGTGAATGATCCTGTTAGTACTGCCAAATATACTGCTGTAAGTATTCAAGCAAAGACCCTGCTAGCTAACGATCGCGACATTGACAGTCCCAGCCTTAGTGTCACTGGTATCAGCGCTGTAACTAATGGTATTGCGGTGCTGAAAAATAATGGCACTCCCGACAACTTGACAGATGACTTCATCGTATTTACACCAAATACCGGATTTACTGGTACGGCTAGTTTCGACTACACCATTAGCGATCGCCAACTCACCAGCACTGCTAGGGTTACTGTCCAAGTAGGCGATCGCTTATTTGGTAGCAATGGCAATGATGTACTTCATGGCACTGCTGGTAATGACTACCTCGATGGCGGTAATGGCAACGACGTGTTATTTGGCGATCTTGGTAGCGATATCCTCACAGGTGGCAAAGGCAAAGATAAATTTGTTTACAATTTAGGTGACGGTGTTGATACCATCACCGATTTTGGTGGTGTAGGCAAAGGCTCAAATGCGTCAGCAGCGATCGTTGCCGAAGTGGATACCCTAAAATTCCAAGGTTCAGGCTTAACTGCACGAAATCTACTACTTACTCAGAATAGTAAAAATCTGGAAATCACTTTTGAAGGGGTAGCTAGTGAAAAAGTTATCCTGCAAAACTTTGCTCTGGAAAAGCTAGATAACTTATCAGCAGTGGGCAATATCCTGTTTAATGGGCAAACTACAATTAGTGACAGCTTTGATGTCCTGAATGCTAACTCCACCCAAAGCACCATCTTCAACAAAAACACAGTCACCTTTCTGAATGACCTGAACAATAATATCAATGGTTTTGACAACTCATCTGATGTTATCAATGGTCAGGGTGGTGATGACCGCATCAATGGCAAGAGTGGTAACGATCTACTACGCGGTGGGACAGGTAACGATAGCCTCATTGGTGATGCTGGTAATGACGCGATCGTTGGTGGTATAGGTAAGGATACTTTGACTGGCGGTAGCGGTGATGACCTGTTCATTTATCAAGGCTTGAGTGATATCGGTGATACTATTACCGACTTTTCAAAGGGCGCTGACTTGATTGGCTTGTCTGGTGGTCTGACCTTCAATCAACTAAGTTTCGCTAGTAACAAGATCGTAGTGACAGCTACCGATGAAATTTTGGCAACCCTGACTGGGATTAACACTACCACACTGACTGCTGCTAATTTCACTATCGTCTAATATCAAAGTCGGGGCGCAAAACCTTGCGTCCCGAAAAAATGAATAATTACTGTATAACTAGCCTTTGGTAACAAAATTGCAAGTCTTCTACAACAGGACTTGCGTTTTAATTACCTAACTCCTGTTTAAATACGGTTGGGTTATGACAATCAACCCAAGTAAGCTGACGCAAAAAAACTAAGTATGTTGCGAAACGTAAATAGGCTTAAAGTCCTTACTAATGACAAAGGACAGCTTTCTACTGTGTTCGCTGCTATTCGTGTTCGCCAGTTAGCTTTAATTGCGCCAGCCTACTTATGTAGAGATGCGAAATTTCATTGAATCCAAGAAATGGTGGGTGTAATTTAAGTATTAAACCGGAAATAACATAAATTCACTTTGTGAAATTCCGCAATTTTTACCAGGACAATTGTCAAACCGCAGTGTAGTCTTTAACTAGAAAAACAGTATTAGGCAATTGCTAGACAAAATGCCAACTATAGCGTCTGAACTTTTATAATATTTGTTGTTCTTATGACTCCAAAACACACCAAAATTAAATTTCCCCTTTGGCAGTATCTGAACCAGCCTTTATTTAGTCACGATACTAAATTAGTATTGAATCCCCAACGCTTTGCATTGATCTGGCGTCTTAGACTTCTAGAACGCTGCTGGGCTAAAGAATGTGATGCTAAAGGGCCTCAACAGCATTAGCTACCTAAAAAGCCGTCAGACTAAGCCTCGTCTACAGAACGAGGCTTTTTGCCGTCAAGTAAAGCACTTACAGTCATATCTCCCATGACATTAATCGCGGTGCGGCAGCGATCCAAAAACCAGTCTATGGTAACTAGCAAAGCAATGTACTGGGTTGGTAAGCCTACAGAAGTGAACACCAGTGTCATTGTTACTAGTCCAGCGTTGGGAATATTCGCCGCACCTACAGATGCAAAAATGGAGGTCAGGATGACAATTAACTGCTGTCCTAGAGTCAGATGTTGCCCAATCAGTTGGGAAATATACAATGCAGACATTGCTTCATAAAGAGCAGTACCATCATTATTGAAATTTGCTCCTACTAATGCCCCCAAAGCAGCAGAAGATTCTCTTAAACCGACTTTTGTTTGCAAAACCTCAAAGGTTACGGGCATGGCCGCCGCCGAGGAAGAAGTTGAAAAAGCTGTCAAAAAAGCATCAGAACCACCAGCAAGGAATTTTAACGGAGGTACCCAAGAACCAAATTTTACTCTGGTGAGGTAGTAGCACGCCTGCAATGCCAGTGCTAACAGCACCGCTAGGATAAATGCACCCAAAGATTTAAATGGTGCAAATCCTTGCATAGCAACAGTTTTAGCAACAATTCCAAAGACTGCGAAAGGTACTAAGGCTATTACCCAGTTGAGGACGCGGACTACCGCTTCAAACAAAATCCCGATGACATCCTCTATCGGCTGGTATTCTTTTTTTCCTTGGGCGATTTGTTCAGATTTTAATGCCCGCAGAACAATGCCAAAACTCAGGGCAATAACAATTAATTGGATGACATTATTATCAACTAATGGCTTGAGGACAGCTTCTGGTACAGCATCTTTTAGTATTCCCCAAGGATCGATACTCTGAGCAGTTATTTGTGTAGTTGTTGAGGTGGTTACTTTACCCCAAGTCCCTGGACGTAGCACATTTGCGACTAAAAGTCCTACTAAAATCGCTACGGTAGTGTTAGTTAAAAGTAGTACAGCCAGTCGCCGTCCGGCTGTACCGGGGATGTTGGTAGTCATTAAGGTGTGTAGTACCGCTACCAAAATCAGGGGCGTAGCTAGGGCGCGGAGAGCCTTTAACACTAAATCAGCTGGAATTGCTAAATTATTGATTAAGGTGGCGTTGCTGGGATTGGGATTCCCCGCACCGAGGGCAATCCCAACGCTGACTGCGGCGACAAGGGCGATGAGAATTTGCAATGTGAGAGGGATACGCTGCCACCAAGGGCTAGCTTTGGTTTCAGGCGAAGTAGTACTCTCTGTTTCACTCATTAGTTAGATGCTGATTAACTGCTGTAACTATTAAAACAACACTGATAACAGTGATAATTTCGGAAAAAGAACAGCTTTAATTTGAGGTAAAAACTGCTAATGTAATATCCGTTGCTTTGCAAAATCCGGCTTGAAAGGGTATACCACAAGGTAGACCCCTAGAGATATCTTGGCTTGTGGTTGGAGATGCTTATGTCCTTTGTCCCTTTACATATTCACAGTGACTACAGTCTACTAGATGGAGCAAGTCAGCTACCAGAGTTAGTGGATCAAGCGATCGCACTGGGGATGAAAGCGATCGCTCTTACCGATCATGGTGTCATGTATGGAGCGGTTGAACTGATCAAAATCTGCCGTAGTCAAAATATTAAGCCGATTATCGGCAATGAAATGTATATAATTAACGGCGATATTGAGAAACAAGAACGCCGTCCGAAATATCATCAAGTTGTTTTAGCTAAAAACACTAAAGGTTACAAAAATTTAGTTAAATTAACCACGATTTCTCACCTCAAGGGTGTTCAAGGTAAAGGAATTTTTTCTCGTCCTTGTATTAATAAAGATTTACTCAAACAATATCATGAAGGTTTGATTGTCACCAGCGCTTGTTTGGGTGGAGAAGTCCCCCAAGCAATTCTCAGTGGTAGGCCAGATGCAGCCCGGAAAGTTGCTCAGTGGTATAAAGATGTATTTGGTGATGATTATTATCTAGAAATTCAAGACCACGGTTCCCAAGAAGACCGAATTGTGAATGTAGAAATAGTCAAAATTGCTAGGGAGCTAGGCATTAAAATTGTTGCCACTAATGATTCACATTTTATTTCTTGTTTTGATGTTGAAGCCCACGATGCTTTGCTATGTATTCAAACTGGGAAGTTAATTATTGAAGATAAGCGGATGCGTTATAGCGGCACAGAGTATCTCAAATCTGGTGAGGAGATGCGGCAGCTATTTCGTGACCATTTACCGGATGATGTGATTGCAGAAGCGATCGCCACCACAGATGAAGTCGCTGATAAAGTCGAGCCTTACCATATCATGGGTGAGCCTCAGATTCCTACACCACCCATTCCTTCCGGTCATACTGCTGACACTTACGCCGAAGATGTTGCATGGAGTGGACTTTTAGAACGCTTAAATCGCAAATCTCGCCAAGAAGTCGATTCCGTCTATAAAGAAAGATTGGAATACGAACTAAAAATGATTCAGCAAATGGGTTTTTCTAAATACTTTTTAGTTGTATGGGACTACATCAAATTTGCTAGAGATAATAACATTCCTGTGGGGCCAGGTCGGGGTTCTGCGGCTGGTTCATTAGTTGCCTATGCAATGCGAATTACTAACATTGACCCTGTGCATCATGGGCTATTATTTGAACGTTTCCTGAACCCAGAACGTAAATCAATGCCTGATATTGATACAGACTTCTGTATTGAACAACGGGATAAAGTGATTGATTATGTCACTGAAAAATATGGTGCAGATAGAGTTGCCCAAATTATTACTTTTAACCGCTTAACTTCTAAAGCAGTTTTGAAAGATGTCGCCAGAGTATTAAATATTCCCTACGGGGAAGCTGACAAAATGGCGAAAATGATCCCTGTGGTGCGGGGGAAACCAACGAAACTCAAGGTGATGGTTTCCGATAAAACTCCAGAACCAGAGTTTAAAGATAAATATGAGAAAGAACCCCATGTTCGCCATTGGCTTGATATGGCGATGCGAATTGAAGGAACTAACAAAACCTTTGGTGTTCATGCCGCAGGTGTGGTAATTTCTGCCGAGCCACTTGATGAAATTGTCCCGCTACAGAAGAATAATGACGGTTCCGTAATTACCCAATATTTCATGGAAGACCTGGAATCAATGGGTTTGTTGAAAATGGATTTTCTGGGTTTACGGAACCTGACGCTGATTCAAAAAACTGTGGATTTGATTCAAGAAACCAGAGGATATCGGGTTGATCCTGATGAAATTCCCCGCCAGGAAAGAAAAGCCCAGAGGATATTAGCTAAAGGTGAACATAGTAGTTTACCAAAAGATGTCCAAAAAACTTATGAATTACTAGAAGCAGGTGAGTTAGAGGGGATATTTCAATTAGAATCTTCTGGAATGCGTCAGATTGTACGAGATTTGAAACCTTCTAATATAGAAGATATTTCTTCAATTTTGGCACTTTATCGACCAGGCCCATTAGATGCAGGGCTGATTCCTAAGTTTATTAATCGCAAACATGGTCGAGAAAACATTGATTATCAACACCAAGTTCTGGAACCAATATTAGACGAAACTTATGGAATTATGGTCTATCAAGAGCAAATCATGAAAATTGCTCAAGATATGGCGGGATATTCTTTAGGACAAGCTGACTTGTTGCGTCGGGCGATGGGTAAAAAGAAAGTTTCTGAGATGCAAAAGCAGCGAGAAAAATTCGTGGATGGTGCAGCTAAAAACGGTGTACAGAAAAAAGTTGCGGATGAATTATTTGAGCAAATGTTGAAGTTTGCTGAATATTGTTTAAGCTATGACACGGAAATATTGACAGTAGAATATGGATTGTTGCCAATTGGTAAAATTGTAGAAAAACGCATTGAATGTACTGTGTACAGTGTTGATAATAATGGGAATATTTACACGCAACCTGTAGCACAGTGGCACGATCGCGGACAACAAGAAGTATTTGAGTATTGTTTGGAAGATGGTTCGTTGATTCGGGCAACAAAAGACCACAAATTTATGACTGTTGATGGTCAAATGTTGCCAATTGATGAAATATTTGAGCGGGAATTGGATTTGATGCGGGTTGATAATTTGCCGAATTAGCCGGAATAAAACTTTAGTAGTATGAGATTACGCTGTTGAATTAGCAGCGATCGTATTTGCAAGACAAGTACTTTTATTTTTATGGTTGCTGAAAGCCTCAAACAAGATCCATCGCCTGAGCAGTTACGAATAATCTCCCTACCGTCTCGAATTTGAGTTAAATGAAATTCACGAATTTCTTTATAGGAACCACTATCGGTAAATTGACTACCAATTTCATTTTGGATATCGCCACTAACAAGATTAATTCGGGTATAAATTCGATTGCCTGGTTTGGCAGCTTCTATCTCATTTTGTGGCTGTTCAGATGACTCTGCTACCCAAGTAGTAATTTTTAAATCAATCGCTTCAACTATTACTGTTTTAATGGCATCAATAATCTCGTCAACATCCAGTCCTTTTTTATCAGCGTTGAGATTAGTAACTATTGTTTTAAAATCACTATTTTTGGTTGAATGGATAGACTATTATTTTCCAAGTTGTTCGTAACTACAGTATCTAGCATAAGATTAAGAAGGAGAAAGGTGTAATTGAGAACAAAATCGAATTTTAAATCATGTCACAAATTTTACTGCTATTTTTTAACAAAACTAAGTAATACCAAAGTAACTTAATAATTGAATAGCTTGTTACTCAACAAAAGTAAAGCTAGATTTCTAGAATCTAATTTCATCTCAAAAAAGAAAATAATTTATATTTAGATGCTGTAAATCAGGAGGCGTAAATTACACCCTAAAAAATCAAACCATAATTGTATACTATTATACATAGTACATTGACATATTTATTTTAAGTTTTTTTAAGCTTAGGATAGACTTCTATACTAACTAGTTTCCTATGTAAGCTATTGTGACTATGTAGCTGAGTAATTTTACAAGAACTATATTATATACAATGAGTTGCTTGTGTTATAGAAGACAAAAAATATGTTGTTGCCACGTAAAGCCATTGCGACACCTTTTATAATTTGTGTGGGTATTTTAGGAGTTGCTTTGATTCAATTTCCCCAATTGCAAAAACTGATAGCTAGCAAACAATCTGTATCTGTAGAGACTTTAGAAAAAGAAATAAAATCAGAAAGTCTCCGTCTTAATTTTCTCAAAAAAACACCTAGTTTTGGTTATGATAATTTCATCGCAGATTTGGTATATCTCAATTTTTCGCAGTACTTCGGAGATGATGAAGTTCGGGATAAAACAGGTTATGGTTTAAGTCCAGAATATTTTGAAGTTATTCTAAAACGTGACCCGCGATTTTTAGCAGCGTATCGGAGTCTTTCTATTAGTACTTCATTATATGCTGCTATGCCAGAACGGGCGATCGCCCTCTCCGAGAAAGGCTTAAAATCGCTATCTCCCTTCGTTCCCGATAAGTCTTATTACCCATGGCGTTACAAAGGAATTGATGAGTTATTATTTTTAGGCAATGCTCAAGCCGCCCAAAAGTCTTTTGCAACGGCAGCAAACTGGGCTAGTAAATTTTCAGATCCAGAAAGTCAGCTTGTAGCTAATACTTCCCAAAAAACTGCGGAATTTTTGAGCCGAAATCCTAACAGTAAATATGCTCAGATTTCTACATGGGCAATGGTTCTAAATAATCAAGTTGATGAGAGAACTAGGAAACGAGCAATTAGGGAAATTGAGTCTTTGGGCGGAAAAGTAATTAAAACTCCTGAAGGTAATAATAAAATTCTCTTTCCACCTAAAGATTAAGTTGTTATTTATAGCATTTGACTGCAAATAAAACTATCTGAAATCGCGCTCATCTCTATCGCTTAGTAAAGTAATATGAGGAGTAGTAGTGATGTCAATACAATTGGCAAAATCTGAATTTCAAATATTAGGGTGTTTTCCTGTTATTTCCCAGTTACGTCCTCACTTTGAAGAGGCTAAGTTTCTAGAACAAGTTCGATATCAAATGAAAGAAGGATATCAAATTGCATTTTTGGAAATAGAAGAGCAAGCTGTTGCAGTAGCTGGATTTCGCATCTCTACGTGTTTAGCATTGGGAAAGTTTTTATATGTTGATGACTTAGTTGTTGATGAGTTGAAGCGATCGCAAGGTTATGGTAAACAGTTATTTCAATGGCTAATTGAATATGCTAAAAATCATGGCTGTGAACACCTCAGTCTTGATTCTGGGGTTCAGCGATTTGGCGCTCACAGGTTTTATCTCATGGAACGCATGAGGATTACAAGTCATCACTTTGGAATAGAGTTGTAGGAACAAGCAATCTGGTTGTGAAAAATGATATTTTTTGGTACAACGGCAAATTAATTCACTCCCAAACTTTAGAGTTAGACATTAACGATCCAGGCTTACTTTATGGAGCAACTGTTTTTACAACATTGCGAATTTATAAGAACTCCCTAGATAGTAATTTAACTAATTGGCAAGCACACTGCGATCGCTTACTTTTCTCAATTCAAACTTTTGGTTGGCAACAACCAGATTGGAATCGTGTGCATCAAGGCGCTAAAATTCTCCTCATACACTTCCCCGTTCTCAGAATTACCCTTTTTCCCGATGGCCGAGAGTGGATAACAGGTAGATTTTTAACACGTGACTTGATAGAAAAACAAAATAATGGTATAATATGCGCCGTCGCCAGCTCGGAATTTTATCGTTCTCTCCCCTCTCATAAAACTGGAAATTATTTGAGTGCTTGGTTGGCAAAAACTAGCTTAGATGCTCAAGAAGCAATATTAGTCGATGTTCAAGGAAATTGGCTAGAAACCAGTACAGGCAACCTTTGGGGATGGTGCGATCGCACTTGGTGGACACCACCAATAAAGGCAGGAATATTGCCGGGGATTTTGCGATCGCAACTTGTAAACTGGTTGCAAAACCACCAACAGCGAGTGCGGGAAGAAGCTTGGACGGTGGAGCTAGTCGAGAGATTTGAAGCGATCGCCTACACTAATAGTATCGTCGAAATTATTCCCATTCATACCGTTAATCAGCCTTCAGGGTCGCTACAATATGATCCCTACCATCCTAGCTTTCAGCAAATCAGGGAGCTTTTCGTAGCATGATAGCTACGGCACTTTGTTACACTTAAGATAAGTTAACATAATTCTTAATAATGACCTTTCCGAGCAGAGACGGTAAGCGATGGCGCGAAACATACAGGAGGATAGACCTTAGTGAATAAAAGATGGAGAAATGCAGGGCTGTACGCGCTGCTGTTCATTGTCGTCATTGCGCTGGGAACAGCATTTTTTGACAAACAACCCCAAAGCAGAGAGACATGGCGATACAGTCGCTTTATTCAGGAAGTTCAACAAGGCAAAGTCGAAAAAGTCAGTTTGAGTGCAGATCGCTCTACAGCACTGGTTACACCCAAATATGACCCAAATAAAAAGATTGTTACCTTAGTCAACGATCCAGACCTGATCAATAATCTGACTTCAAAAGGCGTTGATATTTCTGTTTTGCCCCAAACCGATGAAGGATTTTGGTTTAAAGCACTAAGCAGCTTATTTTTCCCTGTATTGCTTTTGGTTGGCTTATTCTTCTTGTTACGTCGCGCTCAAAGTGGCCCAGGTAGCCAAGCCATGAACTTTGGCAAATCCAAAGCCAGAGTGCAAATGGAACCACAAACTCAGGTGACATTTGGCGATGTAGCTGGTATCGATCAAGCCAAGTTGGAATTAAACGAAGTCGTAGACTTCCTGAAAAACGCCGATCGCTTTACCGCCGTTGGTGCAAAAATTCCTAAAGGTGTGCTGTTAGTTGGCCCTCCTGGTACAGGTAAAACCCTCCTTGCTCGTGCTGTAGCTGGTGAAGCAGGTGTACCCTTCTTCTCAATCTCCGGTTCGGAATTTGTCGAAATGTTCGTAGGTGTGGGTGCATCCCGCGTCCGCGATTTATTTGAACAAGCTAAGACCAATGCTCCTTGTATCGTCTTCATTGATGAAATTGACGCAGTAGGTCGTCAACGGGGTGCTGGTTTAGGTGGTGGTAACGATGAGCGGGAACAAACCCTCAACCAGTTGCTCACCGAAATGGACGGTTTTGAAGGTAACACTGGCATCATTATTATTGCCGCTACTAACCGTCCTGATGTCCTAGATGCAGCATTGTTGCGTCCTGGTCGCTTTGACCGTCAAGTTGTGGTAGACCGTCCCGACTATGCCGGACGCAGCGAAATTCTCAAGGTACACGCCCGTGGCAAAACCTTGGCGAAAGATGTAGATTTGGATAAAATCGCCCGTCGTACCCCTGGCTTTACTGGCGCAGATTTATCTAACCTACTAAATGAAGCCGCAATTCTGGCAGCCCGCCGGAATTTAACTGAGATTTCAATGGATGAAATCAACGATGCGATCGATCGCGTATTAGCTGGCCCAGAGAAGAAAGACCGGGTAATGAGCGAAAAGCGCAAAACCTTGGTAGCTTATCACGAAGCTGGTCACGCCTTAGTTGGTGCTTTGATGCCAGATTATGACCCAGTGCAGAAGATTAGCATCATTCCTCGTGGTCGCGCAGGTGGCTTAACTTGGTTTACCCCCAGCGAAGACCGGATGGACACTGGTTTATACAGCCGCGCTTATCTGGAAAATCAGATGGCTGTGGCTTTAGGTGGTCGGATTGCTGAAGAATTAATCTTTGGTGAAGAAGAAGTTACCACTGGTGCTTCTAATGACTTGCAGCAAGTAGCACGGGTTGCGCGTCAAATGATCACCAGATTTGGCATGAGCGATCGCTTAGGCCCTGTTGCCCTTGGTCGTCAGCAAGGTAACATGTTCCTCGGACGAGATATCATGTCAGAGCGTGATTTCTCTGAAGAAACCGCCGCCGCCATTGATGAAGAAGTCCGCAAACTTGTGGATGTAGCCTATACACGCGCTAAAGAAGTGTTAATAGGCAACCGCCACATCTTAGATCAAATCGCCCAAATGTTGGTTGATAAAGAAACGGTAGACGCTGAAGAGTTGCAAGAAATCCTATCGAATAACGATGTAACAACTGCTGCTTTTGCCTAATTTAATTAGTAGTGAGGAGTTAAGAACAATTTCCACCTCCTGATTATTAAAAAAGCCCAGTCTTGATGACTGGGCTTTTTATTTGGGGTTATGTACCCCGAAGCTTTCGTTATAGAGTTTCAGTATAAATCGCTTGTCTGATAGAGACTACCATCTGAACATAATCAATTCCGGAAAATTAGAAAAATTTTTTAGATACACCCAAATTAATGAAGTTAGAACTCTGACTTGAAAAGGAAAGCATCTATGCATCCTGTGTAGCACCCCAGATAGCGAGCAAAAGTGTTCTCCTTTAGATACTTTTCCCAATCTTTACTCAATATTTCACCAGTTGCCGATCTTAAACTCTAGATGTCGGTTTCAAAAATAGCCATGCTACAAAGAACGTAGCCGCCGTGAATAGTTGCGTCAAATCCAAAGCCGATAGATAACCATCTGCAAATGAAGCAATACTGCGATCGGTAATACCGAATACCCAGGATGACAGTCCAAACAGCCAAATCCCATTCTTGAGATTTCCGACGAATTCCTTAGAGTCTGATGGTTTTTGGTCTTTCACGATCTTCTGTCCCGTTGGTGAGGAATTTGATGATTGATGCGAAATAGCTGCCATTAAGAATTTTTTCTGGCTCCTGATGTTGAAGTTACACTTCCTATTTCTAATATTAATAAATATTTCAGCTACTTGACATCAATACCTAAAGATACATCCTCTAATCTTGACATTCCTACTTTGGTTCTGCCACCTCTGATAGATGGCTATGCTTTAAGTTCTCAGCATTACAGTGTCGGGTTTGAATGCTGAAATTACATTATCTTTAAATAACTATATAAAGATTTATTTTTACTTGGTATAAATTACTCCATAGGATAGATGCGTTATCAAAAATCGTAGTGACGCACATATATGTGCCACTACCGCGCGATGAATTAGATTTCTGGATTAACCAAGTGGATAGTAGGACGACTCTGATATAAATTTTGAACGACTTGGAGGGCAACAACTGCAACAGGTAACAAACAAACCTTTAACAAAGATGTTTTCTATGTGTCCGCGCCATCTCAATAGGTGGGTACAAATGCTGTTCCTGGAGCCAGTAGTGTTGAAGTTATAGTTAATACCCTTTGAATCTCGAAAGAAATATTAAATACTGGAGTCTAGACTAACCCATGACAAAATGACTCAGTTGGCAATCTAACTTGCCCAAGCACCATAATTCTTTATCGGCGACGTTCTTGGAGTTTGCGATATACAGATTTCAAATCAACTTTATGGTGAGCTAAGGCAACTAAAGTATGATATAGCAAATCAGCAACTTCACCTGCGATCGCATCTGCTTCATCATCTTTAAAGGCCATTACCACCTCGGCGGTTTCCTCACCGATCTTTTTCAAGATTTTATTATCACCACCAGCGAATAACTTAGAGGTATAAGAACTTTCAGTAGGATTGTCGCGGCGATCGCATATTATTTGAAATAATTGCGACAATGTATCCCCTGGTGGTGGGACAATATTCCCTTCTATTTGGTGAAAGCAACTGCGCTCTCCAGTGTGGCAAGCAATATCTCCTAATTGCTCTACCCCTATAAGCAACGCATCACTATCACAGTCATAACGGATACTCTGCACTTTTTGAATATGTCCAGAAGTCGCCCCCTTGTGCCATAATTCTTGCCGGGAACGGCTCCAAAACCAAGTTTCTTCAGTTTCTAAAGTTTTTTGTAACGACTCCTGATTCATCCACGCCATCATCAGGACAGTACCATCCAAATAATCTTGGACAATTGCAGGCACTAGACCCCGTTCATCGTAGCAAATTTCATTAATAGGGATGGCGTAATGCAGCGCTCGCGAATCGTTAGAAGACATACCAGCTAGTTTGCTCTAATGAGAATAACTTATGGATTCACGATACCATTCTGAATAGAGCAACTGGTATGTTTTTTGAATCAACTATCTTATCTAGCTCGAAACAAGTGCATTCCGCTCCATAGCAGACTGCATTTTTATAGCACTCAACGCGACTTTATGAGCTTTTGATGCCTCACCATACCAATGGATGGCCGAGTTAAAAGCCGCTCGGTAAAGATCCTGGTATGCTTCAGATAATCGAGTTTGAATATCTAGAGGCAAGTCTTTGTTGGACTTGTATAACATATTGTTATTTTTTTGGTTCTATTAATTCTATAGGATAGAAATTCTAAGCAATTTTTGACCCTATCCTGAGATAGAGCTTTTTATTGCCCACTGTTAGGAGAGAACCTTGGTAAATACCACAATTAAAACAACAAAATCACAAGAGGTCTTCGCTGCTGCTCAAAACCTCATGCCCGGAGGAGTCAGTTCTCCAGTTCGTGCCTTTAAGTCTGTGGGCGGACAACCCATCGTTTTTGATCGTGTTAAAGGTGCATATATTTGGGATGTAGATGGCAACCAATATATAGACTATGTAGGCACTTGGGGCCCAGCTATTTGCGGTCATGCTCATCCAGAAGTAATTGCAGCCTTGCATGAAGCCTTAGAAAAAGGCACTAGTTTCGGCGCTCCCTCAGCGCTAGAAAATGTTTTGGCAGAAATGGTCATCGATGCCGTTCCTAGTATCGAAATGGTCAGATTTGTCAACTCTGGAACTGAAGCCTGTATGGGAGTTTTGCGGCTAATGCGGGCTTTCACCAACCGAGACAAAATCATCAAGTTTGAAGGCTGTTACCACGGACACGCCGATACCTTTTTAGTGAAGGCAGGTTCTGGTGTTGCTACACTTGGCTTACCAGACTCACCAGGAGTTCCGAAAGCGGCAACTAGCACCACTCTAACCGCACCTTTTAATGACTTAGAATCCGTCAAAGCCTTGTTTGAAGAAAACCGTGACGATATTGCTGGCGTTATTCTTGAGCCAGTTGTTGGTAATGCTGGATTTATCGCCCCTGACGCGGGTTTCCTAGAAGGATTACGGGAACTGACTCACGAGCATGGAGCCTTATTGGTATTTGATGAAGTGATGACAGGCTTCCGCATTGCTTACGGTGGCGCTCAAGAAAAATTTGGGGTTACTCCCGATTTAACAACCTTGGGTAAGGTGATTGGCGGTGGTTTGCCAGTAGGAGCTTATGGCGGTCGGCGAGATATTATGTCAATGGTTGCCCCTGCTGGGCCCGTATATCAAGCTGGGACTCTTTCTGGTAATCCTTTGGCGATGACTGCTGGGATTAAAACTTTAGAATTGCTGCAAAAGCCAGGTACTTACGATTATCTTGAGCGGATAACTAAAAAGCTAGCAGATGGTTTGCTGCAAATTGCTAAAGAAACAGGTCATGCGGCTTGCGGCGGTCAAATCAGCGCAATGTTTGGCTTATTCTTTACCTCTGGCCCAGTTCATAACTACGAAGATGCGAAAAAGTCTGATACAGGCAAATTCGGACGCTTCCATCGAGGTATGTTAGAGCGTGGTGTTTACCTAGCACCCTCTCAATTTGAAGCTGGGTTCACGTCTTTTGCTCACACTGAAGAAGACATTGAGCAAACTTTAGCAGTTGCACGGGATGTAATGTCTAGTCTGTAACCCGCATTTTTCACAAGCTTGAGGGGAAGGATGGGCAGAGGAGCAGAGGGGCAGAGGGGCAGAGGGGCAGAGGGGCAAAGGGGCAGAGGGGCAGAGGGGCAGAGGGGCAGAGGGGAAAGAACTTGGTATTTGAACTCTCCTCTGCTCCCCTGCTCCCCTGCTCCCCTGCTCCCCTGCTCAAGCGCAGGTTTAATCGAGATGTGGTGAGAAATCCGGGTGTAAACTGTTAAATTTTTGGCGTTGCTGAATCATGGGATGATTTTGTTTAATGCGGAATAGTTTTTCAATGCTTCCAACTGCTAATTCATGCCGCAAATATGCAACGCCAAATTTTTTAATGGGTCTGTGTTGTACCGTCATCACTTAAGTTAGGTCACACCTTCGTCATAATTTCGCAATGGCTTCGTCAATGAGATATGCAATATTTAAACTACATTAAGCATATTCATGTTTTTTATAAGGCATAATTAATTGCTTTTTATAGCTCTCTAAATTCTTCTCATACCTCATAGTCTACAGAAACTAAAGCACAAGAAGGCTCTCACCTTCATGGTGAGGGTTTTATATATAGGAATCCAGTTTGATTTGGAGAAAATATCCGTAGGATGTGAGTGCGGAGAGTACGGCATCAAACCCTCGATAATAGTGCGTTACGAACTCTGTTCTAACACACGTTACAATACCTAATTTCGTTCAAAAATCAAATAGTAATCCTATATGATATTTAGATTACTCGATGGATAAGGTATTTTTTATGAGTCAGGGGTGGAGCTAAATTTAAAAGATATTACCAATCATGGCGTAGTTTGTATGGCAATGTTTAAAAGAGGATAAAAACTGCCAGAAGTATTGTGAAAAAAACGGTTCGATCATTGAAGGAGCTATGAAGTGGAGGACAATAAGTCATTTTTTGGCGTGCAAAAAATATTGATGGCGTTGCTTGTCTTGAGTACTACTACGATGATGCTTATCAAGTCAAGATCGTCTGAGGCTCAAAGTACAGAAAATATAAATGTAAACAATCCACCAGCTAAGATTGGAATTCAACAGCAGATTGAAGAACTAAAAACAATAATGCTTAAAAGTTGGCAGCAACAAGCACAAACAAAGGGTCTTACCTATGCTGTGCCACCAAGCTTTCAAGGGGCAACAATTGATGCTGCAAAACTTACTCCCGAACAGAAAGTAATTGCTCTCACCTTTGATGATGGTCCATGGCCTCAGAGTACCGCGCAAGTACTGGATATTCTTAAACAAAATCAAATCAAAGGGACATTTTTCCTCATTGGGCAAAATGTGAAGAATTATCCAAACTTAGTAAAACGGGAGATTGCTGAAGGTCACGTAATTGGCAATCATACTTGGCATCATTGGTATCAATTCATGAATCCCCAAGCAGCCGCTTATGAAATTAACCACACAGCAGACCTGATTTATCAAGTTACAGGGATTAAAACAAATCTATTTCGACCACCAGGAGGAATTATGCACAATGGGGTGGCTGATTACGCTAGAAATAACAAATATGCTATCATTCGCTGGTCATCAGACTCTGTAGACTACTCGCGTCCTGCTGTATCAAAGTTAATTAATAATGTGTTCAGAAAAGCTAAACCAGGTGGGATTGTGTTGATGCATGATGGTGGTGGTAATCGCTCTAAAACCGTACAAGCTTTACCAGAAATCATTGCCAACTTTCGGAAACAAGGCTATAGCTTTGTTACTATCCCTGAACTTTTAGTAATGCAAGATAAAGACCAAAGGCTAATTGCCCACAAAAAATAAAACCACTTTTTTTGAGTACCGCTTAATATAGTTCAGTTAAGGATTTCTTTGTTTGCGGTACTCGACGAGACGCTCTACAAATGCGTTTACGTTAAAAAATAACTTGACAAAGAGTTAAGCTATAAACCAAATATATTATTTTAGTTAAAGATTTTTCTTTACTCTTACCTTTTAATCAAGAAGTATTGGGTGGGATTGCCAATTTCACTCACCGTTATTACAAAAAAACCGTCCAAAATTAAAACTTGAACGGAATTTTTATGTATTAATACTTTATGCCCACTTAATTCTGTTACTGATTGTACTAATATCTAAAAGCTACAAGTCAGGAGGCAAAATTACCTGATCAATTGCGTGAATTACCCCGTTAGAGCCTGTGATATCTGCTTGTGTCACTTTAGCGTCATTGACAGTCACACCAGTAGCAGGATCAACTTTTATGTTGATAGTGCCACCTTCAAGGCTTTTTACTTCACCAGATTTTAAATCAGTTGACAATACCTTACCAGCTACTACATGGTAAGTTAGGATTTTGAGCAATACTTCTTTGTTGGCTGGTTTTAACAATTCTTGTAAAGCATCTGCTGGCAACTTAGCAAAAGCTGCATCAGTGGGTGCAAAAATAGTTAAGTTATCTTTTCCTTGCAAAGCCCCGGTCAACCCTGCTGCTTTCAAAGCCTTGGTTAAGGTTTTAAAGGAAGCGTTTGATTCTGTCAAGGCTAACAAGTTTTTGCCTTGATTGTCGCTTGCCCCTGGCCCTGGTGGAGTTATAGTAGGTTTCTCACTAGGTTGAGTTCCCGGGATAGTACCTGGTGTGCTGGGTGCTGGTTCAGTAGGTGTAGCGCTACCACCACGATTATAAGGAGGCTCGTTGAAAATACTTGGTCTGGGATTTGTTCCGCCACTTTTCTGTGCTACTTGTTTGCGCTTGGCATTGCCCTTTTCTATTTCGGAAGCAGCCTCAGTAGGCGTGTATTGAGCGTTTACTTGAAGGCGTTGACCCTTGTTATAGGGGGCTTCGTTGAAAATACTGGGTTTAGAATTTAGTGCCTCTTTAGCTTCAGATGGTAAAGTAATAACTAGGTTGAAACTACTAAATCCTGCTATGCCTGCTAATGCGATCAGCAATTTGCTGTAATTTGTCTTCATAAATTTTGTTTGTCTTTTTGTCCACACGTTACATAAAGATTTATAACATTTTGCTATGCAGAAAATCTAACTGAAGAGTGATGTAAAACTTTTCCTCAGAATAGTTTTTGCGGGGAAGGTAAAATATCTAACTTCGGCTTACTCTGATAGGTTATGAAATATATTTAGCACATATTTTATGTAATGAGTGTATTTTCTGCATCACACTGATAAAAACTTAAAAAGCCTCACTTGCTGTAACGAGGCGTGAAAATCCTACATTTACCTTACATTACAAGGTGTCAATTACAATAATCTGTGATAAATATTCTCTTTGAAAGCCAACTCATATACAAATTTGTCTGTAAATTAGGATTTTATTAAAAAACTCTGTATCACTTACAGAATAAGCAATATCTCTGAATTAACCATTGATGATTCCGCAAAAATACAGAAATTAATTACTTAGATGTATTAAGGTAATTTTACACTAACGGAAATAAAAGTAACTACTGAAGAGTTACAACTGGGCAGTTAGGTTTT
>NZ_JBALDK010000238.1:0-8612 GCF_036917455.1 Nostoc sp. | reverse complement strand
CGCGGAGACTTTGAGACTGACAAGATAATATTTTTAATCTCTAATTGCATTTGATTTGCGTTCTCTCATATCGCTTTTAGTCTAAACTCCAGTTAGGAAGCAATAGATAAAGAAAGCTAACCCTTTGTTTTATTGCTCCTAACTTTTTGCATAAATAGCCCAGATCAAGGCGATAAGTAACATAACAAGAGCAAAGATTAATTTTTCTCGTAATTCTTATCCATTCAAATTTAGTTTTGTATGAATAACTAGACTTCAAAACAATACTTACTTAATTAGGTAAGACGTTGGACATTTTTATTGCGAATATTATTTTTTTTAGAGGATGCAATGAGTACTAAGAGCTTAGAATTGCCTATTTTCTCCCTAGTTGCCAAAATTACTGGACATAATGCAGAAGAATTAGAACGAGATATGTTTTTAGAGGGTAACTTAGGATTAGATTCCATCAAAATGATGGAACTATTGAATGGATTAGTAGCACTAATTCCCCAAGAAATGCAACCCATTTTTATGGAAGCATTGCCTTTGCAAAATTTGATGCAATTGCAAACTTTGGGCGATGTCGTGCAAATAGCTGATAAATGCTTAGTTTCCCAAATAAATAATTCAGATTCTTCGCCATCTGCAAGTATTATCAATCAAAAGGAGCAGAAAACAGAGAAGGTTGAGATTCTTTCTGGGCAATATTTTCATTTACTCGGTCATTGGGTAGTAAATTCAATTAGCTTATTTTCTACTCTACGTTTACGAGGTAATTTTGATTCAAACGTTGCTTGGCAGTCTTGGAAAGACTTGCTGAATCGTCATCCTATGCTGCGATCACGCTTTATCATTCCTCCTAATACTACCAGATTCAAGGATTACGAAATGGTAGTTATGGAAAACCCCACTCCTCCTGATATACCCGTTACTGACATCAGGCATCTTCATAGTGAGGGTCAAGAACAACTAATTAATGATGAATTGCATCGCTGCCTCAATTATGAATGGCAAATGACAGAGTGGCCACTACATCGATTTTTTGTTTTTCGGCTGGAAGATTCAGTCTATCAACTGGTATTAGCCAACGAGCATCTCATTTCTGATGCCCTGGGATGTCATGTCATCTTACGCGAATTTATGGAAATCTACCGCGCTCATGTCTGCGGTGAAGAACCTAATTTGCATCCACCTACAACTGTTCAAGATTACAGCGAATTGGTGCAATCAATTAATGCTTGGCAAGACCCAGAAGAAGACAAAGCACTGGTCGAGTATGTAAATCGACGAGGCAAAGATTCTTATTTATGGAATCCCACAGGAAATGCCATCACATCCCTGTGTCCAAAATTCCATAACCGCAGATTTTCCTTAGGAAAGGCTATCACTAATCAACTCATTGCCCAAACTCGTGAATGGCGATTACCACTGAACTCTCTCCTAGTGGGTGCGTTTGTGCGGGCTGTTGCCAAGTTTGAGAAGTCTAAAAACGAACCGATTATGGTTCAAGTTCCCACCAGTGGACGGGTTTATCCAGGCATAGATGCTTCTGATGTGGTGGGTAGTTTTGCTCAGAATTTGTCTATTAGCCTAGACTTACCAGCACTGAATGAAGATTGGCAACGCTTGTTAAACCGCGTTCATCAGGAAATCCAACAAGGGTTAGTTAACGGTTATGACCGCGCCCAAACTCGTCAAATGGCGATCGCTTTCCGAGATAATATTGTTTTAGAAGATGGCAAAATCCCTGAGCGGATGTTACCCATGTATCGCCGCATACTGAAATCAAATTTATACTGTCCATTTACAGGACAGACTAATATTAAAAACAAATATGGCCCCATAGATGTAATCGATTATCGCGCAGGTGGTATTAATGCTGCGGGAACAATTGATATATTGCAAGAAATATTTGACGACAGTTTACATTTGTTCGCTAGCTACGATAGTAACTTTTTCCCTGAGTTTGTTATCGATGAATTGATGCATGAATATATTACCCAAATCAAAGAATTAGCCTCACTAAAAATCCCATCTCAGCAACTAACGCAGCCACTGCTCAAGACACAAATAGATGTAAATATAGTGCAGCTTTTGCAAGAAATCGCCACAGAAATCTGCCATTCTCAGATTACTGACAATGATATGGCTAAGGATTTGGAAGCAGAATTGGGAATGGATTCTTTGGAACTCATCCGCATTGTTACGAGGTTAGAAAAACGGTTAGGCAAAGTAAATCGTCAAGCCTTGCTTTCTTGTCGCAGTCTCCAAGAAATGGCTGTGCTACTTGGGAATAAACAATCATCTTCTTTACAAAACCAATCAGTTGTCAACAATCAACAACCCCAAGAAATTCCTTACTGGGAAATTATCGAGCAAGCCAAGCGTACTCCCAATGCCATAGCGGTGACGGATGGGGAAACTCAAATTACCTACGCAGAGTTGAACCGTCTTTCCAATCAGGTGGCTAATTATTTGCAGGCTCAGGGAGTTAAACCAGGCGTGTTTGTGGGGATCATGACACGACGTGGGCCTTTGATGTTCGTGGGTATTCTCGGTATTCTCAAAGCAGGCGGGACTTACGTTCCTTTAGATCCTATATATCCCCATGAACGGATTAAGTACATACTAGAACACGCTGAAATTGGAATTTTGCTCACAGAAAATCGCTTGACAAACAAGTTAGCAGTATGCCTGACTGAGCAGTTACCTTTAAATACTTTGATGTTCTTAGATGAGGGTATTTTTGAGAAAGGTAAAGCTTGGACACAGTTAAACAAAAAGACTTGGGCGCGTTGTTCAGACATAGCTCCTGCCAATGTTAGTACTCCTGATGACTTGATGACAGTACTGTACACCTCTGGTTCTACAGGTAAACCTAAAGGAGTGATGCTCAACCATCGGGGTTACATGAATCGCCTGGTTTGGATGCAGAATGCTTTTCAATTGCGTTATGGCGATCGCGTTGCTCAAAAAACATCTTGCTGTTTTGATATATCACTATGGGAAATATTCTGGCCTTTGATGGTGGGAGCTACTGTTTATTCTGTGGAAACAGAAACAGTCAAAAATCCTTGGCTTTTAGCACAGTGGATTAAAGATAACCAAATCAATGTCATGCACTTTGTTCCTTCCCTATTTGGAGAATTTTGTAACGCTTTAGAATCAGAATCATGGACTTTTCCCGATTTGCGTTGGTTAGTCTTTAGTGGCGAAGCTTTACCTGTACCTTTTGTACAGCGTTGGATTGATAAGTATGGCATGAGTGTTGGTTTAGCCAATCTTTATGGCCCCACTGAAGCTTCCATCGATGTCACCGCACACATTATTCGTCAACGTCCAGGCGAACAAGAAATCTGCATTCCTATAGGTAAAGCTATAGATAATGTGTATATCTTAATTTTGGATGAACAGATGCAGCCATTAGCCCCAGGAAAAATGGGAGAACTCTGGATTGGCGGTGTGCAATTGGCTAAAGGTTATCTCAAAGATCCACAACGCACAGCAGACGCATTCCGCCTGAATCCCTTTTCTCACGTCCCAGGGGAATATTTATACAAAACCGGCGATTTAGCTATGGAATTGCCCGATGGCAGTTTCAAGTATCATGGACGCATTGACCACCAAATTAAAATACGTGGTTTCCGTGTAGAACTGGGTGAAATCGAAAGTGTTCTCAATAGCCATCCCGCGATTAATGAAGCTGCCGTTTTAGCTGTGGATTACGAAAATGGTCAAAAACGGTTAATAGCTTGCTTGGCTGGTTCTCAAGTAGACAATCAACAAATTAAGGAATTCCTGGCTCAACGCTTGCCTGATTACATGATTCCTCACCAATGGGAATGGCTAGCCAGTCTACCTAAAACCCACAATGGTAAGCTAGACCGCAAGGCTATTTTGGCTGCTATCACCCAAGAAAAGCCAACAGTATCCCAACAATACTTACCTCTAGGCCCTGCTCAACGTTGGTTAGTGAAGTACTTTGAGGCTCCATATCAATGGAATGGCTACACACGTTTTCTTTTCCATCAACCATTAGACGCAGAGATATTTAACCAAGCTCTCAATGTTGTACTGGAAACTCATCCTGCTCTACGGACTGTGTTTGTGCAAAGAGATCAACAATGGTGGCAACAGTTAATTTCCCCAGAGCAAAAGTTGAGTGCTGAATTCTACGATGGTAGTCATCTTACATCTGCACAGCGAGACAGTGAAATCCACAACCGGATACAAGAAATAGCTCAACAGTTTCAAATCGACCAATGGCCGCTGATGAAAGTAATCGCGATCAAGGTCAATGAATCCTGCTATGATATCTCGCTGGTTGGACATCATATCATCGGTGATTTGCTGAGTACTGGGGTGATTTTTAATCTCTTATGGTTGACTTACAGCGAGTTGCTGGGGAACAGAACTCTGAGTTATCAGCCTCTCCCTTCGATACCTTCTTATATAGACTATGTGCGTGTGCTGATGCAGGCGGAACAACAAGGAGCTTTGACAAGTCATGTAGATTATTGGAAATCTCAATTTCCTTCTCAGGAATATACCTTCCAAGTTCCCTTTGACTATCAAAAGGGAGCTAATTTAGAGGCTTCCGCCGCCAGCGAAAAATTTACCCTGTCCAAAAACAGTAGTAACATTCTCTTACGTGAAGCCAAACAGTATTACAAATGTAATGTCTACACCCTTCTACTTTCTACCTTGTATCGGTTGATGGCTGAGTGGAGTGGACAACATTGGGTAGTAGTTAGCCATCGCAGCCACGGCAGAAATCTAGATAGCACGCACACGTTTTTAAATAGTGTTGGTAACTTTGCGATGAATTTCCCTGTCGGGGTTAATGTAGGACGTTCCATCAAGTGGGAACAAACCACCAAGGAAATCCAAGCCAAATTTAACGAGTTGCCGATGAATGGAGTAACTTTTGATTGGATTTCTGAGCAACTTCCTCATCATGTTTATCCCGATAACAATCTCACTCCAGTCAGAGCTAACTACTTAGGAAATCGTACTGCTCCCGCCTTAGAACTGTTTGAGTTTATTGAGGAAGATAGAGATAGTCGGTTGTCCTCCCCTGACCAGAAACGTACAGCGTTACTAGAGTTTTTCTTCTCCATCACCGATGGCACTGTTCACTTAGAAATCGAATATTCTCGTAATTTCCATCTGCCTGCAACTATTCGCAGGCTTGGCGATCGCTATTTGGAACTTATGGCAGAGATGCTAGCCGTTGTATCTTTAGTAGGTAATGCTATAGACGTGACAAATTATTCTTAACGTACTACATACTTAGCACAAGCCAAAAATATACCTCAGACCGCCAGTCTGAGGTTATACAAAATCAAGCCTTGTGTAGTACAGTAATTTCTTCGATGAAAACAAGTTATATCTAATTGCATCTGTGTGGGATGAATTTTTCTCGCTTTACTCCCCAGGTTGGATGCACTCGGATGATTTCCCTCATTTTGCTCTTCAGACGTTATTACCATTCTTAGCATATTACACATCAAACCAGTGATAATATGATGCTGAAAATCTCACTAAAGCTTCCTTTAAACCTTAAATATGCGTACTTATCAACTGTCTACACTTATTGGTCTTACCACCTCTGTCACCTT
The DNA here is from genome assembly GCF_036917455.1 of Nostoc sp. Taxonomy (GTDB): domain Bacteria; phylum Cyanobacteriota; class Cyanobacteriia; order Cyanobacteriales; family Nostocaceae; genus Nostoc. Next base: position 3,009 of record NZ_JBALDK010000238.1, on the reverse strand, counting down.
ATCTGCAATTGCACCAGTCCAAGCCGCAAACTTAAGCTTTGACTACAACCAACTGCAATTTATTAAATCACGACCAATAGCATCTAGTAATTTTCTGGGGTTAAATGGATCACCGACTGAAAATCAAGGTTTTGTGCCTTTCTATAATCCAGATCCTTCGGCTCCAGATCACGGCCATAAGGAAATCGGTTTGAATTCGCGCCGAGATTTCCCCGGTTTCAACAACGCCCCATATTACGGGACTGGTCGCCAAGGAAGTCCGGAAGAACCTGCTAGCGGTGCTAACAGAATGACAACTTTGATTAACATTAATAGCTTCCCTACCTTTGACCAGTACTTGACAAATAATGGCATTCCATTCAGTGATATTGGCTTTGTGTTTGGTCAAAAGAGTGATCGCGATTTTAACCAAACTTGGAATTTAGGTGCAGATATATTCGGTCAAGATTGGTACGCTGATCCTAATACACCGCTTGAGGAAAGAATTTATAAAGCTAATCCAAATGATATTGAAATAGCACTCTATAGTGGCAATACTAAAATAGTTGACTTTGGATATTCTGATTTTTATTCAATTGTCGATTATGGTTCTACACCATCATTTGATGATGATTTTGAAAGTAGTTTTACCGACCCAATTGCAGCAAAAAAAGCATCTGACTTAGATCCATTGCTGGCAGGTTTAGCTACAGCTTTTTTAAATGATGTTAATGCTGCTGGTGGTGGAGTACAGATAGTTAACGAGAACTTTGGAGAACTAGATATTAATTTTGCAAGCGGCAATGGATACGATATGATACTTCTGCCATACCCGATGCAAATTCGCGCAGTTGCGCTAAAAGCAGTTCCAGAAGCTTCTTTTTCTTGGGGAATATTTATGTTTGGAGTTTTGGTTGCTGTGTCCCAGCGCAAGAAACTACAGAACTGAAAATTACCCATAATTAGTTTTAGTTATCAAAATTATCCCAATTTTCCCAAGTAGAGACATAGTATTGCAACGTCTCTACTACCTAATCATGTGTTCCTTATCTCATGTAATCATGTCAAAAATAAATTCCTTTATGTCTATCAAAGCACTTTACCGAACTGCTGGTCTGGTATTAATTATTGAAAGTCTACTGCTGTTTGTGCCGGTTTTTATTCTTGGTGCAGCAATCAACTGGCCAGCTAGCCTTGGTGAACCTGCTAGCATCATGTTGCCATTACTAATTAAAAAAGCTGAACCAGTCAGAATTGGTTATCTGATCTATCTTCTTTATTCACTACTTTTTTGGGTAGTAGCTTTATTAACTGCTCGTGTCGTTAGCAATGGGGAAACCAACCCTGTATGGCTCCAGGTGGCAACAGGTTTTGGAATCGCATCTACTGTCACTCGTTGCCTGGGCATTATTCGCTGGTTAGTACCAATGCCAGCTTTAGCGCAAGTTTATGCTGACCCTGCAATCTCTGCACAAACTCGTGAAGCGATCGCTGTTGTCTATAAAACCCTCAATGACTACGCTGGCTCGGTCGGTGAAGTATTAGGTGTTAGCCTATTTACCGTATTGTGGTTAACAATTATCTCAATTTACTTATTCCGTTCAAGAACACTACCACGTTGGTTAGGAATCTCTGGGATCGTCGCTGCTCTGTTTTTGGCAACTCAATTAATAGAACTATTTGGGGTGGATTTGGGAGCATTTATTAGCGTATCAGTGACCATGCTCCAACTCTGGTTTTTAGCCGCAGGTGTGACCTTATTAAGACACAAAAACGTCCAAGTTTAAATGAAGCTTGGCATTATTATCTAAAAAAATAATTCTCCTAATATCAAAACCAACCCATGAACACAACAGAAGAACTCCATATAATTTTTGGTACTGGCCCCCTAGCACAAGCCGTCATGCGCGAACTATTGACTCGGAAAAAACGGGTGCGTATGATTAACCGCAGTGGCAAAGCAGACGTACCCTCTAATGTGGAAATCATCGCCAGCGATGCTTATAATTCCGAAAATACACGAGCGGTTACTACTGGAGCGACAGTCGTTTACCAATGTGCACAACCAGCCTACACCCAATGGCCAGAGTTTTTTCCCTCATTGCAAGCTAGCATTGTCGAAGGGGTAGCCGCCAGTGGCGCAAAGCTCGTTGTGGGAGATAATCTCTATATGTATGGCCCTGTCAATGGTGCGTTGCGGGAAGATATGCTAAATGCTGCAACCACCCGCAAAGGGCGCGTTCGTGGGCAGATAGCAGAGGCGCTTTTGGATGCACACCGTAGAGGTATTGTACGAGTTGCTATTGGTCGAGCATCGGACTTCTATGGCCCACTAGTACTTGATTCTGTAATGGGCGATCGCATTTTTCCCGCTGTACTGACTGGGAAGCCTGCATCAGCGATCGGTGAAATTGACCTCCCTCATACTTATACCTTTATCGATGACTTTGGCAAGGCATTAGTAGTGTTAGGGGAACAGGATAAAGCATTGGGTCAAATTTGGCACGTACCTAACGCTGAGACTATCACTACTCGACAATTTCTCAACATAGCTTTTGAGGAAGCTGGACACCCACCAAAAATAAGTAAAATGGGTAAGTTCATGATGCGACTAGGCGGGATTTTTATCCCAGAAGCTCGTGAAACCGTCGAGATGATGTATGAGTTTGATGAGCCATTTGTTGTAAATCATGATAAATACGTTCAAGCATTTGGCAACCATGCTACCCCTTTACGTGAAGCTATCCGGCACACTTTGACATGGTATAGCGAACATCTCAAAACCTTAAAAACGTAAAAGTTAAGGTTAGCTCTATCAAGGTTAGACTATCTCATTCCTTTTCCCTTATGGCAATGTTTATCACCATAAGGGAAGGCAACTGTGCTACTTCTCAACTTAATGCTAGAGAGTGCAAGCTTTACACCCTCAATGACATTAGACATCTCCGAAAACGTTCAAAGCCTTTATGGGGCTAGACTATAGCCCCTAAACGCAATCATTCTAAATTAGCTAGTCTGTACGAAAAAATA
>NZ_JBALDK010000237.1:0-15344 GCF_036917455.1 Nostoc sp. | reverse complement strand
GATTGTTAGAAACGATTGGTTTAACTCCCAAAGCTGACATTAGAGCAGGTTTGCTTTCTCACGGCGAAAAGCAACGTTTAGAAATTGGGATGTTAGTAGCACAGTCTCCTGACTTATTACTCGTTGATGAACCAGTTGCAGGTTTAACAGATGAAGAAACCTATAACATCGGTGAATTACTTTTAGCACTAGCGCAAAATCATTCTATTTTAGTAATTGAACATGACATGGAATTTGTGCGGCAAATTGCTAAAAAAGTAACAGTATTACATGAAGGTTCAGTGCTGTGCGAAGGAAATTTTGAAGAAGTGCAAAATGACTCTCGTGTTATTGAAGTATATTTGGGAAAACAGGAATAATAAAAATCTTCCCAGATTGCTATTTTCCTGAATTTCTGGTGGCATCTCGACTAGTTATCCATCCACCAACTCATAGCGCGTGTCTGTACCATCGTCATAGGTAAGATACTCTTCAAAGGTCAGCCGTTTTTGGGTTTTCGTCATTTGCTTTACCTTCTTACCTTAGACAGACTATCACATAATCATATTGAGGTTATTGGACAAAAGCATAACAAATAAATCTTTCTTTTTGCCTCTGCGTTAAATTTTAATATCTACATAATCTATAATGCTAAAAATCTCTAACCTTGACGTTTACTACGGCGAAAGCCACATTCTCCGCAATGTGGATTTGAGCGTACCATCTGGGCAAATGGTTTGCCTGATTGGACGCAATGGTGTAGGCAAATCGACACTACTCAAAACAATTATGGGTTTACTCAAACCCCGTAGCGGTACTATTAACTTAGCTGGAGAATTAATCAACTCCAAATCTCCCGACCAAAGGGCGAAGTTAGGAATTGGTTATGTCCCCCAAGGGCGAGAAATTATCCCTCGATTGACAGTTAAAGAAAATCTGCTGCTGGGGTTAGAAGCTAGAAAGAAAGCAGTTAAAAAAGCAGAAATTCCAGAGGAAGTTTTTAGCTTATTCCCGGTGTTAAAAACCATGCTTTCGCGGATGGGTGGCGATTTGAGTGGGGGACAGCAGCAACAATTAGCGATCGCCCGTGCTTTAATGGGAGAACCTCAATTACTTGTCTTAGATGAACCCACTGAAGGTATTCAACCCTCCATCATCCTCGAAATTGAAGCCGCAGTCCGTCGCATCGTCGAAACCACAGGTATTTCGGTTTTATTGGTAGAGCAACATTTGCACTTTGTCCGTCAGGCTGATTATTATTACGCCATGCAAAAAGGCGGTATTGTCGCCTCCGGTTCTACCGCCGAACTCAGCCAAGATGTGATTCAACGCTTTTTAGCTGTTTAAATTCTGATATTTCTATATCAGTAGTATCTGAAGCAATCAAATCTGCTGCTTCTTGTAAAAGCTGATGTTGTTCCTTTTGAATTGCTTCTAAACGATGAGAAATTTCTGTTAATCGTTGTTGTTTATTTGGTTGAAAATTTTCAGGTAGTAAAGCTGGTAGATTATCAGCCTTATTAGCACCTGTGATTTGTTGAACAGTAAAAATCCCAATTTTAGTTAAAGATAGAAAGCTAACTTGAATCAAAGCCTGAAGTAGTTTTAACGGAACTTGGAGTATTGACCAACTAGCTGTTTCAATTAAGCGGACAATTGCTCTGATGATGCTCCAAAGTAGAGCAAGTGCAAACAGCAGAATTATTACACTAATAATTGGATGATTAGCTCCCCAACCTAGTATTTGAACTAACCGAAAAAATATTGGGTGTTGTGTCAGCCAATCACTTGCAGAAGATGCCATTGCATCTTTAACTGCTCCTGATGTTGTATTTTTAAATTGCTCTGCTGTTTGCCAAGTTTGCTCTAAGCTAGTTGTAACTGTATCAGTTGTTGTAGTTGCTGTTGTCTTCAAAGACTCTCCAACTTGCTGTGCTGAATTACTTAGAGAGTTAACGCTTCCGCCTACAAAATCTTTTACATTTTGCAAGCGTTGTAAAACTCCATTGGGCAAATGTATGTCTATTTGGGATTCCATAAAATGTTATAAATCCAAATCATCTTGACTTACTAGTTGCAATTGTTCTTCTCTAACTTTTTTGAGTACTTAATGGATGAAAATTTGATTATTTTTCATCTCTCTTTAACTCGAAGCACTAGTATAAAACCGCAACGCAAACCGCCAAAACCAAGTAGAAGCGAAAAACAACGCTAGTGATAATATTGCCGCACCTATCAACCAGCTAATTTCACTCCGACCCAACAGCGCTTGGGCTGGTACTGTAGTTAAAAAAGCTACTGGCATCACAAAGGTGAAGAAAAAGCGGTAAGCAGTGGGATATGCAGCAATAGGATATCGTCCAGCTTCCAATAAACCACGCAACACTTCAGTAGCATTGTATACTTTTACGAACCAGATACTCGTCGCTCCCAGCATAAACCACAGGCTGTATAAAATCACGAAACTGAACAACAACGGCACTATACCAAGTAGATAGCCGTTTATTCCTACACCAAGGCGTTTACCTGCATAGCCAATAATAATACAACCAAAAACTATATCCGGTAGTCCCCAAGGTGAAAGGGTATGAGTGGAAAGCCAAAACTGACTGCGGATAGGTTTTAACAATATAAAGTCTAAAGTGCCTTCTTGGACATGGCGGACAATGCGATTCAAGTTCGACGCTAGAAAAGTTGCAGAAAATCCCTGTAGTAAGGTAAAAATTCCTAGAACTATTAAAGCTGCTTCCCATGTCCAGCCACTAAAAGTATAGCCAGTGCGATAAAACAAGAATAGTCCAAAAAGGCTGCCAACAAGATTTCCCAAGCTGCTGAGGGTAGTTATGAAAAAGTTAACACGATACTCCAACTCAGCTGCGATCGCAGCACCCCAAAATAATCTTAGTACTTTCAAATATCTTCCCATTTTGCACCAATAACCCAAAATGTGCTATCTGTCACTATATTTCTAAAGATTACACAAGAACTTTACGTAATTTTAATATTACTTTTTATTCAGGAAAATTGCTGAACGTTAAGATATTTTAGGCTTATTGTTTAACGGTAAAAAATTTTATGCATTTAAATTTACCAGACCTAATTACAAAAATTGGCTACTTTGGGGTATGGGCAATTGTCTTTGCAGAATCTGGCTTGCTAATTGGTTTTTTTCTGCCGGGAGATAGTTTATTATTTACTGCTGGATTCCTCGCATCTGTTCCAGAACCCGTATTTAACATTTGGGTTCTGATTTTTGGTTCTTTTGTTTGTGCAGTCCTTGGTGATAATGTTGGCTACACTACAGGATACAGATTTGGCAGAAAGTTATTTCAGAAAGAAGATTCATGGTTGTTTCATAAAAAACACCTGGTAAAAACCCAGAATTTTTATGACAAGCATGGCAAAAAAACTCTAGTTTTGGCGAGGTTTACACCGATTATTCGCACTTTTGCGCCGATTGTAGCTGGGATTGGTGCAATGCATTATCGGACATTTCTTTCTTACAACTTAATTGGTGGCTTTCTTTGGACATTCGGCATCACTATCTTAGGATTTTTCTTAGGAAAATCTCTGCCACCTGAACAGGTAGATAAGTATTTGTTACCAATTATTGGATTAATTATAGTTATTTCTTTACTGCCATCAATTATTCATGTAATCCAAGAAAATAGAGCCAAGAAAAGTTAAAGTATTTTTCGTAATTTATGGAGATTATTAATTGTGTTAGCGCAGCCTCTCGTCGAGAGCGTCATTTTTAATTTTGAATTTGGAGCGTTCGCCCTAGGCATCTCGCAAAGAAGCGGCGTGACTTCCTTAAACACCAATCTCTATCTATTAGTAGAAAATTCCCTCTTTTTTCTAATTGCCACACTTTTTATTATGGTTGTGAACTGGGGGTGGAAACAGACAAAGCCCTATACTCTCCCTTTACCATTTCCCAGTTGGTATAAAGTTTGGTTTGGCTCAGTGCAACTGCTAGGAGGATTACTACCATTAGTAGTCATGCTATTGTGGGGTGTATGGTGGGGTGATCGCAGTGTGTTAACTGTACTTGGTTGGTATTTTATCGTATTAGGGTTGCAAATCATCTCTGAGACAGTAACACTCAGGCAGTTGCAAAATGTAGTGTGGGTGATGGTTCCTTATATATACTTGCCTTACCGCTTCTGGCAGTTATATGAGGGTTTGACACTTTTGGATTCCAAAAGCGAGTTGGTATGGGTACGATATTTATTGATTTTTGAATTAGTACTGTGGATTGTTAACTACGCCATAGATGTATCTCAATTGCCACGGCTGTTTCGCTGGGAAGTAGAATCAAATGACGTTAGTTAGGGATTAATCGCAGAATTAGCCATTTTTATTAAAGAAGTGCGATCGCCTGCTTTCAATCCAATAACATATTGCACACCTTGTTGTCTCCAAGTCAAGGTAGCATCTGAGCAACCAGCACCACAAGTAAAATCTACAAAATAGCCAGTGAATCCCTTAGCTAGGGATACACGTTTCCCAGTCAGACCGGGTGTTTTGCGGGTTACGGCTTCAGCCGTAACCACACCCAAACGACAGGCAGAGGCCCCATAACAATCGGGACTGAAAGCCAGTAAAATCTCGTAGTTTTTTTGCGTAGCAGTTTCTATATTTGCATAAATTGGATTTTCCCCATCCGACTCAGGAATAAACTTCGGCAATAAAATCTTAATTTGAGTCTTTTGCTTTAATTTGGGCAGGATAGATTTAAAAACTGGGTGTGGCTGGGTTTTACTCTGCTGTGCTATAAGTTGGGACTGATTGTTTATATTGGCTATGGCTGAATTGTGAAAGCTGCTAACACTGACTAATAAAAATACGCCACACACAGCACTAATATTTCTGAAGCTTAAAATCATCTTTGAAAACCTTTTTTATCTAAAGTCCTTATTTGTAATACCCATTTTGAGTAGTAAATTACGTTTTAAAGAGCGCTTGGAGTCAGCTAGACTAAAGAAGAAATTACTTAATAAGTTTTAATAATTCTGTTATGAGTACTGATTCACCTGTTAATTCCCCAGATAAGCCTGAATCTCCATTCGGGAAGCGTTTGAGAAACTTCTTAATTGTAATGGTAGCGATCGCTCTTAGCGTTGCCCTCGTCTTAGGATTGCGAACTGAAACAACCTCGGCAACCCTAGCCAAGTTAAGCGATTCGTCTACACCGCTAGAAGTAGCTGTTAGCAACGGCAAACCGTCTCTAGTAGAGTTTTATGCTGATTGGTGTACTGTCTGTCAGAAAATGGCACCAGATATCATTCAATTGGAAACAGAGTATGCTGACAAGATGAATTTTGTCATGCTGAATGTGGATAATACCAAGTGGCTACCAGAGATGTTGAAATATCGGGTAGATGGGATTCCCCATTTTGTATTTTTGAGTCAGCAAGGAGAAACCATCGCCCAAGCGATCGGCGATCAGCCCCGCACAATTATGGCTAGCAATTTAGAGGCTTTGGTTACAGGTTCGTCTCTGCCTTATGCTCAAGCTAGCGGCAAAGTTTCCAAATTTTCTGCCCCAGTAGCACCAACGACTAATCAAGACGATCCCCGCAGTCATGGTAGTCAAGTAGTGAATTAGTAAATTTTATAAGATGTTTTGCGTAAGTCCTAACAATTCCCAATTCCCAATCTTAAACAACAGATTGCCGCTTGAGACGCTTATGAGCGTACATTAATTCGTCAGACTTAGCGATTAATTGTTCTAGTGACATATTGCTTTCTGGTGAGTAACGCTCTATCCCCATACTCATCGAAAGTTCATAGCTACGGTTTTGCTGTTGATTAAAGTTGGCAATATTTGCTTGTAGATACTCTTGAATGCTATCTGCATCCTTAAAGTAGCTGGAGATGAAAACAATGAACTCATCTCCACCTAAGCGAGCAACAACATCCGAGTTCCGAAAACTTTGCTTGAGTAATTGACCAGCATCAATAATCAAGGCATCTCCTATCTCATGACCAAGGGTATCGTTAACCTGTTTTAACCCATCTAAATCAATGAAAATAACCCAGCACAACAATCTCATCCGGTGAGCAATTTTTAACTGTTGTTCAGCCATCACGAAGAAACCACGTCGATTATGCAAACCTGTTAGATCGTCGGTCAGCGATAACTGCCTTCCTTCTATCTCTGATTGTTTGCGGTTGCGAACTTCCTGAATGAGTTCCATCTGAGCGATCGCTTGCCGACTTAGGCGGCGCAGTGCATCTAACTGCTGGTAACTTAGCTGACGAGGAACGGTATCCATGACACATAACGTTCCGACAGATAAACCATTGGGTGTAACTAGTGGCGCACCAGCATAAAAACAAATTTTGGAATTACCTCTGACTAGAGGATTGTTAACAAAGCGATCGTCCTTCATGGCGTTGGGAATTATTAATATATCCTCTGGTTGCAGAATGGTATGAGAGCAAAAAGCCGACTCTCTAGATGTTTCCCTAACTTTTAGTCCAATCTTAGATTTAAACCATTGGCGATCGGCATCTACTAAACTAATTAAAGCAATTGGAGTCTTACAAATATAGGTAGCCAGAGCGGTTAGGTCATCAAATGCTTGTTCGGGTAGGGTATCCAAAATATTGTAGCCCGCCAATGCTTTGAGCCTTTCTGCTTCATTTTCAGGTAGAGGAACAGTTTGGGTTTTCACAGATGAATGTCTGAGCCTTAGCCAGAAAAGTTTGGTACGCTGGAGATTTTGCAATAACCGCAAGGTTAACTTTCCAGCATCAAGGCTGTGTAATATAAACATCTCTGCAACAAAAATCAACATTCGGTTGAATATACAGAAATATTGTATTGCATGATGTTCTTCATGCCTTTGGTTTGCTCTATTGTTCATATCACCCTAACTTTCACTGTGCAAATTCCCTGAGTATGTAGATGCTTACAAGGTCTTGTGCCCAAAGCCAGTTTAAAAATGATCGAGATCGACTAAAAATTATCAAAACTTATTATACTGTCAGTGTTCCTATAAAAGATTGATATTTTTAATACCACCAATTTGTATAGACGCAAAGAAGTTTCGAGGGTTGAAAAAGAGGCAAGGGAGCAAGGTGAATAAGAATGGAGATTCAACCCTATCAGTTGCGCTCAATCCCGCAGGCTACGAAAACCACTCAGCATAAGTGGGGGACTCAAACACTCAAACATAAGTTCCCCCCGGGAGCAATGCGATTTTGTGAGGTGAGTAAGCAGGGGAGGCAGAGGAGGCAGGGGAGGCAGGGGGAGAGAAATAATTTAAGTATACTTTTTAGCTTTTTAGCAGCAAAATATACTAAATATTTTCTTGCTCCCCTGCCTCCCCTGCTCCCCCTGCTCATTAGACGATGATCTCACTTTTTCGCGTTGCTCCCGTTCCCCCCTTCATGCAATGGCATCCCCGCCGATTTTTTGATCTAAGCCTTGTCAGTTATTGTGCGTCGGGAGGGCTTAGGAAAAGGAGACAAAATCATTCTCGCCAATCAAGCTAGAATTGATGGCAGTTAAAGTAGCTAACATCTGATTTGTGGAAGTAATCCGAATAGAAGTATTATTACCACTTGCAGAGATAGTCAAAGCTCCATAAGTCAAATCACCAAATAAACGAAACTATTAATAATTCGTTCAAAATAGGGCGAAATCATCCCATGATTCAGCAACGCCAATATTCTTAATAAAAATGATAATCGTGTGTGGATACTCAGTCTAAATGAAATCCTGTCTGAGAGGATGTTTGAAAAGTCCTCTAACTTTGCTGCTAAATCTCTCAACACAGTGGAATAATTTTCTCTGCCTGGAGGAATTTATATTAATATATCAGGCTCGAATTAGTCTTTATACGACTCCAAAATCCCACTGCGAATCATTAGTTGTGGCCAAAACAACACAAAAAATCCCATCCATGTCACTACAGGGATAGAAACAAGAACTGTTAGCCAGATAGTTTTAAATAGCAACCAGCTACCAGTAATTAGTGTTACACCCGTCAAAACTATAGACCAGGGCTGACACCACCAAGGTTTGTAATTCCAAGGACTTATAGGCTTTTGTTCAGACATTAATTTTATTTAATAAAACTCCAAATTCCCCTTTAACCATTTTTAGGGTAAACGATCTACTTGGCTTTAAAAGTTGAATGCGATCGCTATCAATATTATCAAGGTTTTGGTAATATTCGTGAGAAATATATATAACAGTGCTGATTTACAGTCAGGTTGAAGGTTATCAGACTGCTGGTTAATTGATTATTGGTCTAACCTCGATTCCTAAAACCCTGGTTTTGCGTTGTTTTCCCACTCTGCAATAAATTGCGGGCTAATCGGCTTTGTTCTTCAAAATGGTTGGTAAATGGTTGGTAATTAGCTGTTGAAGGTGAGGCGTTCAACCACTTGCGATTGGAATACACTGGTAAAGTGCTTTAATGAACATATTAAATTATTTAAAATAGTAATATTAAATTCAAATTATAAGTTCAGCTTTTATATCATATAGTTTTACATACTTGTCTGCAAATCATGTAAAAAGAGCTAACACAGGAGAGGAAAAATATTTTTCTATAAAACCTTACTGGACGTATTCAATTATGTGATTTAGCTAGAATCAAATTGTAAATACAATTTTGATTCATTGGCAAAAGTTTTAACAATTATTTCTAGAAGAAGTTGATGAAAAACGATACACCACAAGAATTAAACCAAGACCAAGAAATTGGACGCTTGATTGATGAGGTAATGTCTTCATCTCTGACTGATGAACAGTACCGTAAGAAGATGGAGCGACGCAAAGAAGTACAAGACAAGCGCATAGCAGAAGCTATACCCGAAAAAGGATTAATTATTGTAAATACTGGTAATGGCAAAGGTAAAACTACTGCGGCTTTAGGGATGGTGTTACGATCGCTAGGTCACGGGTATAAAGTAGCGATCGTTCAATTCATCAAGGGAAGTTGGGAACCTTCAGAAAAAAGGGCTTTCAGCTATTGGGAAGACCAAATAGAATTTCATGCAATGGGCGAAGGCTTCACTTGGGAAACTCAAGACCGCGATCGCGATCTTGACAAGGCTAGCGCTGCCTGGGAAAAATCATTAGAATATATTCGCAACCCAGACTTTCAACTGGTGTTATTAGACGAAATCAATATCGCCCTCAAAATGGCTTACTTACCATTGGAGGACGTTTTGGCGGGTTTGGCACAAAAACCAGCTAACAAACACGTTATTCTCACAGGCAGAGGCGCACCGGCTGGTTTAATTGAGCGTGCTGACCTCGTAACCGAAATGACTCTAGTTAAGCACCCTTTCCGCGATCAAGGTGTTAAAGCGCAACCAGGAATTGAGTATTAACTTAAAGATTATTTACACATTTGCAACGTGCGGCGATCGCTAGCTGTGATGGAATTTAATTGATAAAAGTCTTGCAGAGCCACTGAGTAAGGATAACTGCTGAACTCATCTTCACCGACTTGAGGCAGTTTATTGTTTGCAGCTACCTGATTTGATTGAACAGAATTGGCTTCATTTGATGAACTATTAACCGTCATCGCCAACTCTCCTGATTGGCTAAGTGTACCCTGAAAACAATTAAACTCTGAATGAGGCATATACAACGCACCAGTTATCTTGTCCTGCTGCTTTTGAAATATAATGTAACCTTGACCAAGTTGGTTTGATTTTGGGGATTGGCCATAGAGATAAACCCCATCTTTTACAGGAAAATTCACTTTTGGTAAAACTTCTGCGCCTGTAGCTCCCTGAGAATCTGGAACCAGTGCTGTGGTTGTAGGGACTGTTTTTCCGCTCTTATGCATAAAAACCCCTCTCTCTCCAGCCGCCGCTCTCTGCTGACTTCTTTCTTCTCTAACTCTTCTTAATTGAGACAAAAGGGAGTTTTCGGAGATTTTGGTTTTCTGAATCTGAGCCGATGATAATGGAGAATCTGTAATCGGTACAACTTGAGTCTGCTTGCCTATAAAGCCCAAACCGAGAAGTAAGCCTAAGCCCGCTAGGGAAATTCCCCACTGGCGGGGAGATAAGAACTGATAAAGGTTGTTAAGCACCCTACTTCTCCTGTTAAAAAATCAACTAAGTTTTTTAGAACTTACTTAAACTATAACCAAGTCTTAATTGTCAAAGACTTAGTTCACGACTTATATTACTATTGTCCAAAAAAGAAAACTGTCAAAAACTAAAGTTTTTATTTTATCTAGCTCAACAATCTTAGATTACCACCAGTTAGAGTCAGTGAGCGATCGTGACAAATGATGGCTCTGTAGTCAGGGCTGAAACCTTTACTACAGAGCTATTTAATTAAATTAATATTGCTTAATATAACTTAATTTATTCTTAATACAATAGATTCATTCCATTGGGTGAGGTTAATCAGAAATAAAATCTTCTCAATCAACATCAATTGTGTCACATCTTGTTTTTTACTTTTTAATGAATAAAAATACTACAGGAATCATATTTAATTTTTGAAAAAATATAAGTATTTTTAGGGTGTGTTAGACGGAACGTAGTAACCGCACCCTACTTAAGATTTCAAAAATCAAATACTAGTCCTAATATTTTTTATGCCGATCGGCATAAAAAATCGCCCCCTGAATTTAGGAGGCGCATCAAGCTTTAGAGACGCGGGATTTCGCATCTCTATATTTAACTAGCAATGTATTCTTGGACATTGGCGCGACGGCGACGCAGATGAGCTAAAGCCTGATGCTCTAGCTGGCGCACGCGTTCGCGGCTGAGATTCAATCTCTCACCCACTTTCGCCAATGACATTTCATTACCATCTTCTAAACCAAAGCGTAGAGCTAAAACTTCTCGCTGTTGCGGGGTTAGTTCTGCTAGTAGGTTGTTCAAGTCTTGGCGTAAGAATTCCTGGTTGGTGTAATACTCTGGTGATGGGCCGCCATCTTCGAGCATTTCTTGCAACTCAGTATCCTGATTATCGCCAACTTTAACATCTAAAGATACTGGTTGACGCGCCATGTTCAGATACTCGCGAATCTGAACAGGTTCTAGTTCCAGTTCTTTAGCAATTTCGGCTGGAGTAGGCGATCGCCCCAAGGTTTGAGCTAACTCACGCTGTACTTTCTTGATTTTGTTCAGTTTTTCGGTAATGTGGATGGGTAAGCGAATAGTACGTCCTTGTTGTGCGATCGCGCGGGTAATAGCTTGGCGAATCCACCAGTAAGCGTAAGTCGAGAACTTATAACCCCTCATTGGGTCAAATTTCTCTACACCTCGCTCTAATCCTAGTGTTCCTTCCTGAATTAAATCCAGAAATTCCATGTTCCGCTTTTGGTATTTTTTCGCAATAGCAACGACCAAGCGCAAATTCGCTTCGATCATTTTTTGCTTTGCTCGCTTACCTTGGGCTACAGTTTGCTGTACTTCAGTTTCTGATAATTGAACCACGTCAGCCCACTCTGACATATCCGGTTCGCGTTGCAGTTTCTTCGCCAAAACCTCTTTGGCATCAATGAGCGTCATCATTTGTTGAACCTGCTTCCCATACACAATCTCTTGTTCGCGGGTTAGCAGTGGTACACGACCAATTTCTCGCAGATAGGTTCGCACCATATCAGCCGTGAATCTGGTGTTGAGGTTTTCCGTTTGGGTATTGACAGTAGGCATTGGTGCGTCGTCCTCTAAACCGTAAATATACTGTATGTTTTCTTACTAAAATGGATGGATAAAGGTAGTAAATCTATCATGAAATATCGGGAGCTACTAAAAGTAATTATCAATTGATATAGACTTTCTTAAGACGGTAAACTCCAAGATAAGTTCCCCTATCTTGCCTAAATTTTTTAATCTCTTATAAGCACACTGGTTGTTTTTGAGAATTCTTATTTTAGGCAGTCAATCACAGCAATTAAAGAATCCGAAGTCGGTATGAGTTCTACTTAGCTTTATCCTACGATAAATCAGGCAGATAGTAAAGTATCTTAAGATAAAGCTTTCAATTGTAATTCAAAATTGGCCATTTGTAAAAATTTTTCAGCTTCCTTGAAATTACTTACTATATCTATAGTGACCCCAAAAACCCCTCTTCTGTTGCCAAAAATTAGCCGGATAACCGAACTTAATTTGCTGGGAAAATGGAGGGTTGTTACGAATTGGTCATTTGTTATTGGTCATTTGTCATTAGTCACTTGTACTGAGCGACTTGTGCCGAGTGGAGCCGAGGTAAGTCGTTGGTGCAATCTCTGTCTCCGACACGCTGTTCGCGTTCTTAGAGAAGTATTGGTAATTTGCAAAGAGCAACTGGCAAAGCACAAAGGACAACTGACAAATGACAATCTAAAATCCCAAATCAGCTTTGGCGAGTTCAGCCGCAGCGAATACTTCTGCGTCAGGTTTTTCTTCCCAGGCTGGCTCACCAATTTCTTGGTAAAAAGTTGCGTCGTAGGGACGGGTACGTACTACTACCGGCATGGGAACGGCATGACCCAAAATTAAGGCTTGTTGCTTAGAGTCTAACTTTGCCAATACCGATCGCAGTCCGCTACCACCAGATACACCCGTAAAAATAGCGTCAATGTCTTTTTCGTCATTAAGCAAAGCGGTAATCCGAGTTCCAATCTGGGACATAACCTCATTATCAATGCCTGATGGACGTTGATCGACTACCAAAAGAGTGACAAAATACTTTCGCAGTTCGCGGGCAATAGTTCCAAAGATAGTGCTTTGTACTACTCCTGGGTCAAGGAAACGGTGCGCCTCTTCAATGGTAATCATCAACGGCGTGGGGCGATCGCTGGGATTTTTGCTTTGCAGAAATTTATCTGCTTTTTTGACGTAATGCTCGTGGATACGTCGGGTGATCATATTCGTCACCAACATATAAGAGAGCATATTAGACTGGGAACCAAATTCTATCACAACATTCTTCCCAGCTTCCAGACATTGCACAATTTTACTAATATAATTTTGCGGGCAAACCGCTCGCATATACTTCAAGCTATCCATCCGCAAGAGTTTGCGCTGCAATGCCATAATCGAGCCTTTGTGTCCGCGCTTCTCGTCGCAGAACATCTCGATTTCTTCGTTAGTCATGTTCAGCAGTTGGACAATCCAAGACTTGCCAAACTCACTATATAGAATATTGGCGTTATCTAAGGCTGCGTCCGAAAGTCCTAAATCTCGACTACATAACTTAATATCTTCAACTTCAATTTGCTCGTAACTCAAATAAAGTTCTTGAGCATCACGCACACCCCGGCGCTTTGTCGATTCCGGGTCAAGGGTATAAACTTCTACTTTACTCGGGAAAAGTTGCTTCAATCCCTTAACTGTATTAACGTTCTTCCCTTCTGCAACGGCTTCCCAGCCATACTCAGAGTGCATATCAAAAATTAAATTTACTGCCGCACTTTTACGGATAACACCAGCTAGAAGTAACCGTGTCAGAAAAGATTTACCAGTACCAGATTTCCCAAAAACCCCATTACTCCGTTCCACGAAGCGGTTTAAATCGATACAAACGGGCACATCCATATCCAAGGGTTTCCCGATGGAAAAATTACGCCTTTGGGGGTCATCTTCCCAACCAAATACCCGGCGAAAATCGTCAACACTTGCTTCGTAAACTTGACTAAAGTGGCTAGGAATAGTTTTAACAGGTAACAATTCCATCGTCGTGCTGGTTTGTGGCACAAATGAAGCCAAACCCGTCACCGATGGGATAAAGGGATTTGCCGATTTGCCATTTGTTGGGGAAAAAGATTCTTCAGTTTCGGGAGTGAACATCAACATCGGCGCGAGGTTGATAGTACCATAAGTACCACTTCCGGCTAAAACATCTCGTAAAAAAGTGTCTTCCCAATTGGGCGGATTAGCAATAATTCGGGCATTAGCTGCTCCTAATGCCACATCTGTCAGCATACAAAAAAAGCGCGATCGCATCCCTTGCACAACAAGAAACTTTCCAACCCGCATATCTTCCACAGAAATGTCAGGATGCAATCGTACTTCTAAACCTTCAGTTAGAGAACCTTGAATGACCGAACCTAATGGCTGTCCCGAATTCATCTGATTAGTCATTTGTCATTTGTCATTTGTCATTGGTCATTGGTCATTGGTTATTGGTCATTGGTCATTTGTCATTCTCCACCCTGTGCCCCATATCCAATGCCCCATGCCCAATGCCCAATTATCTAATCAATCTGAATCGAAGTTGGCGCACCTCCTGCGGCTGAGGTGCTACTGATTAATGGTTTACGGAATTGAGCGTAAATGCGATCGCGCCAGGTAAAGAATGGTTCATAATTTATATTCTCTGAAAAGATTGGCAATCCTTTTCCTCTAATAGAAGCTGGTAAATCCAGATAGGGGCCAGGGGGGAACTTGAGCAATATCGATAAGCCCGCTACTGACAAGTCAGCTAAAGTCGGCTCATCTCCAGTTAAATAAGGACTATCTGCCAATAATAAGGTTAGCGCTTCCAAGTCTTGTTTTAAAGATGCGATCGCTGATTGGATTACATCTGGACTATAACCTACCCCAAAACCCAACACTGTCAGTAAGTCAGTGGGTACTCCTCCAACTAGACTTTTAAATATATCTGGTGTTGAGGTCGGTAATAAAGACTTGCGGAAATTTTGATCTTGACTTATGGCTGCAAATAGTGCTTTTCGACCTTTGATGCCTATAGATTCATCCGCCCATTCTTCAATCAATAAAGTTAAACCCCGTTTTTTGGGATCTTGGGGTATTATCGGGCGATCGGGATACTCTAAGTCTAAATACTTAGCTATTTCCGTAGAATCCGCAATATATTTATTCCGATCCTTTAACACGGGCACTTGTTTCTGACCAGTCAGCCGGAACAGTTCTACTTGTCCAATTCCAGGCGTAACCTCTATTTTGCGGTAATCTAGTCCTTTAAAATCTAGAATTAGGCGCACTTTCTCTGAGTATTGAGATAGTTCCCATTGGTATAATTCCAGCATGTTGTATACCTTATAACTGGTCAATTTCTTAAACTTTACAATTGTATCTTTAGTTAAAGTAATTTTTCTTTACATTAGCTGCTTTTTGTCTACCTAATTGAGATTATGATTGAACTTATGCTTGATTCTCAGCAAAGTTATGGATTTAAAAGGGATTATTTTCTGTATAAAACATCAAATAATCAAATAATTTAATTAAAGATACATAAAAAAACCTAACTGCCCAGTTGTAACTCTTCAGTAGTTACTTTTATTTCCGTTAGTGTAAAATTACCTTAATACATCTAAGTAATTAATTTCTGTATCACTTACAGAATAAGCAATATCTCTGAATTAACCATTGATGATTCCGCAAAAATACAGAAATTAATTACTTAGATGTATTAAGGTAAT
>NZ_JBALDK010000236.1:0-87586 GCF_036917455.1 Nostoc sp. | reverse complement strand
CCGTAGGCGAGGCAGTTTTCATCCATGCCCCTTAATTTACCATCTATGTGTACTTAAAAGACTTGGTAACACTTTCAATCCTGTGAACTACTACTCCCAAACTGGCTTGACTTTGTTTTATAACTCTAACATTAAGTCCCCTTTAATACTCAACTGCTCCTAGAGCTTTTAAAGTATCCTTCTGAGACTCAGTTAAGCCACTTATGCTAGTGATATTCATTCCCTCATAAGGATTTTTACTTTTCAAAGTTTTTAAACATTCACCTGTTTGTACATCCCAAATTTTAATTGTCTCATCTTCACTACAACTGACCACAGTCTGACCATCGGAACTAAAGGTAACTGACCAAACCCATTTAGTATGTCCAAATAAAGTTTTTAAACAGCTACCTGTCTTAACATCCCAAAGTTTAACTGTTTGGTCTCCACTGCCACTTGCCAGTATGCGACAATCAGAACTGAAAGCAACTGAATATATAGTATTTGTATGGTCTTGCAAAGTTCTAATACACTGACCAGTACTGACATCCCAGATTTTAATAGTTTGGTCTCCACTACCGCTAGCTAGCATACCACCATCAGAACTAAAGCCAACTGCCCAAACCCATTCGGTATGACCTTGTAAAGTATGAAGGCATTTGCTAATGCGAATATCCCAGAGTTTCACTGTTCCGTCATGACTACCACTAGCTAATACATGGCTGTCAGAACTAAAGGTGACTGACCATGTTCTACCACTATGTTCTCGTAAAATATTGAGGCATTGACCAGTGCTGACATCCCATATTCTTATTGTTTGGTCATCGCTACCACTTGCCAAAAAATAGCTGTCAGCACTAAAAGTAACTGATGTAACTCGATTACTATGTCCTTTCAATATTTTAAGACATTTACTATTATTTATATCCCATAACCTTAATGTTTGGTCTTCGCTACCACTAGCAATCAAGTGAGAATCAGGGCTAAAAACAACTGATGTAACTCTCCTATCATGTCCCCGGAAAATTTTGAGACACTTACCAGTCATAGCATCCCACACTGTCACTGTTTGGTCATTACTACCACTGGTAAGGAAATTATTGTTTGGGCTAACAGCAACTGACCATATCCCATTGTTGTAACCCTGGAAGGTCTTGATGCATCGACCAGTACTAATATTCCATAACTTTACCGTTTGGTCATCACTGCTACTAGCACAGATATTTTGATTTATACATATTGCTAACGACCATACCCTACTTTTATGTCCTTGTAGAGTTTTAAGGCATTGGCCAGTCACGAAATCCCATACCTTAACTGTTTGGTCTTCACCGCAACTAACAAGAGTGCTACCATCGACGCTAAAGGTAACTGAATGTACTAAGTCTGTATGCCCCTGCAAAGTTTTAATACATTTACCAGTATTTGTGTCCCAAAGTTTAACTGTTTGGTCATGACTAGCGCTTGCTAGTGTATTACCGTCAGGGCTGAAAGTGACCGAGTAGACCCACTGAGTATGACCCTCTAAAGTGTGAATACATGAATTACTGTTAATATCCCACAGCCTTACTTTATAGTCATCATTTCCACTTGCCAACACATCACCTTTTGGATTAAAGGCAACAGACCATACACTACAACCATTTTCCTGTAACGTTTTCAAACATTTGCCTGTATTGATATTCCACAACTTCACCGTTTGGTCATCACTGCCACTAGCAAGAACCTGATTGTCAGGGCTAAAAGTGACTGAACGAACCCCACCACTATGACTCTCAAAAGTTTTTAAACACTGACCAGTACTGGTATCCCACAGTTTTATTGTTTGGTCATTACTGCCACTGGCAAGAACCTGACCGTCGGAACTAAAAGTAACTGACCAAACCCAACCAGTATGCCCCTTACAAGCCATAAGTTGCTGACTATTGGCAACTTCGTACAAGCGAATTTCTCCATTGGTATCACCAGTAGCTAAAAGTTTACCATTGGGGCTAAAGGCTACCGAAAAAATACCACCAAAGGTTTCAATAAAAACACACTTAGCTAAATGAGTGTGAGCCAAATTTACATTATGCAACTTTATATGCTGCAAGTCGGCTTGCCAAATAGTTAAATAAGAAAAATCATAACTACTGAGATCGGTTTCTAAATTACAAAGCAAGTTAAAGACATTTCCTGCTGTATAACTTTGTTCTAAAGGGGATATTTCTCGTAGCGTTGTTAAAATTTGAGCTAAGTGATTTTCGAGGTTTTTTTTACTTCTAAAGGCAGTAAGCAACCCATCTATAACTGGTTGAATTATGAGGCTAATTTGAGTATCCCTGACATATTCTTTTGCTGTCGCTTTTGTTAGAGCTTTACTGCTGAATAAATCAATATTCTGAGTGACAATCTCTTCACAGACTTGTTCTATCAAATTATTAGTCACATACTCCATGACCACAGGCTGGAGGGTAAAAAGCGATCCAGTTTTTTCAATGAGCTTAGGCGTAGTCTTCTCTATTAGCGATCGCCTTCCTAAAGATTCTACAGCCTCTAGTAATTTTGATTGTGCAACTGGTGATATAATATCGTCTCGCAATTCTGAGAGTGTAACCGACTCACGATTAATCGCTAGCCAGTACATAATATCCTTTTCTAAATCTGACAAGCGCTCAAACTGCTGCTCTAAAACATCACGAATGTCGCCAAAAACAGCCGTGTCTTGTTGTAAAAATTCAGTGACATTACCACCAAAAATATCTTGAATGGTTGTGGCAACTATCTTTAGCGCTAGTGGATTACCTGCATAGCGCTCAATCATTACTTTCCATTCATCCTCTGCCGCAGATAGCCCTTTAAGTTTTAAGATTTCTTGCCCTTCTGCCACCTTCAAGCCACTCAGCGGTATTGAGCGAACAGATAATGCTTCTCCTTCAAGTAATGCCACTTCTTTCGGTTTTTCCCGACTAGTCAGCACTAAACAGCTTTGGTGAGTTGCTTCTCCTATCCGTCTTAAAAGCTCACCATATTCTTCATGTCCTTCTCGATAAAGTCCAGCGCGGCTACCACTGCGGAGAATTGACTCTGCATTATCAAGGATCACCAAACAGCGATGATTTTGCAAATAATAGAGGAGTCGTGATACCCTATCGCTGAAGCTTTCAGGTAAATTGCTTTCTGTTTGCTGTTCGTCAGATAAAAATTGGATCAAGTTACTGAGAATAATTTTAACAGGTGGGGCTTCTCGTAGCGATCGCCAGATCACATACTCAAAGTTGTCCTGAATCTGTTGAGCAAGCTTTACAGACAGCGCCGTTTTCCCAATCCCTCCTATTCCTAATAGGGCGATCAATCGGCAGTGTTCATTAAGAATCCATTGCTCTAACGTAGTAAGTTCTTCAATCCGTCCATAAAAAACTGAGTTAAAGATAGCTTCTCCCCAATCTAGACGATTATTTGAGCTTGAATAGTCACTTTTATCTATTTTTAAGTGAAAAACTGAAAAAAGCTTTTCAATAGTCTGTTTATCAACACCTCCTTCCCGATTCAATACTTTCGAGATGGTAGCGGAATATAACCCAGAGCGGGCGCTCATTTCTTCAAGAGTATACCTGTTTCCAAAATTTTCTTTTGCCTCTGATTGATGCTTTGCTTGCTTAATTTTCTGCAACCCTTTGCTAGTAAGTGCAACACCACGCTTGCGTCTCCAATTCTCTAAAGTCATGTATTAACTCACTATTGGTGTAACCACCTTTAACTAAAAGGAATTATCTGCTAGGTTGCTGTAGATATGAGGTGATAGCCATAACAAACGAATAATCTCATATTGCAGAAGATTTAAAACACATATAGCAATCCGATTTGATTTATGAATCACTCGTAGAGGTAAGGGACTGGGGATTGGGGAACTCGGGGCCCCCTTTGGGGATTAGGGGCAATGGGGACTGCGAAGAAGGAATAAAGGTGTATTGAGTTTTGTTCAAAAATCAAATATGAGTCCTATATATTACCAAAATATTCACTGATAAAAACCACCTTTGACAATCCAATCGTCTCAGGAATTCAATGTCGCTTGCTCTACAGACAATCTGGTTTGTAGGGCATTGCTGACATAAGCTCTTTAGCCAAAAGCTTCTAGCATCACACATAATGGCAGATTCCGTGTGTTACCAGGTATTTAATACTTTAGCTTCTCAGTAATACATTTGGGTGTAAAGCTTAAGTTCAATCTCAAAATCTCGATTTTCACTGGTAAAGATAGTTCGGAATTGGCAATCTTGATAAAGAAAGCTTGTATATATCTAGACTATCAATCAATGAATAAAACTGCTGCACTTAAATCTCCCCGCTTGGCAACCTCCACTAAAAAAAGGGCGCTTAAGCGAATTACCTTAAATTTGACATCAGATGAAGCCCAGAACCTTGAAAAGTATTGCGAAAAGACAGGCAGTCCAGCAATAGATGTGATTCGGCAACTCATTCAAGCTTTACCTTGACCTGATTTGTCACGCCAAGTCTGAAAAATCATAGTCCAGAAGAGTCATAGTTAAAGTAGAAGATGTTGTAAATTTTGACAAGGGTTTTCAACTTCACTGTATCTAACTCACATTACTATTAACACTCTTCTTTATTTCTGATAAAATCAAACATTTATAGATTGATTTTTACAAAGTGAAACCCA
Organism: Nostoc sp.; assembly: GCF_036917455.1. Classification (GTDB taxonomy): domain Bacteria; phylum Cyanobacteriota; class Cyanobacteriia; order Cyanobacteriales; family Nostocaceae; genus Nostoc. The sequence continues at coordinate 82,944 of NZ_JBALDK010000236.1, read as the reverse complement.
ACAAAATCAAGGATTCTTGGTGTTGGGTTTCGTTGTTTAAAAGCCATTTATTTGTCAACTAGTTTTACTCACCTCAAGAACCAAAACTACGTTCACATAATACTTATTTATATCGTTCTAATTAGATTCATAATTGAAATTCAATTACAAGAAGTTTCAACTTAAGAACGTGTAGAAAAGCCTTAACCTAAATTTGTACTAAGTTTAACTCAACCTTTGCTTACGCTGTATGCCTTAGTAAGAAGATTGTGTAGTAACTATAACAACATACTGTATTTCTATCGGGCTTTAGATGTATTGCTACCATTAACCCAAAGCTACAAGTCAAATTGAAGGTTCTTACGAGTTGCTATTTACTCTATTAAGGCTCGTAAATTTATGAGACTGCAATCGTCCAATCACGTATACTCTGAGCCGAATGGCACTAAATTAAGCTGAAGAGTATGCAGCGTAAGGATTGCAGAGGGGCAGAGGGGCAAGGGTGCAGAGGGGAATGGCACTAAGAAAAGCTGAAACCTCGTCAGGGCAGGGTGTGGGAGGTTTGTTGCTTTTTTCTATCTCCCCACTATCCCACACTCCCCACACTCCCCACACCCAAAAAGCCAGTTATATCAGGGCTTTTTGATTAACTTAGTGCCATTCGGTGCAGAGGGGAATTTCTAAATATCCGAACGCAATACCTAAAACTTCTTCTTTCTCCCCTGCTCCCCTGCTCCTCTGCTCCTCTGCACCCCTGCTGCCTCAACGATTTTTCCTTTACAAGCGTGCCATTCTACTCTGAGCCAAATTCACTGGAGCGTAGACCCATGAGACGCACAGATGCTGTTTGCATAGCTTAAAACCAGGTGTCTACGTCACAGCATGATATCTGCATATTTTTTGTGGAGTTTTCTTAACTATTCTTGAGGAGTACAAATGCTTGAGGCTATCGCTGTTGCTTGGTTATTACTGTTTTTTGGCGATTTTCTATCTACATTTCTTTACCACGTACCTGAGCACGTTTTTGGTAGCCTTCATTTAAAAACGCACCACTCCTGGAAAAAAGACTTCCGCCACTACGCTATTTTGACTTTTAATCCCCAGGTTCTTTTAGATGGTATCTTGGGAGCTTTTCCTTATTTACTCATAGCAGTAGTTTTGTGGTCTTTCTCTCCCATTGGTGTTATCTCTGGATTACTGTTTGGTCAGTTTCATGTCTGGTGGAGACACATAAGTGTACTGGGTTGGCAAACTTCAAAGCCTGTAAATATTTTATGTCAAATTTTATTTATTACTACTCCTGAGAGACACTGGTTACATCATCACAAAACTAATTTAGGTTTTGGTGATATTTTCACCTTCTTTGAACAACCTGCACAAATGTGGTTACGCTGGCTTCGACTACTCAGACTTCGTTTTCGTTACTCTCGAATCTAACTGAAGCTACTGCTTACCTAAATACTTTTTAAAAGTACGAAAAGAAGCTGCGATCGCAGCTTCTTTTCATACGCTATTGATATTTTGCCACAGAGGAGATTATTTTAGTCTCAGAAATGCGCTAGTAACAAGAAACATCAATTAACAATAGATTTTAATCTATGGGTTTATCGAATTATTAAAGTTTTATTTATAGTATTTTTAGGGCGTGTTGTCAAACAATAAGCGAGTTACACGAGCATAAGGAACTGATGTAAGGAGTTTCAAGGTATCTGCTACCGCTCAACTTTGCTGTTATATTGTCAACGTTTTTGGGAAAACTAGTCTTAATTAGTAAATTATTATATCCCTAGGTTTTTATGACAATTCCTCTCTTTTCTGGAGATGCTCGACGTAGCTTGTTTATCCGTTCGCGGAGCCTCCCGCAGGGAAGGGGCGAAGAAGGCAGGAGGGAGCAAATGAGTAGGGGATTCGACCCCCACTCATTTGAAGTCACTGTTGCATTAGCTTTCCGTAGGGTACGAGAATTCAGTGGCAGTCTTAAACCCTTACTGCTTCTGCCTCGTGGCTTCATCGATCAATTTAATAACTCGGCCAGCTTGAATGCCGTCAATTTGCAACCTACTGCTTATGAGGTGTTTTATGCCCGCAGTTAGCCTCAGAAAGATACTCAATAAAAAAGAGTTGCCATCTCTCCTTAATAACTTAGTCCACCAGTTCAACATTGCGGTTGACGTTGAACTGATAGACGGCACGAAACTAATTAGCATTGGGGAGCAAACTAAGGAAAATCGATATCCAATCGAAGTTTCAGGAGAAATAATCGGTTGGGTTGTTGGCGGAGAACAGGCAATTATACTTGCGACTTTGCTCTCATTTCTGGCCAAGCAGGAAGCTGAGAAGAAAGTACTTGCTAAAGAATTGCTAGAGCGATACCAGGAAATTGATTTGTTTGACGATATCTCGACTCAACTCACAACAAGTTTAGATACGCGACAGATTGCCCAACTCGTGCTTCAGGAATTGAGTCAATTGATTGAATCGTCTGCGGGGATGATTCTGCTTTTGAGTCCAGATGCAAGTGCGTTTGAAATTATTGCCGAATTTGGAGTGTTTTTTAACCACACTCAGCCGGAACCTGGTAAGGGAATTATTGGCAACATTGTGCAATCCAACCGGGCAGAACTCGTCAATGATGTGCAAGCCGATCCTCGATTAGAGAGGCAAAAAAACGTTAGCGCCATGATTTGTGTACCGTTACGAGCCAAGGAGCGGGTACTGGGAGCGATCGCGATTGGCACATCCAAAACTGACTCCTACAAAGCCGAACACCTAAAACTTGTAAGTATCTTTGCCTCTCAAACAGCGATCGCCATTGAAAAAGCTGTGCTTTACGAACAAAGCACTCAAGCAGCAGTCCAGGCACAAGCCCAGACTCAGAAGCTTCAGCAAACTCTCCACGAGTTGCAATTGGCCCAAACTCAGTTAATCCAAAGCGAAAAAATGTCCAGTCTAGGACAACTGATTGCCGGAGTTGCCCACGAAATCAACAATCCGGTTAACTTTATTTGCGGCAATTTAAGGTATGTTGCCGAATACTCCCAAGACTTGTTACGCCTTTTGGAAAAGTATCAGAAATTCTTACCTGTTGCTCCTCCAGAACTGGAATCAGAGTTAGACAATATAGACCTGGAATTTATTATCCAGGATCTCCCCAAACTGCTAGATTCGATGAAACTGGGCACCGATCGCATCGTCGAAATTGTCCAATCCCTGAAAAACTTCTCCCGCCATGACGAAGCCGAAATGAAAGCTGTCAACATCCATGATGGCATCGACGGAACACTGATGATTCTTCACCATCGGTTGAAAGCAGATATTCATCGTCCGGCAATTGAAATCGTTAAAGATTATGCAAAACTTCCCCTGATTGAATGCTACCCCGGACAGTTGAATCAGGTGTTTATGAACATCCTGGCAAATGCCATTGATGCTTTGGAAGAAGACATGGAAAATTGGGGAGTCAGGAGTAGTCCCCAATCCCCATTACCCCTTATTCCCTCCAGGAATACCGAGTTCCCCAATCCTCAAATCACTATTCGTACCAAAGCCCTTAATCACCAGTGGGTTGTGATTCGCATTGCCGACAACGGCCCAGGCATGAAGGAGGATGTAATTCGCCGCATTTATGATCCCTTTTTCACCACAAAAGATGTTGGGAAAGGAACTGGGTTAGGCATGGCAATCAGCTACCAAATTGTTGTGGACAGACATGGGGGAATGCTCAAGTGTCGTTCTCAACCGGGTGAAGGGACAGAATTCTGGATTCAGATTCCGGTAAATTGTGCATTGGTGGACGCTGCTGATGAACAGAATAGCACGTCTGCCTTGCCAACTCCCCCTACAGAATCATCTCCCACTGCCGATACCGAGGGCTTCATTCCATCAACAACTCCAATACTCAAACCAACAGATTTGCTGATCCGCCATACTCAGTTGATCCAGCGACTTTCACAACAGAGTCCAGATGTAGAAAGTGCATCACCCGATGAAATTTACCAGATATTCCAACGCCATCCAATTTCGTTAAAGCTTTACGCCACTTTGTTGTCTTGGTTCTATTGTTCTAACCCCAAATAAATACGCTACTAAAGAAACCTCAATCATGTTTAATCAACCTAATGAATACAACCGTCAGCTATTTGAACAATGCCCTACTGGGCTGGCACTGTGCCGAACAGATGGGACGCTGATTGATATTAACCCCGCCTATGCTGCTATTTTAGGGCGCACTGTTCCAGAAACCTTGAATCTCACCTACTGGCAGATTACTCCAGAAAAATATGCTGCCACGGAACAATCTAGCCTAGAAGACTTGGAACGAACTGGTCGCTATGGGCCTTATGAGAAAGAGTACATCCACAAAGATGGGCACTTAGTTCCCGTCAGGTTATCTGGACTGATGATTGAGAAAGATGGGGAGCAACTGATCTGGTCTAGTGTGGAGGACATCAGCGACCTTCGACGTGCCCAGCAAGAACGCCAACATAGTGAACAAATCTTGAAACAGAGTGAAGCCCGATACCGCTCTCTGGTAACTGCTACTGCACAAATTGTCTGGGTATGTAGACCAGATGGAATTTGCTTTGAACTGGCAAGCTGGATAGCCTATACAGGTCAAAGTCTAGCGGAAGCGGAGAATGGAGGCTGGATTGATGCCGTTCATCCCGACGATCGCGCCTATACCACAGAAGTCTGGAATGCTGCCGTAAAAAACTTGAGCATGTATCAAATTGAATACCGAATTCGTGGCAAGGATGGCAACTATCGCTACTTTTGGGTCTGGGGTGCCCCCGTCCTAGAAGACGGCAGCGTCCGGGAGTGGATTGGCACCTGCAACGATATTCACGATCGCAAACAAGCAGAAGCCGAAAGTCAGCGTCTTAAAGAACGATATAGCTCGTTAGTAACTGCTACTTCACAGCTCGTCTGGGGAGCGACCCCAGAAGGACTGGGAATAAGTAGTGAAATGCTCACCTGGATGGCCTATACGGGACAGAGCGAAGCTGAAGCCGGGGGTTTGGGTTGGATTGATCCAATTCACCCCGATGACCGTGCCCGCTCCATAGTAGGTTGGGATATTGCTGTGGCAAACCGAAGTATTCTCCAAACTGAATATCGAGTGCTTGGCAAGGATGGCATCTACCGCCATTTTTCTGTCTGTGGTGCTCCCGTCTTGGAAAAAGATGGCAGCATCCGCGAGTGGATTGGCACTTGCACCGATATTCAAGATCGCAAACAAGCAGAACAAACTCTGCTACAAAGCGAACAACGGTTTCGCTCTCTGGTAACTGCCAGCTCACAAATTGTCTGGGTAGCTACGCCTGAAGGACTGGCGGTGAGCAGTGAAATGCCTACCTGGTTAGCGTACACAGGTCAGAGTGCAGATGAAGTTGAGGGTTTGGGCTGGCTCGATCCGATTCACCCCGATGACCGTAACCACACAGCCCTTGCCTGGAGTACTGCTGTGGCGAATCAGAGTCTCTTTCAAACCGAATATCGGTTTCGTGCCAAAGATGGCAGCTACCGCCACTTTTTTGTCTGTGCTACCCCCGTCTTGGAAGAAGATGGCAGCGTTCGAGAATGGATTGGCACCTCCACCGATATTCACGATCGCAAGCAAGCAGAAGCTGAAAATCAACGTCTATTGGATATGTTGAATCATTCCAGCGATGCCATCATCGTCCGCGACATGACCGAGAAAATCTTGTACTGGAATCAAGGTGCCGAAAGTCTCTACGGTTGGACATGTGAAGAAGTGAAAGACCAATACATTCACGCATTTATCAAAAAAACCTTTCCCAAACCAAAACAAGAAATTATCGCAGAGTTGTTAGAGCAAGGTAATTGGGAAGGAGAAGTGGAACATCTCACCCATCATGGCAAACTGATTACTGTCCAGAGCCGATGGACGTTGCAACGGGACATCGACCATCAGCCCTGCGCGGTGCTGGAAATCAATACAGACATCACTGCCCGCAAACAAGCAGAAATCGCTCTGCGGCAACTGAATCAAGAACTGGAAGCCAGAGTTATAGAGCGGACAGCTGCCCTGCAAAATACCCTATCAGAAGCGCAGGGATTAAATGCCATTTTAGATAACTTAGCAGATGGTTTGTTAGTAGCAGACACCGCAGGAAAAATTACCCACTTCAATCCTGCCTTTTTGGCCATGTATGGATTGACAGACACCGCCCTTAACAGTCACTACCGAGAACTGCCACTCTTTGGTTTAGCAGAACTAGTTGAACGAACTCAGTCGCATCCCAAAGAGGTGTTCTCTGCGGAAGTTACACTCACGAAGGAACGCATTGGTCAGGCAGTGGCGACCGCTATTTTCAAAAAGACGGCAGGTCAAGAACCCTCTCCCTGCTTCGGTTCTGCACTGCTGATTCGGGATGTGACAGCAGAAAAGGAGATTGACAAGATGAAGACCGATTTCATCTCAACAGTTTCCCATGAGCTGCGGACACCACTGACTTCTGTCCTCGGTTTTGCGTCCATCATTCAAGAAAAGCTAAAAACTGATGTGTTCCCAATGCTTTCTACCGAAGACCGCAAGCTTCAGAAAACGATTAAGCGGGTGGCTGACAATCTCAAAATTATTGTGTCGGAAGCAGAACGGCTCACGTCTTTGATTAACGATGTCCTAGACATCGCCAAGATGGAAGCAGGTAAGGTGGAATGGCAAATGCAGCCCCTTGATCCCAGCGAATTACTGGATTGGGCAGCCAATTCTACCGCCGGGTTGTTTGAAACCAATGGCTTGCAGTTGATTAGTGAAATTGAACCTGGACTACCTCAGATAGTAGGCGATCGCAACCGTCTGCTGCAAGTTATAATCAACCTGATTTCCAATGCCGTTAAGTTTACCCAATCTGGTTGTGTCACCTGCCGTGTCAAACAAGGAAACGACGGTGTTTGCATCAGTGTCATTGATACAGGCATTGGTATTGCACCAGAAGACCAGCCGAAAGTGTTCGAAAAATTCCGCCAAGTTGGTGATACCCTCACCGACAAACCCAAAGGCACGGGGTTAGGACTGCCCATCTGTAAACAAATCGTCGATCATCACGGTGGTAGAATTTGGGTTGAAAGTGAACTAGGTAAGGGCAGCGTATTCTCGTTCATCATTCCCACATACGCTAGCGATCCAAAAACCACTGGTAATCTGAATCTGGATACGCTAGTAAAACATCTTAAAGAACACGTCATCACCACAAAAACTTTGCTGGACGAAAACCGTAAAACTATTTTGGTTGTAGATGATGACGGTAATATTCGAGAACTGCTTCGTCAACAACTGGAAAACGAAGGCTACAACGTTCAAGAAGCGAAAAACGGCGTGGATGCAATTCATCAAATCAAAATAGCCCGTCCCAATCTAATTCTCTTAGACGTAATGATGCCTCAAATTAACGGTTTTGACGTAGCAGCCGTTCTCAAAAATGATCCCCAGACCGCAGACATTCCGATCATTATTCTGTCAATTATTGAAAACAAAGAACGGGGCTACCATATTGGTATCGATCGCTATCTCACCAAGCCCATTAACACAGAGAAACTTCTCAACGAAATAGGCTCACTACTTTATCAGGGCACTTCTAGTAAAAAGGTGTTAGTTGTAGATAAAAATGCATCAGCCTTAAAAACCCTCTCTGATGTACTACAAACTCAGGGATACAGCGTGATTGAAGCCTCCAATCCCCAAGAATGTATCAATAAAGCCCTGTCAGCCAAACCTGACATGATCATAATTGATTCTATCTTTTCTCAAGAAACCGATTTGGTGAAAACCCTACGCTTTGAGAAGGAGTTAGAAAATCTATTTTTTATTATGCTATCCGATCAGTAATTGGTGACTGGTGACTGGGGACTGGGGACTAGTGACTGGTGACTGGAAAGAATTGACTTCTCCCTGTCGCTCCATGCCTAATCCCTAATCCCCAATCCCTAATCCCCAATCCCCAATCCCCAATCCTCAATCCCCAATCCCTATGACCCAGAAAATTCTAATTGTTGACGATGAACCCAATATCTTGATTTTGATGGAACAAGCCTTAGAAGCATTAGAAGACGAGGGCGTTGAACTTCTAACTGCTAGAAATGGAGAAGAAGCTCTCGAAACTATTAAAACTGAAAAACCAAATCTAGTTTTCCTTGATGTAATGATGCCTAAAATGAACGGTTTGCAAGTCTGTCACATTGTTAAACACGACCTGCAAATGTCTGATATCTACATTGTGATCTTGACAGCTAAGGGGCAGGAATTTGATAAACAAAAAGGAATTGAGGTTGGTGCAGATTTATATCTAACTAAACCATTTCGACCCAAAGAAGTACTTGAAAAATCAATGCAGGTGTTGGGTTTTTGAGAAAAATCTTGAATGAATGCTTTTCACCTGCGACACCGAATAGCCCGTCGTAGACATCGCACTAATCGGAACAATCGGCACAAATTTGGTTACGCTTCGTTAATAAATCAACGGTTAACAGTACTCATATCAGGGTAGCGCTCACCTGCTGCTACACCTTTTGGTGCAACTGCTTCCAGTCGATTCAAATCTTGTTCAGTTAGGGTAATTTCGGTAGCTGCAACATTTTCCTCTAAGTAGGTACGGCGTTTTGTACCAGGAATTGGGACAATATCTTCTCCTTGAGCGAATAGCCATGCTAGTGCAAGTTGGCTAGCAGTTACTCCTTTTTCGGTGGCGATCGCCTTCACTTGCTCGACTAATTGTAGGTTCTTAGAAAAATTCTCACCTTGAAAGCGAGGCGCATTTCTGCGATAGTCATCAGGAGCTAAATCGTCAGGGCTGGCGATCGCACCTGATAAAAACCCTCTTCCTAATGGGCTATAGGGAACAAACCCAATTCCTAATTCCCGCACAGTAGGTAAAATTTCATCCTCTGGCTCTCGACTCCAAAGCGAGTATTCTGTTTGCAATGCTGCAATGGGGTGAACTGCCACAGCCCGCCGAATCGTCGCCGGAGCAGCCTCTGAAAGTCCTAAATAACGAACTTTTCCCAGCTTTACTAACTCCGCCATTGCTCCTACAGTATCCTCAATGGGTACGGTTGTATCTACCCGATGTTGATAATAAAGGTCAATCACTTCCACTCCCAGACGTTTGAGTGAAGCATCACAAGCTTGATGGACATATTCGGGTTTGCCATTAACTCCTTTAAAACCACCATCTTCAGTGCGGACATTGCCAAATTTGGTTGCTAATACTACTCGATCTCGGCGATCTCTAATGGCTTTGCCTACTAATTGCTCGTTAGTAAAGGGCCCATACATATCAGCAGTATCAAGAAAATTAACTCCAAGTTCCAATGCTCGATGAATTGTAGCGATCGCCTCAATTTCATCACGACCACTATAAAACTCAGACATTCCCATGCAACCAAGTCCAATAGCTGAAACTTCTAACCCAAGTTTGCCTAGCTTTCTGGTTTTCATCAAATAGTCTCCTAGTCAGTAATTGCTTAGATAAAATCAACTCCTTCAGGATTATCTCTTTCCCTATCAATCAGTCATCTACACTTAGAAGGATTTACTGATAAAATATATCCACATCATAAACTTGAAATAATACGAACTCCTTTTTCACGCATAGTTTCTTTTAGCTTTTGATAGAGAACATCATTATCAACTAGCAGACCTTGTTTAGTCTTCGTGTTTACAATTAAATATCTTGGTTCTTTTTCTGAAGGTGAAGTATTGAATTTTAAGAGTGCCCAATTAGAGTCCAAGCCATTCTTCCATAGATATGAAAATTCTTCTAAGTTGGTGTTCATGTCAATACTTTTTTTAAACTAAATCTTACTTAGCAAAGAAAATTGTAGAGTGTGTTAGAACGGAGTTCGTAACGCACTATTATCAAGGGTTTGATGCCGTACTCTTTGCGCTCACATCCTACGGATATTTTCTCCAAATCAAACCGCATTCCTATAGAAGCCTAAAAGATATTTAAGGTAGTTTTAAGGTTTCAGGCAATATTTTTGCTTCTAAAACCCAAAAAATTGGTCTAATCTGAAAAACCTACCCATAAGACGCTCGCCTGTTTATTCAGAAGCGAATTATGGGAAACCTTAATTTGTGAGAACGAGAGGCTTTTGCCAGAAGGAACTAGAATTAGGAAACACCTAGCTGGGTTCTTCTGAATTTTGAAATTAGGAGTGCATGTGTGCCAAAATCCCCTAAATATTTGCTGATTGGCTCAACCGAGACTTATAGCGGTAAATCTGCAACTGTTCTGGGTTTGTCTCATCAGCTACAGCAAAAAGGACTGGATATTACTTACGGTAAACCGCTTGGTACGTGTCTAAATTCGTCTAGTGGAACCGTAATTGAGGAAGATGTCCAATTCATCGCTCTTAGCCTCAATTTGCCGGAAAACCGTGTTGCACCTACAATGCTGGCTTTGGATGAACTCAATGTGCAAAAGCGCTTACGAGGAGAAGACAAAACCGATTATCAGCAGTCTCTAGTACAGCAATATTTGCATAAGTCCCAAGGAGATTTGGTGTTACTAGAGGGGCCTGGTGATTTTTCCGAAGGCAATTTGTTTGACTTGTCTTTGTTGCAAATGGCTGAAGTATTGGATGCTGGCGTGCTGTTGGTAAGCCGCTATAAATCCTTAGCTTCGGTCGAGGCGCTATTGGCTGCTAAAGGGCGTGTGGGCGATCGCTTGATGGGAGTTGTGATCAATGATATCCCTGTCACCCAACTAGAAGCAGTTAACACTCTCTTACGTCCGTTTTTGGAACAGCAAGGGATTCCCGTGCTAGCAATGCTGCCAAATAGCGATTTGCTCCGTAGTATCAGTGTTGGTGAACTGGTGAAGCAGTTAAAGGCTGATGTTCTCTGTCGCAACGATCGCATGGATTTGTTGGTAGAAAGTCTGGCAATTGGAGCGATGAATGTCAACTCTGCCGTCAAGTATTTCCGCAAACGCCGAAATATGGCAGTTGTAACAGGAGGCGATCGCGTCGAAATTCAGCAAGCGGCTTTGGAGACTTCTACCCAATGTTTAATTCTCACCGGGCAACTACCACCGCCGCCATTTATTCTCAGTCGTGCTGAAGAACTAGAAATTCCTATTTTATCTGTTGATTTAGACACTCTCACCACTGTCGAAATTGTTAACCGCACTTTCGGACAAGTCCGCCTCCACGAGCCGATTAAGGTTCACTGCATTCGCCAGTTAATGTCTGAGCATTTTGACATTGACCGCCTGTTATCTAAACTGGGTTTAACTCCTGCAGCAGCATTGTCTTAGCCTCATCAACTCAAATAATTGAGAGGATCAATGCTCAGTTATCAGTTAGAAGGCTGTATTGCTGGTGAAGGTACAGCCAGCTCACTGTCACCTCCCAGCTATGGGGCTGTCTCCCTCCGCCCTATAGCTGGGACGTGCTTCGTTGCAGCAGCTAATCGAAAAACAGGCATATTTCCGTAAACCGCCTCATACCTTCCCGGCTGATTAAATAAGTTTCGTGCCAAATTCCAACACCGCCATCAGCACCAATGGCTTGATTTCACCTCTGCCAAGCTTTGAGATGTGCATCAGCTGAATTTCTAGCAAAACGCTCCAAATCCTCAAACGATCGCCAATATTGAATCAGTCCCACCCTTCGCGGGTAAACACATTGGCTTGCTTGGTGTAACCAAGTAATTGAGTTATTGAACCAAACAGTCGAAAAGTTGTAGCAATCTCTAACTCAAGTTTTCCTCGCACCTACACGCTGTTTGGTAAAATATCTGGGTCGTTTAATCGGATTATGTCTATCTTTGAGCCAATCAACAGACCTTATTAACCTCGATACATTAGCGCAAGAACTGGCGACAATCCAACAAACGGGTTCCAAAAAAATCGCCTTGCTGGGTTCTCGTCACGTTCCGATTACGCATCAGAATCTGATTGAAATGATGACTTATGCCCTAGTTTTATCGGGTAATCGCATCATTACTTCTGGTGCTACTGGTACAAATTCAGCTGCCATTAAGGGAGCAACACGGGCTGATGCAAATTTGTTGACGGTGATTCTACCCCAAAGTCTAGAACGCCAGCCTTTGGAATCGCGCCAGCAACTAGAACAGGTAATGCATTTAGTGGAAAATCCCAGTAATGATAATCTGTCCCTTGCTGAAGCTAGTTACCTGTGCAACAAGGAAATTGTCTCCCGTTGCCAACAACTGATCTGTTTTGCGTTTCACGATAGCCGCACCTTGTTACAAACTTGTCAGGATGCAGAAGAACAAAGAAAAGTGGTGACGCTTTTCTACTTTGATTAGTCATTTGTCATTTGTCTTTTGTCATTTGTATTTGACTAATGACTAATGACTGATGACCCTTATGGGTGATGCCTCCGGCACGCCTGGGGCGAACGCCAGTCACTCATGGGGGAAACCCCCAAGACCGCGCTGGCTCACTGATGACTAATAACGCACAACTAATAAGTAATGATAATTTTTTTGTACTCGATCGCTGCTGCTGCGGTTCTAATTTACCTGCCATTTTTGGTAGTAGCTTATGCCCGTGTGCGGATTGGCAAGGAAATGCTTTCTACTCCTCGTGCGATGGTTGATAAATTGCCGCCTTATGCCCAACGAGCTACTTGGGCACATCAGAACACCTTTGAAGCCTTTATGGTATTTGCCGCCGCCGCATTGATGGCTTATGTAACTGGTGTAAATTCTTATACAGCACAAGTAGCTGCGATCGCCTTTGTCGTGGCTCGTTTGCTATACTCAATTTTTTATATTTTGAATATACCCCTTTTGCGATCGCTCATGTTTGCTATTGGCATCCTTGGCTCTGCCACTCTCATCTTCTTGAGCATCATCCAAGCTACTAATTAAGTAGGGAGTGGAGACTGGGGACTGGGGACTGGGGACTGGGAAAACATTTTCTAACCAATGTCCAATCCAAAATCCAATACCAAATCTAAAATCCAAAATCTAAAATGTTTTATGGCTTCTACATTTTCCTTTGACATTGTGAGCGACTTTGACCGACAAGAGTTAGTTAATGCTGTCGATCAAGTTATACGAGACATCAAAGGTCGTTACGACCTCAAAGACACAGAAACTACTGTCGAATTGGTCGAAGAAAGCATTAACGTTAGTACTGACAGCGAGTTTACCTTAGATTCTGTACATACCGTCCTGCGGGAAAAAGCCGCCAAGCGTAACCTCTCACAGAAAATCTTTGATTTTGGCAAAGTTGAATCAGCTAGCGGTAATCGCGTGCGTCAAGAAATCAAACTAAAAAAAGGCATAAGTCAAGAAATCGCCAAACAAATTTCCAAATTGATTCGGGACGAATTTAAAAAAGTACAAGCCTCAATCCAAGGTGATGCTGTGCGAGTTTCTGCAAAATCTAAAGATGACTTACAAGTAGTCATGCAGCGACTAAAACAAGAAGACTACCCAGTTGCTTTGCAATTTACAAATTATCGTTAAAAACTCGTAATTCGTAGTTAATAATTAAATTACGAATTACGAATTACGAATTATTCTAACCCCTTCCGCCAATACTTTTTTGAAATGCCGGACGCTCAGATACCTGCTTCATATAGTTCAACACTGCTGGATAGGCGCTGAGGTCTAGCTTTAGCATAATGGGAATGTAAGTCAGAATAGACCCTACTGCCACATCAGCAACAGTGAATTCATTACCCAGCAAAAAAGGCTGCTTACTGAAAATTTCATTTAACACATTCAACAAACGGGGCATTTCTCGCTCCCGATTTGCTTCTACAAAAATCCCTGTAGCTAGGGTAGAATTGCCAAACAACACCCACTGGGAAAATACAGCACGTTCTTCTAGCGAAAGTGGATTTTTACCGTACTTTTCAGCAAGATACAGCAAAATTGCCCCAGATTCCCAAAGCTGAAAATCCCCATCAACAATTGCTGGAACTTTACCAACTGGGTTAATTGCCAAATATTCAGGCTTAAGGTGTTCACCCGCCTGCATATCGAGCTTGACGAATTCGTAAGGAACTTGTATTTCCTCTAAATACCATTGAACAATTGAGGCTCGACTCCGAGCGCCACCGTAAAGTTTGAGCATAATTACTTAAAGAACTTTATGAGTATGGGAATGCTGTTTAACGTTATCTTCTTTCGTTACAACTCTAGCGGCATTTAGCACCCGTTTGCGCTCAATAGAATACTTAAATTCAGTGTAGTTTGTACCTAATGGAATCAGGGATTTTGCAGATTCACGACGCTTGTATGTACGAGCCGCTGCAAATGCTCGTGGCACAAATTCCTCTCCAAACTGAGCCGACTCTGGGAAACCATCTGGCAGGAATTGGGAATCGCCATCTAAGACAGATCCCAAAGTTGTTGCATGAGCCAGCTTATAGGAGGTAGGAATGCCCTTTAAAAGCGCTTCCAAAGCCGCAGAAGGAATTGGTTCTATAACTTCAATTTGATAAACTTCTCCATCTTCTTTGACGAAGCAGGTTGCCAAGCCGATAACAATGTAGTCATCGGTTGCTAAATCAGGCGCATTGGGATAGGAAATTGCAGTTGTCATCAGAAAATTTCTCAAAACTTAAAAATTAAATCTAGATGCTGGGGGATTGGGGAACTCGTGGCCCCCTCTTGGGATGAGGGGCGATGGGGATTGGTGATTGCTGATTAGGGTTAAACTAATTTTTTCCAGTACCTAGTCCCCAGCCCCAGTCCCCTCTTTAACGAACGACTTGTTGGCATTCTACCAATTTGTCGCTCTCACTACTTGACCAGTCTTTGAGATTCACATCTGCTATTTCTGGAATTTCCCTTTGGGATCGAGTATCCATGATTAGGTTTGAGGAGCAATTGTTTATTTAGGGCGTAGATTTTTCTTGTGCGGCTAGGTTAAGTTCTCCCTTTAGATGGCTTTCATGTAACCCTAAATACTTTAAAAATAAACACAGTGGTAAAACCACTACCGAAAAAAACTAGAATTTTATTTCACAAAGCAGGGATTTCAGGCAGGGAAAGATGAATATTCACTCATTTTTAGCTGACGATGACCAGCAAAGCAAGCAATATAAATATGTTTTAAATAATACAAATAAATTTCCAGAGAAGAGCAAAAACGATCGCAGCGCATCTACTTTAGAAAATAACTACTTACGCTCTTTTGCTTTGAAGTCGGCTCAACAAGGAGATTATACCGAGGCGATCGCACTTTTAAGCCAACTAATTTACCGCCATCCGCACAATGCCGTTGATTACAACAACCGCGGGCTGATTTATTTCCAAAGTGGTGAAAGACCAAAAGCGCTTTACGA
Source organism: Nostoc sp. (assembly GCF_036917455.1). Classification (GTDB taxonomy): domain Bacteria; phylum Cyanobacteriota; class Cyanobacteriia; order Cyanobacteriales; family Nostocaceae; genus Nostoc. Next base: position 67,668 of record NZ_JBALDK010000236.1, on the reverse strand, counting down.
TTATAACACCGCCCTCAAGCTCAATCCCTATTTGGCTAGTGCCTATAATAATCGGGCTAATTATTACGCTGCTTGTGGAGAATTAGCAGCAGCACTTACCGACTACGATCGAGCAATTGATTTGAATCCTTGTCATGTCCGAGCGTGGATTAACAGAGGCATTACCTGGCGTGACTTAGGGCAATATAAAGAGGCAATTGAGAATTTTGAGGTAGCACTGCTTTTCGGTCAACTAGAAGGTCATATCTGGGCTGAACGTGGCAGAACTTACCATCTTTGGGGTGACTGGAATTGTGCGATCGCTGATTATCGCCGCGCCCTCACTCAATTGCCCGATCTCGAAACAACTAAATCCCTTACCGTTTCTCGGTTGCGTTTACGAATCGAAAATTGGCTAAACGATTTGTTATCTCCTGAACATCCTATTTGGTAGATTAGTTATTCATGGAGGATTCAGAATTCAAAATAATTGATTAAATTTTGAATTGTATTTTACTAATAGATGATAACTACATAGCTATTCAAAAATTAGCTACTAACCATTATTTATTAGCAATAATATAAAATAACACCCGGTTTATACGTAGCCAGAAGTACAAAAAACCTAAATAATCCTAGATTCGCTATTGTTCTTAGGGTGATGACTCTGTTTGTTCATCTTCTCGAGTATCCTGATTCATCAACACAACGCGACGCTGGCTAGGATCAAATCGGTATCCTTGTTGTTGTCTAATACTTTTAGCTTGTTGCGGATCGAAGTTACGGCTAAATTCCGCCTGTAAACCATTCACATGTCCTTCCATCAGCTTGACTTCAGTACTAATTTCTCGCAACTTTTCTTGCTGTAACCAATGATAAGGCAAAAGTTGTGCTAAAGCAGATGCTGCAACGGCTGTAACCACAAGATTTACCGCTATCTTGGCTGTGCTTTCCAGTGCCATCACCTGGTAAGAACGTTGACGAAGATGCCGCTTTGGTCGAGGAGTAACCCGGGGTTTTTGTATAGGTTGTAACGGTGGTCTGGAGGGTTGAATCGCGTTCATGATGCTAAAAAATAACCTCGCTGAGTGAAGGGAAGCACTGTAAAAGCGCTCTGGCGCTAATTACTGCTTGATTTAGCTGTCATATTACTTCATTTTTTTGAAATAGCTACAAGTGTTGCACCAGTTAAAAAATAACCTGGCTTACGTAAGTGCTAGTTTCCTAGCTACTTATGGCATAAAGCCATCAGCATCTGGAAACTGCACCCCGTACTGCCAGGATTATTAGCTTTTTAACTGTGTCACATCGAAGCGTTATTTGTAAAGTTCTGTGGCTAATCGCCAAGCTAGAACTCCTGGGATCAGCGCCACAACTAGAGCGATGTAGACTTGAGTATCCGAGATGGAAGATATCTGAGCGATGTACAGAGTATCTAAGATAGGCATGGCTGAAAACCTCCTAACCTGAATAGATTTTGAACAGTTCGTTTACTACTTTTCCTTGTTTTGCCAGAATTGGGGAATATCTTGTTACAAGATGCAACAAAAGCACTTATTAGTCAGTAGTTCTTATTTATTCTCCATTAAAAAAATTTGTAAAAATTATGAATTTATATTTAGGTATCGACTTCGGCACATCTGGCGCACGTGGCGTAGTGATTGACGAGGAAGCCTCTTCTATTCAGGCTGAGATGCGATATCCCTTCCAGGACTCAGCAGCCGCCGTTACGCCAAAAATTTGGCAGGAGGCTTTGTTTGTGTTGGTGGAACAAATACCTGAAGGGTTACGGCGAAAAATTAAAGCGATCGCAATTAATGGGACTTCTTCCACAGTCTTGCTGGTGGATGCTGCTGGCAATCCCACAGATGCACCACTGCTGTATAACGATGCACGGGGATCATTGGTGCTAGAGGATTTGAGGCGGATAGCACCACCTAATCATACCGTGTTGAGTGCCACCTCTAGCCTAGCCAAACTTTGCTGGATGAGGCAATTACCCACTTTTAGTAAAGCTAGATATTTCCTGCATCAAGCAGATTGGCTGGCGTTTCTCCTACATGGGTATTTAGGGATTAGCGATTACCATAATGCTTTAAAGCTGGGTTATGACGTGGAAGAGTTGAAATACCCAGAATGGCAAGAATTGTTGCAAATACCGATTCAGCTACCCAAAGTTTTAACTCCTGGTACTCCCGTTGCCAAATTGCGTCCTGAAATTGCGAACAAGTTCGGTTTACGTCGTGATTGCTTGGTGTGTGCTGGTACAACTGATAGTATTGCGGCTTTTCTTGCCAGTGGTGCAAAATTACCTGGTGAAGCCGTGACTTCCCTTGGTTCAACATTGGTACTAAAGTTATTAAGTCGTACCCGTGTAGAAGATGCCAGATATGGAATTTACAGCCATCGCCTGGGGGATTTGTGGCTAACTGGAGGTGCTTCTAATACTGGGGGTGCAGTGCTAAAGCAATTTTTCACAAACGCTGAGTTAGAAAGCCTTAGCCGGGAGATTGATGCTTCAATTGCCAGCGAGTTAGATTATTATCCCTTGTTGAAGGTAGGCGATCGCTTTCCGATTAACGATCCCAATTTATCCCCACGATTGGAACCACGCCCAGATCGCCCAGTAGAATTTCTGCATGGGTTATTAGAAAGCATTGCCCGCATAGAAGCGCGAGGGTATGAATTATTACAGCATAAGGGTGCAGACAAGTTTATCCGTGTTTATACTGCTGGTGGTGGTGCAGCAAATGACACTTGGACTGCAATCAGGGCGCGTCATTTGCAGGTTCCTGTAGTAGCGTCAGTGTATACAGAAGCCGCTTACGGGACAGCGCTATTAGCGATGGAAGGGGTGAATAACAATTCAAAATTCAAAATTCAAAATTCAAAATTCAAGACAAGTTCAGGCGGGGATTTAAACCCCGACTGAAACTGGGGCTAACTGTAGAGGTAGGGTCTTAAACCCTTTTATTTACGATAAAAGTAATTGTGTAACGATTTTTTCGTAGATATTCTGTAAATCAGTATCTATCCCAGTGACAATCGAAATATATCGGACGATACTGGGATGATTAGATACCGGACTATAGGATTCCAGGTTCATCATCTGGGCAGCTATTCGGGGATGGGTGCTTCGCAGTAAACGAATGTCATCTATCCCCTTAACTAATTATCGGTATAAATTTTAACTATAGAACTGACAACAACTATCTTTCAAACTCTTATTTTTCTTTGTCCTCTGCGGTAGCTTGCGGCAACTAATCAGAACTTGCACCAGTTATTGATAACACAATACGGTTCAGTTAAGCCTTTCTTTTTTCTCTCTGCGTCCTTTGCGGTTCGTTAAAAAAATGACTAGCTGTCTAATTTGCGTTTAGAAAATTAGACTATATCTTAATTTTCCTCATTGAATTTAACTTTCGATCAAAGAAGCACAAAAATAAGATTTTATCATCGTTAGTACAGATTTTTGAAGCTATCTGTATCGTTAAAAAATATTCAACCTCCTATAACCTGAGTATTCTTTCCTTATCTTTGCGAGGCTACGCGATCGCAAAACTACATAATTCGGTAAAATTGGGTAAAGCGATTTTTGTGCTTGTTAAACAAAGGCATCAGCAAACCCATGCAACTGAAACTCAGTGCATCTCAATTTCCCTTCGCCCCCCTTTTGTTAATTGCCCCCTTTTTCCTATGGGGAACGGCAATGGTGGCCATGAAAGGAGTGATACCTCACACCACACCCCTATTTATGGCAGGTGTGCGTTTGATACCAGCTGGAGTGTTAATTTTAATAGCAGCAGCATTTATGGGTAAACCGCAGCCTAAGGGTTGGGCTGCATGGCTGTGGATTGCCTTATTTGCTCTAGTAGATGGAATGCTCTTTCAAGGCTTCTTGGCAGAGGGATTAGTCAGAACCAGTGCAGGGTTAGGGTCTGTGATGATTGACTCACAACCCTTAGCTGTTGCCTTGCTGTCGTTGTGGCTATTCCAAGAACACATTGGTTTTTGGGGATGGCTGGGTCTAGGCTTGGGAGTTACAGGCATTAGTTTAATTGGTTTACCTGATGAGTTGATTTTACATTTTCTCGACTCAGGCGCAAATATTACAATTGGCAACTGGCAAGATTTGTTTGCTAGCGGCGAGTGGTTGATGCTATTAGCAGCGCTATCGATGGCAGTGGGAACAGTATTGATTCGATTTGTATGCCGACATGCTGACCCAGTAACAGCTACGGGATGGCACATGATTTTGGGTGGATTGCCACTATGGGGGATTTCATCAGTTGTTGAATCTCAGCAGTGGGAGAATCTGGGAGCATCTGATTTAGTTGCTTTGGGTTATGCTACCGTGTTTGGCAGTGCGATCGCCTACGGATTATTTTTCTACTTTGCCTCTAGTGGCAATCTCACCAGTCTTAGTTCTCTCACCTTCCTCACACCGATATTTGCCCTACTGTTCGGCAATATCTTTCTTTCAGAAGTCCTCAGTCCGTTGCAATGGGTAGGTGTTTTCCTGACTTTAATCAGCATCTATCTGATTAACCAACGCGATACTTTAGCAGCGCGAAACGACACACTTACTGTCGGCGAAATAGCTAATATACAGCAACCCGTTCCAGAAGCATCTGCTAAAAAATTAAGCCCCATAATTCTAGCAGTCAGAGAATCTGAACCAGAAATTTTGCCATAAATCATAGTTAAAAGGGAGGTATAGCAGGCAGCAAGGGTAATAGGGGGAATAATACATAGCCCATCCCCAATCTCTAATAAAAAATAACAGTTAACATTTGGACATCTTGAAGGTATTGTGGTATCGAAGACTTCAAAAGCACGTTCAGGCTGAAACTTTCAATATGAGGCTATGCCGTTCCTCAATTCTGATATTTACCTGTTTTTCTTGTGTGGGTTTTTACCCAAATCGCGCAAGTACAGCCACACTTAAGCTAGCGCCTGAAATTTTAGAACTTGCACAAGCTAGTTCGACAGTTCCTGCTAGTCCGTCTGTTTGGAGATATGGTAGTCGAAAATCAGATGTGCAGAGATTACAAACCCAATTAAAGCAGTTGGGATACTACAGTGGACTGATAGATGGACAGTACAATGCCACCACAGAAATCGCTGTAGCTAAATTCCAGAAAGTAAAGGGTTTAAAAGTAGATGGCCTTGCAGGTCTGACAACTAGAGAGAAACTGCAAGCAGCCTTAGCTGCCAAAAATCAGATTGTCACCTCTCCAATTATTGCCTCTCCAAGTGTCACCTCTCCTGTTTCAAGTTCCAAATCAACTACAACACCCAAAGCAACCGAAAGAGGTTTTGTCTGGTGGTTGATATTTGCTATTGGCTTTATAGGAAGTATTGGCGCACTTGTTTACCTACTGAGGTGGTTTCGTCAGGTCAAACAAGTGCAATCAGAAGTATCAAATACTAAAAGTTTGAGTGAAGCGAACGAAACAACAGTGATACCACCCCCACCAGAGGTTGTAACTAATTCAAAAATAGCTACGCCACCACTTCCTTCACAATTGCTGCTACCAGAAAAAACTTCCCGGCTTGCTAAACTCAATATTGTTGACGAATTAATTCAAGACTTACGCAGTCCTGACCCAAAGAAGCGGCGCAAAGCTATCTGGGATTTGGGTCAGCAGGGAGATTCGCGGGCAATTCAGCCTATAGTTGACCTGATGATTGATGCTGATTCTCAAGAAAGCAGCTTGATTTTGGCAGCTTTGGCAGAAATTGGCATCCGCACACTCAAACCGATGAATCGTGCTTTAGCAATCTCAATCCAAGATGAAAGTCCACAAGTACGGCAAAATGCAATCCGTGATTTGACACGCGTTTATGACATGATGGGTCAAATGACTCAGATGTTGCGCCATGCGTTAGACGATCCAGATGCCGAAGTGCAAGCAACAGCAAGATATGCTTTAACTCAGATGAATCGAATGCGTGGTTTGCCGGAACAACAAGGTTTACCAGAAGATTCACACAAAGATTTACAAGAATAGAGTAAGGTTTATTCTATTTGAGATTTTTCCTTCAATCGAAATTTCAAAATCTAAAATTGGCAGATTCAGGAGGAAAGCAGGTTTTATATGTGGTTTTGAGTTCTATTTGGTCTACTGAACCAAGTTTAAATCTGCTGTCAGGCTAAAAATATTTCAAGCGGATTTGGATATTAGTTTCCGGGCCTGCTACTAAAAATGCTGCTTCGCTAAATTTGGGCGCACCTGTGCGAATTTCTGGATTTCTGGAAAATCCAAAACCTTCTTTTGGTATACCAAAAACATTGGTGTTAAGAATCCGGTCATTATTTTGATCGTGGAAAACAGCAACGGCGTAACTACCTGCTTTCAAGTTCTCAAAGGTAATGGGTAAAGGAGTGTCATTAATCTTGATACACTGCTTTTGTAAGCTGCGATTGCGATCGCTCGGAAATCCTTCACTGCTAGCAAATATACTGGCACACACTTGTCCCTGTTTATTCTTTAAGCCATCAATTTCTACGGTGAGTTTGCCGTTAAAATTTGCCTTGGCGCTAAATGACCATGCTAGATTTCCGATAACTGCCAACAGCAGCATACTAACTCTTAATCCTTTAACCATAAAATTTTATCTAGTAAAAAAAGTTTTCAGTTTCATTGCGATCGCACAGATTAATCGTCACATCATTCGGTCAATACTCACAATTATCCTGCGTACTTTGTATAAGTAAGTTGAGAGTAAATAATTATATATTATTTTTAATTTTTTATACAAAAGCTTAATGATTTGTCAAGCTACGTTGAAGACCTATAGTTCACAATTTATCTCTGCACCAAGATAATGTATAAAAAACAACACATATTTACCAAACCCATCCTGAGATAGCGGATGGCCGAGCTATTTATAGAAGAGTTATCACTCCGATGAACCTATCCCACTAATAATATTTGTGCTATGAAGCTTAAGCTTGTTGAGAACTGAAAACGAAAAATCAAGGTTTTCAAGCACATTTTAGAAAAAGAAGTAGTGATTTTGAGAATAGTGGGATACTCGCGGGTAAATTCAAAGGCGATCGCTATCTTACAGTGTCTTTCAAGTAATTGAACTACACTACTCCCCATTCCCCATCTCACCTGAGTTAAACAGAATCGTCGTAGTAAACAATAAAACCTAATTTCCTTAAACAAACCGGGTTTAGAGTACCTGTAATATGGGAGACTTGGCAATATTCCCTATAAATCAGATTCAAGATGAGTAACACAATTTTGGATATCGCAGTCAAGACCATCAATGGCGAGGATAAACAATTAAACGACTACACCGGAAAAGTACTATTAATTGTAAATGTGGCTTCCTACTGCGGTTATACTTCTCAATACGAGGGGCTAGAAAAGTTGAACCAAAAGTATGGCGAAGCAGGATTAAGTATTTTGGGGTTCCCATGTAACGATTTTGGAGCGCAGGAACCAGGAAGTAATGAAGAGATTGTGCAGTTTTGCACGAGTAAATATGGTGTTACCTTTGAACTATTCGATAAAGTCCATGCTAAAGGCTCGCAGCAGCATCCACTTTATGAGCGACTCACCAAAGCCGTTGAGCCAACGGGAGGTGTTGCTTGGAACTTTGAAAAGTTTTTAGTTAATAAGCAAGGTGAAGTGATAGCTAGATTTAATAGTAGTGTCCAGCCAAATTCACCAGAAATAATTACCATAATTGAGAAAGAACTAGCAAAATAGTCATTAGTCATTAATAAAAATTTTTGTACTATTGACTGTTAGCTCTGGACGGTTAAATTTATTTACGCCCAGTCCCTTAATTGAGAATAGTCTCTCAACCAGTAATTTAATTTATTTGTGTCTAATTTGTCATGAACGTTGCAATCATTGGTTGTGGTTATGTTGGTTATCAAATTGCTCAATATTGGCAGCAAAAAATGAATTTTGTTGTCAGTGCAACCACAACTTCCCCTGAGCGTGTCTCTGCACTACAATCAGTATCTCAAAGAGTTGTCGTTACCTGTGGAAATGACCTAGATAGTCTAAAATCAGTTTTACACAATCAAGATGTTGTACTTTTGAGTGTTGCTGCAAAAGGTGCGGAAGTTTACGAAGAAACTTATCTACAAACTGCCCAAAATTTAGTTTCATCTTTGCAGCAGATTAAAAGTGTAAAACAATTAATATATACAGGGAGTTATGCAGTCTATGGTGACAGAAATGGTGTATGGGTAGATGAAGAAACACCTCTTGCACCCCCTAATTTAAATGCCCAAATTCTCCGAAAAACAGAGGATGTGTTACTATCAGCATCTAACGAAAATCTCCGCGTTTGTATCTTCCGTATAGGAGGAATTTATGGTCCTGGTAGAGAACTGTTGAAAATATTTAGTAAATATTCTGGTACAACCCGTACTGGTGGTGAGGATATTACGAATTGGATTCACTTGGATGATATTGTTGCGGCGATAGAATTTTCCCGTAACCGTCGTTTGCAAGGAATTTATAATCTGGTAGATGATGCACATCTCACCAGCCGAGAATTGCTAGATAGCCTATTTGAAAAACATAATTTACCCAAAGTTATATGGGATACTTCTATTAAGAATACTCGCCCCTATAATGCTTGGGTATCGAATGAAAAGCTGAAAGAGGCTGGATACCAGTTAATTCATCCACAGATGATTTTTTAGCAAGTATTAGAACTAGGAAATATGCAACCATCTGCCGTAAATAACACACCCAACTTGACAGCATCTCCTAGCCAATTTTACACTTGGCAGAATTATCGTTGTGCCTACGAAGTTCTTCAACCAAATAACACAACACCTGAGGGCATTCCTTTAGTGTTAATTCATCCTATTGGTGTAGGATTGTCGCGGCAATTTTGGCAGCGTTTCTGTCATGAATGGTATAATTCAGGTCAGAGGAATTTAATTTATAACCCTGATTTACTTGGATGTGGCGAGAGTGATATGCCTCATCTGGCTTATACTCCTAGTGATTGGGCAGAACAGTTGCAGCACTTTTTACAAACAGTAGTACAAAAACCTGTGATTCTAGTTGTACAAGGTGCTTTATTACCAGTTGCGTTAGCTTTGCCCGGCGTAGGCATCGGATTAATCCAAAAGCAATCAAACCTAATTGCTAAACTTGTACTTTCTGGGCCCCCACCGTGGGCTTTGATGACAAACAAACCACCAGAATGGCAGCAAAGATTTCTTTGGAATGTGTTAGATTCCCCTTTTGGGAGTGCTTTTTATCGCTATGCACGCACCCCAAAGTTTTTACGTTCTTTCTCGACTCGTCAACTTTTTGCTTCTGAGAATGCTGTAGATGCAGAGTGGTTGAATACATTGGTTGCAGGTGCAGAAAATCCTGCTAGTCGCCATGCAGTGTTTTCTTTTTTAGCAGGGTTTTGGCGACAGGATTATACTACCTCTATTGCCTCTATTCAGCAACCAACATTAGCCGTTATGGGAGAAACTGCATCGAGTATTAGCCAAAAAAGTAAAAAAGAAACACCAGACAAACGCTTGGCTGACTACCTCGCCTGTTTACCTCAAGGTCGAGGTATAAAAATAAATGGGCGTAATGTTTTACCCTATGAATCAGCTGCTGAATTCGTAGCAGCGATCGCTCCATTTATTAATGAAGTTTCTTAGCTAATTCTCTAGTTACATCATACCACTCTTCCCATGCTAGGTTATGACTGGAATTGATTACTTCAGGAAGCAAGAACATGGTAACGAATCGCAAAGGACAAAGAGTTCCTAATGTAACTTTTCATACTCGTAAAAACGACCAGTGGGTGGATGTGACAACCGATGAATTATTTGCTAATAAGACAGTGGTTGTCTTCTCTTTACCGGGTGCTTATACTCCGACTTGTTCATCCACTCATCTCCCTGGCTACAACGAATTAGCCCCGGTTTTCAAACAAAATGGTGTCGATGAGATTATCTGTATTTCTGTTAATGATACCTTTGTGATGAACGAATGGGCAAAGGATCAAGAGGCAGAAAATATCACACTAATTCCCGATGGTAATGGTGAATTCACTGAAGGCATGGGTCTATTGGTAGATAAATCAGACTTGGGGTTTGGGAAGCGATCGTGGCGCTATTCTATGCTGGTGAGAGATGGTGTAATTAACCAGATGTTTATTGAGCCAGAGGAGCCAGGAGATCCCTTTAAGGTGTCCGATGCTGAGACAATGCTCAGATATATCAACCCCCAAGCAGTTAAGCCCGAAGTAGTTTCCCTGTTTGCAAAAGTGGGTTGTCCATTCTGTGCCCGTGCTAAGGCAATGCTCAAGGAACATGGCATTAACTACGAAGAAATTACCTTGGGTAAGGATATCACCACACGGTCGTTAAAAGCAGTTGCGGGTGCAACAACAGTTCCCCAAGTGTTTATCGATGGTAAATTAATTGGTGGTTCTGAGGCATTAGAAGCCTACTTCGCTGCTAAATAGTTTTCACTAGGGACGCACAGATGTGCGTCCCCATAACGCGTTCAAAGATTGCTCTTTTAGTTTTGAGGTTTAGTAACGGCGATCGCGTTTCAAGTCATAAATCACTTTCTTTAAATACCATTTATCCGATTGACCTTGGTGCATCTGCTGCTGTTTGAGTAGTCGTTCGTCCCTCATCACATCACCATTAAGTAAAACAAATAAACGTTATCTTCTAATTATTTCAAAGAGAATATGTTTGCCAGAATTCGTCTAATTTTAAGTCAATTTTTTAGCAAAACAAGAACAATCAACAACGAACCTCTGAATAAAGTAAGTTTGATTGTCATTATTATAATTGATGTTTTTATCTTAATTAATGTTTTTACCGGACTCGATGATATTAGTAGATGGCAGATAAGTCCTACTGAGGCTTATCCATGTTATTCAGAATGGCAAAGTTATCGGACAAAAACTACTAAAGACAAAGACTACGAAATTGTTAGACTTTCATTACCATCTTACACAAGCAATCAACTAAGTTTTCGGCGAAACTATCAACAAGCCGAAGCAGGACATCTGGGTAAGGTTTCTCAAACGTGTTTGCAATATGCCGATTACAAAGATAAGATTAACAATCCTGAAAAGCAGCAAATTATTAAAACTATCGATCAAAAACAAGCAAAAATTAGTAGACTTGAACAAACCAATGGCACTATTAAATCTCAGTATGACTCAACGCTATTAGAAAAAATTGCAGGTCAGGGTCGCGAACAATCAATTAATCAAGTGAGTGCCGAAAAAGCTAAACAGGCATTAGAAGAAAATAATCGCCAAATTTCTACTCTTAAACAAGAAAATTCTACTCTTAAAAATGAACTACTTGCCAAACCGGAAAGTATTAATTTTATAGCCTTTCTTAAAAATGACAATCAATTCCGAGAAGTTGACAAAGGCTATCAGCAGGCATCATTTTGGTATCCAAGTATCCAGCTTGCTTTTCAGTCACTCTTTCTGCTACCTTTAATTATCATTGCCTTATCAGTTCACAAATTTGCTCAAGGAAGAGGATATGGGCTTGTATCGCTAATTAGCTGGCATTTGCTCGTCATCTTTTTTATACCACTAATTGTTAAAATATTTGAGTTTCTGCAAATAGGTGCAATATTTAAATTTTTATTTGATATTATCAGCGCCCTTTTTGGTGGTTTGCTTTTCCTGATAAATTATATTTATATTTTGCTGATTCCAATTATTGGTTTTGGAATTATCCAGTTTTTTCAAAAATTTGTCTTTAATGTTAAAGTCCAGGCAGCTAGCAGAGTTCAAAAATTACGCTGTGTAAATTGCGCTAAGAAAATTCGACAGGCTGATACTTACTGTCCGCACTGTGGCTATTATCAGTACATTGAATGCCAAAACTGTCATAATATTACTTATAAACATTTGTCGTACTGTAAACATTGTGGAACTTCTCAAGATTCCAGTAATTTGTAATCAGTAAAGTAGTTAATCGGTATTTTTAACTTAGATATGGAAAAAGTAGAAAACGCTAATCAAGAGAGTCAGTCACCACTTTCTTTTCTGACAAATCTGTTGATTGCTCGTTGGCGATCGCTCTTACTCCTCTTGATCGGAGTATATTTACCTTTGCAGGTCTTTGAAATTCTGACAGTGAAGATATGGGACAATCAAGCAGGCTTCCTGTGGGATGTGCCTATTCTCTTAGCAGTTCATTCTACAGCCAACCCACAGTTAGATGTTTTAGCAGTGACACTGGCTACAATTGGTTTACCTTGGACGGCGCTAATAATCTTGGGTGCGATCGCACTTATATTACTACTACAAAAACGCTGGCGATCGCTAGCTTATTTACTCACCGCCTCAGTGGGAAGCATCATCATCAGCCGCACAGCAAAGGAATTAATGCATCGAGTGCGCCCCCAATTATGGCAGTCTATTGCGCCTGAGTTTAGTTTTGCATTTCCCAGCGCTCATGCCATGACGAGTATAACTTTGGTAGCAATTTTACTATTCTTAACTTGGGCTAGCTCTTGGCGCTGGTTGGTTCTCATCTTCGGTAGTTTATACACAATAGCTATTGCGTGGTGTCGTCTCTATCTGGGGGTACATTTTCCTAGTGACATTCTCGCAGGTTGGATGGTTGCATTAGGTTGGACAATTGGTGTAAGTCTAATTATCAAACCGTATAAAACTACAGCCAAATCCACAGATAGCGATCGCCCTAAAGATGAAACTACCTTACTGCCTGAAGAAAGAAAGTTGATAACTGAGGAATAATATTCTTTCTGCTGAAAGGATTTTATATCCTCCTAAATTCCCCTGAAAATCTGTGACTTTGATTCTGTTGTTCCACTTTTTAAGAAGGATTACTGAGGAGCAATAAATTCCTCAGATTACAAACAAATATTTTTCAAACAACCTCTTAACTCAAAAACCATTTAAATTCAGCTATAAATAAACTTTTTAGACTTATTACGAACCTTGCAAAAGGTCATTAATTGAACTTATCCTCTGTTTGATTTGTTCCGTCAGAGAAATTCTTAATAAGTCAATGGTTTCGGCTGAAAAATTGAGTAATCCCAAAGCATAGAATAAGCTTGAAATGCCAATAACCAAAGCTAATAATCTCCCAAAGCAACCGGGATTAATTTCCACAAAGCCTAACTTAGATTGTCCAATAATGGCAATTGTTATAAAAACAATTCCTGCTATTAAAAATGTGCTATTTGGAGTTAAATCTGTCATTTGCCGATTAAGATGCCTCAATATTTATATTCTAACTATTATTAGTTTAAATTTCTGCCCTGACTATATACAAAAAAATTGTTGCTCAACATCCACCCACCCTACCCTAATGAGAATCTGGTCATTGCCGTATCGGTGTTGGATATCACGATATGCTAGAATTTATTGTATATTCTAATTTCTAAACCTATTAGGCAGCAAATAGCACAATTGTGTATAAATCGTTCTATTTAGCTCAGATATTGCAAAACAAACCTAGATTCTGCAACAAGGGAACTGACTCATATACCTCTGTAGAACTAGCCCCTTCAATGTGACTTCCAAAATCTCTGCGTCTCTTTTGCCTCTGCGGTTTAAAAATAATTTATTCAACCACTCCAGCCGCAGAGAAAAGAGGAATTATTGTCCAAAAATTTTACCCACCTTGAAAGGGCTACCTGCATCTGATTTTAACCTCAACTTTGCTTTTTACTATTTTGCTGAAACCATGTATTGGTAAAACTTTCAGCACTAAAAAGCCCGAGTTTTATTCCTTTTGTAGTAGACTTTAGTTTAGTTTATATATTAAAATACACTAAGCCGATAGGAATAGTGGTTTTATGGAAAGCGTCCAAAACGTCAGTCAAGAATTGAATGTAACAGGAGAAACAGTCCTAGAAGATTTACAACAGTCTACTCCAGAAGAGTTCAAAAAAGATATTTTCAAAAAACTCAGAGGTGGATTTTTTCTAGTACTGGGATATTTATTGTCACCACTATGTTGGTGGAATGACTTACTATTCAATCTGCCAATAGCTTATGGTTTTGGGTATGCATGTAGCTTACTTTCCCCAAAATTACTTCTACCTTGTTCAATTATAGGATACTGGCTCTCTAATATTGTGGGAATTCTCTTGATGCAATTCGGTTCTAAGGACATTTTTCAAAAAGAACCTCAAGAGCATAACCTCAAAAAAGAATTATTTACTGGTCTAATTTCTTCAACAGCTTATACCCTGCTGATTATATTATTGATCCAGTTGAAGATTCTCGATTCTCCAATTTTATTCTCCAACAATTAATTTAGCCGAGCGAATTTCTACAAAACAAAAAAATACCCGAATTCTTCAAGAATTTGGGTATTTTAGCCTTTGGATAAAGAGCCAACTATTTAATTAGTCAAATTTTAAAAGTTCACTTAAATTCAACAATTTTGGAGCATCCTTACTTACAATTAATGGCAGCTTACCATTCCATTTTTCTATTGCTTGCCTTTGCAGTATTGGCGGAGTTAAACCATCACGTAATAATCTGTGTGCCTCCGCTTCACCTTTGGCTAAATTAACTTTTGCTTCAGCCTCTTTTGTTGCTTTCAGCGCGACAAACTCTGCTCGTTTTGCTTCTTGTTCAGCAATCTGCTTCGCTTCCACCGCCTCACCAAACCGTTCTGAAAAATGGACATGAACTAGAGAAATATCATCAACTGCAACGTGATAGCTACTCAGTCGTGTAGACAATACATCATCTACTCCGCCTTTGACTTCTCCTCGTTTAGTAATAATTTCTTCAGCAGTATACTTTGCCATGATTGCCTTTATGACTTCTTCAACTGCTGGGTTAATAATCCGCATAACTACAGCTTGTTCATCTCCAATTTCTTGAAAAATGGCGTTTGCTTCCTGGGGAATAATATGCCAATTGATAGCTACATCGGCGAAAACATTTTGTAAATCTTTAGAAGAAGCCTCAGCCGAAATTTCCTGTTTTTGGACTCGAATGCTCAACTTTTTTACAGTATTGACTACAGGAATAATTAAGTGAAGTCCTTCTCCTAATATCTGGTTTTGTACTTCACCAAATTTCATCAATACACCACGTTCACCTGCATTTACAATCACACAAGGTGTGAGAAAGAGAGTTATCAGGAATAAAAGAGCAGTCAGTTTACCGGCACTGTTAAAAGTTGTATTTTTTATCATCTGTGTGAAACATGTATGCGTCTTGCATAGAGACACATATTTAGGAGTTGTAAGCTTCTTCTGGTCATGCTCTTATAACTTTGACTCTAAGTCAATTTTTATCTCCCTTTAGACAAGGTAACAAATCATCATTACCAATAAGTAGCAAGTTCCTGAATGAGCCAGCGTATAGGCATATAGGTAAGTCACAAATCTGTAATTGACTACCCTAACTTGGAGATAGTGAAGGTTTAGGTAGCTTTATGTTTACATAAATTACTGTAATAATATCGAAAAACAGTAGTATTTGAAAAAATAAAGGCAGTTCTTGCACGAGAGACTGCTAAAGGGAGAGCGCGAAAATCTGGACTGAAGCGATCGCCTGATTGAGAGTAATGTTATAGTAATATGGGCAATGCACTAACATTTCCCTCAAATCACGACATTTGAATATAGAGATAGATACTCAAATGTGTGAAAAGTACCTGGAGAGGTGTCCGAGCGGTTCATGGTGACGCACTCGAAATGCGTTTTGGGGAAACCCAACGGGGGTTCGAATCCCCCTCTCTCCGTTGAAAAGTATTCCTCTCGACGTAAGACCGTTGTGTTTTTATTGATGAGTGCCTTTTAACTTTTTACTTTTGCCTTGTTCGGTGAGATTAATTTTAGATTAAAGACAAAATCTAAAATTGACTAATTATTATCATCTTGTAGCTTTTCCTGCAATTTGCGATCGCTCTGCGGTTGATTATCAGTCTGTGAATTGTGCTTTTCCAGTGTTGGTACTACCACAGCAGAAGGATCTGACTGTTTCGATTGTGTGGGTGGTGTTGTTGGTATAACCACAGAATTTGGCGGAATCACCGGTTGAGGGGAAGCAGAATTCTGGTTAGAAGTGGGTAAGTTCTTTTGTGGTGATGGTGCGGGCGAAGCACTCCGAGATGACCTGATTGCCCGTAATTTCTCCACTAGCGAGGGTGTGGGGGAAACGCTAGGTGATGGTGCAGATTGCTCCAAATCGCTGCGTTGTGATTCTTGTGTAGGACTGCTGGGAGTTTCTTGTGGGGAAGAACGGCGATTACGCCGCCGCTTGGAATTAGAAACAGGTGTTGATTCGGTTGTTGAGGTGGCGTTAGTCTCTTTACCATTCTCGGAATTAGGTACTTTCGCATCTGGTTCTTGAGTTGGCTGTTCAAAAAGCGGCTTTGTGGTTGGCTGCGGCTGAGATTTCGGTAAGATGCTAGTGATGCCAAAACCTGCCGTAGCAGCAACCAGGGCTACGCCCATAGCAATTAACATTGATGAGCGAGGTTTTTTAGTCAGTATATTTTCCTTGGCGATACCTGGGTTGGGCTGCGCCAACACCGATGGTTTATGAATGCCATTTTGGGCAGTTTTCCCCAGCAAAGTTGCGGCTTGTTGGGCAGATAAATTGACAGTTGGAACTGCATAAGTTGCTAAAGCTTGCGCTGACAGATTCGCCTCATTTCCAGGTAATAGTTGTAACCATTCAGCAACTGTCGCTGGGCGAAAACGAGACTCCACCGCCATCCCGCGCATTACTGCTTGGTTGACAGCAGCACTCAAGTGTGGTTGCAGTTCGCGGGGAGAAGGCATTTGTTCGCGATCGCGCAATAATGCTGGCATCGGAACTTGTGCTGTCAACAGTGCATACAAGGTGGCGGCTAAACCATAAACATCGGTGGCTGGTGTGCGCGATGCTTGCGTCAAATACTGCTCAATTGGAGAATAACCTTCAGAAACTAGACCCGTGTGAGTCTGCCGGACGCTACCATTAAATTCCCTGGCAATGCCAAAATCAATTAATACTACTTCCTGGGTTCCAAGGCGTTGGATAATATTATCTGGTTTGACATCTCGGTGTAGCAAACCATTGTTGTGTACTACCTGCAAAGCTGCCCCAATTTGCCGGATGTAATGAATTGCTGTGGCTTCAGGTAAGGTTATTCCTGGTAATACAAATGCGTCTCCCAAGGTTTCGCCACGAATGTATTCCATCACCATGTAAGGCAGTCCGGCTTCCACAAAAAAGTCACTGACTCGGACTATATTTGGGTGGATACACGTAGCTAATCGTCTGGCTTCATCTTGGAATTGGCGCTCAAATTTCGCAAAATCAGGATGTTGTCGCAGCCGTTCATTGATGGTTTTCATCACCACCTCCTGACCCAAGTAGTGATGGGTAGCTTTAAACGTAATGCCAAAGCCACCCCGCCCTATTTCTTGAATTAGGGTATATTTTCCATCCTGCAAAATTGTGCCTGCTAACATAAAGAGTCCTGATTCCTGAGTGAGCAGATAAGTAGCGATTCCTGAGTCTTGAGGGATTCCCAAAAAATTTTCCCATATTTTTTATATAGGGCAGCGTTTCCGCCTGTCTATTTTACGGGATGATTTACCCGGATTTCTCACCACATCTCTCAAAGCCTTGTGCAGGGAAGGATGGGCAGGAGAGCGGGGGAGCAGGGGAGCAGGGGAGCAGGGGAGAGTTCAAAAACCAAGTTCTTTCCCCTCTGCCCCTCTGCTCCCCTGCCCCTCTGCCCTTCTGCCCCTCAAGCTTGTGAGAAATACGGGTTTAGTTGTTGGAACTCTCAAAGTGAGAAAGACCTCCCCGCGATCGCAAGAGTTTTATCTTTTTCAGATGATAACGCGAGAGTCAATAAATCTTGAAGTAGGAAACAGGCTTAAGCTGTCTTCCACCTGGACGATATTGGCGAGGAAGTACGGCTTTAGGCAACGAGCAATTCCGTGATTTGGCTTGAGAACACCAATTTAGTAATCTTTAATAATTAATAACCAATCTATTTAATGCAATTGACAATTGCCTCAGACAACGCGATCGCACAGTCAGTAAAGCAATTAATTGAGCGGGTACAATTTAGAGACTTTTCCCCACCTTTTTTAGGTGGGTTGGGGGGGATCAAAAAGTGCCTAAAATTACAGCCAACCACTTTTAAAACATCCTATTAGACATAGTTTCAACGTTAGTGCAGAAATTAAGCGAACGGATAGTTTTGACTGTTCTTTTTTCAGTTTTTCTGATAAATCCGGTTAAAATCGCTGACCTATGCCTAAATGCACTTTGCTTTCTCCCTGGTCATTAATGCCATAATCAGCCCGAATTAAGCCTAATGGTGAATTTAAGCGCACTCCAGCCCCATAACCAAAACCATACCCTGGTTTGCCTCGTACACCCGCAGGATCTCCTAATACAGTATCACCTGAGCCTAAGTCAGAAGCAAAGTCGGCAAATAATACACCCCCGACGATTGGTAAGACGGGAAAACGATATTCTGCGGAAGCTAATACATAACTGCGACCACTTCCCACATCGCCTGAATCGTAACCGCGCACTGAATTGGAACCACCTAAGTTAAAGCTTTCGTAGGGTGGTAAATTTCCAAGGACGGTACCAGCTTGCAGATTCACTGCAAATACTTGTGGCTGTTTGGTGTTAAATAATTGGACTGGTAAATATTGGCTGTAATTGGCTTTGAGACGATTTAGGGAAATATTCCCTTGACCAATGGGTATAGATTGTTCTGTACTCAAACTCAAAACGGAACCTTGAGTTGGGTTGAGGGGATTATCTCGTTTGTCTTTGGTGGCGGTGAAGGATACGGTAGTTAGGTCATCAATACCAGTTCCACTTGCGGAGAGGGGATTGCCCTGAACGTCCGTTGGGGTAATATTACCTTGGCGATCGCGAATACTAGTTCGAGTATAGTTTAATCCTAATGAGGTATTCCAGTCGTCGATTGGTCGCTGTAAGCTGACACTTCCACCAATTTTACCTTCCCGCACTGTGTCGCCGTTAGCTAGCTTAATCCTGTCATCAAAGGTTTCCGAAAGTTCCCGATTCCGAAAACCATTTATAGTGTACCCCAAGCGATCGGGGTTTGTTGTCCGATAGGGGCTGACAAATTTGCTATTAAACTGCAAGTCTCGGCTACTTACACCAACATTCAAGCCTAAAGTATCATTAATACCGCCGACATTCTGATCTTGATAGCTGATTGTACCTATCAAACCCTGGTCGGCATTATAACTCCCGCCCAAGTTAACACCACGCGCCCCAGTTTCTTTAAGTTGATAGACTAAATCAAGTTTTGTCGCATCTCCTTCTAAGGCGACATTCACAGTTTCAAATAAACCAGTCTGATATAACTGTTGGATATCTTGTTTAACTACATTTTCTTGGAAAATTTGACCAGGTTTTAGTTTGAGTTGCTGTTGCAGAAAATCTGGTTTGGTACGTCCCCCAACTGGATTACCCTTGCTATCAACGGTTTTACCCTCGTCGTTGACAAAACGAAATTTGATCTCACTCACCAAGCCTTCAGCAACATTCACAGTGAGAATGCCTTGAGAACTGGGTTTAATTGATAGGACTCGTGCTAAGTTATAACCATTGTCGGCGTACCATTTGTTAATTTGTGCTACTGCTTGCTGGAGTCTAACCGGACTGATAGTGGTTCCGATTTGAGATTGCAACTGTTGTTGGGCTACTTGGTAAGTGAGGACTTTAGCACCAGATAATTGCAGCGATCGCACAATCACCGGTTGCACTTGATAAACTACATTTAATCCAGCCTGTGTGCTAAAGCTATTCACACTGACATTGCTAAATAAACCTGTATCCAAAATTGCCGCTACATCTTTTTGTAGTTGGCTTTGACTGGTTTCTCCACCAGCCTGGGTTTTAATGACTTTACGAATGATATCCTGCAATTCTTGATTTGCTCCCACTACCTGGACATCTATAGCTGTAACTACTAAAGTGTTTTCAGTAGCAGGGGTTTTGGGAGATGCAGAGGGAGTGGGAGAAAAAGGGAGTGGTACGGAAGAATTTGCCTTGTCTACTTTGTTTTCAGCAAGCGGCTTGAGAGTTGGCTTGGCTGTAGGGGAGGTGGGGGAAATAGGGAGGATGACTGCTGAGTTTAAGATTACTGGGGAATTTTTGCTTCCACCTGTTTTTACTGCGATGGGATTTTGAGAAAATTGTTGTGCAACTATAGTTTCTGGGGAAGCAATTGTCTCTATGCGTGTGGGAGTGTCTTCAATTATTGGCACTACCAAGTTACCAGCTTTTGCCGTTGGAGTAACAGTTTTAGTCGATGCAGCCGTTGCTTGCTGAGTGACATTGGCAGCAGCTAAAGTAGCTAAAGTAAAAATTGCAGTAGCAGAAACTCGCATAATATTTAACCTAATTAACTGGGAGTTATATCAATTTTGGATTTTAGATTTTAGATTTAAAGACTTGACTAAAAAGCAGGTCTTAAGAATTTTAAACAATACATCCTTTCCGAATTTGCTGTTAGTTGTAGAAAAGTAAAGAAATAGCGATAATACTAACTTCCAGCTTCTTCGCCGATTTTCCTTTATACCTCTTACCCAAACAGACAGTTAATTTTGATATTTTGTTTCTATGAATAATGCATCCCGCTTATCTTTAGCTTCTAACTCCCAAACTCCAACTTCTCCTTTACGGTTACTTGTATTAAGTAATGGTCATGGAGAAGATATGATTGCAGTTCGGATTTTGCAAGAACTCCAACGACAATCAAACCCACCAGAGATATTTGCTTTACCTCTGGTGGGTGAAGGACGTGCTTATGAACAGTTAGATATCCCCTTTATCGGTTCAGTACTGACTATGCCTTCTGGCGGCTTTATTTATATGGATGGCCGCCAATTAGCGCGGGATGTCCGCGGTGGTTTATTTCAACTTACTCTCAGCCAGATAAAATCTATCCGCCGATGGGTGAGTTCTCAAAAAAAATTAGGTTATAAAAGAGCGATTTTAGCTGTGGGAGATATTGTTCCCCTGTTATTTGCAACTCTTAGTGGCGCTAATTATGCTTTTGTGGGTACAGCAAAATCTGAATATTATGTGCGGGATGAAGCTGGATTGTTGCCACGTAAATCTAAAGACGCGCGTTGGGAAAACTTTTCTGGTTCAGTTTACCATCCTTGGGAACGTTGGTTGATGAGTCGTCGCCGTTGTCAGGCGGTATTCCCTAGAGATGCACTGACGACCGAAACATTAAAACAATGGCCAATTCCCGCTTGTAATTTGGGTAATCCGATGATGGATGGTCTGGAACCGACGTTTTCACGCCAACAATTTTATAGCGAGAATGCCCAACAGCAAGAAAGAGTCCGACCTTTCGTAGTGACTCTTCTGCCTGGTTCCCGTCCGCCAGAGGCATATACTAACTGGGAAATAATTATGATTGCCGTATCTGCGTTGATGGCGAGTTTCCAAGAGCGAGGGTCAATCTTTTATACTTCTAGCACAGTAGTATTTTTAGGTGCGATCGCTCCTGGTTTAGACTCTAATATTTTATCCCAAAGCGTGCAATCCCAAGGCTGGCAAATTCAATCAGCATGTCCAATCAAACTTTCCGATCCAAACATCTTGACATTTAAGCAAAGAAATGCATATCTTTTACTGACCCAAAAAGCTTATAACGATTGCTTGCATTTGGGAGATTTGGCGATCGCAATGGCAGGTACAGCCACAGAACAGTTTATCGGTTTGGGGAAACCTGCGATCGCTTTTCCCGGTAACGGCCCACAATATAATCCCGCCTTTGCTGAAGCTCAAAGTCGTCTTTTAGGCTCATCTTTAATTTTAATTGAGCAGCCAACAGAAGTCGCTAAAATTGTACAGTCTCTATTCAAAGATCCTGATATTTTGCAGATTATTGCCGAAAATGGTGGGCGACGCATGGGAAAATCGGGAGCAGCACGAAGGATTGCTGATTGCTTGCAAGAACGATTGAGTTGAAGGGCTATTTAGTAGTCAATCTCCTTCATCTCCCCAATCTATAATCAGCATTCCTCATGCTACCAACCCAGAACGTAAGGCCCTCACAGCAGCTTGGGTACGGTCATCAGCACATAATTTATTTAGAATATTACGAACATGGGTCTTGACAGTACCAACTGTAATATAGAGTTTCTCGGCAATTTGACCATTGCTACATCCAGCTACAATCAACTCTAGAATTTCCAATTCCCGTTGAGTTAGGGGATATGTTTCCAAAACTTGCTCGTATTCTGATGCCAGCGCCTCAATTTTTACAGTCTTCGGCTTGTCAGAACCTTGGCTTTCTCCAGGAATACCTTGCCGCATCTTCCGCAATACCACATTGGCAATTGCCGGATCGATCCAAGAGTTACCGCCGTGAGTTGCTTGAATCGCTTCCGTTAATTTACTGATGCTTGTTTCTTTCATGTAATAAGAATCAGCACCCGCCGCGAAAGCTGCAAGTACAGCATCCTCTGTATGATCCATCGTCAGGATCAGAATCTTTGTTGAGGTTTGCCCGCTTTCAGCTTGCTGGCGTTTGAATTTACGGGTTAGTTCAATGCCATCCATATCAGGTAAACCGATGTCTACAACAGCTACATCTGGCTTTGCCGTTTCCAAAAGTTTTAACCCTTGAGTAGCATTTGCTGCTTCGCCAATTACTTTCAAAGCACTATGAGACTGCAATGCAGCTCGTAGCCCCATTCGCGTTAAGTCATGATCTTCAATTAAAATAATGCTAATTTCATTCATCGCTACACTCGCTCTGACGCTGTTTGCATCTTTCAAAATATTACCTTTTGTAAGTTGCTATCTATTATTTTCCCAAACTCAAGATAGATGATAACTGAACCAGTCTGCATCCATCGGTAGAAATAATAAATTTCCTATTTTTGAATATTTAGATAGAAGACATATCTAGCTGAAGATATATAGATACTTGGATAAAAAGTATGAAATATTGAGACGAATGCCAAACTTATCCCCCCTTTTTCAAAATTCAGCCTTCAGTTACCATGTTTTATTAGTTAATTGCTATCATCTTCTATAAAGTTTTGCAAAAGCTGAGGAAAATGGACAATTTACAACGGGTCAAAGCTTACCTACAAAAAGATGAACAAAGTTTCGAGGGGTTTTTAAACAATCCTTTAAATTCATCGGCTTGATGGCGCTGATGGGCATCCTTACCTTATACAAGGGAATCAGACGGCATTCAAATTTGATGAAGGTCTTGGTAATTTTCCGAACAATGCGAGACCGCGATCGCCAAAAGAATAACACAGGTTTCGCGATCGCTCAGAAAATTATCGAAACTCAAGGAGGTAGCATTACTTACAAATTCACAAAGCAATTTTATCTTAATCTAACCAATCTAATGGTTAAAACTGCTCAAGCTTATGGTACACGATAATGGTCTGCAACTCTCACCAATGGGTGACGACGGTCGCTACCTCACTCATTTACAATTGTATTAAGCTGAGTAAAGTATTTTATTTTACTTTAATCGGTTCTATCCGTTGTCTTCAGAGCAAAAGTTTTTGGTTTGTTAATTGCTAATTTTTTGAAGCCATTAGTCGTTTGCGAGGAGTTTAATTTCAATCCTCTGGTAACTTAACCAGATTGAGGATACAACAGACTGAATTTAACTCAAGGAAATGCTCAAAAGAGTGATTAACATCCTACTAAGGGAGGATAAACAAGTTGATGTGATAAATGTCAAGCAGACATTCAAAAAAGTTAATATTATTAACCCGGTTCACCCTTTATATATATTGTGCGGTAATCGCAGACAGCCTCCGAAAGTTACCGTGGAGCAACACTTGATTTTGCAAAAAGATTTGAAGATGCCAAAGACGGGCGGTATCGAATTTCCCCAAAAATTAAGTTCTGAGCCGCAATTGAGAGCAACTCCTGTAGTTGTGATGACTGTCTCAAATCAAGTTCAATAGTGAGTGAAAGCTGGAAACTAAAATTTAGCTGGATATGTCTTGAAGCCTTTAACCTTTTCGTTAAGACAATAGCAGCACCCAAAAGTATTGGATATTGTGCAAAATGCCTTTGTTAATCAAGTTACAGATTTTAAATATCCGAAAATCTTATATTCTTTAGTTGGATAATCTTAAAAGGTAAATGATATATATCAATATCTGTCTGGCTGCAAAAATAAAAACCGATGGAAGAGACGCTGAAAATTTTGGTTATAGATGATGACGAAGTAGACAGGGTGGCAGTCCGTAGCGCTCTGACTGAAGCAGGTGTTCAAATGGAACTGTCTGAAGTTAGTGATAGCAATGATGCATTTTCTGCCTTAAGCACTACTACTTATAATTGTGTTTTCCTCGATTCTCGCTTACCACTCGAGGATGGACTAACCTTGATTCAACAGCTACGTTATTCGGAAATTCAAGTTCCTTTAGTAGTTTTAGCTGGTCAAGAAGATGAACAAATTACTGTGGAATTAATCAAAGCTGGTGCTACAGACTATCTTTCTAAGTCTAGGATATCCACAGAAAACTTGGCACAGGTTTTGAGGAGTGCGATTCGGATTTCTCGCGCTGAAATGCAAGCAACTTTGGCAAAAAAGGAACTCATTCGTAAGAACCAGGAATTGGAGAGACAACAGCAACATATTCAAATGCAAAACTTCAAGCTATTGGAGATATCGCAGTTAAAATCACATTTTTTGGCAACGATGTCTCACGAACTCAGAACGCCGATGAACGCAATTATTGGTTTTTCGCAAATCCTGTTGCGTCCTAAGTTTGGTAAACTAACTCATCAGCAAGCAGATATGGTTGAGCGCGTTTTGAATAATGGGAAGCATTTACTAATGCTACTCAATGAAGTTCTCGACTTTTCCAAGCTGGAGGTAGGACGATTAGACTTGAAGGCGGAAATATTTGATGTATCAAAGATCGTAAATCAGGCTGTAGGTGAAATGCGTTCGCTAGCTGATGCCAAAAATATTTCATTGTTAGTGCAAAACGATTTGCAAAATCCTTCGGTATTTAACGACCCTGTGCGGATAAAACAAATTTTAATTAATCTGCTTTCCAACGCCATTAAGTTTACAGAGTCTGGTGAGATTGGGGTTGAGGTTAAGGAACTACCAGAAAAGAGAGTAGCAATTATTGTTCGGGATACAGGGATTGGCATCGCATCCAGAGATTTTAAACGTATTTTTGAAGCATTTCTACAAGTCGATCAAACTATCACTCGCAAATATCAAGGTACAGGACTGGGTTTAGCAATTGTAGATTCACTGGTACGAATGATGGGCGGCAAAATTTTTCTTGAGAGCAAAGTGGGCATAGGTTCAAAATTTAAAATTGAATTACCGCGTCAAATCACATTAACGAATGTAGCCGCCAATTGCCAAAATTCACCGTTAGATGATGAGGGAAATTTTTACTCTCCTAAAAATTCTCATCAGTCATCTTCTGAAGCCAGGGAAGCACCAATAGGATATCCTAAATTTAAAATATAAATTACTTCCAGAAAAGAATAAAAGTTAATTAATTATGTCTGTAATTGAAAATAATAAAATTTATCGTATCCTCGCAGTTGACGACATTCGAGATAATCTTATTTTGGTTCAAACAATTTTAGAAAGTGAGGGGTATGAAATTGATTTGGCTTCAGATGGAATAAAAGCTTTGCGGCAAGTTGAACAATCTCCACCCGATCTAATTCTGTTAGATGTGATGATGCCGGGGATAGATGGTTATGAAGTTACCCGTCGGATTCGGCAGAACCCCGCACTCTCTTATATTCCAATTCTGCTGATTACTGCCTTTCACGAATCCAGCGTTGTCGAAGGTTTAGATGCTGGTGCTGATGATTTTATTCGCAAACCATTTGATACTGATGAACTACTGGCAAGGGTGCGATCGCTCTTACGTCTCAAGCAGAGTCTAGACGAACAACAAAAAATGAGCCGCCAACGAGAAGACTTTGTTTCCCGTCTGACTCATGATTTGCGAACTCCTCTAGTCGCCGCCGACCGCATGTTGAATTTGTTTGAGATGGAAATATTCTGCAAAATTTCGCCGGAAATGAAAGAAGCGATCGCAGTTATGATTCGCAGTAACCAAAATTTGATGGAAATGGTAAACACTCTGTTAGAAGTCTATCGCTTTGAAGCAGGTAAAAAAACGTTGAATTGGGAGGAATGCAATTTACGTGAGATATCTCAAGAAGTAGTCGGCGAACTAAGTCCTCTAACTAATGAAAAAGGTTTAACTTTAACAATAGACACTAGTAAAATAGAGTCACTCGGTAATAATGCTGCTGTTATTATGGGCGATCGCTTGGAATTACGGCGAGTGCTAAATAATTTGATCGCAAATGCCATCAAATTTACAGATACGGGAGGCATAACAATCCGCATTTTTGAAACATCACCTCATTCAGGAAATCAAGATTCGGTAACGATTGAGGTACAAGATACAGGATATGGGATTGCGCCCGAAGATCGGGCAACAATTTTCGAGCGATTTCGCCAAGGTAAACATAAACGCTCAGGTAGTGGTTTAGGACTACATCTATCCCAGAGGATTGTAGAAGGGCACGCAGGAACTATCCATGTCGCCTCTGAACTAGGCAAGGGTACTTTGTTTACTGTGCAACTACCTAAGAACATTTCTTGAAGGAGACAGTTCTTGCTGGAGGCATATAAGACCTCTTGCATCAAAAATACAGAACCCCCACCCCTCAACCCCGATTTTTTACTCATAGTGTGGGAGGTGTGGGGAGTGTAGGGTGTTAGGGACTTTTGCAAGAGGTCTATAAAAGTTATTTACAATTTTTCTTCAGTAACTAATGTCAAACTAACCCATTCGCCTTTCTCGTTATAGCTGCGAATCATCCTCTGGCGCAGGTTTGCTTGGATTAACCAACCCGCTTCTAAGAATAAGGGTTGACGTAACTGTACCTTGAGGGGAGAAGTTGCAGAAGCGCCATCAGGTAACAATAATACTTGTACCTGCTTTTCTGGATCTTGGTCAAAGAGAACGATAGAACCTTTGATGGTAGCAGTTGAGGTAATTGTACGTTCCCCAAAAGAGGTACTTTGAATTAATCGCCCAGTATCATCAAGTTGTATTTTCAGAGTTGTAGAGTAAATATCAGGTGAACGCAAATCTCGATAGATTGTCACTGCTTGTCCTCGCCATTCTCCCAATAAATCATTTATCTGTAAGGGTGGACGTTGTGCTGCTGGAGTTCCAGCTAGATGTTCTCGAATCAGAGTTAGTCCATTGAGATGACCGTTTTTATCAAACAGTTGCACCAAACGTAAGCGGCGATTTTCATGAACAAAAGCGAGTTCTCCACCAAATTCGGAAAATGGCCCTAGCTGAATTAAACCTTCAGAAAATGAACCATTTTCAAAAAATAGCAGACCTCCTCCTACAGAACTAAATTCTCTGATTAAATCATCCTTTCTCGAACGACTTAGAGTTAGGCGGACTGTCTGGTTATTGTTCAAACTCTCCAGCGAAAGACGGCTAGAAGTATCGTTTAGAAGCGCACCTTGGGGAGAAAAATTGGTAAATGAACCTTCCCATACACCGAGATTTTGCAGAAAACATTCCCATTGCGATTTCATAACTATTTTTTCCTTTGTCATTGGTCATTGGTCATTTTATTAGCCTGTAGGTTTAATTTCATATTCGTTCAATCCAAAACTTCAGTTGTTATTTTAAAATTTTGAAAACTCCAAGTTCAAAGGACAAATAACCAAAGACTATCCTTTAGCAAAACATCTGACAGCAAATAAGCTTCCCATTAATCCTACAGCTGCACCGAAACTTAAGAGAATCAAGGGTAATAGTAAAATTTGGGCTGGAGTGAGTTGTACTCCGTTGGTGATAACTTGGATAAACTCAGGTTGATTGGCTAGTAGCTTACCGAGAAACTGTTGAATCACAGAAATGAAACTCCAAGCGATCGCACCACCAACTAAACCAAAAGCAATTCCTTGTAAAATAAACGGCAGGTAAATCCAAGCTGAGGTTGCTCCCACCAGTTGCATAATTTCAATTTCCTGTCGTCGTGCCATGACAATCAGCCGAATTGTGGTTGTAGTCACTGCGATCGCTGTTAAGGTCAGAATAATCGTAATTGTTAAAGTAATCCAGTTCAATCCCCGGTGCAACTGGGCAATGCGTTTAACTGCTTCATCGATATACTCCACGGTTTCAACTCCTGGCAACTTAGCCAGTTGCGTTGCTAAAGTTGGTACAACTTGAGAATTACGCGCTTTCACCTTCATCTCATCAACCAAAGGATTCTCACCTAGCTGCTGGGTAGCGCCCTCAATATCAGAAATTCTCATTTCCTTAACTAATTTAGTCCAAGCCTGTTCTTTGGTAACGCTTTGTATTGACGCAACCTCTGGCATTTTGGCGATCAGTGGCTCAATGTTTTCGACCCGCGTATCCGGTTCCAGATAAACTGATACTTCTAGCTGGCTACCAAACTGATAGAGGAGTTTTTCAACTTGCCAAGAGGTTTGTAAGCTCAAACCAAATAAAAACAGTAACACCGTCACAGTACTTACAGCTGCCCAATTCATCCAACCTCCCCGCAATAAACCGAGGAAAGTTTCTTTAAGCAGATAGTCTAGTTTGGTTAAAGACTTCAACATAATTCGTAATGGGCTACGCCCCGCTTCGCTAACGTAATTCGTAATTCATAATGCCCAATTCCCAATTCCCAATTCCCCACTCCCTAAATTGATAGAATAAAAATAGTACGAATTTTCACCACTAGCCATTGAGACTCATGCCTTCTGAAATTGCTGTAGAGAAAAAAAAGTTAAAAAATCCACCTTTGGAGCTTCATTATTTAGGCGATCGCGTGTTGCGTCAAACTGCAAAACGGATTTCTAAAGTAGATAACGAACTTCGCCAGATGGTGCGCGAAATGCTGCAAACTATGTACAGCAAAGATGGCATTGGTTTGGCTGCCCCCCAAGTCGGAATTCACAAACAACTAATTGTCATCGACCTAGAACCAGAAAATGCAGCTAATCTGCCTTTGGTGTTGATTAACCCCACCATTAAACAAGTAAGCCGCGAAATCTCTGTTGCCCAAGAAGGATGCTTGAGTATCCCTAACGTATATCTAGACGTAAAGCGCCCCGAAGTCGTGGAAATTGCCTATAAGGACGAGTATGGCCGTCCTCGGACATTAAAGGCTAATGACTTGCTGGGACGCTGTATTCAGCACGAGATGGATCATCTTAACGGTGTGGTATTTGTAGACCGTGTAGAAAACTCCTTGACTTTAGCCCAGGAGCTATCTAAGAATGGCTTCTCGTATCAAGCGGTGAAACCAATAGCATAGGGGGGTAGTAGTGTATTTAACTCCAAAAAGCAGTTTATTTCTGGGTGGTTCTTGTGTAAGTGCGATCGCAGCTGTCGGTTCGATTTTTGAACTCAGTTACGGACAACCAGATTTGGGTTTCCAAGTCACGGCGATTATCCTCGCATTGAGCATTCCACTCACCGGATTATTTTTCTTTGCCGCAGTTAAGGACGCAAGGGCTAACATGAAATAAGCATCAGGTACATAAAAAAGGTAAAAGGATGGAGGAAAAGGCAAAATTCATTCTTTTACCTTTTATTTTTATTTTATTTTTCGGTTGTTCTACGGCTCCCAAGGCTTTAAGAGTATCTATCTGTGCCGATGTTAAGCCAGTAATCCTAAAAATATTCATTCCTTCATAGGGTCTATCGGCTCTGAGAGTTTTTAAGCGATCGCCTATTGTCACATTCCAAAGTTTAATTGTCTGAACCTTGGCTACTACAAATTAGGGTTTGACCATCGGGACTAAATGCAACCGACCTGACCCAATTATTCCCATGCAAGGTTTTGAGACACTTGTCCATGTAGATATCCCATAATTTTACAAGTTTGGTCTTCGCTGCCGATCTGTGTAGACGCGGTTTCTAACGGCCCTTTTAACTTCTAAAATAGAAGAATGCTGTTAACTCCGACTCAACTACTGCGACTCTCTCAAGGACAACTCAACTTACTAGAAGTTTGTCCCCGTAAATTTCAACATACCTATCTCGAAAAACTCAATTCGCCCTCAAATCCCGAACAAGAAGAACGGCAAACTTTGGGTAGTCGTTTTCACTTACTAATGCAGCAGCGAGAAATGGGTTTGCCAATTGATAGTTTTCTGCAAGCGGATGCTAGACTGCAAAGCTGGATGCTAGCTTTTGCCGATGCAGCCCCAGAAATTTTAACGGCTGCATCTGATAATCAAACTTTCCGTGAGAGTGAACACTATCGCACTCTGCAAGTTCAGGATTATTTGCTGACGGTTGTCTATGATTTATTGATTGCTGATAACCAACAAGCGCAAATTCTCGACTGGAAAACTTATCCGAAACCACCCAATAAACGCAAGTTAGAATCAAACTGGCAAACACGGCTTTATCTGTATGTTTTGGCAGAAACTAGCGACTATTTGCCAGAAAATATTTCCATGACTTACTGGTTCGTCCAATCGGAGGGCAAACCGCAAAATATTAAATTTAATTACAATACTGCTCAACACACACAAATAGCAAAAAAACTTAATCAACTGTTAAATCAGTTAACTAATTGGCTGGAAGATTACCAAAATAACCAGCAGTTTCCTCAAGTTGTGGAGGGTAGCAAAACTTGCGATTATTGTCAGTTTGCTAAAAGGTGCGATCGCGATCGCACACAAGTTCCTGAAGAAGCAGCGAAAGACTCATTGCCAAATTTTGACAACATTCAAGAAGTCTCACTTTAATTTTATCCGCCGGATTTTTTATTCTTGGATCTCATGGAAAGTTAAAAGGTAATATAAAGTCCTTTTCGTAAATCTAAAGCATTTGAAAGCATTTTAATTAAAAGCGAATTATTTTAGCAATGTCAGAACAACAGTGGACTATAACAGCAACCGAACAACCCCCTGAGTGGTTCATCCAAGCGGTGAAACAGCATACACCCCTATCAAGTGGAATGTATGCGGCACAATTATTGTGGAAACGGGGAATTAAAGATAATCAACAGTTAACAGCTTTTATCAACTATAAAGCTTATCAACCAGCGAGTCCCTTTGAGTTTGGGCAAGAAATGCACTTAGCGATCGCACGATTGCAACAAGCATATAATACCAAAGAAAAAATTGCCATCTGGGGAGACTTTGATGCTGATGGGATTACCGCCACATCTGTGCTTTGGGATGGATTAGGGCAATTTTTTAAACAAAATACTCAGTTAATTTACTATATTCCCAATCGGCTGAAAGAATCTCACGGACTCAATAATCAAGGGATTGATAATTTAGCAAAGCAAGGTTGCAAATTAATTGTTACTTGCGATACTGGCAGCACGAACGTTGAGGAAATTATCTACGCCAAACAGCTAGGCATAGATGTAATAGTTACAGACCATCATACTTTACCTACCGAACGCCCACCCGTCACAGCAATTATCAATCCCCGCTATTTTTCAAGGGAACATCAGCTATTTAATCTTTCTGGGGTAGCGGTAGCTTATAAATTAGTCGAAGCACTATATCAAACTCTGCCTAATATTGCAAAATATCCCTTAGAAGATTTATTAGATTTAGTAGCAGTAGGATTAATTGCCGACTTAGTGCAGTTAAGCGGAGATTGTCGTTATTTAGCACAATTGGGAATTCAACGACTGCAAGCAGATTTTCAACAGCCGCCAGCAGCGCGTCGCCGTCCGGGGGTGGGGCGATTATTAGAATTGTGCCAGAAAAGTGGCGATCGCCCCACAGATATTTCCTTTGGTTTGGGGCCAAGAATCAACGCTGTCAGCCGCATTCAAGGTGATGCCAGTTTTTGCGTTGAATTATTAACCAGTCGAGATGTCAAACGTTGTCACGAATTAGCCGAAGTTACAGAACTTGCAAACACCAGGCGCAAGTCTTTGCAAAAAGATGTGCAAGCGCAAGTAACACAAAAACTTATTCAATTAGATTTATCAACCACCAGCGTCATAGTCCTAGAAGATGCCCAATGGCCTGCGGGTGTGTTGGGCTTAGTTGCTGGACAGGTGGCACAAGAAACAGGCCGCCCGACTATTTTGTTGAGTACAGAAGGATTGGGGGAGCAGGGGAGCAGGGGAGCAGAGGGAGCTGGGGGAGCTGGGGGAGAAATTTCTTCTAACTCAGCACGGGCTAAACGCCCTGCTATCGCTAACAGCACTCAGCACGGGCTAAACGCTCCGCCACTGATAACAGCACTCCCATTAGCGCGTGGTTCCGCCCGTTCGGTGAATTCTGTCGATTTATACCAACTGGTAAAAGACCAAGCCCATTTGTTACATCGCTTTGGTGGACATCCCTTTGCAGCAGGTTTGAGTTTGTTGGTGGAGAATATTCCTTTATTTACAGCTGCGATTAATCAGCAGTTGCGCCAATCTTTGGGTAGCACAACCTTAACGCCAACCGTGCAAGCAGACTTGACGGTAACAGTTGCAGACTTGGGGAAAGAGTTATTTTTGGAATTGAAAGTACTAGAACCTTGTGGAATGGGTAATCCTGTTCCGAAATTGCTAATTCAAAATTGTTGGTTTGAAAATGCTTGGCATCGCAATCAGCAGGATTGGCAAGGGAAAAAGGTACAGTACATTAAAACCGAGTTTGACATTCGGGATGATTCCGGCAGAAGTGCTTTTCCGGGCTTGTGGTGGGGACACTACAAAGATGAATTACCCATAGGAAGGTGTGATTGCATAGCCGAATTAGACTACAACACCTTCAAAAAACGTTATGAAATCAGATTAATTGCCGTGCGTCCTAGTGTTGACTCAGCACTTAACACTCGAAATGGGCTAAACGCCCCGCTATCGCTAACACCACTTATCTTAGACTTACGAAATCAGAAATACCCAGAGTCGGCAACTCAAGACGGGCTAAACGCCTCGCTAACAGCATTGACTCTCAAAGATTGTCCCACGAGTTGGGATAATTTACGCTTATGGTTGCGGCGATGTCTAATGACAAGCCGCTTTGCGTCTACGCTTGACAATCAGCAACAATTAGCGATCGCTTGGTCTAAACCCAATCACCAACCACCTAATCAAATCTGGCTGACTCTTGTCGGAATTGCCAAATATCTCAGTCGCACAAATCAACTAGTTACCCGCGTCCAACTTTTAGAGAAAATTGGCATTAGCGACCAAACCTTACTTGTAGGAATCAAAGCTTTAAAATTTTTAGGGTTCACAGTCAAACGACAAGACAATGATTTACAATTTGCTTGGCATCCGAGCGATCGCACAGAAAATCTTGCCGATGAAGCAGTGACAAAGTTTTTAGCTGCTGTCCGCGAAGAACAATTCCAGCAACAGTATTTTGCTGACGTGCCTTTATCTACTATTATGGCGATCGCAAACTCCGACAATTATATGGGTGCAAACCTTTAAAAATAAAAGCCTGTATTCATTACTGAATCAGGCTTTTGAAGTTTGTTATTAAATTTGTACAGAAAACTTCAGTTTAATCACCGAATAGTGAATCCTTCCGGTCTGATAGCATCTTCCAAATCAACCCCCATCAGGTTAATCCCCTGGATGTTTGCATTTGTGAGATTTGTTTTTTCCAAGTCTGCGCCCTGAAGGTTAGCCATTTGCAGGTTTGCTCCCAGCAAGTTGGCTTTTTCTAGGTCAGCATCAAATAGGTTTGCTCCCAAAAGGTTTGCTCCCAAAAGGTTTACCTTACCTAAATCTGCTCCTTGAAAGTTTGCCCCTTGTAAGTTTGTTTGCTGTAAGTTAGCTCTTTCTAAGTCTGCATTTTGTAAGTTCGCATTCTCTAAGTTTGCCGCTTGCAGGTTTGCATCCTTGAGCATTGCTCCAGTTAGGTTACATCCGACACATTCATTGGTTTGTAATAAGTGTCTAACATTTGCCGCTACAGACACTACTGGCGATACAACTGGAGGTGTTAGCGAGGAAGTTACAGGCTCCATTGGCGATGTAACTGGAGGTATTACCGGGTAAGTTACAGCCTTCATTGGCGATGTAACTTGAGGTGTTACCGGGTAAGTTACAGTCTGCATGGGTGATTTAACTGGAGATATTGCTGGAGCTACTTTAGACCCCGTAGGTAGAGATGGTGTTAGTGTTAAAGCTCTAACGCTGGGCTGGTCAAAGAGAGAAAATCCTGCTACAAGTACCAGAAATACTGCTGTTACGAGCCACCGAGTTAATTTTTTAGAATTTGATTGATTCATTAGTTCCTTCCTGTGATTATTCTGTAGTAGTGGGTTTGATTTTATAGGAGCCATCAATAATCTGCTTTATTCTCACTTTAGATAAAAAGATTGATAACATCAAATGTTTTTTTGATTGTAATTGATAAATTCAAGTGATTGAAATATCTTTGTGGATGGGAAACGATCGCGTGATTTTTTGGTTATATCAGGGAATAGCACTCATCTGCGACACCGATAGCGAACGCGAACAGCGTCTCGCAGAGAGCGTCATAGCTCTTCGTAGACATCACTTAATGCCTAATTAGAAAACATTGCCAGACTAGGTAAGAGTCGATATGATTCACTTTTAATTAAAATGGAGAGTCCCAGGTAAATTAAGACAAAGGGGAAGACTTTTCGACCGTAGCGAGTTAAAACGGGAGTCATCAGAGGGTTACGAGTCAGGTTGTAAGAGAGTAAGCACCATACCCCAACAGTAAAATAGCAAACACACAGAATTACACCCAAACTTGGAAGATTGCTACTAGCAAACAACGGTACATAGATTCCAATGTTGTTTCCTCCATTGGCAACGGTGACAGCAGAAACGCGATAGGTTTGAGGATCGCGGATGGTTGCCAATAGTGATTTTTTTTGGCGTTCAGATTTGACAGGAGAGGTTAAGTCAACTGACACAGCTTGCACTGTCTCTGCTTCGTCTTCTCGGCTGATGAGATTACTGATACCAATGGCGACAGGAAGAAAACCTAGTAATCCAATCCAGGTGGTGGGAATCAGAAGACCGCCGAAGAAACCAGGAAGACTAGCAAGAATTAACGTAGTGAATCCAAGAAATTCACCGATAACAATATGCTTAGGACGAAAACTGCGATTGACTTTTCCGAAGAAAGCTGTCAAATATAAATTGTCGTCAAAGGTGGTTGCAAAAGCAGCAGATATCCCAATAATTAATGTACTAATTAACCAAGTCATAATTGTTACTCTCGATAATTAAATGCTGTTTGTCCTAGTCCTTCTCTGCTTGTCGCTGTGAGGACAGTTTGAAAGATTTTGTGACTGTTTTACCTAACGACAACCGATCGAGGTTCGCTAGTCATCAGCCAGTTCCCCAGTTTTTAGAGGGGATGCCTACGGCAGTAAAGTATGCGTACCAATCAAATTGGTGATTTTTTTCTCAGCAAGGTACCTTGGGAGCTGATGAAGTCAATATTATGGCTTGCAACCAAATAAGAGCAAATACTCTTGTTTTTCAAACTGATAAATAAAAGTGATTAGTAATTAAAGTCTTGAGGCAGCACCCCCGGCACGGTGTATACACAAGTCTTTGAGAGTGGCCTCATAGGCTTTTGATCCCCCCAACCCCCCTTAAAAAGGGGGGCAAAAGTCTCTTAAAGTCCCCCTTTTTAAGGGGGATTTAGGGGGATCTCCAACAATTTTGTGTACTGAGGTGTGTGTGTACACCGTAGCCTTTCTAAGGGGGGTAATTTGACTTGTGTGTACACGCCTTACTAAGGAGAGGGATTGAGGGTGAGGTTTGCTCTTATATTTAATTACGCCTACCTACTTATCAAAGACTCATTAATGGAGTTAAAAGCCTCTTTAATGAAGCTCAAAGGTTCATTAATGAAGCTCAGAACCTCTTTAATGAGTATCAAAGACTCATTAATGAAGCTCAGAACCTCTTTAATGAGTATCAAAGACTCATTAATGAAGTTCAAAGACTCTTTAATGAAGCTCAAAGGTTCATTAATGGAGTTCAGAACCTCTTTAATGAGTATCAAAGGCTCATTAATGGAGTTCAAAGACTCGTGGATAAATCAGCTTGACGCAAAATAGGCGATCGCTACCAACCTGAAAAGCCAAATTAAATTCTGACTTTCTTAATTACGAACTACGAACTACGAACTACGAATTACGAATTAAGTCTTGTACTCTCACTACCATTTGCCTAACTCCGTCAGCATCAGGAGATTGGATACGCTGTAATATCTCCAAGGCTGGCTGCAAATAATCTAGTGCTTGATTGTAACTGCCCTGTTCTTCTGCCATCCCCGCTAACCACCACAAAGTCATAGCCTGACCTTGGACATTACCGATTTGTTCATTGAGAGCGAGGGATTGTTGATAAAGGGCGATCGCTTCTTCGATTTCTCCGCTATTGGCTTTGAGTATTCCCAATTGGTGCAACGTCGCCGCCTTGCCTTGGACATTGCCGATTTGTTCAGTGATAGCGAGGGATTGTTGATAAAGGGCGATCGCTTCTTCTATTTCTCCGCTATTGGCTTTGAGTCTCCCTATTTCGTGCAACATCGCCGCCTGACCTTGGACATCGCCGATTTGTTCATCGATAGCGAGGGATTGTTGATAAAGGGCGATCGCTTCTTCTATTTCCCCTCTATTGGCTTTGATTTGTCCCAAGCTTTGTAACGTCATTGCTGTCGCTTGGAGATCGCTGATTTCTTCTTTAATAGCAAGGGATTGTTCAAAAAGGGCAATCGCTTCGTCCATTTCCCCTTTGTTGGCTTTGATATGTCCCAAGTTATGCAACGCCCCTGCCATGCCTTGGATATCGCCGATTTGTTCACTAAGAGTAAAGGATTGTTCAAAAAAGGCGATTGCCTGTTCTATTTGTCCTCTAATGGCTTTTAGATGTCCCAAGTTATTTAATGTCGTTGCCTTGCCTTGGACATTGCCAACTTTTTCTGTAAGAGCAAGGGATTGTTCAAAAAGGGCGATTGCCTGTTCTATTTCTCCACTACTGGCTTTGATATGACCCAAGTTGTTCAACGTCGTTCCCTTACCATAGACATCGCCGATTTCTTCTTTAATAGCAAGGGATTGTTCAAAAAGGGCGATTGCCTGTTCTATTTCTCCACTACTGACTTTGAGTATCCCCAAGTTGTTCAACGTCGCCGCCTTACCATAGACATCGCCGATTTCTTCTTTGATAGCAAGGGATTGTTCGTAAAGAATGATCGCTTGTTCTATTTCTCCACTACTAACTTTGAGCGTCCCTAGTTGGTGCAACGTTGCAGCTTTCTGTATTTTGTCTTCTGAAGGACAAACAGCAAGAACTTTTTGAGAGTGTTTTAATGCTTGCTTAATTAAACCCAGTTCTCGCTCCGACATAGCTAAATTATGGAGAATATGATAATTTTCACAAATTTTTAAAGTTACACAACAAATTTCAACAGCTTCCCGAAATCGGCTAACGTTATGCCATCTAGCTGTCAAAGCTATAACAACTTCCACAGCAATTTTGTCTACCTTCCCTTGCAACGCAAGCCGATGAATTTCTAAGCATTGTTCCTCAGTTGCAATGTTTGTCTCCCACCAAAGACGATACAACACCTCAGCCGCTTGCTTATACAAAGCTTCCCCATTTTCCAACTGCACAGGTAAAATGCGCGGCACTCGTAACGCCTCATCATGGCTCACTTCCAACAGCCCCAACGCCACTGCCCGACTAATATAATCTTCCAATTTAGCGATCGTGTCACAAACTGCGGCTAAAGCTGCCCTCGGTACTGGTAACTCAAACACCAAACCCCGTGACAACATCTCTCGCATGGTTGAATCCATCTGTTGCAGCAGCGCCTCTGCCAAAACTTGCTCTCGCAACTCCACCTGATCTGCTGCTAACCGGTTCAAAATTGCCGCCACATCAACAGTTGTATTTTGCAGAATCTTATCCAACCATTCCAGCAAGCGGGGATTACCATCAGCCAACTTCTGCGCTTGGGATTTTAACGCTTCATTCACCTGAGATTTAGCACTAAAAGCTGTGAGGCGATCGCACTTTTTTTGCAAATCTGTGCCTTGCAGTGCATCCAACGGCTGCTTGTGGAAATACTGCAACTGGGTAAATTCAAAATCGTAACGGCAGGTAATGATGATGCGGTGGGAAGTGGAATTTTCTCTAATTGCCCAAACTAAAGCTTTCATTACCTCTGCTGCTTCTGGTTGCAGCACATAACTCTCATTGCGGGGTTCCAAATTTCCTTCAAAGTCATCCAGCACCAACAAAAACGGCTTTGCTTCCTCATGCAACTGACAGAAAACTCGCCTCAGCCGAAATCTCAACTCTTCATCGTCATTTTGTAGGCTTTTGCGTTGTTCGTTGTCATCCAACTTTTCTGCCAAACGACTGACTAAACTCGCTTCATCAATGTGTCCCACCCAAACAACACGCTCAAAATTCGGCAATCTGTCGCACAGCCTAGCTGCTAAACTACTTTTACCCAAACCGCCCATCCCATGAATCAACACCCCTACCCCCTCTGTATCCCCCGCTTGGTAAGGGTGGGATAGAAAGGTTTGACTCAGCACCCGCAAACAATTTTGCAATTGGCGGCGACGACCAATAAAACTTTCCCGCGTCGGGACTTTCACCTTACCCGCAGGATCTAAAAACTGGGTAGAAACAGAAAGCGGTGGTGCTGGTTTCCGTCCACGAGTCCGCAAGGGTGTAACTAAAGAACTTGGTAAATTACCTGCTGCATACAGCCGCAATAAATGCCAATCCCGCGCTTTGTTCTTAATTAATGTTTGATCAGTACAAGCAAGAGCTTCGGTGATTTGCTTCCCCGCAGACAATTCCTCATACAATGCAGCAGCTGCGGCTGTTGCATCAGGATCTAAAACCTTTTGACCCCAACCCAAAACCGCTTTTGCACCCGATTTCAGCAATTCTTCAGCCATTGACGGCACAGAACCCGAATTGCCAGCTTGCCCAGTGCGACAACCAGAGAGGAAAATCAGTTTAGGCAGTCGAAATTGTAATTCTTGGGCGATATCAGAAGCACTGGCATAGAAAGCTTCACCGATTTCCGTTTCTGTAATGAAGCGCGGTTGTCCATCTTGGAAAGTAGCATGACCCGTCAGGTGTAAAACATCAAAATAATCCCTGTCGTAACCATCGACTAAATAACCCAACTCCAATAAACAGCCGCTTTCTTCCACCGTCAACGCTAAAGGTTGTCGCTTTGTCGCCTCCAAAATTCGTGCTTCCTCTCCCTCAAAATCCAGCACAGGTTTGACATCCAGGGGCGAAGTAGCCATAAACAAAACTTGCAGCGCCCGGTTTTCTGTTTCCCCGTCAATAGTTAATTTTTTTACCGTGCTATCTGACACCCAGCGCACCGGGACAATCGCCGGGACTCGCTGCACCAAAAAATTAACGCCATCGTGCAGTACTTCCCAAGGCAAATGGGCGAGTTTTTCTGCGGCTGCAATCCCTAACACAATCCCCTCATGCCTATACTTATCTAGCAAGCCTTGCAGCCAGCGATCGCTCCCATCCAACCAGTCATACAATCGCCGCCCAGTTACCGTATAATCCTCTGGTAAATCTGCAACGTAATAATCTCGCTCCGCCAACTGAATCAAGTCGGTGATTTCTGACAGAGGAAGCGATCGCTTTTCATACTTATTTGGATTATCAATAAAGTAACGTAGCTCTATGTAATTTTCATTAACTGGCTTGAGGTGAAGGTGGAGCGTTTGCACGTTCTGAATCCTGAAACTTCAGTACTTACCCCAAATTTACCACCGCTAATTCCAAAGACGTGATTCATCGCGTCTCTACGATTCTAAAATTTGGCGAATTTCTTCTAGGGTTGCATCCTTTAAAAGCAATCTTCTGCCATTGCGCCCGACAATCAACACCTTTTCAATTCTTTTACCAGACTGTTTAGCTTGATACTCTTGATACCACTTGCGGATTTGTTCAGCAATGGCAATGCCTCCCCCAACAATACCAATGATAGTAGCAACTGTGGCTACCACTGCCTCTCTTTCGGCTACATCAGAATTAACCCTATAGTTACCCGATATACCAGGAATTTCTAAAAACGCCTCTGTTGCTGCGATCGCATCTTCACCCTCAATCGCCAATTGAATTTCTGCCATAATGTTTATCTGCTAATTACTTCAGCCCGATCTTAAAATAATCCCACCACAATTTAATTTCTCGGTTTCCCTATGTTGTACATTCTTAACATGGTTTACAACGAACGGAATTCTTTATGCTGGTAAAGCAAAAGCCAAAGTGGTTAGGACATCAACAGATGATGAAACTTAGAGGATGTTTTAAAAGTGGTTGGCTGTAATTTTAGGCACTTGTTGATCCCCCCTAACCCCCCTTAAAAAAGGGGGAAGAATCAAAGTCCCCCAATTTATCGGGGAGCCACTGCGGTCTTGGGGTCTCCCCAAGTGAAGCAAGTGGCGTGGATTCAGGGGGATCTAAAACGTTTTGCTACCGACCAGAGGACTTTTAAAACATCCTCTTAGACACAAGAAGACTTTTCACCCAGTCCCCAGTCCCCAGTCCCCAGTCCCTTGCTCCTAATTCCCTCATCCCATAGATTGATTTGAAGTCCTCGCAGTGTTTCATCCCAGAGCTAGACGTAAGTTTTCTTCATAGTTACCTACTATTAGATGCGAAATGTACCTCACCGAACCGGAGACTGAGATAAAAATGAGGTCGTGGTCTAGCTAAAGTTTTGGAATTCGTCATCATGTATGAACTATTTCAAGCTGTCTTCAACGGTGATGAAAAAACTGCTCTACATCAGTTGATTTATGCGTTGAGTGCTTCAGATAAGCGTTATTTTCTAAGAAATGAGATTTTGCAAGCTTTTGCCGATTACTGTCATCAATCCCAAAAGCCAGCCTATTTTTACTACTCTTCTTCTGTTGGCAAACTGATACAGTATACTCACGAAATAATTATCGAAGAGGAACATACCTGGTTTGTGGTTCGACCGAAGATTGCTAATCAGCAAGTTTGGCGATTGACAGCCGATTTGAATAGCTTCGAGCAGATGACGCAACAAGCGCTGCTAGATGTAAGAGATCGCTTAGTCAACCGCTACCAACCTCACATCCTCGAAATTGATCTCCACCCCTTTTACGAAAATTCCCCAAGAATTGACGATCCTAGAAATATTGGTCAAGGTTTCGCCTTCCTTAACCGTTACTTGTGCAATCAATTGTTGACTGACCCCGAATATTGGCTAGAAATGTTGTTTAAAGCATTACAGGGCCTAAAATACGATGGGGTTCGTCTGCTGTTGAGCGATCGCATTCCCTCCGGTATTCAGTTAGCCAAACAAATTAAACTAGCACTTAACTTGCTAAATGAGCGATCGCCTAATGAATCTTATGAAAAATTCCGCTTAGACTTCCAAGAACTCGGCTTTGAGCCGGGTTGGGGTAACACTGCGGCGCGAGTCTCCGAAACACTAGAACTCCTCGACCGACTCATTTACTCTCCAGAACCTGGCATTTTAGAAGCATTCGTAACCCGCGTCCCTGCCGTTTTTCGCGTTGTCCTCATTTCTATCCACGGCTGGGTTGGACAAGAAGATGTTTTGGGAAGAGATGAAACACTCAGTCAAGTTATCTACGTCCTTGAACAAGCTCGCAGCTTAGAAAATGAACTGCGCGAACAAATAACACTTGCTGGACTAGATCAAGTAGGTATTAAACCCCACGTAATTATTCTCACCCGACTAATCCCCAACTGTGAAGGGACATTTTGTAATCTGCGTTTAGAAAAAGTTCAAGATACTGAAAATGCTTGGATATTGCGCGTTCCTTTTGGTGAATTCAATCCTGAAATCACCAATAATTGGATTTCTAAATTTGATATTTGGCCTTATTTAGAACAATTTGCTCTAGATGCAGAAAGAGAATTATTAACTCAATTTTCAGGTAAACCTAATCTGATTGTTGGCAACTACAGCGACGGTAACTTAGTGGCTTCTCTTTTATCTCGCCGGATGAAAGTTACTCAATGCAATATTGCCCATTCTTTAGAAAAGCCTAAACATCTATTTAGTAATTTATATTGGCAAGATTTGGAAGATAAATACCACTTTTCAGCCCAATTCACTGCTGATTTAATTAGCATGAATGCAGCCGACTTTATCATCACATCCTCCTATCAAGAAATTGTCGGCACACCAGACTCGATAGGTCAATACGAATCATACAAGTGCTTTACTATGCCGCACTTGTATCATGTGGTTGATGGGATTGATTTGTTTAGTCCTAAATTCAACTTGGTGCCGCCGGGAGTAAATGAAAATATTTTCTTTCCCTATAGCCAAAAAGAAGACCGAGATTCTCAGCTTCGGACACAAGTCCACGACTTACTATTTAGCCGCGAAGATCCCCAAATCTTTGGTAACTTAGAGCGCCCTAATCAGCGACCAATCTTTGCCGTTGATACCATTACTTCAATCAACAATCTCACTGGTTTAGCTGAATGCTTTGGTAAAAGTCAGGCGTTGCAAGAACGTTGTAACCTGATTATCTTAAGTAGTAAACTGCATCCAGATGAAGCGATAAACCGACAAGAAGCAGAAGAAATTCAAAAACTCTACGAGGTTATCGATCAATATCATCTCTCTGGCAAGATTCGCTGGGTGGGAATGCGTATCCCTAGCAGTCAACTCGGCGAAGCCTATCGGATACTTGCAGATTATCAGGGAATTTATGTCCATTTTGCCCGCTATGAATCATTCGGTCGTAGTCTTTTAGAAGCGATGATTTCTGGTTTGCCTAGTTTTACTACTCAATTTGGCGGTTCTTTAGAAATTATCGAAAACCAAGAAAACCGATTTAATGTTAATCCTACGGACTTAGAAGAAACAGCAAATAAAATTATCGAGTTTCTTGACCAATGCGATACTCATGCTGAATACTGGCACGAAGTTTCAGAATGGATGAGTCAGCGAATTCATAATCGATATAATTGGCATTTACATAGTAATCAATTACTACTGCTTGCAAAAATGTTTACTTTTTGGAACTTTGTTGCCCCAGAAAATAATGAAGCCAGAGATCGCTATATGGAAACCTTATTTCATCTCATTTATAAACCTAGAGCCGAAAATATTTTAGAAAAGCACATGGGGGGTAATTCGTAATTGGGAGTAGATTGGAGATTTTGAGTCTATAAAGGGGAGTTAGAACTTGAAGCATTAAGCTCAGAACTCCGTTCATCCACCTCAGAACTCCGTTCATCTCTCTCAAATACTCAAAATTCCCATTTCTCCCTAATCCTTACTCCCCACTTTATGCAAACAAAAGACCGTTCTCGCCATTTTATTTACACAGACTGGATATTAATCGAAACCCAGTTTGACCCTGACCAATTGCAATCTAAAGAAACCGTC
The DNA here is from genome assembly GCF_036917455.1 of Nostoc sp. Classification (GTDB taxonomy): domain Bacteria; phylum Cyanobacteriota; class Cyanobacteriia; order Cyanobacteriales; family Nostocaceae; genus Nostoc. Next base: position 24,284 of record NZ_JBALDK010000236.1, on the reverse strand, counting down.
TTTACAATCGGCAATGGCTATCTAGGAACAAGAGGCAGTTTTGAGGAAGGGTATCCTCATGCATTGCCAGCTACTTTCATCAATGGTGTCTATGACGATGTGCCAGTGGTGTACACTGAACTGGTAAATTGCCCTGACTGGCTACCCTTTACAGTGATTGTAAATGGCGATCGCTTCCGTCTCGATCAAGGTGATATATTAAGCTACGATCGCCAACTTGACCTCCGTCAAGGACTACTCACCCGTGCTTTACGTTGGCGTTCTCCCAGTGGAAAAACCATAGACATCAGCTTTGAACGCTTTGCTAGCCTTGCAGATCCGCACGTGTTGGCGCTACGCTGCCATTTAACGCCAGTAGATTTTGATGGGTTAATTGAAATTCAAGCTAGTATCAACGGCTATCCCGAAAATCAGGGTTTCAATCACTGGGAAGGACTAGATCAGGGCAAGACAGACCAAGGAATCTGGTTGCAACGCCGCACCCGCCACTCCCGAATTGAACTTGGTATGGCTGCTAAGGTGACAATAGTAGGCGCTGAAGCATCTTTGCAAGTCAATACTGCACCCGGTTATCCAACCTTAAGTACTAACTTTTCAGCTAAGGCACAACAGACCGTAACAGTAGAAAAATTAGTGACAGTTTTTACTTCGCGGGAGATTGATACCCCAGTCTCAGCCGCTCAAGAAAAACTCGCGCACCTGCCAGACTTCGCAACCCTACAAAAAGCTAATCAGCAGGCATGGGATGAGGTTTGGCAGCAAAGTGACATCCTCATTGAGGGGGATAGCACAGCTACTTTTGCTGTTCGCTACAATCTCTTTCAGCTACTAATTGCTGGCCCACTCAATGATGACAGAGTGAACATTCCTGCTAAAACTCTTTCGGGATTTGGCTATCGCGGTCATATATTTTGGGATACAGAAATTTTTATGTTGCCCATGTTTATATTTACCCAACCAACGATCGCCCGAAACCTACTCAGTTACCGTTGGCACACCTTACCAGGAGCTAGACGCAAGGCATCCCATTACGGTTATAAAGGAGCAATGTTTGCCTGGGAAAGTGCTGATACTGGAGATGAAGTAACACCACGTTGGGCACTCGGAAACGATTTTTATGGTGAAGATGTGCGGATTTGGTGCCGCGATCGCGAAATTCATATCAATGCAGATATTCCCTACGCCGCTTGGAATTATTGGCAAACCACTGGTGATCATGAGTGGATGCAAAAGTGCGGCGCAGAGATAATCTTAGATACCGCTATCTTTTGGGCCAGTCGGGTAGAATTCAATTCTGAGCGCCAACAGTATGAAATTCGGGGCGTAATCGGAGTGGATGAATACCATGAATTCGTTCACAACAACGCCTTTACAAACCGGATGGCGCAATGGCATTTAGAGAAAGCGATCGCAGTTTATGATTGGTTGGTTCAAAAATTCCCCGAACGAGCCAGAGAATTAGAAGAGAAACTGCAACTCACCTCAGAACAGCGAACGCACTGGCAAGATATTATCGCCAAAATATTGTTTCTCTACGATCCATCAACACAACTCATTGAGCAGTGTGAGGGATTTTTCCAATTAGAAGATATAAATTTAGCAGACGATCAAGGGCGCGATCGGTCTATGCAAACCGTCTTGGGTGTCGATCAAACTAACAAATATCAAGTAATAAAACAGCCAGATATATTAATGCTTCTTTATTTAATGCGAGAATCAGCAGATTTTCCCTATAGCGAAAAAGCATTGCAGGTAAACTGGGATTACTACGCACCCCGGACAGATATTACTTATGGTTCGTCTCTTGGCCCAGCAGTTCACGCCATCTTAGCTTCCGATTTGGGCAAATCAACCGAAGCTTACGAAGTATTTATGCACGCGTTAATGGTGGATCTTGAAGATAACCGAGGTAACACCAACGATGGAATTCATGGCGCTAGTGCTGGCGGCATTTGGCAAGCTGTAATTTTTGGATTCGGTGGCATCCAAATCACCGAAAATGGCCCCGTAGCCAATCCCCATCTACCTGATGGCTGGACGCGCCTAAAGTTTAAACTGCGCTGGGGCAATAAATGGCACGAATTCGATCTCCGCAAAGAACAAGTCGCACAAGATATAACTAGTCAACTCAAATATCCCCAATCCCTATCCCAAAATCCCCTCTCATCTTCTTCATCCCCCCAAATCCCCAATCCCCAATCCCCCAACATTCAAGGATTCATCTTCGATTTAGATGGTGTGCTAACAGATACAGCAGAACTTCATTATCTAGCTTGGAAGAAGTTAGCAGATGAAGAGGGTATACCATTTAATCGCCAGGAGAACGAAGCGCTGCGGGGTGTATCCCGTCGTGCTTCCCTCATGCTGATTCTTGGGGATAGACCATATACAGAAGCTCAAATCCAAGAAATGATGGAGCGGAAGAATGGCTACTATGTGGAACTGATGCAAAATATGACATCCAAGGATTTGTTACCAGGTGCGATCGCTTTTTTGGATGAATTGCGACAAGCTGGGATTAAAATCGGCATTGGTTCAGGTAGCAAAAATGCTCGCACAGTGATCGAGCGATTGGGCATTGCTAATAAAGTAGATGCGATCGCTGACGGTTATAGCGTGCAGCAACCCAAGCCAGCACCCGACTTATTTTTGTACGCAGCCAAACAGCTAGGACTTGAACCAGTACAATCTGTGGTTGTAGAAGATGCCGCAGCAGGCGTTGAGGCGGCTCTAGCTGCTGGAATGTGGGCAGTAGGACTCGGCCCCGTTGAACGAGTTGGAGCAGCTCACGTTGTTTTGCCCAGCCTAGCAGGTATCAAATGGGCAGATTTAAGAGCTAAATTGGGTGATATTACCAGGCAAAACCATTCAGGGACTTCCAAATAAAATTTATTAAACCGATGGCATCAAAATTAAACTCAAGCGATGAAATTGATAACTAAAAGAATGTAGAGATGTCGCAATGCTGCGTCTCTACAAGGTTTATGGATCAAGCAGATTTCATATTTTGAGATGTCTAATAACTGCTGAACAGCAAAAGCTAAGATCGTTCCAGTTGGGAATCTCAAATAAAACCCAACTTTAGAGATCCAAATTAGGAGTGAGAGCGTGAATTTGGACGATTTACCCTTACAGATACAGAATATGCGTCAGCGCGTTGCCCTTTTGCAACGCCGGAGTGAACAGCAAAAAGCACAAGAAGACATTGAACTCATTACAGATGTATTCAAGGAACTCTACCTAGCTTTAGAAGAGATGCAAATAGCTAATAAAGACTTACACCAACAGAATGAAAAATTATTCAGCGCTCAACAGTCTTTAATAGCACAAAATCAACGCTACCAAGAACTGTTTGAGGGAGTACCAGATGCCTATTTGGTGACTGACCCAAAAGGAGTAATTCAAGAGGCTAACTCTGCTGCAAATACTCTGTTGAACATCTCAAATAATTTCCTGTTGGGCAAACCTCTTGCAAATTTTGTGCTTGAAAAAGAACTGATTGCTTTTCATTTGAAACTGAATCATCTGCGCGATCGCACCGCAATTCCAAACTGGAAAATGCAAGAGTGGGAAGTAAACCTGCGACCGCGTGACAAAACATCCATTACTATTGCAGTGAAGGTAGCTGCTATCCGTAATCAACAAGGTAACTTAGTTGGTTTACGGTGGCTATTGCGGGATATTAGCGAAAGCAAGCGCACCCAAGCCAAGCTGCAATGGGCAGAAGAGGCGATGCGACAAGCGCTTGCTAAAGAAAGAGAGTTTAGTGAACTTAAATCCCGCTTGCTCACTACCACCTCCCATGAGTTTCGCAACCCCTTGGCTACCATCCACTCTTCTGCGGAACTACTAGAATGTTATCGCCATCTATGGAGCGACGAGCGACAACAGATTCACCTGCGTCGCATTCAAACATCTGCTATGCATATAACCCAGTTGCTGAATGATGTATCAGTGTTGAATCAAGATGAAACAGGCAAGTTAGAGTTTAATCCCACACCCTTAAATTTGGTGGAATTTTGCCGCGATCTATTAGCAGAGTTCAAACAGAGCGATCGCTCCCAACATGCGATCGTTTTTAGCAGTGAGTGCCAATACACCCCAGCTAACTTAGACGTTAAACTACTGCGGCAAATCTTAAGTAATTTATTGTCGAATTGTCTAAAATACTCTCCCATTGGTAGCACAGTTAAGTTTTCTGTCACCACTGCCAACGAGCGAGCTATATTCCAAACTCAAGATTCTGGTATTGGCATTCCTGCTTCTGACATTGAACACATCTTTGAACCCTTCCATCGTGCCAGTAATACAGGTAATATCCCAGGAATGGGATTAGGGATGTCCATCGTCAAGCAGGCTATAGATTTACATAGCGGCGAGATTATTGTCGAAAGTGCGATCGGTACAGGAACTACCTTTACAGTCATTCTGCCATTTTCGAGAAATTTGTATATATAACAGTTTGCACTAATCCTGCTTTTATCTCTGATTGGTTTGCTATTGATTTTTGTTGCTTTCTAATGGCTTGAAACCAAGACAGAGTAGTTCTTTGAGTCAATTCAACCTCAAAAAGGCTGGAGAATAATCAATCACTTTTATTTATTAAATTAAAAATAAAATATAATTGCTTCTATGCTTGAAGGTCTTTAAAGTAGAGTTAGCCGGTCAACAATTAGTTGATTGTAAAGTTTTTCTTAACAATAGCTTAGGGAAATAAACTTAAGGACTTTGTATATTTAAGTGTGAGTTTAAAATATTACGCCTGTGGTAATCTCTAACAAATCAGAATACGCGCTTCTAGCCCTGTTAGAGTTAGCAGCCTGCTACCCTAACGGTGAAGCCCTACAAATTCGAGAAATAGCGGTCTTACAAGATATACCAAACCGCTATTTGGAACAACTCCTGGCAACATTAAGGCGTGGAGGCTTAATTAAGAGTATACGCGGAGCCAAAGGTGGCTATGTTCTGGCACGAGACCCTGGAAAGATTACAGTGTTGGATGCTTTTAGCTGCATGGAAGGGTCAGATATTGTTGTATCTGATGTTGAGCCGACTCCCAACACGGTAGAAGGTGAGCTAATTCAGGAAGTCTGGCAGGAAGCACGTCAGGCTGCTAACTCCGTTTTGGAAAAATATACACTCCAAGACCTTTGTGAACGAAGATCGATCCGAAAGCAAAAAGAACTCATGTATTACATTTAGAAAGGATGAAGTGGTAAAATTGTCATCCTTAGCTTGATTTTATCCCTTTTTCTCGATGCAATGACCCTTTAAAGGATTGCAAGGTAGTGCGATCGCAAACAAATTTGGGTTTCAGTTTCACTGCATTCATCAAATTTAAATCCAGTTCCACCAGGTCACAATGTAAAGATAGTTTCTAGCGTTGAGAGGCTCTCCATCGCCCTATTTACCAGTGGTTGTACACCTATAGCTTTGTCCAGCCAACGGGTGAGAGTTGGTTTTTTATCTTGCTTAGAGTCAATACAAAGGTCATGCAAATTGCCTTGAATACCTTTGTCCAACAAGTCAATAAAAAGTAATAAGACTTAGAACTAAAATTATTCTTATTTAATAGATAAATGGCTAGATTGAATTTCTAAGTTGCCAAATTTACTAATAGTTAAACATCTACGCAGTCATCAAAATATTGGATTTGCCGAGGTACTCTATATTCCCACATCTACACTGTGAATTTTGGACAGCAATCTGGGAAAGATAAGTTTGTAACGATTGATGAACTTTGAAATTATAGAGACGGGTATTCATAATGTTACCAGAAATATTACTTCGGCAGTCAAGACATGAGAGTATGCCTATTATTGGTGGTACAACAAAAGCTGATGAACAGAATTTGCAATTAGAATCAACTTTGCAGGAATTACCCTCTTGGCAAGTTCACATCGAAGTAGAGCGTCCCGGCAATGATTTAGCTATCCTCTTTAAGCAAGAGCCTTTATTACCAGGAATTATCCTCAATAATAATCAACAATATGTGGGGATGATTTCACGGCGGAAATTTTTTGAGCAGATGAGTTATCCCTACAGTCTGGCACTATTTTCCGTAAAACCGATTAGAATTCTTTACAAGTTTTTCCAGACAGAGATATTAGTCTTTTCTGAAGATACGCTCATTGTCAATGCTACTCAGGCAACTTTACAACAACCACCCCAAATCACCTATGAGCCGATTTTAGTTAAAACTACGTCTGGAAAATATAAGGTAGTTGATTTTCATCAATTACTCTTAGCCTACTCCCAAATTCATGTATTAACACTCGTTCACCTACAGCAGGTAGAAGAACAATCTAGAATTGCCAAAGCAGGCTTTTGCGATCTTCAGCAAAACTATACGCGATTAATTCAAAATGAAAAGATGGCTGTATTAGGACAACTCGTTGCTGGTATTGCCCACGAAATCAACAACCCTGTCAACTTTATTGCTGGGAACCTTGTTCACGCCATCGAATATAGTCAAAATATACTCAATCTCATTAAATTATACCAACAATGCTATCCCGAACCAGAAGCGGAAATTAAAACTGCGATCGCACAAATTGAACTGGATTTTTTAACTACCGATCTCCCCCGTCTTCTCACTTCTATGGAGGTTGGTACCAGGCGAATCGAACAAATTATTCTTTCCTTACGAAACTTTTCTCGTCTGGATGAATCTGACAAAAAATTAGTTGATATCCATGAAGGTATTGATAGCACCCTAGTAATTTTACAAAGTCGTCTCCAAAATCACAAAATCGGTAAAAGGATCAACATAATTAAAGAATATGGCGAGCTTCCCCAAGTAGAATGCTATGCCGGGTTACTGAATCAGGTATTTATGAATATTTTGGCAAATGCTATTGATGCTCTCGAAGAGTCATTATTAATAGATAAAGGAAAAATTTGCATTCGGACTCAATTAACCAATGACAATCAAGTAATTATTCGCATTTCCGATAATGGCCCTGGGATTCCAGAGAGTTTGCAAAAGCGATTATTCGATCCATTTTTCACAACTAAACCCGTTGGGAAAGGAACTGGATTAGGTCTATCTATCAGCTATCAAATTGTTGTACAAAAACACGGTGGTCAGTTGGAGTGCATATCGCTTTTTGGCAAAGGAACTGAGTTCACGATCGCAATTCCAGTTCACCTAAATTCTTAACTTATTTAGAAAAAGGAGCCGGAAAAAATTAGTCCGAAAACAATCAGCAGTTTTTCTTCACTTACATATTTAATTCTAACTATAAGTTCCTGCTTTTTCACTTGTTATCGTAACAGGCTCTGAGACAATATCATCTATTTTATTAAACTCTCCAGCCCGCCAACTATCTGTTGTCCCCTTGATAAAACTGGCAATCGGGATTGCAATTAGCAAACCCAGCACTCCTCCTAATTTTGCCCCTAACAGCAAAGAAATCACCACCCACACGGGATTTAAACCAGTCAAATTACCAAGAATTCGAGGTGCAACAAAATTAGAATTAACTTGGTCGATTGCAACAGCTACACCTAAAACTTCAACTCCTAACCAAAAGTTTTGCAACGCCACCAAAAGACTGACTATAGCAATACCTACTCCTGTACCAAAAGGGAAGAGAGAAAACAAACCAATCCCGATGCCAAAAAGCAAAGCTAGGGGAACTTGCAGCGCCACAAATGCCAGTGTAATTGTCACACCTAACACGGCTCCCAATGTTGCTTGACCGATAAAGTAATTCTGAAAATCCTCTCGCAGTAATTCCCGCAATCTTAACCCAATATTATGGGGAAACCACTGAAATATTCCATCCCAAAGACGCTCGCCGTTTAATATTAGATAGACAGTCAGCACTACCGCCAGTAGCACGTTGAGAACAATACCAATAGTATCGACGGCAAAACTAAGGATTCTACCAGTAAAAGACTGAAGTTGGTTAGATAATCGATCGAGAACTTGGGTAAATAAACCGCTTAAATTAATGGGAAGCTGTTGTTGACTTAACGCCCAATCCTGGAAGGCTTGCAGTTGCTGAGTTCCAGAATCAATCCAACTGGGCAAAATATTGGCTAGCTCGTTGAGTTGCTGGATAATCAGAGGAACCAAGGTGATGCCTAAAGCAACTAAAATCACTAGAGTTAAAAGCAACACTCCTGCGATCGCTAAGTTACGTTTTACCCCTTGTTCTTGCAAAAACTGGATGGGATAGTTCAAGACAAAAGCCAGTAGGATGGCGGCGGCGATAATACTGACCAAGGGTTGAAAATACTGTACAACCTGGATTAATAGCCAACCATTGAGAATAGCAATAGGAAATGCCAATCCTATAGTTAACCATCGCGGTAGTTTGTTTGCTGATTGCATTATGTGATTACTCCACAAGAGTTATAACTTTATTTTGGCTTCTAGGATTGGGGAGGTAGGGGAGGAGAGGGAGCAGGGGGAGCAAGCAGGGGGAGCAGGGGGAGCAGGGGGAGCAGGGGGAGCAGGGGGAGTAGGGGGAGCAGGGGGAGAAGAATTAATAACTAAATGCCCAATTCTGAATTCTTAATCCCCGTTAAGAATTTATCCCCATAAAATCCAACATAATTCTCCGATGCATATTTCCTAAAGGTCTTACTTCGCCAGCGTTTTGCGAATAACAATTACCTTGGTGGATATCTTCTGGGGTCAATAATCCCATATCCCAGCCTTCATTCAAAACCAGTTGATTTAATTCCACCAAGAGGGGTGCATGAAAGACATGACGGACAACTCTTTCATCGGGATAACAGCCAAATTCCACAAAGGGTGGTAGGTTGTAGCCGATTTCTTCTAAAATTTCTCGCTTCACTGCTATATCTGGCGTTTCACCAGGTTCGATATGACCGCCAAATAGCGCCCAATAACCAGGGTAGAGAATACCGGGGATGTTGTCGCGTAGTTGCATGAGAAACTTGTTTTTTTGATAGAGAATTGCGATCGCTACATGCACAGGTTGATTGTTCATATATTAATTTTTAATTGCTAATTATTCTTCTTCTAGATAAACTTCCCCCAATTCTTTACCACCTAAAGGGATACTTCGGTAGCGAACTTTACCCTTAATCACCACTTGCGCTCCCTTACCTAGATTCTTTTGATTGGTGACAACCCAAATTTTGCCAGTGGAGTCATTAATTTGATAAGCCCATTGCTTCATCAAAGGAGCTTGGTTTTCCACCTGACCTTGGATGTAAACTGTAGCCTGATTGTCTTGTTCTGGTTTAATTTCTCGAATTGGGGTGACATTGGTACCAATTTTAAAATTAGTCCCATTCAAGCCAGGCGAGGTTAAACTACCACAACTAGAAAGTCCCACCACCAATAAAAAAATCAACCCCAGGCGGTACGGAACAATACTGTGTCTGTACAAGAACGCAAGGGACAAATTTTTTGTTTGTTGCATGAAAGCCATCGATTGAGCAAATTTTTGCTTCACTGCTTGGTTTGTCGCCAGTTTCATCAGGTCAGTTCCCATCTATAATATTCTCTGCGGTTTCAGAAACACACTCTCAACTGAGCAAAAAATGTTCTGAATTTCATCCTGCAATTCTTTATTCTTCAGATAAAGCTGTCGATCTGAGAAAATCAGCATTATGGTTTTACTCTGAGAGAAACGCTACGACATCAAACAGATACACACTAATAATTAAAAGTCAATAGTCAATATTTTTACTCCAGACTTCGGACAAAAGGCGAATTATAGATTAGTTAGGAACTTTTATGGAAACAAAAACTGCCAAACTTCTTGATGGTAAAGCAATAGCAGCAAAAATTCAGCAAGAACTTTCTGTTGCTATTACACAATTACAACCAAAAATTGGACGACCTCCAGGTTTAGCAGTGTTGATGGTTGGCGATAACCCAGCGTCAGCCGCTTATGTCCGCAATAAAGAAAAAGCCTGTGCTAAGGTTGGCATCGCCTCTTTTGGTAAGCATTTCCCGGCCCAAACAACCCTTGAAGAGTTAGAAGAGGTCATAGCTGCACTAAACCAAGACGAACGGGTGGATGGCATTCTGGTACAGCTACCCTTACCTAACCACTTGGATGCTGTGACTCTGCTACATCAAATCGATCCTGATAAAGATGCTGATGGATTACATCCAGTTAATTTGGGGCGATTAGTACGGGGAGAAACTGGTTTACGCAGCTGTACACCTGATGGTGTAATGCGGCTTTTAGAAGCTTATGAGATTCCCTTGCAGGGAAAACAGGCAGTAGTCGTGGGACGCAGTATTTTGGTGGGTAAACCTATGGCATTGATGTTATTAGAAGCTGATGCCACAGTCACGATCGCTCACTCGCGATCGCATGACCTGAAAGCCATCACCCAAAATGCTGATATTCTAATTGCAGCAGTCGGTCGTCCTGGATTGATCGCTGCTGATATGGTAAAACCAGGTGCTGTTGTGGTAGATGTGGGAATGAATCGCGTCACCGATGCTAGTGGCAAAAGTCGCTTAATTGGCGATGTCCACTTTGAATCAACAGCTGCTGTAGCAGGATTTATCACTCCCGTCCCTGGCGGTGTTGGCCCTATGACTGTAGCCATATTGTTGCAAAATACATTTAACAGCTATTCCAAAGCGGCAAGAAAAGAAAGAGAGTGAAGAGTGATGAGTAAGGAGTTAAAAGTTAAGAGTTATTAATGCTAATTCTTAACTCCTAACTCCTAATTCTTCATTTATTTCAGCGCCACAGCACCTTAAAATTGTGACGTATGAGACGAAAATCCCAAAATGTCAGGAATTAAAGAATGGTAGCAACTGATAACGTTCAAAAGATACCACCAGAGGAAGCCAAGTTTAACTTAGCAGTCTATCTAAAAGAGCGACAAAAGCTTTGCGATAATGCTTTGGATCGGGCTATCCCCGTCATTTATCCAGAAAAGATTTATGAGTCGATGCGCTACTCGTTATTAGCTGGAGGCAAGCGTGTCCGTCCCATTCTTTGCCTTGCTACCTGTGAAATGATCGGTGGCACTATTGAAATGGCTATGCCAACGGCTTGTGCTGTAGAAATGATCCACACAATGTCGTTGATTCATGACGACCTCCCAGCGATGGATAATGACGATTATCGTCGGGGAAAGCTGACCAATCATAAAGTCTATGGCGATGATGTGGCGATCTTAGCTGGGGACGGCTTGTTGGCACTCGCTTTTGAGTTTGTTGCCCTTGAAACCCCCCAAAGCGTTAAGAGAGAGCTAGTCTTGCAGGTAGTTGTCCGTCTTGGTAGGGCGCTGGGGGCAGCTGGTTTGGTTGGCGGTCAAGTTGTCGATTTAGAGTCGGAAGGTAAATCCGATATTTCCCTAGAAACGCTAAATTTCATTCATAAACATAAAACGGCCGCCCTTTTGGAAGCTTCCGTAGTTTGTGGCGGGATCGTCGCTGGGGCATCGTCTGAAGATGTGCAACGACTGACCCGTTATGCTCAAAATATTGGGCTAGCATTCCAAATCATAGATGATATTTTGGATATCACTTCTACCCAAGAGCAATTAGGTAAAACAGCTGGTAAAGACCAAAAAGCCCAGAAAGTGACCTATCCCAGCCTTTGGGGACTTGAGGAATCGCGCTCAAAAGCCCAAGAGTTAGTTGAAACAGCTTGTGTGGAATTAGAACCATTTGGGGAGAAAGCCAAGCAACTCCAAGCGATCGCTCATTTTATTACCAGCCGCAATAATTAGCAACCCTTTGTGGCATGATAAGTTCTTATACCGCAAGGGTTTCATTCATTGGAAGTGGGTGGTTTATTTACACGATGCTGTACTACTACCGCCCAGCAGAATTCAAAATTCAAAATTCAAAAAGCTTATTCGATCGGCTTTTAGGCAATTTTGAATAATTGGTCTGTTTTCGCCATGATGTACTAGGTTAATTTTGGATTTTGGGTTGAATCTAAATTGTTTCCTCAACCAAAAACTGCTGCTAATATTTACTAACCTAACCAAAATACCATGCAGGACATAGGCAACATTTTAGACAACCGGGTGCTGCTGGTTGCTCTGGTAGCTTGTTTAATTGCTCAAGCATTAAAGCTCGTAGTCGAGATCGTCAAACATCGCAAACTCAATGTACGTGTTTTGGTGACAACCGGAGGTATGCCCAGTGCCCATTCAGCTTTAGTTACAGCTCTAGCGGCTGGTGTGGGGCAAACACTGGGTTGGGCATCTCCTGATTTTGCCGTTGCGATGATTTTTGCCATCATCGTCATGTATGATGCAGCCGGGGTTCGTCAAGCAGCTGGTAAGCAAGCTCGCATCCTCAATCAAATGATTGATGAATTATTTCATGAAAAACCAGACTTTAGCCAAGACCGTCTGAAAGAATTACTCGGACATACACCAGTTCAGGTAATAGCTGGGTCGGCTTTGGGTATAACTATCTATTGGTTAGCTAGGTCTGCTTATTAAGCTAGGGCAACAAATTTTTGTTTGAGCGACTATTATTAATTGGTAACTGGTAATTTGTCAGTTGACAAATTACCAACTTGGTAGATCGCATCAGTCTTTCAGAAAACTTAATATCACTACAAGCGCACAGTTGAGCGCAGCAGAATCACCTTACGACTATCTACTATGCTGGCAACAAAACCGCCATTGTTCAGCTTCTGTAATGTGTTGTATGCTTCACTTTGGTTGGTTGTGTATACTGCTAGCAAATAAGGGCGTTGTCCATAAGAAACAAAACCTACGTTACCTCCTACTGCTTGCTGTACGCTATTTACTAGTTCAGGACGGTTGTAATAATCTACCAACACTGCATAACCCTCTCCTAATGCTTGGGGATTATAGTTAACTGTCTGCTGAGGTGGCTGTTGCTGTAGTTGTGCCTGTTGTTGTGGCTGTTGTTGTGGCTGCACATCTGCTGTTGTTGGTCGAGTGGTGATGATGGCAGACAAGCCAACAATATTGCTTACATACCTTGCCCATCGATTGGCATCATCAATTTTTTTAAAGCCCCCGATTCGCGTCACAGTTTCGTTGAGATATTTGCAGGTAATGGTCTTTAGTTCAGGTGGTAAGGCACTACGCAACTGCTTTTGATTATTTGCTGTGGGACTGACTACTAATAAAAGATACTCACCCGAAGTCGGTGGTTGACAAAGGGGAATGGCTTGTTGAGCAAAAACAGAACTCATGCCACTAATCAACCCTGCGATCGCTAATCCTAAAATACTTGGTATCTGAAATCTATGCACAAAAGTTAGATTATGTAAATCAAGGTGTCCTAGAAGATTTTATAAGAAAAAAGCTGAAAACCTAGCTACTTCAGTATGGCAACGAAAGTAGTGTTACAAAATATATTTTGTCTTTACCAAATAAAATTGGGGAATGGGGGAGCAGAACTATATGATGATTGACCAATGCCCCATACCCAATGCCCAATTTCTAAGATACGGTAGCCAACGATGCTAAAGCATCTGGTATTGTCTCAGAAGGAGCCTGGAATTCTCCAGTGATGACGTACTCTAAACGCAGTTTTAACCAAGTAATAAATTGAGGATTAGTTGAAATAATTGCTACCGCTGGTTGGGGACACTTTGCCTTTAGCTGTGCAAATTCGGGTGCTTCCAAGAAAGCTGGTTGCTGAACCAACCAAAAATCTAGTTGTTTTTCTTGTTCGTGGTAGTGACGAGTGCGTTCTTTGATAACTTCGTGTATGGGTTCTTCTTGAAGAAGAAAGCGAAGACTTGCCAAAACGTAATAGTATGTTTGCATTTTCATCCTTTGGTTGCTGTGTGAATCATGTAAGGGCACAGGATTACATTCTGTACCCTTATGAACTAACTCTTACGGGATTTTTTGAACCAAGAACTGAACGGACAAGCACTTGTCGGCTTTTGGGCATTTGTCTGTTTGCCACCAGATGTTAGCTTTTCCAAGAACAAATTATTGTCGAAGTAGTGTTCTAAGGAAATAACCTTCAAGTCATCGGTAACTTTGGCAATGCTCATACCGATAATTTCTATTGTCTCTCCAGTCGGCGCATGGCCTTTGTATTCTCCGTTAAAATGTCCCCAATGCCGCCATTTGAATGTGACATTTGGTGGCCCTGAGTAAACTTCCAGCACTTCCCAAGGAAATCCTTGAGGAAATGTTGTGTGGAAGACTTTTGCGGATGATTCAAAGCTTTCTTCTGAAGCCTTGTAATGCTCTGAATCAGGCATAAATAAGTTGTAAGTACCTTGGGCCGATACATCTGCTGCGGTGTACTCTACTCCACCATTGGTACTCACCCGAAACTGTTCATTGACAATAGATAACCACTGTTGGGGGTTAGCTTTGAAAGATACCTCCATCTCGAAGGTTCGCACCAAGTTTTGCACGATCGCTTCTAGTGTACCTTCAAGGTGATTGTGGATACTTTCTTGGGCAAGATTCTCTTTTGAACGAGAATAATCAGGCGGTGTCTGATAGCGCCACTCGACATCAGTGCTTTCTGCTATCACTTTATCTCTATCCTGTACCCAAAGTGGCAGGTCGTTAGATTGTGTTGCGCTCATAGAAGTTTTTGCTGAAGATTTGATCCCAATTTCTAGATTTCGCAGTGACAACCCCTCTTTTAAGATACGGGAGCAGGGGAGCAGAGGAGCAGGGGAGCAGGGGAGCAGGGGAGCAGGGGAGCAGGAGAGAAGTTGTAGTAAATTTTTCCCCTCTGCCCCTCTGCCCCTCTGCCCCTTATACCCCATTCCCCCTTATAGCTTGCTTCATCTCGCGGACTGCCCTTTCTATACCTACTAATGCTGCCCGGCTGATGATGGTATGACCAATGTTCAGTTCTTCCATGCCTGGAAGCGCAGCCACTGGATAGACGTTCCAATAGGTGAGTCCGTGACCGGCGTTGACTCGCAATCCAGCTTGAATCGCTTGTTCACAACCTTTAGCTAATATGGCTAATTCTCGGTGGCGATTTGTTTCATCCTTGGCCTCAGCATATTGTCCGGTGTGCAATTCGATAAACTGTGCCTGCACCTTGATAGATGCTTCAATTTGTGCTATTTCAGCATCGATAAATAAACTAACTGGAATGTTAGCACTTTGCAATTTATCGACTATCTCACCTATTCTAGCAATTTGGAGGGTAATATCTAGTCCGCCTTCTGTTGTGACTTCTTCGCGTTTTTCGGGGACTAAAGTCACGTAATCTGGTTTGATATCGAGTGCGATCGCTAGCATTTCATCTGTTGCGGCCATTTCTAAATTAAGATGCGATCGCACTGTTTGCCGCAATATCCGCACATCCTTGTCTTGGATATGCCGCCGATCTTCGCGCAGATGCACCGTAATTCCATCAGCACCCGCTAATTCTGCCAGTACCGCAGCCGCCACCGGGTCTGGTTCCACCGTCTGTCGCGCTTGCCGGATGGTGGCGATGTGGTCAATGTTAACGCCAAGTGTAGGCACCCCAAATTTCTCCCAAATCCACAGTCCTCAGAACTTGATTTTACCGGAAATAGTGAGAATTTTACTTGAGAGTTAAAAACACGTTCGCTTACTTTCTGTGGGAACATCTCATCAGCGTATAAACGCGCCATGATTTAAGCAACCTTATTAGCACGAATTGCAGCTTCAATTTATTCAGGATAAGCATCTGCAAATATCCAAGCATTAATTAAATCAGCCGCGCCAATATGAGGATAATCTTGCAAAAGTTGGACTTTGGTAATTCCCAGGCGACGTGCTTCAACTAATAACCAAATTGCAATCCGAGTTCCAGCGATACAAGCTTCTCCACCCCAAACACCGGGTATTTTAGTGATAAGCTGTCGCGCCTACAAGTTGCCTCATAATCTTTTAGGTAAAATCTGTAAACCCTCTCCTCTGCTCCTCTGCTCCTCTGCTCCCCTGCTGTCTCAATGTACAAATTAAAAACACAACAGCTTACCTTTTACTCTATGTTGATGGTTTGAGTTAGGCTTTGGATAAATTGCCATTTTTTCGGTTGGAAGTAGTGCCAGGA
Organism: Nostoc sp.; assembly: GCF_036917455.1. Lineage (GTDB taxonomy): Bacteria > Cyanobacteriota > Cyanobacteriia > Cyanobacteriales > Nostocaceae > Nostoc. The sequence continues at coordinate 8,320 of NZ_JBALDK010000236.1, read as the reverse complement.
TTTGATTTTCTAGTTCTTGGAGAGTTATATAGCATCTTAGCTCAATTTGTATTGTAGTTATTTAACAAAGTTTAGGGGTAAATCTCCGTTACAAAATGTAATTGCGTTAGCAAAAGCTGATTTTTGGGCAAACTACTTTAACTAAATAGCTGATTTAACAAGAGTTGATGAAGTATGACTAGAGCAGTTGAGCCGATTGACAAGCTTTTGAACTATCGAATTAGCGAACAACTTTATGCAGGTTATAAAACCTTAGTTTACCGTGCAATTCGAGAGACCGATCTAACTCCAGTCGTAATTAAACTGCTCCAGCAGGAGTATCCCAGCTTCAACGAACTGCTGCTATTTCGTAATCAGTACACAATCGCTAAAAATATTGACCTACCTGGCATTGTTCGTCCCTACAGCCTGGAACCTTACCGCAACAGCTATGCTTTGGTGATGGAAGATTTTGGCGGTATTTCCCTCAGAGATTGGATGAACGGAAAAATGGGGGGTAAGCAATATAGTTTGACAGAGTTCTTAGAAATTGCGATCGCTCTGAGCGATATTCTTGACGGACTCTATCGCCATCGGATTATCCACAAAGACATCAAGCCTGCCAACATCCTGATTAACCCGAAAACTCAGCAAGTCAAGTTGATTGACTTTAGCATTGCCTTTTTTTTACCCAAAGAAACCCTGGAAGTTCACAGTCCTAATGTCTTAGAAGGGACTCTCGCCTACCTTTCCCCAGAACAAACCGGGCGAATGAATCGCGGAATTGACTATCGCAGTGATTACTATTCTCTCGGCGTTACCTTCTATGAATTGCTGGCTGGACATTTACCCTTTCAGTCTAATGAGCCGATGGAGTTGGTTCACTGTCATATTGCCAAGCTTCCAGAAGAATTAGGAGGCAGGGGGGAAGAAGAGATTCCCCAAGTTCTTTGTGACATTGTGATGAGATGGATGGCGAAAAATGCTGAAGACCGCTATCAGAGCGCATTAGGGTTGAAATTTGATTTAGAAAAATGTTTGTCTCAATTACAAGATATTAAAGAGATTAAATCCTTTCAATTAGGGGAGCGGGATATTTGCGATCGCTTCATCATCCCAGAAAAGCTCTACGGTCGCCAAGCGGAAGTTGAAAGCTTACTGGATGCCTTTGAGAGAGTCAGTCAGGGAAGCACCGAAATTATGTTGGTAGCAGGCTTCTCTGGTATTGGCAAAACTGCTGTGGTTAACGAAGTCCACAAACCAATTGTGCGACAACGGGGTTACTTTATTAAAGGTAAATTTGACCAATTCGGGCGCGATATCCCTTTCTCTGCCTTTGTGCAAGCCTTAAATAATAGCCAAGATAAATTTGAAAAGGCAAAAATTTATGGTATTCAGATGTACCTAAAAATGACTCAAGGCGAAAATATCGAAGCTGGCATTAAAGGTGGGTTGAAAGGTTTAAGCATCATGGGGATGCATTTACCTGTTACTTCTGAAGAACAGCAAACTGCGATCGCAACTGAATTTAAAGAATTAAAAGTTAAACTGCAAACGATTCGTACAGCAGATTTATTCGATTTGCCGGAGATGACAGATCCAGATAAGAAAGTCTGTATGGGTCTTTTAGCCGACCTTTGGGGAATAGCTTATATGGGAGGAGATCAAAACCTTAGTTGTTTGGCTCCTTTATTAATGATCGGTTTATCGTTGACTTATGGCAATGCTGAAAGTTCTGGTTTTGCTTATTGTCTATATGGAATGAATTTAGCAAATCAAGGTAGTTATAAAACCGCCTATGAGTTTGGGAAGTTAGCAATAAAACTCGATCGTCACTTCAATAGCAGCCAATTTATTTTTAAGACCAATAATATCTTTGCACACACGATTAATCCCTATAGTCAGCATTTAAAAACTAATTTACAGTTTTCTGAAAAATCATTCCAAGTCTGTCAAGAAACTGGAAATTTAGTGTTTGGTGTTTGGGCTGTTTCGTTTCTAATTTGGGCAATGTTAATTAAGGGCGATCGCCTATCAGATGTTTACGCAGAAACGGAAAAATATCTTAGCTATGTTCAACAGGTAAATGATGCCAATATGCTGTATGCGTTTACTTTACAGAGGCAGTTTTTATTGAACCTGCAAGCAAAATCTCAAAACACCGATTTATTAGACGATCGCAATGACGAAGATATTCCCTATATAGAAGTGTGGAGACAGAAGAATAACTTTGATCATGGAATTAATTGGTACTGCTTTCTGAAAATCCAATTATCTTACCTTTATGGTCGCTATGAAGATGCCATTCAATCGGCACAAGAAGCTGAAAAAACTCTTGGCTCTAATTCTGCTTTCTTCCAAATTATTCAGTATCACTTCTATTATCCGCTTAGTTTGTTAGCCATCTATCCCAATGCAACATTAGAGAAGAAAAAGCAGTATTGGGACACCATCCAAGAACATCAACAAATCCAAAAAAATTGGGCGGATAATTGCCCACAAAACTTTCTCCATCGATATCTCTTATTGTCTGCGGAAATGGCAAAAGTTTCTAGCAATTATATGGATGCAATTGAGTTATACGATCGCGCCATTACTAAAGCCAAAGAAAATGAATACCTCAACGAACAAGCTCTTGCTAACGAACTCGCAGCCAAGTTTTATTTAGAGTGGGGAAAAGAGCGCATTGCCCAAGAGTATTTGATTAATGCTTACTATGGTTATACTTGCTGGGGTGCTAAAACCAAAGTCGATGATTTAGAACACCGTTATCCACAACTTCTAACCCCAATTTTACAACAGAGGCATTTCCGAAGTGACTCCGAAAGAGGATCGCTACTCACGCCCAATGAAACCTTGGCAAATATTGACACCATTGCTACCTTGCACCCAAGCATTAATAAATCAGTAACATCTAGTAGCAATACGTCAGTAATGCTAGATTTGGCAACAGTTCTCAAAGCATCTCAGACTCTCTCTAGTGAAATTGAACTGGATAAATTACTTACAAAGCTGCTGCAAGTGGTGATTGAAAATGCTGGAGCCGATAAGTGTGCGTTACTACTGCTCAAAGAAGGTAGATTGGTCGTTGAGGCCACTGCTCAAGTTGGGCAACAATCAACGGTGTTACAGTCCATTTTTGTAGAAGATAGTGCAGACGTTCCCCATAGCATAATTTATGCCGTTAAACGCACCCTGCAACCTACCGTCATCCTTGATACAACATTCCATCCAATCCTGATCGCGGATTCCTATATCATTCGTCAGCAACCCAAAAGCTTGCTGTGTACACCGATTCTGCATCAAGGTAAACTGTTAGGGATTTTGTATTTAGAAAACAATCTAATTACTGGGGCATTTAGCAGCGATCGCGTCAAAATTCTCAATTTGTTATGCACTCAAGCTGCAATCTCCCTAGAAAACGCCCGACTTTATCAGCAAGCACAAGATACTCTAGAAAATCTGGGACAGACAGAACAATTCTTGCGGTTAATTATCGACAATATCCCCCAGTCTGTTTTTTGGAAAGACCGCAATAGTGTTTATTTAGGCTGTAACCATAACTTTACTCAAACTTGGGGTCTAGGAGTGCCAGAAGATGTTATTGGTAAAACAGATTACGATCTTCCCTGGGCTAGTAAGCAATCAGATTTTTTTGTAGCACGCGATCGCCGCATTATGGAATCTGGACGACCTGAATTCAATATTATTGAAACATTACAGCAAGCAGACGGTAAACCAATTTGGTCGAATACAAACAAAATCCCTCTAAAAGATAGAGAAGGAAAATTTTTTGGTATCCTTGACACATCTGAAGACATCACCGAACGCCAGGAAGCACAACAATTACTGCAACAGCAAAAGCAACAATTAGAACAAGCTTTGCAAGAACTCCAAACAATGCAATTGCAATTGGTACAGGGTGAAAAAATGTCTGCTCTTGGTAATTTGGTAGCAGGTGTTGCCCATGAAGTAAACAATCCGATTGGCTTCATTGCTGGCAACTTAGAACCAGCCAAAGATTATGTTAAAGATTTGTTTGGACTAGTTAATCTTTATCAAGAAAAATTTCCCAATCCTGGCTCAGATATTCAAAACGAAATTGATGCCATCGACCTTAATTATTTACGCGAAGATTTACCTAAACTGCTAAACTCAATGAAATTGGGTGTTAGCCGTATCCGCAGCATCAGTACCAGTTTGCGAACCTTCTCCAGAGCAGATAAAGATTATAAAGTTCCCTTTGATATTCACGAAGGCATTGATAGCACTATTCTCATTCTCAGACACCGTTTAAAAGCTAATGAAAACCGTCCGGCAATTGATGTAGTGAAGAATTATGGCAAACTACCCCTAGTGGAATGCTTTGCTGGACAACTTAATCAGGTGTTTATGAACTTGTTAGCAAATGCCATTGATGCACTTGAACAATACAATACAGAACGGAGTTTGGAAGCCATTCTAGCTAACCCCAATTGCATCACTATTCAAACTCGTGTAGCAAACTCAGGGCAGCATATTTGGATTAAGATTGCTGATAACGGAGTGGGAATGTCACCGCAGGTCAAGGAACGAGTATTCGATCATTTATTCACCACCAAGCCTGTAGGAAAAGGCACTGGATTGGGATTAGCGATCGCTCGGCAAATTGTAGTAGAAGGACATGGTGGTTCACTCTCTTGCACTTTAGAAGTTGGACTGGGTACAGAGTTTGTCATTCAAATCTCTACTCAACAACAATAAAGAATGCTGTTAATGGTAGCGAGGCGTTTAGCCTGTGCTGAGTAATTTCTACTTTACTCAGCACTTTTAATTGTTAATTTTTAATTTTTAACTTGGAGGAAAGCGACGAAAATGTTTAAATTACGCAAACGTTGGTTGAAATGGCGATCGCGTAATTTCGTATTACTATCAATTTTGGTAATTCTGTCCCTTAGTATCAGCGTCACCGCAATCATTAGTTACAACATTGTGAAAGGGCTATTGCTCAATAGTCTGAAGCAGCAAGTGCTGTTAAAAACACAACAAGGTCAAAATGATATTGATAACTGGTTAGCCATTCGGAAGACAGAAATTAAAACTCTGGCAAATTCTGCTGTAGTGCGATCGCTAGATTGGTCTGTGATGGAACCTTACTTACAATCTGAAGTGAAGCGGATGCAAACATTTTTGCTCATCGCGTTTGCCACACCAGATGGTGCATTGATTAATACTCAGGAAGGTCGTCCGAATGTCAAAGATCGAGAATTTTTTCAGCACAGTATGGCAGGTGAAACGATAGCTGCCGATCCAATTATTGGGCGCACAAACAATCAGTTACAGATTCAGATTAGTTCCCCGATTCCCGGCAAAACAGGCACAAAACCAGCAGGTGTGTTTATGGGAGGAATTGAGATTAATCGGGTAGTTGAGGCGATCGGCAATTTACATCAAGGTGAGGGTAGCTATGCCTTTGCACTAAATTCTCAAGGAGTTCCCATAGCTCATCCCGACATTCGATTGATTGGCACACCGGAAAAAGCTGCTAAGAGTTTTCTCAATTCACCTAATCTCCAGTTGGCAAAAATCACTCAAAAGATGGTAGCTAAACGCACCAATATTGAATTGGCTCAACTGGATGGAAAGTGGAATTATGTTGCTTATACTCCTTTGAAAGAAGCAAATTGGTCAGTAGCTCTAGTTGTACCACAAGAAAATATTGAATCACCATTGCAGGCGTTGAACCTGTTAGCTACGGTTCTGGGAGGATTGCTTGTAGTTGGGTTAATCGGTGGATGGCGACAGGTACAACTATACGAACAAATTCGCGATCGCGCCTTGATTTCTAGCCAGCAGGCGCAACAACTCAGTGAAACGTTGAAAGAATTGCAAAACACTCAAGCTCAACTTATCCAAACTGAAAAAATGTCTAGCCTGGGTCAACTAGTGGCCGGAGTCGCACACGAAATCAATAATCCCGCCAATTTTATTCATGCCAATCTCAACCATGCCAGTCAATACAGCCAAGACATTCTCGATTTGCTAAAGCTTTATGAACAAGCCTACCCAAATCCTACACCAGAAATTAGCGATCGCTCCCAAGAGATTGATATTGAGTTTCTCGCAGAAGATTTACCTAAACTAATGGCATCGATGCAAGTGGGAACCAAACGTATCCGTCAAATTGTGCTGTCGCTGCGTAATTTTTCCCGCCTTGATGAAGCAGACATGAAGTTTGTAGACATTAATGAAGGATTAGACAACACTCTGATGATTCTGAATCATCGCCTGACAGCCACGCCTAATCAATCAGAAATTCAAATCGTTAAGAAGTACGGTGATTTACCTCTAGTAGAATGCTATGCAGGGCAGCTCAATCAGGTGTTTATGAATGTTCTAGCCAATGCGATCGATGCTATAGAAGAGTCATTAGTAAAAAATCAAGGACAAATTTGTATTCGGACTGAACTCAGTGATGATAAGCAAGTGATGATTCAGATTTATGACAACGGAATTGGTATGTCAGAAGAGGTAAAGGAACGAGTATTTGACTATATGTTTACTACGAAACCTGTGGGCAAAGGCATCGGATTAGGAATGGCGATCGCTTATCAAATTATCGTAGACAAACATGCAGGAAGTATTGAAGTTGATTCAACCCCAGGACATGGCACAGAGTTTACTATCCGTATTTCTTTAAAGAGTAAAAATTGCTAAAAAATTGAAACAACCAACGATTATAGGACTTACGCAAAAACTCTCTGAAACTCTTATTTCTCCGTGTCGCGCCAGTTGCTATAAGTCGGGGAACCCGCCCAACGTACTGGCTTCTCTGCGCCCTCTGTGGTTCGTTTTTTCATGATTTTGCGTAAGTCCTGGATTATAACAGTGATTTTTTAGATAATTTTTATCATCATACTCAGAGGATAAATAAACAAGTATTTCGCTGTGATTTTAGATATTTAGCGATCCCTCCTTTTTAAGCTATCTATTATAAACATCTTTCTTAACAAAAGCTTTGACAAAAGCCGTAAATTGTGTACGTTCTAAACGAAGACCCAGAAGCATAGCCAACGTCAGCAAATGGAACAATAGATCGGACAAGAACTAGAAAGAACCGAATTAGGTGACGCGAGAAGAACCAAACGATTACCCAGATGACCAAATGAAGCCAAAACTCACGATTCTTGCTTCATTTGGGCATAGGCTTTATAAACACCCTTCACGTTGTACCAGTTGAGAAAAATTCGGGCAATTTCTAAAGCTAATTGCGGTTTACCTAAATTAATTAGCCATTGCAATAATGGAGCCATTGTCCGTTCATTCAGTGCGCCATTGAGTGACAAAATTCCCCAAAGTAAGCGATGTAGCCAAGTCATTTGAATCATCATTCGCACCTCCCATGTAGGATGCTTTTGATAAAATAAAACTCCCATCCGTCCGCGTTGAATTTCTTGGTCAATTAATCGGGGAATTTGCTCTAAGTTAAATGCTGGATGCCAGTGATATCCAACGGCTTCTGGACATTTTATTAGTGTCAAACCTAGTTTTTTTAGCCGCACACCCAATTCTAAATCTTCCCAGCCATAGAGTTGAAAGCTGGTGTCAAAAAGTCCCGCTTTTTCTAACCAATGTTTGGCAATTGCTACATTTCCAGTAGCAAAAAAAGCTGCTGAAAAATCTGTTACCTTGTAGGGTTCAGCCGTTGGCTTGTCGAAATTACAAGTATTAATAACTGCACCGTAAGTAAACAAGCGATCGCTCCTCAATTTCTCCTGTCCCTGCATGAGTGCGTTAGCATGAGCTTGCAAGAAATTACTCAGCACAACTAAATCACTATCAATGAAGATAATTGTGTCTCCCTCCGCCTTCTTTACCCCTAAATTCCGAGCCGCAGATGGACCAGCCCGATCTTGCTGAAACCATCGCACATGGGGAAACTCGTCTTTGTGTGCTGCTAACCACTCCAATGTGTCATCAGTAGAACCATCATCCACCAAGACAATCTCGTAACCAGTAACCGAACTTGGCTGACTTAACTCCTGCACCTCCAAGGCACGGAGGCACTTTTCTAAAATCGGTTGACGATTATAAGTCGGTATAACAACGCTGAAAAACACAGTATCACCCATAACACTATTAACCCATCTCCAGAATAGGACAGATGGGGCACTGACACTGTTCCTTATCTGATTGATTAGGGTTAAGAAAGTAGCAAGAGGTTATATTTCAATTAACTGAAATATAACCTAAATTTAATTATTGCCAAATAAACTAGATAATAATAAAGAATATACTCATATATAAAAACCAATTAATTAAATTATTCTATTATTAATTAGTTATTAAAATATACGGAAAT